>NZ_JBHWAB010000001.1:2205000-2805000 GCF_042688525.2 Haloimpatiens myeolchijeotgali
TAGGAATCAGTAATTAAAAAATAACTTTTTTCAAATTCGTAAAGCTAAGAACTTGTAAACTTTGTTCAAATGTTTCTTACACAATATATCATTTTCCTTCGCTAAGCAGTATTTTTTTACTGCAAAAGTTGAGTTAATAATTTTAAATTTTTGTCTTAGCAAAAATCAACCTTCATTTTGTGTAAAAAAGAAAACTCTCCAAAAATCAACTTTCGGAGAGTAATACATTATAATTTAAGCTTTGCCTAAATTAAATAATTCTAATAAAAAGTTTTTCCTTTAGAAAAACATCCACATTTCTACTTTAAACTTTCTACTTTTTACTTTATTTTAATCTTTATTTTAAGTTTTGTTTTTTACCAAAGTCTATTAGAGAACCTTTATATAATTTCTTAGGTAAAATTTCTATATTAAAGTCTTTTTCATACCTTTTAATTAAACTTATTTCTTTTTTTGTAACTATAGAAATAGCAGTACCTAACTTGCCTGCTCTACCAGTTCTACCTACTCTATGTAGATAATCCTTAGAATCAGACGGTAAATCTAAATTAAAGATATGTGTTACACCTTTTATATCTAATCCTCTAGCAGCTATATCTGACGCTACTAGGAGTTCAAATTTGCCGCTTCTTATACCTTCTAAAGCTTTTTTTCGTTCCTCTTTTGATGCATTACCATATATACCGTATGCTTTAATGTGGTGATATTGAAGTTTTGCTGTAGTTACTTCAATTTCTTGACTTTTATTTATAAATACAAGAGCTTTTTTGGGTTTTAAAGCAGCTACAAGTTTTCTTAAAATTTGAATTTTATCTCTTTGTTCACCAACTAAGTATAAATGATTAATATTACTGTTAACTTCTTTTTTTTGTTTAATTTTTATAACTTCTGGTTCTTTCATTAAATCTTTTGCTATGTTTATTGTTTTTTCATTTATAGTAGCAGAAAACGCCATTAATTGTCTATCTCTCATTGTAGTTTTTATGATAGCTTTTACATTGTTTATATTATTGGGATTTAAAAGTCTATCTCCTTCATCTATAACAATAGTTTTGATAGTATGTGCTTTTATTTTTTTCTTTTTTATAAGTTCAAGTATTCTTCCTGAAGAACCTACTATTATGTGAGGTTTTTCTTTTAGTTTTTCAATTTGTCTTTTTACATTTACTTCTCCTATTATTGTAGTAGAGGTTATTGGAACTTTTGAATTGTCACTTAGAATCTTTATCTCTTCATTTATCTGCATTGCTAATTCATGAGTTGGTGCTAATACAATAGCCTGCATTTCTCTTTTAGAACTATCTATTTTTTCAAATATAGGTAGTAAATAAGCTAATGTTTTTCCACTTCCTGTTTCTGATTGACCTATTATATCTTTATTCTGCAGCGCTAATGGTATTGTTTTTATCTGAATATCTGTGGGTTTAGTTATATTTTCTTTTTCTAATCCTTTTACTAAATTTAAATTTATTCCTAACTTATCAAATAAAATTGTCATAACATTCTCCTTTGTAACTTAATGATAATAAAAAACTTATATAATTTTATCCTTATCCTATAGTTTTGTCAAATTTGTTATAAATTAAGTCACTAATTTTTAAAAAACAGTATAAAGTTATTGTACTATACAAAAAATTAGTATATATTTTATTATAATAAATAAAAAAATAGAGGGGATTTTATTATTATGAATATAAATAAGACTCCATTGAAGATTTCCATTATTTACGCTATAGTAAGTTTGCTTTGGATCTTTTTTTCTGATAGCTTATTGTTTCATTTAATTGAAAAAATACACATTTTTGTCTTGATTGGTAGTATCAAAGGATACTTATTTGTTTGTTTCACCTCACTTATGCTTTATTTTATGATAAAAAAATCTGAAAAAAATCTTGAGAAAAGTTATAATGAACTTTCTAAAGCATATGAAAAAATACAAAACTTAGCCTACTATGATCACCTCACTAAGCTCCCAAATAGATTATTTTTTACAAATCAACTTAAACATGAATTAGAAAAAAACCATAGGGGAACAGTACTATTTTTAGATTTAGATGATTTTAAAAAAATTAATGATTCTTTAGGTCATAATTATGGTGATATGCTTTTAAAAAAAATTAGTAATAACTTAAAGCAATATGTAAATCAAGGTGATGTAATAGCACGATTTGGTGGGGATGAATTTTTAATATTGCTTCCTGAGGTAATACATCATACTGAAGCTGCTAATATAGCGCAAACAATACTTAATATGTTTAATAGTAAATTTAAAATAGGTAAAAAACAAGTATATATCTCTGCAAGTATAGGAATAATAATTTATCCCACAGAAGGGGATAATGTAAATTTAATAATAAAAAATGCAGATACTGCAATGTACAAAGCGAAGTTTTTAGGTAAAAATAGATATTGTTTTTTTGATAAAAACTTAAGCAATGATATTTCTAGAAAAATAGAAATTGAAAATGGGTTAAGAACTGCTTTAAGTAGAGGCGAATTGGATATATATTATCAACCTCAAGTAGATTTAAAATCAGGTAAAATTAGGGGCGCTGAAGCTCTTTTACGATGGAATAGTGAAACACTAGGAAAGATTTCTCCTTATGAATTTATACCAATATCAGAGCAAACTGGTATTATACATAATATTTTTAAATGGGTGTTAAAATCAGTTTGTATACAAAAGAAAAAATGGGAAAATAAAGGATATAATTTTAATACTATTTCTATAAATATATCATCTATTCAACTTCAACAACAGGATTTGATGAAAACAGTTAAGAATATTTTACAAGAAACTAATACAAATCCTGAATTTCTTCAATTTGAAATAACAGAAAGTGTTTTAATGAAAAATTTACATGACAACATACAACTATTAAAAGAATTTAAAAAAATGGGATTGAAAATTGCACTTGATGATTTTGGAACAGGATATTCTTCTTTAAACTATTTGAGAAAACTTCCAATTGATACTGTTAAAATTGACAAGTCTTTTATTGATGATATTACCACTTCTCTAGAAGCAAAAGATATTACAGATGGTATTATACACTTAGCTCATAAAATTAAACTAGAAGTTGTTGCTGAAGGTGTAGAATACAAAGATCAATCAGAATTATTAAAAGATATGAATTGTGACATGATACAAGGGTATTATTTTTATAAACCTTTAAGTATAGATACGTTAGAAAAAACTATGCAAAATTAAAGTGTACCTAAAAATAAATATGCAAAAAATACGAGTATAGAACATTTGTTCTGTACTCGTAAAAAAGATAAGAAATTTTTAAATTTCTTATCTTTTTTAATATATGCAAATATAAATTAACTAGTTAAAATTATAGATTTTTTTCGTATTGATCGACCATTCTTTTTACCATTTCTCCACCAACAGAACCATTCTGTTTAGAAGTAAGCTCACCATTATAATCACTTAATGGTACATTTAATTCTCTAGCAACTTCCATTTTAAATTTATTTAAACCTTTCTTAGCTTCTGGAACTAATTTTTGATATGACATATATATTACCTCCTCTTTTGTTTTACTTATAGCTTATACAATTCTATAGTTAATATGTTAGTAACCTAATGGATGTACAAGTATTTTCTAGAGTATAAGTTATAAATATGCAAAAAACAGGGGAGGAGAACAAACGTTCTATTTAACTTCCACAATCCATCCTTCTGGAGCTTCAACATCTCCTAACTGTATTCCATAAAGTGTATTATAAAGTTTTTTAGTTATTGGAGCTACTTCAGTTTCGCTGTGGAATACATGAAGTTTTCCTTTATATTCAATACCGCCAATAGGAGTTATTACAGCAGCTGTTCCACATGCACCTGCTTCTTTAAATTCATCAAGGTTATCAATTAAAACATCTCTTTCTTCAGTCTCCATATTTAAATATTCTTTAGCTATATGTAATAAAGAATACTTAGTTATGCTTGGAAGTATTGATGGAGATTTTGGAGTTACAAATTTATCATCTTTAGTTATTCCAAAGAAATTCGCTGCGCCAACTTCTTCTATCTTTGTATGAGTTGCAGGATCAAGGTATATACAATCTGCAAATCCTGTTTTTGTTGCTAATTTGTGTGGAAGCATACTTCCAGCATAGTTTCCTCCAACTTTTGCAGCACCTGTGCCATAAGGTGCTGCTCTATCATAATCTGCTATAGTAAAGTTTACTGGACACATTCCGCCTTTGAAATAAGGTCCTACAGGAAGACAGAAAACACAGAAGATATATTCTGGAGCAGGTTTTACTCCAATATTATTACCAACACCTATTACAAAAGGTCTTAAATAAAGAGTTGCACCTGTACCATAAGGTGGAACATAATGTTCATTTGCTTTAACAACCTTAATACATGCATCTATAAATTTTTCTTCTGATATTTCTGGCATTAATACACGTTTACAACTATTATTCATACGTTTAGAATTTTGATCTGGTCTAAACAGTTGAATTTTTCCTTCTTTTGTACGATAAGCTTTTAATCCTTCAAAGCACTGTTGTCCATAATGAAGAGCAGTTGAAGCTTCGCTTATAGAAATCATGTTATCTTCGACTAATTTACCTTCGTCCCACTGTCCATTTTTCCAAGTTGAAATATATCGGAAATCAGTTTTTATATAACTAAATCCTAAGTTATTCCAGTCAATATTTACATTTTTACTCATTTGCATCAACCTCCAAAAATTATTTTAATTACTAATAAATTAATTTTCATAATCTGTTGTCACATTAAATTCTACATGTCTATATAATACAATAAGCTGTACTATATATACAATATTAATTTAAAAAATATTCATAAAAATAATAATTTTAAATATTGCGAATTTTATTTTCAAAAACCTGGCTTATATAGAGCCGTAAGTCTTAACGGTTATAGCAATGGACTGAAAAATAGTATTTAACTATAACATAATAAAGACATATATTGCATAAAAAAACTCGAGAAAATTTTCTCGAGTAATATTGCATTCACTTTTCATATAATTCTTCAAATTTTTATAGCTTCTGGTTTTCTTCTATTATATTTAAAAATATATCTAAATCCACAATACTTAAGTAAATCCAACGCATTATTTAGATCCTCTCCAACTAATTCTGCACTATGAGAATCTGAACCTATAGTGATTATTTCTCCTCCTAAGCTTTTATACATCTTTAATACATCCACAGAAGGGAACATTTCTTTTACATCACTTCTAAAACCAGAAGTATTAATTTCTATTCCTATATTTCTTTCTATAACCTTTTTTAAAATAGCTTCAATTATATCAGCAGACTCTAAAAACTTATAATTTCCTAAATCATTATATGCATATCTTTTTAATAAATCTAAGTGACCAATTATATCAATATTACTAGAACAAGCAAGTAAATAAACTTCTTTAAAAAAGCCTCTATATGCGTCTTTGTTATTCTTACCTTGTATATACTTTCTTAATTTTGTTTTATTTATATTATGTACAGAACCTATTATAAAATCTAATTCTTGATTATTTAATTCTTCTTGAAGTTTCTCATAATTTAAGTGAGGCTCACATATTTCAAGTCCTTTTTTTATAACAAGTTTATCTTTAAACAAGTTTTTATTTTCTTCAATTTCTTTTGAATATGAATCTAAATTTATATATCCATAGGTTGGTATTACAGGATCTACAGAGAAATGTTCAGTAAAACAAATTTCTTTAATTCCTTTTTGTACAGCTCTTCTACAAATATCGTTTATTTTTGATTTACCATCAAATGAATTGGTGGAATGTACATGATAATCCATAATATACATACAAATCACATCCTTAGTAAAATATTTCTGTCATAATAATTATAACAGAAATATTTAAAAGAAACTTAAATTTAATTTTGATAATAAAATTTTCTTATTATTTTACCACAACTTCACTTCATGTCTCTACTCTTTATTAAGAAAATAAGCATGTTTATACCAGCTACTCCAATTAATATATATATTATTCTTGTAAGTACTGCTGAACCTCCAAATAATAAGTAAACCAAATCAATATTTGTCAATCCTTTTAATCCCCAATTTAACGCTCCGATAATTACTAATATAAAAGAAATTTTATCAATCAAACTGAATTTATACATAAGTATCCTTGGCTCCTCCTTTTTGTTAAATATTATTTATATACTTATTTCTTTATTACTTAGTAAATTATATTTTTCAATCATATATATTAGAACATATTTTATAATTTTATAATTTTACTTATAAAAATTGAGTTAATGATAAAAAAAATGTTGTAATATGGTATAATCAAAGCTGTGAATTTATTTTGTTTTGAATAAAACTTACAAATTCAAATTAAGTTTAAACATATTTTTAAGTAAGTTAACTAGTTAACTTACTGTAATTTAAATATTATTTTAAAGTAATTGTTTTAAAATTAATCATAATATATCATAATAATTATGAATCAAGTATATGCTGTATGTAATAGTAGACTTATAAAACTTATTCTTATATAGCTGTAGAACACTGAGCTTTATTAGATAGACAGATTATAAATTTAATATTTACATATGAGAACTAAACTTTTTTTAAATAGTTTTACATTGGCTGTACAGGTAATGTGAATCTATATAATATAAAGCTTAGTTTATAGTTAACCTTGTTAACTTAGATGATAGCAATAAAAATATTTTTAAAAAATTATACGAACAATTTTGTTACTTATTTTCAAATAGTATGATATAATATGAATTATGAACAAACATTTACTAATTTTATACGCATCGGAGGTTTTAAAATGAGAGATAGTTATACATCACCTTTAGGAGAAAGATACGCTTCAAAAGAAATGTCATATTTATTTTCCCAAGATAAAAAGTTTAAAACTTGGAGAAAATTATGGGTTGCATTAGCAGAAAGTGAAAAAGAATTAGGTTTGAATATAACTGATGAACAAATAGCTGAATTAAAAAGTAATATGGATAATATAAATTACGAAGTAGCAGAAGCAAAAGAAAAAGAGATACGTCACGACGTTATGAGCCATGTATATGCTTATGGAGTGCAATGTCCAAATGCAAAAGGAATAATACACTTAGGAGCTACTAGCTGTTATGTAGGGGACAATACAGACCTTATAATAATGAAAGAAGCTCTTAAGCTTGTTAAGAATAAAGTCATAAACGTAATTGATTCTTTAAGCAAATTTGCTTTAAATTATAAAGATTTACCTACTCTAGGCTTTACACATTTACAGCCTGCTCAATTAACTACAGTAGGGAAGAGAGCTACGTTATGGATTGAGGAACTATTAATAGATTTACAAAGCATTGATTTTGTATTAGGTCAAATAAGACTTAGAGGAGTTAAAGGTACAACAGGAACTCAAGCTAGTTTTATGAAACTTTTCGAAGGAAACAGTGAAAAGGTTAAAAATTTAGATAAATTAGTTACAGAAAAAATGGAATTTCATGCATCTTTTCCTGTTACAGGCCAAACATATACAAGAAAAATAGATTCTTTAGTGTTAAATGCTCTTTCTACAGTAGCTCAAAGTGCATACAAATTTAGTAACGATTTAAGACTACTTCAAAACATGAAAGAAGTCGAAGAACCATTTGGAAAGAAACAAGTTGGTTCATCCGCTATGGCTTATAAAAGAAACCCTATGAGATCCGAAAGAATAGGGGCTTTATCAAGATATATCATCGTGGATTCATTAAATCCAGCTATTACAGCTTCTACTCAATGGTTCGAAAGAACGTTAGATGATTCCGCAAACAAAAGAATAGCAGTATCTGAAGCTTTCTTAGCATTAGATGGAGTATTGAATCTATACTTAAATGTTTCTAGTAACTTAGTTGTATATGATAAAGTAATTGCAGCTCACGTTAATAGAGAATTACCTTTTATGGCTACAGAAAATATACTTATGGAAGCTGTTAAAAGAGGGGGAGATAGACAAGATCTTCACGAAAAAATAAGAGAGTATTCTATGCAAGCTTCTAAAAGAGTAAAACAAGAGGGATTAGACAATAATTTAATACAACTAATCATTAAAGATAAATCATTCAAAATGAGTGAAAAAGAAATTTTAGAAATTATCGATCCTGTTAAATTTACAGGAAGAGCGCCAATTCAAGTAAGCGAATTTATAGATGAATATGTAAAACCAGTTTTAGAACAAAACAAAGAAGTTTTAGGAGCAGAAGGGGTAGTTAACGTATAACTCTTTATATAATATTTATAGAAAGATTGAAATCTTAATTTAGATTTCAATCTTTCTTGTTATTGAAAAAATATAAACTCAAGGCTTTTTATGCAATATGTACCTTTACGATTTTTTAATAGAATATTTATTCATGACTAGTTTACATAATAACTATTCCGTATACTAAAATCAATTTCTTTAAATTACCTTCTGAAATTTTGGGAAATAATTTGTGAAATAGTGAAATTTATATTATATTTAAATTGCTAACTATATTTTAAATTTATATTATAAAATCAAATTTGATACTAAATTTGATTTTTAAATCATTCAAAAGTATATTTATAAGTCCATGAAAGAGTTTAATTCTAAAAAAATATACAAATAAGAAGGATTTTTCACCCCTTTTGTAGAAATCTTATTTCGCGAAATATACATTTCGCGAAATTCGCACTAAGAATGGAGGTAAACTATGAAATATAACATCAAACAGCTTCAGCAAAATAATCTTCCTGTATGTTTAAGAGAATTTTTAAATTATTTAAGTACCATTAAAGGCAAATCTCCTAATACAATTAAAGCTTACAAATTAGATATGATGATGTTCTTTCGTTTTTTAAAATTATACAAAGGTTTATCAAATGCTGATGAATTTGAAAATGTACAAATAAGTGATATAGATGATACTTTTTTATCTCAGATTGCTTTATCTGATTTATATGCTTTTCTTTCCTTTGTAGAGGAATATAGAGCTAATGGTTCCTATGCTAGAGCTAGAAAAGTAGCTACTTTAAAGTCTTTTTTTAAATATCTTTCTACCAAAGCTAAAGTAATTAATGAAAATCCTGCAGCAGACCTTGAATCTCCAAAAATCGATAAAAGAAATCCAGTTTATTTAACATTAGAGGAAAGTAAACAGCTTTTAAGTGCTATAGATAGCAGTAGTTCTAATGGAATCAGAGACCACTGCATAATAACTTTATTTTTAAACTGTGGATTAAGAATTTCAGAGCTGTGCAGCATAAATATTTCAAAGATAAAAACCGATACATTAACTATCATAGGTAAAGGCAACAAAGAAAGAACTATTTATTTAAATAGCGCTTGTATCAAATCTATAAATGATTATCTCGTAATAAGATCTCAGCAGCTTTCAAAGTCTAAAAAGCCTTTATCGTTAGAAGATAAAGATGCCCTATTTCTAAGCAGAAATAATAGAAGGATAAACAAGCGAACAATACAAATTATGGTGAAAAAGTACATAAAAAAAGCTGGGTTAAATAAAGAAAAATGTACCCCTCACAAATTAAGGCATACTGCAGCTACTCTTATGTACAAGTATGGCAAAGTAGATATTAGAAGTCTTCAAAAGATTTTGGGCCATGAAAATATATCTACCACTCAAATTTATACTCATGTTGATGATGAAAAATTAAGACAAGCTGTCAATTCAAATCCTTTGGCCAATATAGATGATAATTAACTCAATTTTCGCAGGTGAAAAGCAACCACTGCGGAAATTGATATATTGCTTAGAAACCTTTCACTTCAGTAACAAGTTCTAATCTTTACTCATATTGAAAAAAAGATTTTTTAATTAATATTCCATAGGAATCAGTAATTTAAAAATGACTTTTTTCAAATTCGCAAAGCTAAGAACTTGTAAACTTTGTTCAAATGTTTCTTACGCAATATATCATTTCCCTTCGCTAGACAGTATTTTTTTACTGATAAAGTTGAATAATTAATCAAATACTCAATTAACTTTTAAACCGTTGATATAACTATAGTTAACTAGTTAACTATAGTTATATTTTTATTTTCATTTGAGTTGTAATTGAGAATCATTGATAATGAGCAATAAAAGTCCTTATTTGCATCGATATTCTCATAAATCCGCCTTAATAAAAGAGGAAGTAATTAATTTAATTTTAAATTAATATTGTATACGATATCATTGAAATAAATGACAAAGACATATACTGCATAAAAAAATAAATGGAAAGCTTAATTATTTAAGCTTTCCATTTATTTTGATAAATCCAGGGAATACTTCATCCGCCATATTTTTAAATTTACTTTCATCATTTAATATATCTTTTATACCTTCATTATCATCAATATATTCCATTTCCAAATTATCATCATCATTCACTTTATTTTTGTTTTCTTCAATTTTTTTCTTAAATTCTTCAACCTTTTTCTTTTCCTCGTCTGTTAAATTCATATTATCTAATATATTTTGAATATTTTCTTCATATGATTCCTTTTTATATTGTTTAACTTCATCAGGAGTTTCTAAAACTTCATCAATCTTTATTTGCTTTACGTCATACCCTTCTAATTCCATGCATTTACCACAATTATCACATGTTTTTTTAGGATCTAATTCGCATTTATAACATTCTCCACAATCGTCGCAAACTTTATTCTTATCAAATATACAATACTTTGTCATAAATTTTCTCCTTCTTTACTATCAAATTTTACAATTGTATATTATATCAAATCCCCTTTAAATAATCAACACTTTTACTTTAAACTTGCCAATACTAAAGCTCCTCTTTATTGGGAACATAAGTTTGCTATTTGATGTTTTATATGGTATAATTCAAATATAATTAAGGAGTGGTATTAATTATGGCAAAAGGAAGTAATAAACAGCAACAAATATATGAATTTATTAAAAATGAGATTCAAAGTAGAGGTTACCCCCCTTCTGTAAGAGAAATTTGTAAAGCTGTTGGTTTGAAATCTACTTCTACAGTACACAATCATTTATCAAAATTAGAGAAAAAGGGCTACATAAGAAGAGATGCTACTAAGCCAAGAGCAATCGAAATATTAAAAGATTCATTAATAAAAAAGGAAATGGTTGATATTCCTATTGTTGGTAATGTAACTGCTGGTCAACCTATTTTAGCAGTAGAAAATATTGAAGAGTATTTTACTTTACCTCTTAATTTTGTAAAAAGCAATAAAGAATTGTTTATATTACATGTAAATGGCGAAAGTATGATAGAAGCTGGAATATATAATGGAGATTTAGCCATTATAGAAAAAGCCTCTACTGCTCACAATGGTGATATAGTAATAGCATTAGTTGATGGTGAAGCTACAATAAAAAGGTTTTTCTTAGAAAAAGACCATATACGACTTCAACCAGAAAACAAAACAATGGATCCTATAATTGTTCCTAATTGTGATGTTATAGGTAAGTTAGTAGGTATATACAGAAAATACTAAAGACAATTTAGATGCAGGTAAATTTTCTTTTATATAAATTTACCTGCATCTTTTTGCATAGTAATTAATGGTTTTCTAATCATGTCAGATATAACGAACAACAAAACTATTAATCCCAGTATAATTTGAACAACAAAATAACTGCTGTGTTCCTGAAAATAAGTATAACCATTATTAAAGATTTTTTGAAAAAACATATAAAATTCCCCACATTGTCCAACTAAACAAAAAGTCATCATAAAAAATATTGCTAATTCATATTTTTTAAGATTTTTTCTTATAATGTCCATTTTTATCACTCCCAATATTCAATTTTAATCTTATATTCTATTTCTTAAACACGCAAATAAAAAAGTATAAGATAAGGAATTTTTTAACGATAATTATTCACTATCTTTAAAGATTCCCTGTTCTTATACCTTATTTTCAATTATTCTGCTAAACCTTTTTCCCTGTGGTAAATATCTATATAATATAGAAGACATCATTTGATAATTCAACTTTTACAGAATAGAAGTAACTATAACGTAGATAAATAATATATTGCGTAAAAACTATTTTAACAAATAATTAGTAATTCTTGCTCTAAAAATTCAACTTTGCGTTAAGAAAAACTCATTGTTTGAGTGTAGCGAGTTTGAGTTTTTTAGCAAAGTTAAATTTTTAGAGCTTAGAATTACTTTATGCAGTTAACGGTTTTGTAGCAATATATTATTTATCGGAGTTTAGATTTACCTCTTACTGCTAGTCTTGCATTAATTGTTCAAAACTTTTGATAATGCTACTAGTATGGCAATCTTAGAATGATCAAAAGTAAGTCCACCTTGTAAGTATGCTATGTAAGGCTCTCTTATAGGTGCATCCGCTGATAATTCTATAGAAGCTCCTTGGACAAACGCTCCAGCTGCCATTATTACTTGATCATCATATCCTGGCATATCCCATGGTTCACATTCTACAAATGAATCAATTGGAGATCCCTTTTGTATACCCTTACAGAATTTTATTAACTTATCTTTATCATTAAATTTTATCGCTTGAATTATATCGCTTCTTTCATCATCATACTTAGGTAAAACTTCAAAACCTGCTAGTTCCATTATTCTAGAACATAATATAGCTCCTTTTAAAGCTTCCATAGAAATGTGTGGTGCTAAAAATAATCCTTGATAAAATAATCTCATAACTCCAAAAGTTGAACCACACTCTCCCCCTATTCCAGGAATAGTAAGTCTATAAGAAGCTTGTTCCACATATTCCTTTTTACCAGCTATATATCCACCAGTTGGAGCAATTCCTCCCCCTATATTTTTAATTAAAGAACCAGCTATTAAATCCGCTCCTACATCTGTTGGTTCACAAGTTTCAACAAATTCTCCATAACAATTATCTATAAAACAAATAATATTTTTTCTTACACTCTTTATAGTATCAACAGTCTCTTTAATGTCTGCTATAGATAAACATTTTCTCCATCCATAACCTGCTGACCTTTGAATATGTACTAATTTAATACTTTCATCTTCATTTAACATTTTTTTTAATTCATTTAAATTTATTTTTCCTTCATTTGTTAACTCTAATTGTTTATATTTTACACCAAAGTTTTTTAAAGAACCTTTATTATCATCTTTATTTATACCAATAACATCATGAAGAGTATCATATGGTGTTCCACATACTGAAACCATAGTATCATTAGGTCTTAAATTGCCAAATAAAGCAGCTGCAATAGCATGAGTACCATTTACAAAATGAGGCCTAACAAGTGCACTTTCAGTATTAAATATTTTAGCATAAACTTTATCTAAAGTATCTCTTCCAATATCTCCATAACCATATCCAGTTGAATTAGTGAAATGAGTATCACTTATTCTTTCTTCTTGAAAAGCATTTAATACTTTAATTTGATTGTATTCTCTTATCTCATTTAGTTTTTCAAATTGTGAAGAAACATCTTTTAGTGCTTTTTCATATATTCCTAAAACATAATCACTTATATTATACTGTTTTTTTAATAATTCTTTAGTTTTATCTATCATTAATTAATAACCTCCTAACAATAAAATCCTTATTCATATTAGCACATAAAAAAAGAATAGGCAACTTAATGCCTATCCTTCTGTATTTTCTTGATTAAATAAAACTGGTTTTAATGGAGTAATTGTTGATATAGCATGTTTATATATCATCATTTGCTTTCCGTCGCTACTTAATACAACTATAAAACTATCGAATCCTTTTACATGACCCTTTAGTTGAAATCCATTAGTTAAATATATTGTAACTGGAATTCTATTTTTTCTCGCACTATTTAAGAAAATATCCTGTAAGTTATTATTGTTTTTGCTCATCTTTAACTCAACCTCCTTAAGCCTTATTGTTATTGATTCTATAAATTTTTAAAAAATCCTTTTATTTAGATTAAAAATGCCTAAACTTTTTTTATATTTTCAATTATATATTGAATTATTTCATCTTCATTGCAAAATTCATCTTTATTTATCCAAATAGCTCTAGGATCTTTTCTGAACCATGTAAGTTGACGCTTTGCATAATTTCTACTTCCTTTTTTTATTAAATATACAGCTTCTTCTAATGAAATTTCTCCATCTAAATAATGAAGTATTTCCTTATATCCAATTCCTTTCATTGACTGCATATTTGAAGTATAACCCATTTCCTTTAATTTTATAACTTCATCTATTAATCCCTGCTCTAACATAATATCAACTCTCTTGTTTATTCTATCATAAAGTTTAGCCCTGTCCATGTTAAGTACAAAATAATGTATGTTATATGGAATATCATAAAGCGTTTTTTCTTGCTCTTTAGTAAATTCACTTATAGTTTTTCCAGTATTTTTATAAACTTCTAAAGCCCTAATAACTCTTTTTAAATCATTAGGATAAAGCCTTTCATAAGATTCAGGATCTATATCTTTTAAAAGATTATGAACATATTCCTTACCTTTTTCATCTGCAAGGCACTGAAGACTTTTTCTATAATTTTCATCTTTATGTGTTTGTGTAAAAGTATAGTTAAATATTACTGAGTTTATATACAATCCAGTTCCACCAACCAGCATAGGATATTTTCCTTTATTAAGTATGTTATTAATGTTTTCTTCAGCTAACTCTTTAAATTCAGCCACACTAAAATTTTTACTAGGCTCAATTATATCTATCATGTGGTGCGGAATGCCTTGCATCTCTTCTTCAGTAATTTTTGCTGAACCTATATCCATATGCTTATATATTTGCATAGAATCTGAAGAAACAATTTCTCCATTAAGTTCTTGCGCAAGTTTTATAGAAATATTGGTTTTCCCTACTGCTGTGGGGCCTGCTATTATGAGTAAATCTTTCACGTCAATCACCTTTTCTATTGAATTCTTTTAAATTTCTTTTCAAGCTCGTTAAGTGTAATCTTTATAATTGTAGGCCTTCCATGAGGACAAGTGAAAGGTTCATCAATAAATCTCAAATCATTAATTAATGCTTTCATCTCTATGTCTGTTAATTTATTATTAGCTTTCACTGCAGCCTTACAAGCTAAGGTTGCTATTTTATGATATTTAATTTCATCAGTTTTTCCACTACCCATAGCTTTTAAATTATCTACTATAGTAAAAAATAGTTCTTTAAAATTAGTGTCTCCCAATAGTGTAGGAACTTCTCTTATATAAAGAGAGTTATCACTAAAAATTTCTATATCAAAACCTATTTCTTTAAATATTTTCTCATTCTCAGTGTAATATACAAAATCTTCATTACTCAACTCTAATATTAATGGAGTAATTAATACTTGAGAAACTACTTTCTGTTTCAAAATTTCTTTTTTATATTTTTCAAATAGAATTTTTTCATGAGCAGCATGTTGGTCTATAATATATAATTCGCTGTTGTATTGAGCTAAAATATAAGACTTATTAAATTGACCAATTACATTTAACTCCGGAAATTTTTCAGTATAATCAGTTTCAACACTACTTTCTTCTTTTACTAAATCTATCGAGGGATTATATGATTGTTTATTAAAATTAAATTTCTCATTGTTAATGATATCATCTTTTTTCACTTTATTATACACATTATCCTTAACATATGCATTACTATTTCCTACATAAGTAGTTTCTTTTTCATTATTGAAATCTAATTTACCTACATGATCACATTTAACACCTACTTTTTTATCATCTGTACTTTGAAAATTATTTATTTTATCGTCATCTTCTTTAATAACTTTATGTGACTTTAAATCTATAGGTATTTGCTCATTAGTTATTTTATCATCAATAAATATTGACTTATTAGACTTTTCATCTTCAATATCATCCGTAGGAATATAAAAAGAATCCTTTAAACTTTCTGCAATAGCTTTATGTACTGTATCAAAAACCAGCTTATAAATATGTCTATCACAACTAATTTTAATTTCAGATTTAGTTGGATGTACATTTACATCTATAAATTCAGGATATATATCTAAAAACAATACAAAAAACGGGAACTTATTTACTGTTAAAAATGATTTAAAAGCATTCTCTACTGCTGCTGTAATTAAACCACTCTTAATATATCTTTTATTTACAAATATAGTTTGCTTATTTCTACTCTTTCTGCTTATTTCAGCATTACCTATATATCCATATACAGTTGCAATATCCGAGTGTCCCTCAAAACTAATTATGTTATCATAAGTACTTTTTCCGTATAATTCCCTTATAGTATCACATAATTCGTTATTTCCATAGGTAGATAACACTTTTCTATCATTACTGTGTAACTTAAAGGATATATCTGAATTAGCTAATGCCAATCTAGTAACTATATCAGAAATAAGTGCAGATTCTCTTTGAGAAGACTTTAAAAATTTCTGTCTTGCAGGCACATTAAAAAATAAATCTTTTACTTCTATAGAAGTACCAACATTAAGCCCTGCATCCTTAATATATTCTATGTTGCCTCCACATATATAAATTTCTTTTCCATAATTAATATCTTCAACTCTAGTTTTCATATAAGTTTTAGATACAGAGGCAACACTAGCTAAAGCTTCCCCCCTAAAACCTAATGTACTAACTTTAAAAATATCCTCTGAAGTTTTAATTTTACTTGTTGCATGAGGCATAAAAGCTTTTTCAATGTCATCTGGATGTATGCCGTGCCCATTATCTATAATTTTTATATACTTTTGTCCGCCCTCTTTAATTTCGATAGTAATATTTTTAGATTTTGCATCTATACTATTTTCTAATAATTCTTTTACAACAGAAAAAGGCCTTTCAATTACTTCACCTGCAGCAATTTTATTTGAAGTTGATTCATCTAATAGATTTATTCTCTTCATGTCTTCACCTCTTTACAGCATCTTTGACTTTTTTACTATTTTATATAGTTCATTAAATCCATCCATAGGTGTTAAATTTAATATATCTATTTGTTTTATATACTCTAACAATTCATTTTTTTCTAAATCTGAAAAAGAAATCTGAATTGGCTCTGATTTTGTTTCATCTTCATGATAAACTTTATCCACTGCAGCTTCTTTTACTACAATGTTTTTATTTTTTTCAGGCTTATCTTTTTTATCGCAAGAATTATATTCTTCATTACAATTGTGTTCTATAACTTTATTAATTTTATTTTTATCCTCATTAGATTTATTTTCTTCTAATTCATCTAATATATCTCTAGCTCTACTTAAAACTTCAGTAGGAAGTCCAGCTAATTTTGCAACCTCTATACCATAAGATTGATCTGCTCCTCCAGGAATAATTTTACGAAGAAATACAATATCACTTCCTACTTTTTTTACACTTACACAATAATTTTTTACTCCTTCAATCTTTCCTTCTAAGGTTGTAAGTTCATGATAATGAGTAGCAAAAAGAGTCTTACTTCTCAAATTCTTATTTTTACATATATATTCTATAACTGACCAAGCAATGCTGAGTCCATCATAAGTACTTGTTCCTCTACCAACTTCATCAAGCAAAATTAAACTTTTATTTGTAGCATTTTTTAAAATATTTGATACCTCAGACATTTCTACCATAAATGTACTTTTTCCAGAAGCCAAATCATCAGAAGCCCCTATTCTCGTAAATATCTTATCACATATTGATATATTAGCTTTTTTAGCTGGCACAAAACTTCCTATTTGAGCCATTAATACAATTAAAGCTACTTGTCTCATATAAGTAGATTTACCCGCCATATTAGGTCCTGTAATTATAAGCAGTTGATTATCTTTATCATTCAAATCAGTATTATTTTCAATAAACGTTCCAACAGGAATCATTTTTTCTACTACAGGATGTCTTCCACTTTCTACAGAAATAAATCCTTCAGTATTAAGTTCTGGTTTACAATAATTATTATCTAAAGCAACTGCAGCTAAAGAACTTAAACAATCCAGTTTAGCTATAATTTTAGCTGTGTTTTTTAGCCTATGTATGTGTTTTTCAATTTCATCTCTTATCTGTACAAATAACGTATATTCTAATTCCGTTAGTTTTTCTTCGGCACCAAGTAATTTCTCTTCAATTTGTTTAAGTTCAGGTGTTATATATCTTTCAGAATTTGCTAGAGTTTGTTTTCGTATATATCTATCCTCTGGAACTAATTCTAAATTTGTTTTTCGCACTTCTATAAAATATCCAAACACTTTATTATAACTAATTTTTAAAGATTTTATACCAGTTGTCTCTTTTTCACTACTCTCTAATTTCACAATCCATTCTTTACCGTGTTTTTTAGCATTTCTTAACTCATCAATTCTTTTATCATAACCATCTTTTATTATATTACCTTCCTTTACAGATAAAGAAGGATTATCACTTATTGAATTGTTTATTAAATTATATATATCTTTAAGTTCATCTAAATTGTTATACATTTGATTTAATAGTTTGCTGTTAAAATTTCTTAATATAAACTTTACATCAGGAATTCTTTCTAATGAGTTTTTTAAAGATATCATTTCTCTAGCATTTATACTTTTAGAAGAAACCTTTCCTGCTAATCTTTCAATATCATATATACTTTTTAATGCTTCCTTTAAATCTTTATGAAGTGATATATTACGTATAAGTTCTTCAACACTATCTAATCTATTTTGAATTTTACTCTTATTTATAAGAGGCTGTTCTATCCATTTTCTTAATTCTCTAGCACCCATAGCTGTATTAGTCTTATCTACAACCCAAAGCAAAGAACCTTTTCTACTCTTTTCCCTTAATGTCTCAGTAAGTTCTAAGTTCCTTCTTGAATTTATATCTATACTTAAGTAATCAACAATACTATAATAGTTTATTTCATTAATATTTGATAAATTTATCTTTTGAGTTTCATTAATATATTTAAGAAGACCATTAGATGCATTAATTAATGCTTGTGGTATTTTATCTAAATCAAAATTCGAAAACTGTGTATGTATATTATTTAAAGCATCGCTAACAAAAAAATTATTATCGCTCTTTGAAAAAGCTGTAACAAAACGTTCTTTTATTTTGGATAGTATACTATCATCTAATGTATCTTGTATTAATATTTCTCTTGGTTCAAATTTTGAAATTTCATCTAATATTGTTGATTCATCATACTCACAATTTGTACAATTAAATTCACCTGTAGATATATCCGCAAAACAAATTCCTACCTCTGTATACTTTTCATCTATATATAAACTCATAATAAAATTATTTTCCTTATCAGTAAGAAAAGATGAATCTGTATATGTACCGGGAGTTATTATTTTTATTATATCTCTCTTAACTATCCCTTTAGCTTGTGATGGATCTTCCAGTTGTTCACAAATGGCTATTTTATACCCTCTACTTACTAGTTTGCTTATATATGTATTGGCTGCATGATATGGAATACCACACATAGGAGCTCTTTTTTCTAATCCGCAATCTCTTCCTGTAAGAACTAATTCTAATTCTTTAGACGCTTTTTCAGCATCTTCAAAAAACATTTCATAAAAATCTCCTAATCTAAAAAACAATATACAATCCTTACATTTTTCTTTTACCTCTAAGTACTGTTTCATCATAGGTGTTAATCCCACAGCACTACACCTCCTTGAAATGTTGATAATCTGAAAAAAGCTCCTTTAAAAGAGCTTTTTTCTATTCTGTCAATAACACATAAAACTATTCACTAACTATCTTTTTTCCCAATAAAGAAAATGTTTGAGCTTTTATTATTTTTACATTAATTAGTTTTCCAATATCATCTTTGTTCCCATCAAAATTAACTAATTTACCAGTACGTGTTCTTCCCATAAGCATACTTTCATCGTTTTTACTAGGTCCTTCTACTAAAACCTCAACAACTTTATCTTGGTATGCTTTGTTTTTCTTTGCTGTAATTTCATTTACTACTTTAACAAGTCTATTAAAACGATCATGCTTAGTTTTTTCAGGAACTTGTTCTTCATATTCTGCTGCTGGAGTTCCTTTTCTTATTGAATATAAAAATGTAAATGCAGAGTCATATTCAACTTCTCGCATAAGATTTAAAGTTTCTTCAAAATCTTCTTCAGTTTCTCCAGGGAATCCTACTATTATATCTGTACTTAAAGCAGCTTCAGGAATAGCTTCTTTTATTCTTTTAACTAAATCTAGATATTGTTCTTTAGTATAATGTCTATTCATTCTCTTTAATAAACTTGATGAACCAGATTGAACTGGTAAATGTATATGTTCACATAAAGTTCTTCCTTTAGCAATAACATCAATTGCATCTTGAGATAAATCTTTTGGATGTGAAGTCATAAATCTTAATCTCTCAAGACCTTTTATTTTATCTAAACGCTCTAATAATTTTGCAAATGTAATGTTTCCTTCAAGTCCCTTACCATATGAATTTACATTCTGTCCAAGAAGTGTAATTTCTTTATATCCTTTTGCTATCAAGTCTTTTATTTCTTTTTCGATATCTTCAGGAGTTCTACTTCTTTCACGTCCTCTAACATATGGAACTATACAATAAGTACAAAAATTATTACATCCATACATAATTGTAACAAAAGCTTTTACATCACTTTTTCTATCTATAGGTATACCTTCAACTATTTCTCCTTCTTTTTGCCAGATATCTATAATTTGTTTTTCTCCTTCTTGTATTCTTTTTAAATATTCTGGAAATCTATAAGAATTATGAGTGCCTATTAAAATATCTACATGAGGAAATTTCTTAGATATCTTTTCAGCCATTCCTTTTTGTTGAACCATACATCCTGTTACTGCAATTATTAAATTAGGTTTTTCCTTCTTTAATTTCTTTAATGTACCTAAATGACCAAATACTTTTTGTTCTGCATTTTCTCTAACACAACAAGTATTATATATAATAATATCAGCATCCTCTTTATTGAAAGTTCTATTGTATCCCATACTTCTAAGCATGCCTGATAATTTTTCTGAATCTTCTTCATTCATTTGACATCCCCAAGTTTCAACATAATAAGTTTGTTGTAACATTTCTTTCATATTTAACTTCTCCTTTTACGTAAATTTATTTAGTACTTACTTTATTATATATAATTTATAAGATTTTTAAAAGTTTTTTGTATAATGAAAATATATTATTACATAAAAAGTAATAATATGAAATATATTAAATATTGTATGTTATGCATTTTTCTTCATTTTATACTTTAAAATTCATTGTATTTTTAAAATATTTTAAATTTAATATTAAATATAAATTTTATAAATAAGCTAAACATTTGTAAAAATGATAAATCAAATACATTTATATTCAATATTTGAAATATTTTTTTCATTTTATACATAATTCTAAAGGATTTTTAAAAAATGCATAGAATATATATCAATGTACTAGATATATAAAATCATGGGGGTGTATTAATGAACGTGGAATTTTCAGACAGAACATCTAAACTTAAAGCATCAGAAATCAGAGAATTGCTTAAATTGACTCAAAAGCCAGAAGTTATTTCATTTGCTGGAGGATTACCAGCTCCAGAGTTATTTCCTATTAAAAGAATAGAAGAAGTAACTAAACAAGTTCTGGAAGAAAAAGGTGAAATAGCATTACAGTACAGTACTACTGAAGGTTATGCTCCACTTAGAGAGATAATTGTCAATGAAAGAATGGCTAAAAACGGAGTAAATACCACTATAGAGAACATATTGATAACTAATGGTTCACAACAAGCATTAGAATTTTCTGCTAAACTTTTTGTAAATAAGGATGATGTAATCATTTGTGAAAGTCCTAGCTATTTAGGTGCTTTAAATGCTTTCAAAGCTTATGAACCTAAATTTGTAGAAATACCAATGGATGATGATGGTATGCAAATGGATAAACTAGAAGAAGCAATAAAAAATAATCCTAATACAAAAATGATTTATACTATTCCCGACTTTCAAAATCCAAGCGGAAAAACTATGTCTATAGAAAGAAGAAAAAAATTAGCAGAAATAGGTGCTAAATATAAGATTCCTATAATAGAAGATAGTCCATATGGAGAACTTATTTTTGAAGGCAAACCATATCCTTGTGTAAAAAGCTTTGATAAAGAAGGTTATGTTATAACTCTAGGTACTTTTTCAAAAACATTCTGTCCTGGTTTTAGAATTGGATGGGTTTGTGCTTCTAAAGAAATCTTACAAAAATACATTTTGGTTAAACAAGGAGCAGACCTTCAAGCTAATACTTTTACTCAAATGATAGCTGCTGAATTTATGCAAAAATATAGCTTAGATGAACATATTAAAAAAATTATAGATGTTTATAAAAAACGTAGAGATTTAATGCTTGAAAGCATGGAAAAATATTTTCCTAAAGAAATTACCTTTACTTATCCAAAAGGTGGATTATTTACTTGGGTTAATTTAAAAGAAGGAATCGACGCTGTAGACGTTAATGTAGATGCTTTAAAGCAAAATGTTGCTTTTGTACCAGGTGGTTCATTCTTCCCTAATGGAGGAAATAAAAATCACTTTAGATTAAATTATTCAACTATGGATGAAGAACATATTGTTGAAGGTATTAAAAGATTAGCTTCTGTAATTAAAAAATATTATTAAGGTTAACAACTCTCTCCTTTGGATATACTAATCTAAAGGAGGGAGTTAATATGTATAATATCAAGGAAAAAGATGATAATGATAGAAAGAGAAGTTTACGATACAATTGTATATCTGGAAGAGCTTATTTTGAAAAGACCGCCAATTGTAACATGATTAATATAAAAACAACATATATACCAATTGACAATATATTCTATTAAAAGTATCATATTATATTAGGGAATGAAAACGATTTTTATATCAAGGGGGGTTTATTTTGAAATTATCAAACCGTGTACAAGAAATGCAATTTTCGCCTATACGTAAGTTAGGTCCATATGCAGTAGACGCCAAAAATAAGGGAATAGACGTATATCACTTAAATATTGGACAACCTGATATTGAAACTCCACAGACATTTTTTGAAGGCATAGAACATTATCATGATAATGTTCTAAAATATTCTAATTCTCAAGGAATTGATAAATTATTAGATAGCTTTATAAAATACTATAAAAAATGGGATGTTAACTTTGAAAAAGACGAAATGATGATTACAAATGGTGGAAGTGAAGCTATAATATTCACCTTAATGGCTATTGCTGATAAAGATGATGAAATTATTATTCCAGAACCATTCTATACAAATTATAATGGTTTTGCTGCCTCAGCCGGAGTTAATGTAGTTCCTTTTATAACAAAGGCAGAAAATGGATTCCATCTACCAAGTAAAGAGGAAATAACAAATAAAATAACACCTAGGACAAGGGCAATACTTATATCTAATCCAGGCAACCCTACAGGAGTAGTCTATACTTATGAAGAATTAAGAATGCTTGCTGATATAGTTAAAGAGCATGATTTATATTTAATTACTGATGAAGTTTATAGAGAATTTGTATATGATAATTTAAAATATACTTCTACTTTATATATGGAAGATGTTTTAGATAGAGTCATACTAATTGATAGTATATCAAAACGATATAGTGCTTGTGGAGCTAGAATAGGTTTAGTAGCTTCTAAAAATAAAGAACTTATACATCAAATATTAAAATTTGGTCAAACAAGACTTTGTGTTCCTACTATAGAACAATTAGCTGCTTCAAATTTAATCAATACTCCTAAACAATATTTTGACGATGTAAAAAAGGAATATGAAGCACGAAGAAATATACTATTTGAAAATCTATGCAAAATTCCTGGAGTTGTTTGTAAAAAACCTAAAGGAGCTTTTTATGTTATTGCAAAATTACCAATAAAAAGTGCTGAAGATTTTGCAAAATGGTTATTAACTGATTTTAATTATAATAACAAAACAGTAATGGTTGCTCCAGCACAAGGTTTTTATGCAACTCAAGGACTAGGAAAAGATGAAATAAGAATTTCTTATTGTTTAAATCAACATTCTCTAAAAGATGCAATGAATATTTTAAAAATAGCTTTACAAAAATATATAAAAATCGAAAAATAAAAATAAAGGCATATACTGAACTTTACAGTATATGCCTTTATTTTTCTAGTTGCCATTTACATATTTCTTTATTAAATACAAATCCTAACTTAGCGTACAAATTTAAAGCAATATAATTTGTACAATCAACTTTAATAAAAACTTTTTTGAACCCAATATTATATAAAGAATTTATTAAATATTCTAATAAATTTTTCCCATAGCCAGCATTCCTATACTCTTTAATTATACCAAAATTAACTATATAGGGCATTGAATCTTCAAAAATAATTTGACCATACCCAACATACTTATTGTCAACTTTCATAAAATAACAACCTTTTTCATAAAAATAATTTTGCTGCTCATCATACCATACATCTCTCACTGTTAAAGGTATTCTATCCTTATTGTAGAATATATCATTTTGTACTTTGCATCTTAGTTCCTCATCTTTACTACAAACGAAAGATCTAAATTCAACATTACTAGGTATCCTATACATAATTAGATTATTTATATCTCTAAACAATTCAATAGTGCCTTCTATTTGTTTAAAACCTAAACTATTTAAAATATAATAGTTATAATAATTTTTTTCACAAGTGTACTTGAGAATATATTTTTTATCAATAGAATTTATCAATTGTCTATATAGGTGAATGTTAAATTTATAGTCTTCTATTATATTTAAAGAATTAAGATTATATATTTTACTTTTTTCAATTTTACTAGCCCAAACATATCCAATGTAAGCATCTTTATTTTTTAGTACATTCACCTGTTTTGTAAGGAAAATTTTTTTTATCATATTTTCATTATCATATTTATCAAAAAAATTTTTATTTAACACATTAAAGTTATCATTGATTTTATTTAATTCTCTAAAATTATCTATATCTTCCATAGTAAGCTTCACACACTTATACATAATATCCTCTTATATCTTTGTCATACTCATATTATAATAATTATTCCATATATTAGTCAATATCATTAATCTTCAATATCTCTTAAATACTGTAAGTAATCATTCATAAAACTCTCTTGTAAACTATCATGTTCAATTAACTTGTTCAGTTTACGCATATACCTTATTTCACTCCAACCTTTATGTTTTACATATCGTTTCTTTCCCATCTTCCAAAATTTATGAGGAAAAATTATAAGAGATAACATTATTTCAAGTTCTTCTTTAGTTAATGGATTAATCGCAGTATATGCCTTAATCATTTTTTTTACTTTATTAAAATCCCATTTATAATTTTTCTTAAACATTAACCTTCGAATTAATTTGCCTAAGTCATTAATTGGTAAATCAATAATAACACTATCTAAGTCAATTATATAATATTTATTATCCTTTTTTATTATGTTTTGGTAATAAAAGCTATTATGGCAAATAGTTTTTTTATTTTTATATAGTTTAGATACTTTATAGTAACTAGATGAATTTAATAAACTCAATGCTGCTAATCCCCTATGATAAAAACTATTTATATACTTATAGTATTTTATATCAAATTGATTTTTTAATTTTTTATTGTTTATGCATTTTTTAAATCTATCCATTTCATATAATTTTTTGTTGAAAATTTTAGGCCATTTCTTTAAATTATTTTTTATTTTAAGATATTTTAGATTAATATTTGTAGATGCAATATGAAATTTAGCTAAAAGTTGCACACATTTAATTGCTTCATTTATGTCATTTAGATTGCATTCCTTTCCGTCAATCCACTCTGTAGCATAAAAATATACTTTTCTATATTTTATAAACAAATTATTATCTTTAGTTTTAATAAAATCAGGAGTATTTAAAAAATTATTTTTCTTAAGTTCTTCTACAAGTTTACTTCCATTTTCAGCTTTACCTTTTCCGTGTTTTATTTTCTTTAAGCATATATAGCCTTTATTGGTTTTTATTTTATAAACACTTCTCACTTTTGAAATTTGGATTACATCAAATTTGTACCTAGTTAATATGTTTTTAATCATATGCTCTTCTTTTGAATTAATTTCACTTATATATTCAACGCTTCTATCCATAAGCATACTATCCTCCTAAATTAATAGCTGCCTAATAGATTATATTAATGAAAATAAAAAATATTACTATTATATATTGACAGTGAAATATTTTTCATATATAATGTGAATTGTCGTTAAAATATGGATCTTTAGCTCAGCTGGTTAGAGCAACCGGCTCATAACCGGTAGGTCCGGGGTTCGAGTCCCTGAAGGTCCACCATAATTTTATATTTGGAGGAATTCCCGAGTGGCCAAAGGGGGCAGACTGTAAATCTGTTGCGATTCGCTTCGATGGTTCGAATCCATCTTCCTCCACCAAAGAGCTTTTAAAAGCTCTTTTTTTATTATCTCAACTTTCGCAGTAAAAAAACACTGCTTAGCGAAGGGAAATGATATCTTGCGTAAGAAACATTTGAACAAAGTTTACAAGTTCTTAGCTTTACGAATTTGAAAAAAGTTATTTTTTAATTATTGATTCCTACGGAATATTAATTAAAAAATCTTTTTTCAATATGAGTAAAGCTTAGAACTTGTTACTGAAGTGAAAGGTTTCTAAGCAAGATATCATTTACCGTAGCGGCTATTTTTTACCTGCGAAAGTTGAGTTATTATATAAAAAAATGCGGTTAGACCGCATTTTTGTTTACTCATTTGAAACTTTTTTTACTGAAACAGGATTTTCAATAATTCCTCTCTTAACTTCTGTAGCTGTCATATTTTTTGCACCTAAAAATTCAGTCATATAATTGCATGCATCCCATGGATTAACAGTGTCACCACATGTAAATACATCCACTGCAGCATAGCCAAATTCTGGCCATGTATGAATAGTTAAGTGTGATTCAGATATTATTACTACTCCACTAACTCCTTGTGGGCTAAATTTATGAAAAGCAACTTCTCTCACTTCTGCTCCTGCTTTTAAAGCTGACTCTACCATTACTTTCTCTATATATTCTTTATCATTTAATACCTCAAGTTTACAATCATAAATTTCAGCTAATATATGACGCCCTAATCCTTTCATTTTACATTATTACCTCCTAGTTATAATCAAATAACATTAACGATAAGTAAATTTTATCAAAAATCCTGCAAAAGTCAATAAAAAATATTACTACTCACAATATTTTTAAAATAACATATATAATTCTTACATTTGCTTAATATTCCTCTTTTATTATCCACTATACGCCATTTTATATTATATTTTTTATTACATTATTAGAATATACATAATTTTATTTTATATACACTAATAATTATTAACTTCCTTTATACTTAAAGCTATTCTTTTCTCTTCTGCTTCAACATCAATTATCTTAGCTTTTACGTTTTCACCTATTTCAAGTATATCACTTGGCTTTTCAATTCTATTATGACTAATTTTAGAAACATGAACCAATCCATCTACACCAGGCTCCAATTCAACAAAAGCACCAAAATTAGTTAATCTAACTATCTTTCCTAGAACAATATTTCCTATAGGATATTTCTCTTGCACGTTTTTCCAAGGATCTTCAATAAGTTTTTTAATACTTAATGATAATTTTCCCTTTTCTTTGTCAACATTTAAAACTAATGTTTTTACTTTATCTCCTATTTTAAGTACATCACTTGGTTTATTTAATTTTTTCCAAGATATCTCTGATATATGCAAAAGACCATCTATACCACCAACTTCAACAAAAGCACCAAAGTTAGTTAATCTTCTTACTTCTCCCTCTACTATTTGACCATTTTGTAAATTTGTCCATGTTTCTTTCTGCAATTTTTGTAGTTCTTCCTTTAAAATTTCTTTATGAGATGCAACTATTTTTGAGTTCTTTCTATCATTAACAAATTCAATTATTTTTACTTGTAAAGTTTTATTTATATAAGATTCCAAATGTGGTACATGATGTATATCTATATGTGACGCTGGAATAAATATTCTAATATTCTTATAAAAACCTACTAGTCCACCTTTCACTACATCTTTAACTTTAATATCCAAAGAAGTTTTTAAATTACACAATTCTTCTATTTCTTTTAATGCTTTCTCTCTTTCTAATTCTATTTGTGATAAAACAACAAATCCATCTGAATTTTGTCTGCTTAATACTTTTGCTTTTACACTTTCCCCTTTTTTAAAAATTTGTGTTAAATCTACATCTTCATCTAATACCATTTCATTTTTAGGTAATATCGCATCTGTTTTATAACCTATATTAATAAATAGTTCTTTTTCATTAACTGAAATTATTTTTCCATCTAATGTATCTCCAACAGCTATATTAAAATTATTGTTATTCATAAATTCCATTTGAACATTTTGATCTATTTCTATAGTATTGTTTTGCATTTTATCAATTACCTCCTTTATTATCCAATCTGGTGTTGATGCTCCTGCGGTAATACCTACATTAACAATTTTTTCGTCTACAACAACCTCATTAGGTATTTCCTTTGCATTTTCAATATGTATTGTATTAGAGCAGTTTTTCTTACATATCTCATATAATTTTGTGGTATTTGAACTATGATGACCACCAACTACTATCATCATATCAATTTTTTTTGAAAGTTCTTCAGCAGCTTTTTGTCTTATATGTGTAGCACTACATATAGTATTAAAAGCGGCAATTTCCTTTGAATTTTCAATTACTATGTCCAATGCTTTTTCCCATGTCTCTTGTTTTTCTGTAGTTTGTGATACCACACATACCTTTGAAGATATTAAATTAGTATCTATATCATCTTTAATTATTAAAGCATTATTATTACACCATCCATTTATCCCCTGAACTTCTGGATGATTTTTATCACCAACTATTACTACTTGGTAATTGTCTTCACTATATTGCTTTACTTTTTGATGAATGCTGCCAACATAAGGGCATGTAGCATCAACTACAATCAAATTTTTCTTTTTTAAATTTTCTATTACGTCTAGAGGAACACCATGAGATCTAATGATTATTATATCCCCTTCATTTAACTTATGGATTTCTTCTAATTTTATTGGAAAAATATTTTTATCCTTTAAGTAATTTATAACATCATTATTATGTATCAATGGCCCTAAAGTATATACTTTCTTTCCATATTTTTCTTGGCTTTCTATAGCCATGTCAACAGCTCTTTTAACACCAAAACAAAATCCTGCTTTATCGGCTAAAATTATATTTTTCAACAAATCACCGCCTATCTTATTATAGAATCTATATATTTAGAAATTTTATCAACTACTTCTTCAATTGACATATTAGATGAATCAATTTCAATTGCATCTTCTGCTTTAATAAGAGGAGTAATTTCTCTATGTGTATCAATATAATCTCTTTTTTCTATATCTGAAAGAATTTCTTCATATTTTACATCAATACCCTTCTCCAACAATTCATTGTATCTTCTTTTTGCTCTTGTTTCTGCACTAGCTGTTAAGAAAATTTTTAAATTAGAATCTTTTAACACAACAGTACCAATATCTCTACCGTCCATTATTACATCATATTTTTCAGACATCTTTCTTTGAAGATATACTAACTGTTTTCGTACTTCAGCTATTGAAGCATAAAGAGATACCTTATTACTTATAGATGGCATATATATTTCATCCGTTATATCTCTGCCATTTAATATTAATTTATCATCATCAAAATGCATCTCTAATGAATCCATTAATGTGCATAAATCTTCTTTGTCCTCAGGTTTTATGCTATTTTGCATTGATTTGAATGTTATAGCCCTGTACATAGCTCCAGTATTTATATACATTAAAGAATATCTTTCTGCTATTAATTTAGCTATTGTACTTTTCCCTGCTCCAGCAGGACCGTCTATTGCTATTGCTAGTTTCAAAATTGCTTCCACCTTTCTTGGTACCTATACGTAATATTTTTACACAATTTCTTATATTCTATAAAAATATCCAAACTCCTTTTATAAAATACAGATGAAACTAAAAAATATTAGTCTAAATATTACTTCCTGCTAAAAATCCTGTTGATAAAGCTATTTGTATGTTATATCCTCCAGTATTAGCATCAACATCAATAACTTCTCCAGCAAAAGATAAGTTTTCAATTATTTTTGATTTCATTGTTGAAGGATCAATTTCTTTAGTATTTATACCTCCTACTGTAACAATAGCTTCAGCAATTGGTCTTGTACCTTTTATAGAGAAAGTAAGATTTTGAATTACTCTAACTAATCTCTTTCTTTCTTCTTTTGTTATAAGATTTACTTTTTTATTTTCATCTACATTTGATAATCTTATAATTGTACTTATTATTTTTTTAGGTAATAAATCCTGTAATGAATTTTTAAAATCTTTGTTACAATATTTCTTAAAATCCTTTTGAACTCTATTGTCTAATTCTTGAAAATTTAACGCTGGTTTTAAGTTAATAACAGCCTTTAGATTTGTTTTATTATTAATGAAACGACTTCCACTTAAAACTATAGGACCTGAAACTCCAAAATGTGTAAAAAGCATTTCACCAAAATTTTCATATAATACTTTTTTATTTTCATTTATTATAGAAAATTCAACATTCCTAAGTGATAATCCTTGTAATTCTTTTACCCACTGTTCTTTAAATTCAATAGGAATTAGTGCAGGTTTAGGTTCAATTATGCTATGTCCAACGCTTCTAGCAATTTTATATCCTTCACCATTAGAACCTGTTTGTGGATATGAACATCCTCCTGTACAAAGTATATATACATCTCCTTTAATTATTTCACCACTACGTAGTTTTATATAATCGATTTGTTTGTTTTCAATAAAAATCTTTTCTACATTTGAATTAAGTTTGATTTCTACACCTTTACTTTTTAATTCTTTTTCTAAAGCTTTAATAATATCAGATGATTTATCTGACTGTGGGAAAATTCTATCTCCTCTTTCAGTTTTTAGTTTAACACCTCTAGAATTAAAAAAATCTATTGTATTTTCATTTGTAAATGTATATAGAGCACTATATAGAAAGTTAGGATTAGTAGGTATATATTCAAAAAAATCACTTATATCTTTAGCATTTGTAACATTACATCTACCTTTACCTGTTATAAATAATTTTTTACCTAATTTTTCATTTTTATCTAATAAAATTACTTTATTATTATCTGAAGCGGTTATAGCTGCCATCATTCCTGAAGGTCCACCGCCTATTATTACAACTTTTTTCAAGATGCCACCTCCTAGTTTTGCTTACTATTATAATTTAATATAATACTGTAATTTATTCAATACAATAATTAAATTATTCAACTTTCACAGTAAAAAAATAATGCTTAGCTACGGTAGAGGTTAAATTTGTTTCTTCATTAGATAAAAGAAAGAGTTCTAAAGAATCAATTTCTTTAGAACTCTTTAATATTCTTAAAATTTTATAGTATCTATTAGTACCAACCTCTTAATTTCATTGAAGTAGCTACTTTCTTAATTGAATGCATGTATGCAGCTTTTCTCATTGGAACATTGTATTCTTCTTTTATACTCCATATAGCATTAAATGCATCAATCATTGCTCTTTCTTCTTTTCCTTCTACTTCTTTTTCACTCCAATAATAACCCATTAGATTTTGTACCCATTCAAAGTATGAAACAGTAACTCCACCAGCATTTGTTAAAATGTCAGGAGTTACAGTTATTCCTTTTTCATTTAAAATTGCATCAGCTTCTGGTGTTGTAGGACCATTAGCTGCTTCACATACTAATTTTGTATTTATTAATTTAGCAACATCAGCAGTTACTGCATTTTCAAGAGCAGCTGGAATTAATATATCTACATTTGATCCCCAGAATTCTTCCATAGATATTCTCTTAGAATTTGGGAAATTTAATAAATTATGATGTTCATTCATGTATGCTTGCATTTCTTTAAAATCTAGTCCATTTTCATTGTAAATAGCATATGTTCCTTCTTCTTTACACCATTCTGCAAGTGCAACTACTTTTGCACCAAGTTTTTGACAATTTTTAACTGTGAATCTTCCAACATTTCCAAAACCTTGGATAGCAACTTTAGCTCCATTCATATTTATGTTAAGTTTTTTTGCAGCTTCTCTTGCAGTTACTGCAACACCAAAGCCAGTTGCTTCGTTTCTTCCTTTTGATCCACCAAATTCTACTGGTTTACCAGTAAATGTTCCCATTGCACTATGTCCTATTAATTTATTGTATTCATCAGCAAACCAAGACATAATTTTACCATTTGTATTTACATCTGGAGCAGGAACGTCAATTTTTTCTCCTATTAATTTATATATAGCATCTATATATCCTCTACATAATCTTTGAAGTTCTCCTTCTGATAATTCTTTTGGATCAACGATGATTCCACCTTTTCCTCCACCATATGGAATACCAGTTACAGAACATTTGAAAGTCATCCAGATAGATAATGCTTTAACTTCATCTTCAGTTACGTTTGGATGGAATCTTACTCCACCTTTTGTTGGACCTACAGCATCATTATGTTGAGATCTAAATCCTTTGAATACCTTTACAGAACCATCGTCCATTTTTACTGGAATAGATACTGTAATAACTTTTAAAGGCTCTTTTAAAATCTCATATACTGAGTTTTCAAGACCTAATTTTTCGCAAGCATCTTTTACTTGCTTTTGTGCATTTTGTAATGGATTTAAAGTTTCTTTTGACATAATAATAACCTCCTAAATGAATGTTATACTTCATTATATTTGATAAATGCATCTTAAATTTCTTTCGATATTATATATATTCTATATCTTTCACATTTTTCCTTCTTTTTTTTAAAAATTTTTATTTTTTTATATATAAAATATTATTGAAGGGAAATTTGTTAAATTTTGTAATATATATATTTATACTCAATACCAAAGTTTATAGACTTTAGGGACAAATGAAATAAAAGTAAAAAGTACAAAGAAGAAAGTATAAATAAGGAAGATTTTCAAAAGCAAGCTTTTGAAAATCAATTAATTATAAATTTAAGTTTTTCTGAAAGAAAAACATCCTTATTTATTCTTTAAACTTTGTACTTTTTATTTTATCTAAATATTTTATCTAAATCGTTCTATCCTAAAAATGAATACTTAACTATTCACTTTTATTTTTATAGGAATATACTTGATATTCTTGCCAGATTGATTCAAGATCTGCAAATGTAGAAGAAATCTTTTCTTTTTCTCTCAATCCTACCGCTATTATAAGTGCATTAATAACACTTAAAGGAGCAACTAATGAGTCTACAAAAGATGCCATATTACTTTGAGCTATCAATGTATAATCTGCTCTTGCAGCTAATGGAGAAAGTAAACTATCAGTTATAGCTACTACTTTTGCTTTTCTACTTCTAGCAAAATCTAAAACTTCTATTGTTCTTGTAGCATATCTTGGAAATCCTATTCCTATTACAAGATCTCCTTCTTCTACCCCTATCATTTGTTCAAAAATATCACTCATACCATATCCAACGATTTTAACATTATCAAGAATTAAATTTAAGTAAAAACCTAAGAATTCAGATAATGCAGTTGAACTTCTTAAACCAATTATATATATTTTTTTAGCTTTAAATAAATTTTCAACTACTTCTTCAAATGTATTATGATTAATTTTTTCTAAAGTTGCTCTAATATTTTCTATATCTGATTTTAATACACCTTTTAAAGCATTGTGTTCTGTTATTAAATCATTTGAAAGTTCGATTCTTTGAACTGTTGTTAATTTATTTTTTATTAGTTCCTGTAGAGCTTTTTGAAGCTTTGGATATCCTGAAAAACCAAGCTCATTAGCAAATCTTACAACTGTGGATTCACTAACTCCAACACTATCACCTAATTTTGCAGCAGTCATAAAAGCTGCTTTATCATAGTGTTTAAGTATGTATTCAGCAATTAACTTTTGACCTTTACTTAATCTAGGAAATTTTATTTGAATTGTTCTCATTAAATCTTGATTATTATCTTGCATAGTATTCAACCCTTTCTTCAAGAATTCACTAATTATGAATTATATAATTCATTTTAACATCTATTGAAGAAATTATCAATTATTCTTTCAATTGTTTGTTAATTTTCTTTGTAAATACTTATACTTCATCTACTTTTTTTCTATAACAATTAGAATAGGTGGATTATTATTTCTATTTAAAAATGTATGCATTATTACTCCATACTTATTTTTAGGTAACTGTTTTACAAGATTTATTACACTATCTTTCTCTTTTTTACCCTCATCATGTCCCCAATATATACATAAAGCAATTATTCCATTTGTATCTAATAATTCTAATGATTGCTTGACACTTTTAACTGTAGATTCACTTAAAGTAGTTATATTTTTATTGGCACCTGGCAAATATCCTAAATTATATATTACACAATCAATTTCTTCTTTTACATACTTATTTAAGAATTCATGGGAATCATGTATTACTACTACATTCTTATTGTTTTCTTTGTTTTTATAATTTTCCACTGCTTCTTTCTGTATATCAAAGGAATATACTTTAGAAAATAATTGTTTTAAAAAATCTGTATCATGTCCATTACCTAAAGTTGCATCAACAGCTACATCAAATTTACAACAATAATTTTTTATCACACCATGAGCTAATTCACTTACACTTGTTGCGTACTTAAACAAATTGTCACCTACTTTCAGCTACAAAAATTTTAAATAATTTAGTTCATTTTCATTTAAATTTCTCCATTTACCTGTTTTCAAATTTCCTAAATATATTTTTCCAATACTTTTTCTATGAAGTTCAATCACTGAATGGCCAATTGCTTTACACATCTTTCTAACTTGTCTATTTTTTCCTTCATGAATAATAATCTTAACTTTGCTTTTATTTTTATATGTCTCTATAATTTCAAAACTTGCTTTTGAAGTTATGTATCCTCCTATATCTACACCATTACAAAATTTTTTAATTTCATCTTCACCTGGTATTCCACTTATTGTAGCAATATAAACTTTATCGATTTCTTGTCTTGGATGTATTACTTTGTTGTATATTTCACCATCATTAGTTAATAAAATTAATCCTGAAGTATCATAATCTAACCTTCCTATTGGATATATTCTTTCTTTAACATGCACTAAATCCAAAACTGTTTTCCTATCCTTTTCATCTTTTACTGAAGAAATATATCCTTTAGGTTTGTTTAACATTATATAAACTTTATTTTCTTCTAACTTAATTAATTTAGAATTATAATAAACTTTATCCTTTTGTGGATCAACTTTATATCCTAATTCTGTGATTATCGTATCATTAACTTTTACTTTACCTTGTATAATTAACTCTTCACACTTTCGTCTAGATGCAACTCCACAGCTTGCCATATATTTTTGAAGTCTTTCTTTCATACTAATTTCACCCTCAATTTAAGTTATGTTTAATTGTAAATGTTATTTTTACACCTTTTCTATTTTATTATACTTTATCAAATTAATAAAGTATAATAAAAAAATATTGATTATACACAAGTAAAACCTGTGTAAAAACACAGGTTTTACTATACATTGTATCTATTCAAATACAAGTTTTTCATTTTCAAAATCTATTTTAATATGTGACCCTTCAGTATATTTCTTTTGTAGATATTGTTCTGCAATTTCATCTTCTATATATCTTTGTATTGCTCTTCTTAAAGGTCGTGCACCATATTTTTTATCATATCCTTTTTGTAGAATAAATTCTATTACTCTATCAGTTATTTCCATAGTCATATTCTTTTCATTAATTTCTTCACGTACTTCTTTAAGCATCAAATTGATAATTTGATGTAATTCCTCTTTTAAAAGAGGAGAAAATACAACAATTTCATCTACTCTATTTAAAAACTCAGGTTTAAAAGTTTGCTTTAATGCATCTTTCACCTGACTTTCTAATGCATCATATCCATCTTGAGCAAAACCTATTCCACCAGATTTAAAATTGGTTCCTGCATTAGATGTCATAACTATTACAGTATTATCAAAATATACAGTTCTACCTTGATTATCTGTTAATCTACCATCTTCTAAAATTTGAAGAAGCATATTAAACACATCAGGATGTGCTTTTTCTACTTCATCTAAAAGTATAACTGAATAAGGTTTTCTTCTTACTTTTTCTGTAAGCTGTCCTCCCTCATCATAGCCTACATATCCTGGAGGCGCTCCAATTAATTTAGAAACTGTATGTTTTTCCATATATTCAGACATGTCAATTCTTATTAATGCCTCTTCACTACCAAAAAGTTCACATGAAAGTGCTTTTACAAGTTCTGTTTTTCCTACACCAGTAGGACCAACAAAAATAAATGAAGCTGGTTTTTTCTTCTTCCTAAAACCTAGACGATTACGACGTATTGCTCTACATAAAGCTTCAATTGCTTTATTTTGTCCTATAATTCTTTCATGCAATTTTTTTTCTAAATTTAAAAGTTTTTCTGCTTCATCTTCCTTTATATTGTGTACAGGAATTTTAGTCCAAGATTCAATTACAAAAGCAATATCTTCAACTGTAAGATCTATATCACGACATTCTTTTTTAGCTGCACCAATCTTATCTTCAACCTTACACTTATTCATTTTATACTGAGCTGCTTTTTCATAATCATTTGCATTAGACAATTCTATAATTTTATCTTGAATCTCGCCTAATTCTTCTTTCAATGATTGGATTTCTACAAGCCCTTTATTTTTTAAATTTGCCCTAGAACTTGCTTCATCAATTACATCAATAGCTTTATCTGGTAAATATCTATCAGTTATATATCTTTCTGATAAATTTACTGCTGCTTTTATTACTTCATCAGATATTTTTACTTTATGATACTCTTCATAATAATGACTAATACCTTTCAAAATTTCAATAGTTTCTTTATTAGTTGGTTCTTCAACTAACACTGATTGAAATCTTCTTTCAAGTGCAGAATCTTTTTCAATGTATTTTCTATATTCTTCTAATGTAGTAGCTCCAATTAACTGTATTTCTCCTTTGGCAAGAGCAGGCTTTAATATATTTGCTGCATTCAAAGCTCCCCCTTGAGCTTCTCCAGCTCCAATTATATTATGAATTTCATCTATAATAAGAATAATATTACCAAGCTTTTTAGCTTCTTCTATTATAGATTTCATACGTCCTTCAAATTGTCCTCTAAATTGTGTACCTGCTACTATAGCTGTTAAATCAAGAAGATACACTTCTGCATTAAACAATTTTGCTGGTACCATTTTATCTGCTATTCGAACTGCCAAGCCCTCTGCAATAGCTGTTTTACCAACACCAGGTTCACCTATTAACACTGGATTATTTTTTGTTCTTCTATTAAGAATTTGAATAACTCTATCTATTTCTCTATTTCTACCAATAATATTGTCTATTTTATTATTTTTAGCCTTTTCTGTTAGATTTGTTCCATAGGTATTTAAATATTTTCTTTTATTTTTAAATAATTTATTTCTTGATTTTGTTTTTTGCTTTTTTTCAACATTTGGTAATTTTTTTTCCTTTGCTTCTTCATTATCATTTAATGAATCCATATTATTTGGTGGAATTGAATCATCTTCTTTAGATAAATTTGAACCATTTAAGAAATTCGAAAACATGTTATTATCAGATATATTTTCCAAATCCATATTTTCTAATAAACCACTCATTTGGTCAGATATATTTTCCATATCTTCTGGTGTTATTCCTGCTTGCTGCATTAATTGATCCATAACTGGCAATCCCATTTTTTTTGCACACTCTATACATACACCAATCATTTCAGTTTTTCCATTTTCAATTTTGGCTGTATATATAGTTGCGACATTTTTATGACAAATAGAACACATTTGCATACTAATCACTCCATATTTTTAATGTTAAATAAAACCGCTATAAGTTATAAGTAAAGTTTAACATATTTATACTTCTACTATTTTATTATATTATAAACAATATTTTTAGTTTCAAATAGATTTTTTATTCTTACATCAAATTTATCATATATATTTTCTTTTTTCAATTTTTTTAGTTAATTCCTTAATTATTTACTTAATTTTAGCACAATAAAAACATATTACAAATTCAACAAATAACAAAGGTATATATTCCATAAAAGCATTCAAAAAATGTATAAGTTCTAATGATAGTGAATTTGAAAAATCAAAATCATCATTAGAACTTATTACTAAAATTATATATTTATATTATAGACTTGATTACATCGTAAATTATTCAATATTTACATTCTTTACATTAAAATTATTATTATTATTTTTTATCTTCATTCAACTGAGAAATTGGTACGCTAATGCTTTCAGTACTATTTATATATTTAACTTTGGCAATTTTACGTTCTTCATTAATATTCTCTATCCATACAGGTTTATCTTTGTAAGTTACATTTATCACACCTAAAGAATTTATAATTTCTTCTCCTCTTTTTAAATTCATAGTAATAACTCCTTATTATAGATAGTATTTTTCATAGTACAAAAATACTGTCTAGCCAAGGGAAATGATATATTGCGTAAGAAACATTTAAAATCAATTAAGAATTAATAATTAAAAATGAATAATGAATGTTGATTTTTGCTTTAGGAAAAATCTTTAATTATATTAGTTATTTTGCCCTAAGGCAAAATTTCCTTAACTATTAATTATTCATTATTAACTATTAATTATCTTTAAAGTTAAAGGTTTCTAAGCAAGATATCATTTCCCGCAGCGGCTATTTTTTACCTGCGAAAGTTGAGTATAGAATTACTATTTTGTAGTGTTTCCCTTTTTATTATTTACATGATGCTTTTGATTTGTTTCTTTAGATCCAGAACGTTTTTCATTTCCCTTTTTAGCCATAAAATATCACTTCCTTTCATAAGTATTTTTTACATTACACTAAATTTAATACATAAAACGACACAATTTATTTTTTTCTATTTTTTCTTAAATTGGATTTTATATTTTAAACGTTTTACTTTAACTATATCTGAATAATATAAATATCTTTACAAATTTATAAAGTTTTCTTAATTTTTCTAACATATTTTCAATTTGGACTATATGTAGTTTTTGAGTAAAATTGTAGAAAAAACAATTTAATTTGTATATACTGTATTATGTAGTTCAATTTTCTGTACCATGTAACCTAATATATTTTATACTTATAATACAATTAGTTCTTCTACTATATTAACTAGAAAGGAAGTATCAAAAATGGACTTACTAACTTTTAAACGTGGTGTTCATCCACCTCATGGTAAACATCTCAGTGAACATAAACCTATTGAAGATTACACTCCAAAAGGAGAACTTGTATTTCCACTATCTCAACATATAGGTGCTCCTTGTGAATCATTAGTAAAAAAAGGGGATAAAGTCCTTGTAGGACAAAAAATAGGAGAAGCTAAAGGATTTGGATTATCCACTATACATAGTAGCGTATCTGGTACTGTAAAAAATATTTTACCTATGATGACCGCTAGTGGCAACAAAATACCTTCTATAATTATTGAAAATGACAATAACTATGAAACAATATCCTTACCTAAAGAAAAAAGAGATTATACAAAATTATCTAAAGAAGAACTAGTAGATATTATTAGAGAAACCGGTATAGTAGGAATGGGAGGAGCCTGTTTCCCAACACATGTAAAATTAACTCCTCCAGCAGATAAAAATATAGATTCTATAATAGTAAATGCTGCTGAATGTGAGCCATATTTAACATGTGACCACAGACTAATGCTTGAAGAAACTAAAAAAATAGTAATTGGTTTAGACATTATTCTTAAAATGTTTCCAAAAGCAAAAGGATATATTGGTATAGAAAACAATAAGTTGGATGCTATTAAACTTATGAACGATGCTGCTAAAAGTTTTCCTAATATAGAAGTGAAAGCTTTAAAAACTAAGTATCCTCAAGGTGCAGAAAAACAATTAATATATTCAATCACTAAACGTGAAGTACCATCTGGAAAATTACCTGCTGATGTAGGTTGTATAGTTCAAAACGTAGGAACTATGCACGCAATTTATAAAGCAGTATCATTTGGTTTACCACTTACAGAAAGAATAGTTACTGTAACTGGTGAAGCTATAAAAGAACCTAAAAACTTAAGAGTAAAACTAGGAACTTCTGTTAGAGAATTAATAGAAGCTTGTGGTGGATTTAAAGAAGATCCAATAAAAGTAATATCTGGTGGTCCAATGATGGGAATGACTTTATCAACTCTAGATATTCCTGTTATAAAAGGTACCTCTGGAATTTTATGTCTTACAAAGACACAAGCTGTTCTACCAAATCCAACAAACTGTATCAGATGTGGAAAGTGTGTAGATGCTTGTCCAATGAACCTAATACCAGGTAAATTAAAATCATTAGCTGAAAGACACGAATATGATGAATTTGAAAAACTTAACGGATTAGATTGTATTGAATGTGGATGTTGTACTTTTGTATGTCCTGCTAAAAACCATTTAGTTCAATCTATAAGAACTGCTAAACGTGTTGTAATTGCTAACAAAAGGAAAAAATAGATAAGAGGTGACATAAATGAATGATCCAATTTTAACTTTATCTTCATCTCCTCATATTAGATCTAATAATACAGTTCAATCTATTATGAGAGATGTAATTATTGCTTTAATACCAGCTATATGTGCTGGATTGTACTTTTTTAAATTTAAAGCAGCTTTAGTAATACTTACTGCAGTACTTTCTGCTGTTATTTCTGAATTTGTTTGGCAGAAGTTAACACACAGAGATGTAACTGTAAATGATTTAAGTGCTGTAGTTACTGGTTTACTACTTGCTTTTAATGTTCCCCCTACTCTTCCACTTTGGATGGTAGCTTTAGGTAGTATTTTTGCTATTATTATCGTAAAACAACTCTTCGGAGGTATTGGTCAAAACGTTGTAAACCCAGCTCTTGCAGCTAGAGCATTTTTACTAGCTTCTTGGCCTGTAGCTATGACTACATGGTCAATAGATGGAACAACTTCTGCTACACCACTTGCAATATTAAAAAGTGGCCACGGAGATCTACCTTCTATGTTTAATATATTTATAGGTCATATTGGAGGTTGTATTGGTGAGACTTCTGCATTAGCTTTACTTATTGGTTTTGCATATCTTTTATATAGAAAAGTTATTTCTTGGCATATACCAGTATTTTATGTAGGAACTGTTTTTCTATTAACTACTTTAATAGGAAGAAATGGATTTATGACTGGTAATGGTATTTATGAAATATTTACTGGTGGTTTAATGCTAGGTGCTATATTTATGGCTACAGATTATACTACATCACCAATGACTAAAAAAGGACAAGTTGTTTTTGCTATTGGTTGTGGTGTTGTTGCAACTGTAATTCGTATATTTGGTGGATATCCTGAAGGAGTATCTTATTCTATATTAATAATGAACTTATTTGTTCCACTTATAGATAAATTTATAACTCCTAGAAAATTCGGGGAGGTGAAGTAATTGGAGAAGAAAGAAAGTACATTTAAGCTAGGAGCTCTTTTGTTAATAATAACTGCTTGTGCTGGATTAATTCTTGGAGCAATTTATAATATTACAAAAGAACCCATTGCAAAACAAATGGAAAAAACAAACAATAGTGCTATGAAAGAAATACTTACAAAAGCTGATAATTTTAAGAAAAAAGACGTAAAACTAAATGGAAATATACTTGAAGTTAATGAAGCTACAGCTAATAGCAAAACTGTAGGATATGCTATAAAAGTAACTACTAAAGGTTATGGTGGAGCTGTAAAAGTAATGGTTGGTATATCACTTGATGGTAAGCTTCAAGGAATAAAGATATTATCTCAAACTGAAACTCCTGGACTTGGTGCTAATTCTACTCAGCCATCATTCTATGGTCAATATAAAAATAAACCTATAGATAAAGATTTAACAGTAGTAAAAACTACTCCTGCCAATCCAAATGAGATACAAGCTATAACTGGTGCTACAATTACTTCAAAGGCTGTAACAAAAGGAGTTAATGAAGCAATCAAGTTTTACAAAGATAACTTAGAAGGAGGGAATAAATAATGAAAGCTCTCTTAGAAAGATTAAAAAACGGTATTGTTGATGAAAATGTTATATTTGTACAAGTTTTAGCAATGTGTCCTACCCTTGCTGTTACTACTAGTGCTGAAAATGGTTTTGGTATGGGAATTGCTTCTACTGTAGTTCTTATGGGATCAAACTTTGTTATATCATTACTTAGAAATTTTATTCCTGATAAAATTCGTATTCCTTCTTTTATAGTAGTTATTGCTTCTTTCGTTACTGTACTTCAACTACTAATGCAAGGATTTGTACCTAGTTTATATAATTCATTAGGAATATTTATTCCTCTTATAGTTGTTAACTGTCTTATACTTGGTAGAGCTGAAGCTTTCGCTTCTAAAAACCGTCCTATAATATCTATATTTGATGGACTTGGTCAAGGATTAGGTTTTACAGTTTCTTTAACTATAATTGGTATCATTAGAGAATTTTTAGGTACTGGCGCGATTTTCGGAAAACACTTTATGCCAGCTTCTTTTCAACCTGCTCTAATAATGATTTTAGCTCCAGGGGCTTTCTTTACTCTTGGAATTCTTATGGCTTTAATCAATGTTTATAATAATAAAAAGAAAAAAGAAAATAAAAGAATTACTGAATTTGCAGGCTGTGATGGAAACTGTAGTCACTGTTCAATGAAAGATTAATATAAACATTTTACTAGATAAGCAGAAAGAGGTGTGAAATTGAATGAATTTATTTTTAATTTTTTTAGCTGCTCTGTTAGTTAATAACGTTGTACTTGCTAAATTTCTAGGAATCTGTTCTTTCCTAGGAGTTTCTAAAAAAATAGAAACTGCAGCTGGTATGGGGCTTGCTGTTACTTTTGTTATGGTTTTAGCTTCATTTATTTCTTTTATAGTTTTTGACTTTATTTTAGTTCCACTAAAAATAACTTTTCTTTATACAATTACATTTATATTAGTTATAGCATCTTTAGTTCAATTTGTAGAAATGGTAATAAAGAAAACAAGCCCTGCTTTATATAAAGCTCTTGGTATCTTTCTTCCATTAATAACTACAAACTGCGCAATATTGGGTGCCGTTATTATAAATATGAATGAAAAACATACTTTAATTCAATCTATTGTTGCTGGACTTGGTTCAGGATTAGGATATATGTTAGCTATTGTACTTTTAGCAGGATTAAGAGAAAGATTAGATGCTAATGATGCTATGCCTGAAGCTATGAGAGGATTACCTATTTCATTAATCACAGCTGGATTAATGTCTATAGCATTTCTAGGCTTCAATGGTTTAATTCATTAGTTGGAGGTGTAAATAAATTATGAATAACTTAATATTTGCTGCCCTAAGTTTAGGGGGATTAGGACTTATATTTGGTCTTGTTTTAGGATATGCTTCTAAAAAATTCCACGTACCTGTAGACGAAAGAGTTCCTAAAATAAAAGATTGCTTACCAGGTGCTAACTGTGGTGGATGTGGATTTGCTGGATGTGACGCATATGCTCAAGCAGTAGTTGATGGTAATGCTGCTCCAAACTGCTGTTCTGTAGGAGGACCTGAAGCTGCAGAAAAAATCGGAGAAATAATGGGTATCACTGTAGAAGACAGCGAACCAGTAAAAGCTTTTGTAAGATGTATAGGTACTTGTGAAAGTGCTAAAAGAAGAGGAACATACTATGGAAACATGGACTGTAGAGAAGCTTCTGTAATTCCAGGAGGCGGTACTAAATCTTGCAGCTTTGGTTGTTTAGGACTTGGAAGCTGTGTAGAAGCTTGTCAATTTGGTGCTCTTAGCATAAAAGATGGTGTTGCTGTAGTTGACGAAAGTAAATGTACTGGATGTGGCGCCTGTGTTAAAGCATGTCCTAGAAATATTATAGAGCTTAAACCAGTTTCAGAGGTTATAAGAGTTTCTTGTAATTCAAAAGATAAACTAAAAGCGGTTAAAGATGTATGTGACTCAGGATGTATAAGCTGTGGTCAATGTGTTAGAAATTGTCCTAATGATGCTATTACATTTGAAAACAACCTTCCTGTAGTGGACAAGGATAAATGTACTTTATGTATGACTTGTGTACAAAAATGTCCTACTAAGGTATTAAAAGCTCATAATAATGGAATAAAAATTCTAGATTTAAATAACACTAAAAAAGTTGGTTAAAAACTTATAAAAAAGGCTGTATCAACATAAAAGTTTATTATGTTGATACAGCTTTTTTTATAGTTTCGCAGATAAAAAATAGCCGCTACGGGAAATGATATCTTGCTCAGAAACCTTTCACTTCAGTAACAAGTTCTAAACTTTACTCATATTGAAAAAAGATTTTTTAATTAATATTCCGTAGGAATCAGTAATTAAAAAATAACTTTTTTCAAATTCGTAAAGCTAAGAACTTGTAAACTTTGTTCAAATGTTTCTTACGCAATATATCATTTCCCTTCGCTAAGCAGTATTTTTTACTGCAAAAGTTGAATAATTATTAATTATTCATTATCTTTAATAAGTATTTATTTAAATATTTGCCAACAAGACCTATAAAATATCCTGTTATCAATGCAGCTATCATAAGAATAGGAAAATATAAATAGATTTTAAAATCTTGTACTACTATTGCAGCTATAAAAAGTTGTCCTATATTATGAAATATCGCCCCAACTATGCTTATTATTTCAATACTAAAATGTTCTTTAAAGTATTTATACATTATAATCATAATTATATTACTCAAAAGGCCACCAGAAACACTAAACAAAAAAGAAGATAGATTTCCTGTAAACATAGACCCTAATAAAGTTCTTAAAAACATTACTAAAAGTGCCTCTTTTCCTCCAAAAGCAATTAATACAATTAAAGAAACCACATTAGCTAACCCTAACTTTATTCCTGGAAAAATTACAGGAATTTGCGCTTCTATGACATATATAGTAAGTGCTGTTCCTACCATCAAACTTAAGAATACCATTTTTTTTAATTTATTCACACTACCACATCCAAACTTTTAATAACAATTAAGAATTAATAACTTAACTTTGTTTTAGTAAGTTACATCATCCACTTGTTTTTTTCCTTCTATCTTTATCATAAGCCTATGAGGAAGGCAAGCAGCATTATCCCCTGGTTTACTTAGCCAACCAGATTTTACACATATTTTATCTGGACAATTAGCATCACTAAATCTAATTCTTCCCTTCTCTACTAATACCACATTATAAAAATCTTCTTTATAAGGAATTTTAATTTTTTCAGACTTATTAATTTTATCCAAGCATATAGTCTTTATTACCTTACCATCTTGTTTAATTACAGCAATAGCTTCTGCATTCTTATAAGAAGATCTATATATGTAAATTCCTACTGAACTGATAATTAATGTTATACCTATAATCAATAAAATAATTTTATCTCCCTTTTTCATAAGTAAACTCCTTATCTGTAAGTTCAAAATTAGTTTTTAATCCTGAAGTAACATAAACTTTTTTATCTTTAGTTATAAAAATTCCCTCTATTCCATTTAAAGATTCTATAAGATTTATGGCTTTGTCTAATCCCAATACATATGCAGACGTAGAAAGTGCGTCTCCATCAATAGAATTATCAGAAACTATTGTTGCACTAATAAGTCCTTTCTCTGCTGGATATCCTGTTTTAATATCAAAAATATGATGATATCTCTTATTATTTTTTATAAAATATCTTTCATAATTTCCTGAAGTAACAATAGATTTATCACTTACTGTTAAAATTCCCATGTATTGTCCCTTATCTTTTATAGGATTTTGAATACCTATTTTCCATGGCGATCCATCTGTTTTATTCCCTATAACATCTACATTTCCACCTAAGTTGATAAAAGCACTTGTTATGCCTCTATCTTTTATTATTTTTTTCAATTTATCTGCTGCATAACCTTTGGCTATACCCCCTAAATCTATCTCCATTCCTTTCTTCTTTAAATATACTTCACCATTTTCTTTTACTTCAATGTCTTTATAATTTATAAGTTGTTTAGCTTTATCTATTTCCTCTTTAGAAGGTACTCTTGCTTTATCTGTACCTATACCCCAAAGTTTAACTAAAGGTTCCACACTAATATCAAAATTACCCTGAGAAAGTTTACTATATTTTAAAGCTTTATTTATTACATAGTATGTTTCTTTACTAACTTTTTCACTTTTCTTGCCTGCTGATTTGTTTAATTTACTTACCTCACTATTGGGTTTATTAACCGACATTTTCTCTTCTATTTGGCTTAATTTATTAATAGATGCCTGTACAGCTTCTTCTGCATTTTTACCATAGACTTTTAACTTAACTATAGTACCTAATACATATGTTTCTCTAGATGCTTCTTTTTGTCCACATCCTATAAAACTCATACTACAAATTATTAATAACATTAAAATCATTTTTTGTTTAATCTTCATAGTTACTACCACCTCTAACAACGTTGTCTAAATTTGTCTTAATATAGCTCTTTATATATTAGCATATTTTACATATTACTTCAAAAACTATATTTATTATGATTTTATTAAAAAGAACATTTGTACAAATTTTTATATATTTCATAATCGCTTAAAAATTTATATAAAACATATAAATTTTTTTCATAATAATACGATAATAATATTGTTTTGTCATATTTTGTTGAAAAATCAGCATGGAGGTGTAATATGAAACTTAAAAGCAAATTTTTAACATTATTTATTTTATTTGCTATACTACCACTAATTATTGCCGGTACAGTAATTACCTATAATGTAAACATTCTTAATACAAATGATGCACAAAAACGTTTAACTAATCAAAATAACATAGTTAAAAATTCTGTATCAGGAACAATTGATTTAATGAAAGATATTAGTCAAACATTGGCTGATAATATGATGATTGAAGAATATTTAATTAGTGTTGAGAAAAAAAACGAACTTAAGGAATTAAAAGATGAAGTACAGCAGATGTTAAAAAAATCTTTAGAAACTTATAAATTCAAAGAAAATGTAGCTCTAATAAACACATCTGGAAAATGTTTTATGGATTCAACAGGAGATTTATTAAATAAAGATTTATCTAATATGGAATATTTTATAAAAGTTAAGCAAGATAAAAAACAATATATAAGTAAAGTTAAAAGTAGTATTGTTACAGGAAAACCTATATTTGTTATAACAACTCCTATTTTAGATGAAAATAGCCAATTTATTGGAGCTGTAGTAGAACCAATAGATCTTTATTCAATATCTCAAAAATACATAAAGAATATCAAGATAGGACAAACTGGATACACATTTATAGTAGATAATAACGGAACAACTATTGCTCATCCTAAAGACGAAGAATTATTAAAGAAAAATTTATTAAAAATTGATATAGGAAAAGAAATATTAAATTCCAAAAATGGTATAGATGTATATGAGTATAATGGTGTAAAAAAATTAACTAGTTATTCTTTAGATAAAAATACTAATTGGATTTATATTTCCACTATCCCTTTATCTGAATTTACCAAAGTAAGTTCTAGTATACTTAAAATAATCATTACTATTATTATCTTAGCTGCCTTAATATGTGGATTTATAGCTTTATTTATAGCTAAAAGCGTTTCGAATCCTATAGTTAAAGTTTCACAAGCAATGAACAAAATTGCTCATGGAGATTTTACAATTTCAGTGCAATCTAAAGGAAAAAATGAAATTGCTCATATGTCAAATAAAATAAATGAAACTATGGAAAGCTTGAGAGAATCTATATCTGTTGTAAAAGGTACTTCTGAAAATGTAAAAGACACTGCAGACACATTATCTTCTACATCACAAGAAATGACTACTGCTGCCAATGAAGTTGCATCAGCAGTACAAGAAGTTGCTCAAGGAGCTACAACTCAAGCAAATGAACTTATGGATGTAGTAACTCTTATTAATGAACTTGCAGAAGAACTATCTAAAGTTCAATATAACTTGACTAATGTAAATTCAAAAACAGATGATACACAACTTAAAGCACAAGAAGGAAAAGAACAGATACATGTTTTAGTAAGTTCTATTAGTAATATAAAAAATACTTTTGAATCTGTTATTAACAAAGTTTTAAGTTTATCCAATACAGTTTCAAAAATAGGAAATATCACAGATGTGATAAATGATATTTCAGAACAAACTAACCTTCTTGCATTAAATGCTTCTATAGAAGCTGCAAGAGCTGGAGAACACGGAAAGGGATTTGCAGTAGTAGCTGATGAAGTAGGTAAATTAGCAGACGAATCAAAGTACTCTTCAGAACAAATTTTGAAATTAATTAAATCCATAAGCAAAGAAACTAAAGACGTTATGATTACTACTGCACAAGTAAAAGAACTTTTAAATGATCAAGAAAATACAGCTAATAGTACAATATCCTCATTTGTAACTATAATATCTTCTATAGAAGAAGTAAGTCCACTTATAGATGAAACAAATATTTCTTTAAATTCTACTGTAAATTCTAAAAATATAATATCAAATAAAGTACAAAATGTATCTGCAGTTTCACAGGAAGTTTCTGCTTCAGCTGAAGAAATATCAGCCTCTTCAGAAGAAATGCTAGCATCTTGTGAAGAAGTTACTAGACTTGCCGATAATGTAGATACTGCATCAGCAGATCTATCAGAAAAAATGTCAATATTTAAAATAGAATCTTAATGAATTAAATTAAACCCTTCAGATGGAGTACAAACTTCACCTGAAGGGTATTTTTACTTTATCCCATGTCTACCCCCACTAAAACTTCCTGAGTTAAGTGGTGCTGCAACGTTAAAATCTTTTTTATTCTGTTAATCTCTTACTACCACCATTACCTTTATTATCATTCCAATAAATATCAACAAATCCTTTACCTATTGCTATATAATTACCTCTATCTTTGTGTATAATTAATCTGCCGTCCGATACCTGCTCTATATAACCTGTTGTTCCTGGTACTTTAAATATATTTTCCCCTTCTGGAATAGTTTTGTCATCATATCTACTTACCATTTCACTTTCCCCCTCAGAATCATTTTCTTGCTCCTCTGTGACAGTCTTTCCAGTTAAACCTTTTACTATTGCATTTGCCAAGTTATTCGCATTATATTTATTCATATCTTCTTTGTTATCTATAAAAGCACATTCTATAAGCATAGAAGTCATTTTAGTATTTTTAATTACATAAAAACTACTTCCATCTTTTATACCCCTATTTGTATATCCTAAAGCAAATATATTATTTAATACATCTTGTGCTTCTTTAAATTTTTTTCCATTATAAGTCCAAATTTCTGTACCATGTGCTTGGCCATTAAATTTGTTAAAATGTATACTTATAAACAAATCTACATTATTGTTATTAGCCTTATTAACTCTATAAGATAATGAACTTCCTACAGAACTAGCACTATTACAGGTACAATCTATAACTGAATAACCTAAAGTTTTTAATTTTGATATTACTCTTTGTCCCACTTCTCTTGTCAAATTACTTTCAGCTTTTATACCAACTGCACCATAATCAGGTCCACTAATAGTATGTCCACAATCTATTCCTATCTTCATAATATTTCCTCCTAGAAATAATTTATCCAAATTCTTTTCATTACACTTATTTATTTCCCTATTTTATATTATGAATTTTTTAATATTGTGTTCTTATTAAGGAAATTATAAATTTTTTTCAAATAATTTAGTAGAGCAGCTATTTTTCACCTGTAAAAGTTGAGTTATTAATTTTCTTTTAGTTTTCTGCATAAAAAACTAACCTTCAAATAGAGTATAACTCTACTTGAAGGTTAGTTTAACTTGCTTTAACAAGTAATTGTCTTTAAATATATATTATAATAATTAATTTTACAAACAATATTATGTAGTATATTTTTAGAATTATTTCTTGGGAAATATTTACAATAATTTTTTAATAAATTAACTTCACTTCACAGGCTTTATATATTGCCCATAAATAAAAAAGTATAAGAACAGGAATCTTTAAATAACAATTAAGAATTAATTATTCATTCAACTTTCGCGGTAAAAAAATACTACTTAGCGAAGGGAAATGATATATTGCGTAAGAAACATTTAAAATTAATTAAGAATTAATAATTAAAAATGAATAATGAATGTTGATTTTTGCTTTAGCAAAAATCTTTAATTATATTAGTTATTTTGCCCTAAGGCAAAATTTCCTTAATTATTAATTATTCATTATTAAATATTAATTATCTTTAAAGTGAAAGGTTTCTAAGCAAGATATCATTTCCCGCAGCGGCTATTTTTCACATGCAAAAGTTGAGTTATTCATTATTAACTCAACTTTCGCAGGACAAAAATACTACCTAGCGAAGGTAAATGATATATTGCGTAAGAAACATTTGAACAAAGTTTACAAGTTCTTAGTTTTACGAATTTGAAAAAAGTCATTTTTTAATTACTGATTCCTATGGAATATTAATTAAAAAATCTTTTTTCAATATGAGTAAAGCTTAGAACTTGTTACTGAAGTGAAAGGTTTCTGAGCAAGATATCATTTACCGCAGCGGTTGTTTTTCACCTGCGAAAGTTGAGTTATTAACTATTAATTATCTTAAAAAAATTGCTGTTCTTATACTAATTTTTATTTACTATATCCATACATTTATGGTAAAAAATCTATTTACGCTGAAATTGAATTATCTTTGTCTTTTGATTTTTTAAATAATCCCATTAATCCACCTATTATTAACAATATTCCTGGCAATATATAAAGAGCAGAAACACAAATCACTCCTCCTACTGCCGCTATAGTCATGAAACCTCCTCCCAATTTTGCCTTACTACGTACTATAATAGCTCCTACTATTCCTAAAATAGAAAGTACAATTGCTACTATACCTAAGCTTCCAACAGCATTAGCTCCTTCTGCTCCAAAAGCATCTCCAAGTCCACCTATTCCCATTGCTGCAATACCACATATAATACCTAAAATACCTCCAATAAGTCCTAATACAAATTCTGCAGTTCTTTTATTATTCATAAAGTCCCCTCCTAAATTATCTTCTATATAAATTATACATAATTGTAAAATATTTGTAAAGATATATACTTAATTTTTATTTGAGTTATATGTTTAAAATATCACACACTATCTTTTTCATCATATTATATTATATGAGAATCTTTTCAACTATTTTGTTTTTACTATGAAAATTTGATTCTCAAAATAACAAGGAGTGAAAATTATGCCTAATATTATATTACCAGTATCAGAAGATACTAGTATTTCCCAAATGTTTCCTGATGATAATTTTGGTGGAGACAGTAGTCTCTGTTGTGGTAGATTTTCAAGTTTAACAAGTATTTATCGAATTTTGCTAAAGTTCGATCTTTCTTCTATTCCTAGTACAACTGCTATTGAAAGTGCAGTTTTAAAATTATATATAAATCAAAATAGTGTTCCCGGTATACCAAAACCAACAAAAGTGTATAATCTTTTAAGCAGCTTTAGTGAATATGATGTAACTTATTCAACACAACCTACTTTTGATCCTACTGAAGTAGCTTCATCCAATATTACTTCTGAGATGAACACTTATATAGAATGGGATATAACATCTTTAGTAAGAAATTGGCACCTTGGAATTACTACAAATTATGGATTATTAATACGTGGTTTAGAATCTGAATATTCTTTAACTGGTTTCGTAAGCAGAGAACATCCAGATACTGACATTCATCCTATACTTGAAATTAGTTGTCACAGCGATACAGATCTTATTGAATATCCGCCTGAAGATGTTACAAGCACAGGTAATCTAGCTTATTCAAGTTCTATTCTTCTAGGTGGCGGAATTGCAACTTTTTGTATGAAGAATTTAGGTCCAAAACCAGTATATATATTTCTACAACTAAGTGCTGATAATATTAATTGGATTGATGACCACCCAACATTTATTGGGTCATACCAACTAGATCAAGGGAATACTTTAACTATAAAAACAAGTGGATATATGCCTTATGCTCGTCTAGTATGTCTAGCTTATGATTGTTCAAATCCTAGTGATCAAGCTACCTTAAGAGTATACAAAACTGTTAAATATTAACAATCTCCCATTTATATATAAAGGGACTGAATGGAAAATAATTTTAAATATTTTCACATTCATTCCCTTTTCTTTATCATATTTCTTTTTTACAAAAGTACAACTTATATTTGTCCTTGCATAACTATATCCAAATTCGTGGAATTAACTCCACTAGATTTATAGGCTATACGAGTATATCTTGCAAAAATCATTGGTACTAAAGCTTTCATCTCTCCAGCTCTAACAGTAATTTCTAAGCTATCATCTATATAATTTGAATCATCTGGACTTATTTGCAATTTAACTACAGCATCATAGCTTCCTTCATTTTTTACAAAGAATGTAACAGCTGATTGCTGTGAAGTAATAAATTTTGACGTATAGTTAAAAGTAATTGAAGTTGAACCATTATCGGAACTTTCAAGAAAAGCTCTTCCAGCTAAATTAACATTAGTTGATGGAGTTACTGGAGTATTTTCTTTAATCCATTCAAATATATCTTTATTTACTTCAATTAGTTCCTCATCTTTTGTATAAATATAGTTGGGATTTGTAGGCATGTTAAATCTCTCCTAATCTATAGAACTATTTTCTTACCCTATTCTTTCCCTACTTATTTCAATACAGAACATAACCATTTAGCTTTTTCAAAATTAAAAATAAATTTCTAAGAAAATTCTTATATTTAAAAATATAAAGATTCTCTTATTTTAATATATGAAAAATATTGTATAATAGTACTAAAAAATCAAAATTAAATTTTATTATTAAGCTTTAAGAATATCTATCCCTTTTTCATCTATTACATCAAACATCTTTATTGATCTTATTATTTCTTTTTTTGCCATATCAATATACTCATATTTATAATACAATTTTCCTAACTTAAGCAATACGGATTTATCGCTTATTAAATTTAATAAATTTAATGATTTTTCAAATTTATCAAATTGTTTATTTATAAGAAGTATTTCACAAATCTCAAAAATAAAAGTTGTATAATCTTGTTTATTTTCATCTTGAGATAAAATAGCAGTTGGCTTACCTATAAATAAATTAACTAATTGCTTATAAACTTGTAGTGTTTTTTTATCTTTATTAGATAAATTATTCTCATTAATCTGGTTTATAGTAACTAAAGCTAAATCATTTTTGTCTATTATAATAAAACATATAACTTTGTACAGTAAAAATTGAAAATAATATAAATTATTTTTAGGTATAGTATCACTATATTTAATACATTTATCAAATTGAGATGTTCTCATAAGACATTTACCTTTGAAAAATTTAAGTTGTTCTGAAAGTTCCTTTTCTGATTCATATTTTTCTAAATATTCTAATGCTGTTTCATAATATCCTTCTTTATAAAATAAATCTGCAGCTACTACATATGCTTTTGGGAAATCCTTAAAAAAACTTTCTATTTTCTTTTTGAATTCATTTATTGGAGTTTTCTTTAATTTAAATATGTGTGCAATTCTATACAATGGTGATAAATAATCTGGTTTACATTTTATTGCCTTATTGCAATACATATATGACTTATCATAATCCTTAATTTTCAAATAAACTTTAGATAATGAGTCATAGGCTAAGAAACCCTCTACTCCACAAATATTTTTAAGATTAGGTGGTGCTTCTCCCATTTCTACACACTTTTCAAAAGCACGTATTGATAAAGTAGGTTTATTTTGCATATCATATATAACACCTCTATAATAGTACAAATCAGTAAATTTAGGATAATATGAAATACCAATATTTATAAATTTCAAAGCTTCATCAAATCTTTTTAACATATAATTCATCATAACTACTCTCAAAATAAGCTTAGGTGAATATGCTCTTTTAGGATTAAATTCTTTACAAACTTCATAAAAACATTCTAATGCTTTCTCGTGTTGTTTTATCGCACAATATTCATTCCCTAAGTTAAAATAATGAAATTTATTTTGAGGTTCTTTTTTTATTAACTCTTTAAGAATTTTTATATTTCTGTTTCTCTTATCTTTTTTAATTACATTTTTCTGTAAATATCCATAATGATATATTCTTATATCTTCAGTTTTTGCATTAATATGATTTAAATTTTTTAATTGGTTGTGTATCTCTCCTTCATAATAGTATCCATAATTGTTTTTAAAAAGACGTGGATTAAGATTTGAACCCATATTAAAACTTTTTTTAATAGATCCTATATAACTCAAAGTCTCAAAATAATACAAAGTATTATCCTTAAGATTAGTTACTAATTCTTTAAATTTACCTTTGTCTTCACTGCAAAATTCATCATCGCCGTCCATGATTAAAATCCAATCTTTTGTAGCATATTTTAATGATTCATTTCTCGCAGCACTAAAATCATTACACCATTTAAAATAATATACTTTTGCACCATAGTTTTTTGCAATTTCTACTGTTCTATCTTTAGAACCTGTATCAACAATTATCATTTCATCAACTAAATCCTTTATACTCTCAAGACATCTTGGAAGATTTTCCTCTTCATCTTTTACTATCATGCAAACACTTATTTCATTAGACATTTACATTATCACCTCTTTACTTTTTATAAAGTATTAAAACTTAACATAATTTACAAATTTACTTTAAGAATATCTAATCCTTCATCATCCATTACTTCAAACATTTTTATAGATTGAATTATCTCTTCTTTTGCCATATTTTTATATCCATATTTATAATATAATTTTCCTAACTGAAGCAGTACTGACTTGTCACTTATCAAGTTGAATAAATTTAATGATTTTTCAAGTTTATCAAATTCTTTATTTATAAGGAATATTTCACAAATCTCAAAAATAAAAGATGTGTAATCTTTTTCATTATCATCTTCAGATAAAATGTCCACATCTTCATTTACAAATAAATTCACCAATTGTTTATAAACTTGTACTGCTTTTTTATCACGATGTGATAGATTGTTTTCATTAAACTTATTTATAGTAATCAAAGCTAAATCATATTTATCCATAATAATAAGACATATAATTTTATATGATAAAAATTGGGAATAATATAAATTGTTTTCAGATATAGTATCACTATATTTAATACATTCATCAAATCGTGATGTTCTTATAAGACACTTAGCTTTAAAAAACATAAGATATTCTGAAAGTGATTTTTTTGATTCATATTTTTCTAAATATTCTAACGCTGTTTCATAATACCCTTCACTATAAAACAAATCTGAAATTATAAAATATGCATTAGGAAAATCCTTAAAAAAACTTTCTATTTCATTTTTAAATTCATCTAAAGGTGTATTCTCCTCTTTTAATATATGTGTAATATTATATAATGGTACTATATAATCAGGTTTTGATTTTATCGCTTCAATACAATATTTATATGCAGTATTGTAATCTTTAATTTTCATATATATTTTAGATAACCAATCAAATGTTAAAAAGCTTCCAACTCCATAAATGTTTTTTAAAAAAGGATCAGATTCTCCTAATTCTATACATTTTTGAAAAGATTCTATTGCTAAAGAAGGCTTATTTTTCATATCTAATATAATACCCTTAAAATAATGTAATTCAGTAAATTTAGGATAATATGACAATCCAATATTTATAAATTTTAAAGCCTCCTCTAATTTTTTTAATATAAAGTTTGTTGTAACTATTTTTAAAATAAGCTTTGGTGAATATGCTACTTTAGGATTAAACTCTTTATACACTTCATAAAAATATTTTAATGCTTTATCATACTCTCTTACTGTGCAGTATTCATTTCCTAAGTTAAAATAATGAAATTTATTTTCAGGTTCTTTTTTTATTAAATTTTTAAGGATTTTTATATTTCTATTTGTCTTATCTTTTTTAATCATATTATATTGCAAGTATCCATAGTGATATATTCTCACTTCTTCTACTCTACCTTTAATTGGAAATTTAGAATTTCTTATTTGATTGTGTATTTCTCCCTCATAGTAATATCCATAATTATTTTTAAAAAGACGTGGATTAAGATTTACACTTATATTAAATCCTTTCTGATGATAACCTGTATAACTTAAAGTTTCAAAATAATACAAAATATTATCATCAAGATTATTAACTAAATTTCTAAATTTATTTTTATCTTCACTGCAAAATTCATCGTCTCCATCCATGATTAAAATCCAATCTTTTGTAGCATATTTCAACGATTCATTTCTTGCTGCACTAAAATCATTGCACCATTTAAAATAATATACCTTTGCCCCGTAGCTTTTTGCAATTTCTACTGTTTTATCTATAGAACCTGTATCAACTATTATAATTTCATCCACTAAATCTTTAACACTTTCAAGACATCTTGGTAGATTTTCTTCTTCATTTTTAACTATCATACAAAGACTTATTTCATTAGCCATTTATTTTTCACCTCTTTTACTCTGTATCTATCACTTAATAAGCCAAGAAGTACCTTACGGTACTCCTTGAATCTTACCTTAATATCTACCATTAAAAATAATTTGTATAGTTTGAGTATTAGCAGTTGAAGTTGAACATTTAGCTTTTATATATTTTAGATAATAATCATTAGTTATAATCTTTGGAGTATTTGTATCATTTACTGTTGCTACTTCTTCTATAAGCGCATATTTTCCATCAGAAGCTGGACAAGCCTCAAGCTGTACCGTTACATTTGCAATATTACTAGAAGTTACATTTCTAATATACCAAGAAGTAGCTTCATATTTTGAAATATCGATATAACTTGATTCCTCATCAGCTACATTTGTTACTGTAATTGTTTCTGTATCTTCAGTAAAAGTTCTATCAATAATACTTATATTTACAGTAGAATCTATAGCATTTAATGTTGAAACTACACTTACTAGTTCTACTTCATTTACTATATCTACTTCGTTTACTGTATTTACTAAGTCTACTTCATTTACGGTATTCACTAAATCTACTTCATTTACTATATCTACTTCGTTTACTGTATTTACTAAGTCTACTTCATTCACTGTATTCACTAAGTCTACTTCATTTACTATATCTACTTCGTTTACTGTATTTACTAAGTCTACTTCATTCACTGTATTCACTAAGTCTACTTCATTTACTATATCTACTTCGTTTACTGTATTTACTAAGTCTACTTCATTCACTGTATTCACTAAATCTACTTCATTTACTATATCTACTTCGTTTACTGTGTTTACTAAATCTACTTCATTTACGGTATTCACTAAATCTACTTCATTTACTATATCTACTTCGTTTACTGTGTTTACTAAATCTACTTCATTTACGGTATTCACTAAATCTACTTCATTTACTATATCTACTTCGTTTACTGTGTTTACTAAGTCTACTTCATTTACGGTATTCACTAAATCTACTTCATTTACTATATCTACTTCGTTTACTGTATTTACTAAGTCTACTTCATTCACTGTATTCACTAAATCTACTTCATTTACTATATCTACTTCGTTTACTGTGTTTACTAAGTCTACTTCATTTACGGTATTCACTAAATCTACTTCATTTACTATATCTACTTCGTTTACTGTATTTACTAAGTCTACTTCATTTACGGTATTCACTAAATCTACTTCATTTACTATATCTACTTCGTTTACTGTGTTTACTAAATCTACTTCATTTACGGTATTCACTAAATCTACTTCGCCTACAAGTAATTTACCACCTGAATTAGTTTGTAATGCAACATAACTACTTCCGTCAGAACCATATACAGCAGTTTTCAATTTTTCTGCTGAATGTTGAAATACTATATTATTAGCCAAAGCTATTACCTCCCTATTTTCTTTTGAAATTCAAAGCATTATATATACATGTCCATATAAATACTTCAATAATATAATATGAATAAAAATTTAAAGTGTGCTATGAAAACGGACAAGTTATAATCCCAATAACTTTTTTAAAAAAGTTATAATTTCTTTAATAAAGAAAAAACTAGGACAAGCCTAGTTTTTCATTATCTACAATAATTCAATATTTTCTTTTCAATATTCTTAACTTCTTGTATCAAATATAATTATTTATTATATAAGTTTTTATAATATTCATAGGTTGCTTTTAATCCTTCTTCTATAGAATACATTGGCATCCAATCAAGTAATTTTTTAGCTTTTTCATTTTCAATGTAGCTATGCATTATATCTCCATCTCTTTTGTTTTTATATATATAATTAAAATTTCTTTTTGATATATTTCTCATGTATTTTACCAATTCATTTATACTTATTTTATTATTAGTAGAAATATTTATTGTTTCATTATTACCTTTAGTTAATGCTGCAACATTAGCATTTACAATATCCTTTACATATATAAAATCTCTTGTTTGTTCTCCATCTCCATAAATAACAGGAATTTCTTTTTTTATTATTTTGTTTAAAAATATTGCTATAACCCCACCTTCTCCTTTAAAAGCCTGTCTAATTCCGTATACATTTGCATACCTTAATATAGTAAATTTAATACCGTAAAATTTACTAAAAACCTTCACATAATATTCTGATGTAAGTTTTGAAATTCCATAATATGAAATAGGATTTGTTTTATTTTTTTCGTCAATTGGGAGATATTCAGGATTTCCATAAACAGATGCTGAAGACGCATATATAATTTTTCTAACTTTATTTATTTTACATGCTTCTAATATATTTATAGTTCCAATTATATTTACTACAGCATCAAATTTAGGATTTTTAATAGATGTTTGAATATCTATTTGAGCTGCATGATGTATACATACATCTGGTTTAAAATCATTAAAAATTTCAATTATTTTTTTAGTATCTCTAATGTCTACTTTATAAAACTTAGCCTTTACATTTATATTTTCTACTTTTCCAGTAGATAAATTATCAACAATAGCAACATTATGATTCATTTTCACTAACTCATCAACTATATTAGATCCAATAAATCCTGCCCCACCTGTTACAATAATATTCATTTTATCCTCCAATTTAATTACTAAGTTTCAATTAATATTGAATTTCATTATTACTTTTAAACAACATATCATTAGCATATTTTAAAGACTCAAAAGTTCCTGCATCCATCCATTCACCTTCTAAAATATCATAGGTTAGTTGTCCATTTTCAATATATATATTGTTTACTGACGTAATTTCATACTCCCCTCTTTTAGATGGAGTTATATTTCTTATAATATCAAAAACTTGATTATCATACATATAAACACCAATTACTGCAAAATTACTTTTAGGATTAATAGGTTTTTCTTCTATTTGTATAACTTTCAACTTATCAATAACTGCAACTCCATACCTTTCAGGATTTTTAACTTCCTTCAGTAAAACCTTTGCTCCTTTTTCTTGCTTTTTAAAATCTTCTACATATTTTTTTATACTGTAAGTCATAATGTTATCTCCAAGAATAACTACAATAGGTTCCCCTTCTGCAAAACTTTCTGCTAAAGAGAGAGCATTTGCTATTCCTAATGTGTTTTCTTGAACTTTAAAATGAAAATTACATTGAAATTGTTTTCCACTACCCAAAAGTCTTATTAGATCTTCTATATGCTCTTTACTTGTTATAATAAGAATATCCTTTATTCCACATAAAATTAATTGTTTAATAGGATTATATATCATAGGTTCTCTTCCTACTGGGAGTAGATGTTTATTTGTAACTTTTGTTAATGGATATAGTCTAGTACCTTTTCCTCCTGCAAGTATAACCCCTTTCATTTTAATCACACCCTATTTATTGATCTATTTTTTTATAATAATTATGATATTTACCTAATATGATGTTTTCCAACCACATTTGATTTTTCAAATACCACTCTATTGTATTTTCGATTCCTCTTTTAAAAGAAACTTCACATTTCCAATTAAGTTCTTCTTTTATTTTTTTTGCATCTATAGCATACCTTTTGTCATGACCTTTTCTATCATTTACATATTTAATTAAACTATAATTTATATATTTCTTTCTAAAGTCATTTTCTGGTAAAACGTTTCTTAATATATCTATTATAATTTTTACAATTTGTATATTTTGTTTTTCATTATTTCCACCTACGTTATATACTTCACCAATTTTTCCTTGGTGTAAAACTAAATCAATTGCTCTACAGTGATCTTCTACATGAATCCAGTCCCTTATATTTTTACCATCGCCATACACAGGTATATACTTTCCATTAAGACAATTACTTATAGTCAATGGAATTAATTTCTCTGGAAATTGATAAGGTCCATAATTATTTGAACATCTTGTAATGTTAATTGGCATTTTGTAAGTATCATAATATGATTTTACTATTAAATCTGCACTAGCCTTACTAGCTGAGTAAGGACTATGTGGATTTAATAAACTTTTTTCTGTAAAATAACCTTTTTCATCTAATGAACCATATACTTCATCTGTAGAAATCTGCAAAAATTTTTTACCATCTATAAAACTATCTTTTAACTCCCAATATTTTTTAGTAACATTTATTAAATTATGAGTACCTAAAACATTTGTTTTTATAAAAATATTAGGATTATCTATACTTCTGTCTACATGAGATTCAGCTGCAAAATTAACTACATAATCTATATCATTTTCTTCAAATAATTTAGTCAAAATATCTATATCACAAATGTCTCCTTGTACAAATTTATAATTTAGATTATTTTCCACTTCTTTAAGATTTTCTAAATTACCTGCATAAGTTAATTTATCAAGATTTATTATTTTTATATCATTATATTTTTTTAGCATATATAATATAAAATTTGAGCCTATAAAACCTGCTCCACCTGTAACTAAATAAGTTTTCATTTTATCACCCTTTAACTATCAACACTTTAAACTTTAGTATTATTTCCATTTATTCAATACATCAATTACGTATTCTATCTCTCTATCTTTCATACCATACCAAATGGGTAAACTTAAAACTTCTTTAGAAATTTTTTCAGCTACTGGAAAATCTCCTTGTTTAAAGTGTAAATCTTTATAAGCTTTTTGTAGATGAATAGGTATTGGATAATGTATTAAACTACCTATTCCCTTTTCATAAAGATATTTCTGTAAATCCTTTCTTTTCTTACTTTTTACAACAAATAGATGCCACACTGGTTCTGCATTATCAATTACATGTGGCAAAATTATATTATCATTTCTTATATTGAGTATATATTTAGCTGCAATTTTTCTTCTATATTCATTCCACTTTTTTAAATATTTTAATTTTACACTTAAAAATCCAGCTTGTATTTCATCTAATCTCGAATTAAAACCTCTATATTCATTAAAATACTTTTTATTTGATCCATAATTTCTTAATGCTCTTACTTTTTTAGCTAATTCTTCATTATTAGTAGTAACAGCTCCTCCATCACCTAATGCACCTAAATTTTTACCTGGATAAAAACTAAACCCTGCTCCAGTTCCTAAACTACCTACTATTTTATCCTTATATTTTGCTCCATGAGCTTGGGCACAATCTTCAATAATTTTTAAATTATACTTTTTTGCTATGATTTTAATTCTATCCATTTCAGCTGGTTGACCATATAAATGAACTACCATCAAAGCTTTTGTATTTCTTGTAATTGCATCTTCAATTAAATCAGGATTTATATTATACGTTTCAAGATTTGGCTCAACAAATATTGGTTTTGCACCTGCATAGGATACTGCTAAGGCTGTAGCAATATATGTGTTGGAAGGAACAATAACTTCATCTCCACTACCAATATTTAATCCTCTTAAAGCTAGATGTAATGCATCTAATCCACTACCACATCCTACACAATATTTTACATTACAATAGTCTGAAAAGGACTGTTCAAAGTTTTGTACTTCTTTCCCTAAAATAAACCAATTCTTAGTATAAATTTCTTGAAACTTGGAATTCATTTCACTTTTTATTTCTTCATGCATAGGTTTTAAATTAACAAAAGGTATTTTCACTAATATTCACTTCCTAATGAAAATGTTTTTTAATTTAATAGTTTGCCACTCAATTATATTATATTAACAACTATTGTTTATGTGATTTGAAGATACTAATATATAAAATAAAACTAACCTTCATACGGAATTTTATTCCAAATGAAGGTTAGTCTTATTTATCAAAATGTATTACTCTTTATTAATTCAAATCCTTAAAATAGGTTTTATTTATAGAATACGTAGTTCCAAATCCTTCTTTAAACTCTGCCAAAGTATTATTTAATCTTTTTCCATTATTTTCAGTGCTAATTCCAAAAGAAAAATATTCAAAATTGCTTTCTTTTGCAGTTTTTATAAGATTATAATTTAGAAAATTCATAGGAAAAACATATAGGTAATCTGGATGAGCTGCTAAGTATTGTGTATGAAAAACTTTGTCTTTAAATTTAAAAACCATACTACCTGCAATTAATACATTATTATAAAACACTCCATAAAAATCAATATTATCTTTAAGTATGTCCTTTTTTAATTTAATTAATTCTTCAAATTTATGGACTGGTTTCCTATTAAATTTTTTGAAATTTATACAAAGTAAATCATAAAAATTCAATATTTCATTATCACTTTCTATTTTTCTAAAATCCAAATTAAAATTTAAAGATTTTCTATAATCTCTCCTTTTATTGGATGTAAAATTTAGCTCTATGCCTTTTTTATAATTGTTAAAATCAATGTAAAAACTCAATTCATCATAACAATTATAATTTTTATTAAATAGAAAATAATCAATTAAATTAATATTATCTGATGAAAAAATCTGAGATGTATTTTTTAAAATAACTGTATTAAATTCATGTTCTCTTAAATATTTTTCTAAAATTTCGACTATCTTGCTTATGTGTCTTATATTATTGAAATGACTATTTACTATAATTCCACCAAAAGTACTCCCTTTGTGAGAATAAAATATTTTCTTATTCCCTTCTTTTATTTCACATGCTGGAATTACCGCTGCAATTGTATCCTGTCCTTTAAATATAATTAATGAATGGTCAATAAATCTATCTTTGGGATGATAATTTAAAAATCTTCTAGTTTGAAGAAAAGTTCCATTTATAGAATTATTTATTACGAATTTATCCCACTTGTTTTGTGAATCTTTATTAAATCGTTTAATTTGCAATACCATACATACACTTCCCTTAAATAGTTTTAACTGGATTTTTTCACAGCTTACTTTACACTATCCAAAAAATTCACCTTAATATCTTTTTAAAGATTAAGGTGAATTTATAATTTTACTAGTTCAATATAAATTTATTTTACTAATTCTGCATATCCAAAACCATCTTTTCCATAATTATTTCCATTATAAAACAAATAAACTTTATCCTTATATTTTACAACACTTGGATATGCCATCATTAGCGAATCCCAACCATTTTTAGATAGCTCCATCCCTAATTCTTCATCTTTTCTTATCCAACTAATACCATCTATCGACTCAGCGTATCCTAATTTATACGTCACATTTTCACTTCCTGCACAAAAAAACATTTTATATATGCCAGCATCTTTAATAATATATGGTCTCGCTACTCTATATTCTTGTCCTTGAGTAGGAAGAATAACTTTCCCAGTTCTATTAAAATGTACACCATCCTCTGATTCCGTATACCTTATATCATACATTGGAAGAGTTTTATACTTGCCTTGCTTAAATTGACTGCCACCACCATACCAAACTCTCCATCTACCATTTTCAAGAATAATAGAATGTATAACTCTAAAAAGAACTTCACTATTAGTTCTTTCAAATACAGGCACATTACTGTATCTCTCAAAACTCTTTCCATTATCTTCACTAATAGCGAGCCCACTAAAAATTGTCATTCTAACCTTTTCACCAAGTTTATAACCTGCATAATACATATATACTTTTTTATCATTTTTAACTACAGCACATGGAACTACTCCATTATCATCAAAAGCACCAGGTATACCTATATTCAATACTGGTTTCCTTGATATTTCTAGAACATTAGATGGATTATTAGCGTCTAAATCTACAAATCCTACTCTACTTACACCTTTTTCATCTCTAAATCCGGCATAAACTCTTATAACATCTTCTTTTATAAAATACGGAACTGGTTGTAATGCAGAATCTTTAGCCCATGACATTTTATTTTTAGGATTAAATATTAATCCTTTTTTTATCCACTTCATGCTTATATCTCCCTTACTTTATTATTTCTTACCAAAACCAAAGGTTTTTTATACAATATATGACTTTGCTATTCTTCTAATCGAAAATATTCAAAAGTATCCTTATTATCCGGTTTAGCAGGATTACCTTTTAATATTTGCCTATCTTTAGTATTTTTAGTAACTACAGCTCCAGCTGCAATCAAACAATCTTTACCAATGCTTATGGTATCAACAAGTGTACAATTAACCCCTAAAAAACTATTTTTCCCTATTTCACAATAACCAGGTATTACTACATGGGAGGTAATAAAACAATTATCATTTATTACGGATCTATGTCCAACATGATTACCACTCCACATAACAACATTATTACCTACTTTCACGTAGTATTGTAAAGTATTATCCTCAAAAATAAAACTATTTTCTCCTATTTCTACATTTCTCCATATAAAAGCACGTGAGCTTACATAGGAAACAAATTTATATCCTTTACTTTTAGCTGCATGATATAATCTAGTTCTAACTCTATTAAATTGTGTAAATGTAATTGCTGTAAATGCCTTATATTGAGATGGTGAGAATTGTTCTTCCATATTTTCAAATTCTATAACTGGCAACCCAAATAAACTATCTTTTTTTAAGTATTTTTTTTCAACTGCAAATGCAGCTACTTCATAGGGTGAATCATAAGTGAAATATTCATATGCTATCTCAGCAAATTCACCATCCCCAATAATAATTATTTTCTCTTTTTTATTTTCTCTCATTAACCCTTTCACTCCCCACATATTTCAAGAATTCACAATAATCCCTTATATAATCTTTCTCATCATAATAGTTAGATGCAAGTACCAAAAGCACCGCATCTTCTGTAAAATCGTACATTTCACGCCATGTATTAGGTCCAATAAATAATCCACTATTTCTTTCATTAAGAAAAACTATTTCTTTTTCTTTTCCATCATCAAGTAAAATTTTACATGAACCATTGATACAAATTAATACTTGTTGTAGAGTTTTATGAGTATGATACCCTCTTCTTACTCCTTTTCCTACATTAAAAATATAATATATTCTTCTAATATCAAAGGGTATATCCCTACTTTCTTCTATAGGTATTAATGCTCCTCTTTTATCTTTTATTTTTTTAAATTGAATTTTTTTTGAATTCATTAAAAATTCACCATCCTAAAATACAAATAAATTATTTTATATTTAAACTCTGCATAATCCATTGCTTAACTAAAGAATATTTTTGAGAAATACTATTTAATAATTCAAAAGCACTTTGCACATCACCATTAGAATAGTGACATATAAAACTCCAACGAACATATTTAAATATTCTAAATTTTATCCATTCTTCCATAATAAGTGGATCTATACCTTTTTCCAAGCCTGTATTTTTTAACTTTTCAAGCTCTTTTATCGTAGAATAATCATATTCCAAAATAAGATTATTACTTAAATTATTTTTGTGAATTCTATAAACAGCAACATGATCATTTATAAATCCAACATCTCCAGTAAGCATTAATTTTAACCAAAGAAACAAATCACCTGAAAAAGTTTCTTCTGCCATACAATTCATTTCAATTGCTTTTTTTCTATTAAAAACCGAAGTTAGTCCACTGGTAATATGATTATATTCCCCTTTTTCATAATTAATAAAGTAATCTATTCCTTTTGTGATTTTTCTTCTATTGTGATTAGTATTTACAAACTTATTTTCGTCTACATACAACAATTTGCAATTAGCCCATACAAAAGAAATATTTTTATTTTCTAATAAAAACTTTACTGCTTTACTTATATAATTATCATCAACTAAATAATCATCATCACTTAAAATTAATACATATTCACCAGTAGCTAATTCATGTAACAATCTATATGAATTTTTCACAGCATTTAAATTTTTTATATTTCTATAATATTTAATTTTTTTATACTTTTTATATTCCTTCATCATTTGATCTGTTCCATCTGTAGAACAATCATCTGATATTATGATTTCTAAATTTTCATAGTCTTGTTTTAAAACACTTTCTATTGCCTCTTTCAAAAATTTTTTCTTATTATATGCTGGAATAAGTACACTTACTTTAGGTAGTGTTTTATCTTTAACTCGAATTATATATTGGTTATTTTTTTTATCATTAATTTCTTTTATTCTATTCAATTCAAATGCCAATTCATCTAAACTTTCATTGCAATAAATATCTAAATTTTTAAAATACTTAGCAAATTCCTTTTCAGATATTTTTCCATTAATAAAATTTATCACGATTTCTGAAAATTTTTTTCCAAATCCATAAATTTCTTGAATTAAATTAGCTCTTTTCTTAATAAAATTTATCATCTGATTAAATTCTATAATATTATTTGAATAGCAATAGTAACATGAAATTAAATGGGAAACTAAATGTAAAGCTAATTTTTTACTATTTATTGTTTTACTTAAATTATTTTTACTTATCCTTCTTACATGAACTAATTCTTGCATAACTAAAACTTTTTTATTTAAATTGTTTGCAAGCATTCTATTAAGTGTCATATAATCTTCACTAACTATAAATTTATCGTTAGGATTATATTTAAATAAATTTTTATTTTTTGAAATAGAACCAGCTAAAAATGCTTTTACTTCACCAGTATATGCTAAATTTAATAATACATCTTTAGCTAAAAGTTCATTAAAATTCATTCTATCATAACCAATCTGTAATCTACCATCATCATATAAACTAATAATATATCTTGGAATTACCATAACTGCATCTTCAGATAAACGTTTTATTTCTTCAGAAACCTTTTCTTTATCCATACAAAAAATCATATCATCATCATCTAAAATCATTGTATACTCTGTTGATACATTACTAAAGCCTGAATATCTAGCTCCAGCTAGCCCTTTATTTTCTTTATGTCTAACAATACGTTCTATATTGAAATCTTTTTTATTTTTTTCTAAATAATTAATAATTTCTTTCCCCTTTGTAGAGCAATCATCTACTATCAGTTTTCTCTGATTTAAAAACTTAAAACCATTGCTTAAATCATTTCTTAAAATTTCTCCTCTATTATAATTAGTTATTAAAAGTGTTAAATTTTCTATACTTTTACTATGATCCATATTGCTTTTTTCATGAATTTTCCTACTAATAACTTTTAAAATATTTGTTTTATCATACACATTATTTATTAAATTTACTAATTCTTTCAATTGCATGCTTAACGAATAATTTTCAACAATAAACTCTCTATATTCATATGAATCATAATCATCAGAAATAACCATATTAACAGCATCATCAATGGTATTCCAAACATATTTCTTTGGGTATATTCCTCTTGCCCCTACAAAATTATGGACAATTGGTTTAATTCCCCTAGCCATCGCTTCCATAATACCAACTGGATGCCCTTCTAAAATACTTGTACAAATTATATAATTCTTATCTTCTAACCATTTATTTATGTTATTTTGCCAACCACTAAATATTACATTATTTTGTAACCCCATTTCTATTATCATTTGGTGAAAATATAACAAATATCTTTCTTCTTGAAACTTTCCAGCAATATACAGTTTATATCTATTATCTTTATCATAAATCTTCTTAAAAGTATGAAGTAATAACATAGGTCCTTTTTTAAAATTTATATAACCTACATAAGCTATATTAAATCCCTTTTCTCGTTTTTTATAAATATATTTATCTAAATCAACTCCATTAGGAATAACAATTGTTTGTTCTTTATTAATGTTCACTTTACTTAATACAATATTTCTTATATGATCACTTACAAATATTAACTTATCAACATTTTGCCACTTTACTTGTGTTATATTTTTAGTAAAAGCTTCATAGCTGTGTAATCTACATATAATCTTCTTATCTCTAGCTATTTCTAATTTACTTCCATATATAATAAGTTGATCACACCACTCAAACCAACAAATATCAGCCCACTTCATTTCTTCATCAATCTGATTAAATTTAGTAACAATCACTCTTTTTGTATCATATTCCTGAGATAATCTATTAATTATTTCATTAATAAAACTATCTAAATTAGGCAAAACAAAAAAAACTATTTTCTTTTTATTTTCCAAATTCTCTCCTCCCACAAAATTCAGTTATAAAAAACTAAGTTTATAATTTACATTACATCTCCCAGATATATTATATTAATACTAACTTATTTGTGTGATTAGCCCATTTAACGAAAAAATAAGAACAGTTCACAACTTTTTTCATCAATTAATCATAAAAGTTGTGAACTGTCCCTTGTTTAGTTTGAGTTTCTTGAATAATAATTTTGCTCCCTACTTCAATATTTTTAAATAATCCTACTTTACTTTCTAATACCATTTTACTTTTTTTTACTGGCATTATTATCTTTCCTGGAGGTAAATCTTCTATCTTTTTAATTACTTCCATATTTTCATTAATAAATAATACATCAATGGAAAATTTCATAAAAAAAGTATGAATACTATTACAAGGTTTTATTATTATAACTTTATAATGCGGTTTTTTCCTAAACATATATCCCATAAATCTTTTGGTAAAGGTATCCGCTACTAGTACATTTGACACAACCATATTTTCATGGATTAAAATCTTCACCCTCAAATCACCCCTTGATGAACATCTTAAAGATTTTTATAACAGCTGGTCCTAAAATAATAATAAATATTGAAGGAAATATAAAAAATATTAATGGAAATAACATTTTAATAGGAGCTTTCATTGCTTTTTCTCTTGCTGCTTGTTTTCTTCGTTCTCTCAAATTCGAAGCTTCAATTCTAAGTACCTTTCCTAAACTAACCCCTAATTCATCTGCTTGAATAAGTGCAGTAACTAGCGTTGATACTTCCTTAACATCACAACGTTCACTCATATTTTTTAACGCTATTTTACGCTGAATTCCCATTCTTATTTCTTTAAGACTTTTAGAAAATTCATCACAAAGTTCTCCACTTATAATACTAACAACTCTAGCCATAGCACCATCAAAGGATAATCCGGCTTCAACACTTACAGTAATTAAATCTAATGTATACGGCAATTCCTTTAAAATGATTTTCTTTCTAATTTCAATTTTTCTTGAAATATAAAACTTAAAAAATACATTAAGAAATATAATTATAAATATTACAATAATAAAAACCTTTAATATATTAGACTCAGCAGCATAAAATAGCAAACCCAATAATACAGAAATAACAATTACAATCATATTTTTATTATATAACCATTTTTCTGCAGTAGTATTTTTTAGTAAACCTGCTTTTTCTAACCTCTTACTCAATATAGTTAATTTATAACTAGGTGTTATCTTAAAAAAAATTTTACTAAAAGAATAATATATAGGTATAACTGTACTTTCTAAAAAGGATTTATCTTGAACATTATTATAATCTAAATTATTAAAATTTTTAATTCGTTCTATCCTATTTTCAATTGTCAGTTTGTTATAATTTAAACTGTATAAAACTCCCAATGCAAACATAAAAACTACTAAAAAACATATAAATGCTGCAATATACATCAAAGTTCCCACCCCATTTACATATCAATATTAATAATTTTTTTGATTATAATAATTCCTAATATTTCATTAAAAACAGAACTAATAATCATAGCTAAACCAATAGGTGTAGTAAATAAAAGAAGAATATATTCTTTATTAAATAAGTAAATAATCGCCCCTAAGAAAATAGGAATAAACATAACAATTATTCCTGATAATTTACCTTGTGCAGTTAAAGTTTTTAATTCATTTTTAATTTTTTGTCGTTCTCTTATAGTTTCTGAAATAGTATCTAATATTTCAGATAAATTTCCCCCAATATCTTTTTGAATCAAAATAGCATTTACTATAAGTTTAAGATCCTGTGATTCCACTCTTGTAAGCAAATTATTTAAAGCATTCTCTTCAGAAATACCAAGACTCATTTCTTTAAGCATTTTTTTTAATTCTTTTGAAAAAGGTTTTTCCATTTCTTCAGTTACCACTGCAATTGCTTGCAAAAATGAATATCCAGCTTTAAGAGAGTTTGAAATTATAGTAATTCCTTCATTAAGTTGACTATCAAATAATTTAATTCTTTGTTTCTTTCTATTTGCTATTATGATTTTAGGCATATTCCAAATTATAATAAATAAAATAAGTGTAATAATAATATTTTTAGAAAATGCATATATAAAAAAAGCAAAAGTTGTTGATGTAAGTATTTTTATAACCATCAATTCTTTTACTGTAATAGACATATCTGCTTTCATAAGTTCAATTTCTAATTTTTTAGTTTGCTTTTTATTAATTTTGAAAACTGGAATTAAATTTGACAATATTTTTAATATACTAATTTTATTTTTTTTATCTTTTTCATATTCATCCTTACCAGCAAAATCTTTATCATAATACTTTAATTTTTCTATAGGTTTTTCTTTATAAAATACAATAAAAAATATAGAACTTATAAATGCCCAAATAGTTAAAAAAATTAATATCATCACAACATATATCACATTTATCACCAACTTTTCTTTTTTAACTTAATGAAATTGCTTATATTTTATCTATAAAAGATCTGGAGGTATATTAATTCCTTTTTCTTTTAATTTTTTAACGAATTTAGGCATAATTCCTGTAGATACAAATTCTCCTTTCACCTTTCCTTTACTATCCAACCCTTTTTGCTCAAGCTTAAATATATCTTGAAGAATAATTACATCACCTTCCATACCTTGAACTTCTGTTACATGTGTAATTTTTCTACTACCATCCATAAGTCTTGATTGTTGGATAATTAAATCAATAGCTGATGCTATCTGATCTCTAATAGCTTTTATAGGTAAATTCATACCAGACATAAGTACCATCGTTTCTAGTCTTGCTAACATATCTCTTGGAGTATTAGCATGACCTGTTGTAAGTGAACCATCGTGTCCTGTATTCATAGCTTGGAGCATATCTAAAGCTTCTCCTGAACGAACTTCACCAACTATTATTCTATCAGGACGCATTCTTAAGCTATTTTTAACCAAATCTCTTATAGTAATTTGTCCTTTTCCCTCTACATTAGCTGGTCTTGTTTCTAATCTAACTACATGCTCTTGTGAAAGTTGAAGTTCCGCTGCATCTTCAATTGTAACTATACGTTCTTCATTTGGTATAAATGAAGATAATACATTTAGTGTTGTTGTTTTTCCACTTCCAGTACCTCCCGAAACAACAACATTAAGTCTTCCTTCAACACAGTATTTAATAAGTTCTGCCATTTTACGATTCATAGTACCAAAGTTTATAAGATCATTTACTTTAAAAGGATCCTCTGAAAACTTTCTTATAGTAATTGATGGTCCATCTATTGCTAACGGTGGAATAATAGCATTAACTCTAGAGCCATTAGGAAGTCTTGCATCTACCATTGGTGAACTTTCGTCTATTCTTCTACCAATGGGAGCTACAATTTTTTTAATTACGTGAAGCACATGATTGTCATTTTTAAATTTAGCATCTGTCAATTGTAATTTTCCTTTTTTCTCTACATATACATGTTTAGGTCCATTAACCATAATCTCTGTAATTTTACTATCTGTAAGTAATCCTGTAATAGGTCCAAATCCAATAATCTCATCTAATAATTCTTCTTTTACTTTACTTTTTTGATTGTTGGTCATATTCAAAGATTCTTTCTCAATATGTTTAGTTAGAATAAAGTTGATTTCTTGTTTTAATTCCTCATTTTGTTCTGATATCTCATTAAAATCTATATCTAATTCTTCAATGACTCTATTTTGAATTTTAAGCTTTAATTCAAAATAAGGGTCTTCTTCTTTTTCATTAAATTTATTAGATTTTTTTTCCACATTAATTTCTTCTAATCTTTTTATTAGAGACATGTTATCACCTCTATTCAACTAATTTCTTACACATACTTTTAATGGCTTTTGCTACTTTAGATTTATAATATCTATGATTGTCACAAAATGGTTGTCCACTATTCACTGAAATACTAACTATTTTCTGATCTTCTGGAATCATAGCAAATATTTTATTAGTAAATACATCTTTCACTTCTGATTTACTTATTCCATAATTTTGAGTAAATTTATTTATAACAAGCTTTACCTTGCTTTTATCATATCCTAGTGATTCCATAACTTGCAAACCTAATTTAGTATTTTTAAGAGAAACAATTTCCATAGTAGATACAAATAAAATTACTTCTGAATAATCTAAAATATAAAGATTATTATTATCAAAATTAATACCTGTATCAATAATAATCACATCATAATAATTTTCAAAATTTTTTATTATTTTTTCAACACTATCTCTATTTATATATTCTGATGCTTCTGGATTTAAAGGTGCAAAAAGTATATCTAGATTTTCATTATATTTATATAAATAGTTTTTCATATTTTCATAAGAATCTACTTGTCCATCGTCTACTGCATTAAAAATAGTTTTTTGATTATACTGATTTACCAACATAGAAATATCTCCAAATAGCAAATCCATGTCTAATAGAAGTGTTTTTTTACTATCTTCTTTACTTAAAGTAATTGCACTATTAAGTGCTAAAACTGATTTTCCTACACCTCCCTTAGAGCTAAAATATGATATGATTTTTGCTTTACTTCTTTCTTCCTGTTTTATTAGTAAACTTACTTGTCTTTCTCTATATTTTTTATAAGTTGCTGTAATAGTACTAATTAACGCATCATAATTGAAAGGTTTAATAATATATTCTTTAGCTCCATAAAACATAGCTTTTTTTAAATATTCTGTCTCTCCTTGAACAGACATAATAATAACATTTACATATGGAAACTCATTAGTGATTTTTTCTGTAGCTTCTAATCCATTTAATATAGGCATGTTAATGTCCATCAATATTATATCTGGATTTACCTTAGGAATTAGTCTGATAACTTCTTCTCCATTACTGGCTTCCCCTACAACTTCAAAAAGTTTTTTCTCTAAATTTAATATTTTTTTTATTACATTTCTTGTTTCCTCAATATCATCTGCAATTAATATTTTAATTTTATCCATATCATCACCCCTAATAATCTAATACAGGGATTTTAATTATTGTTCCAGTTATAATTATATTTTCATTTTGCATATTATTTGCTTCCTTTATTAATGAATATTTTTTAGAATCTCCATAAAAAGCTTTACTAATTTTCCTCAACGTATCTCCTCTTTTTACTGTATAGACAACATATTTGTCACTTTTTTCTTCACTTCTTGTATTTTTTTTATCCTCTTGTACAGTTTGTTTTTCTACCTTCTCTACTATTAATTCTTCCCAGGTAGCACCTTTAGTTTGTGTACTTTTTTCATTTGTTATTGGTCTAAGAACTAATTTCAAATTACCAATACGCTCTGCCAATACTAAATTTTCTATTTTAGAAATTGGTACAGATAGTGTTACTAAAAAATTTGTTGCCACTTTTTCCGCTTCTTTTGATCTATCATCTTTTAATTTTTCTTCCCTATTTAGTTGCTTGTCTACAGCTAGTAATTTAACGTTCTCCAATACTATTTTTGATAAATCTGGTCTAACTACAGAATTTCCTTCTTTTTTTTCAGGTAAATATACAATAATATCTACAAAATCTCCTGGTTTTATTAAATCTGAAACTGCTGAACTTCCTGTAACATTAATAGAAATTGCTCTATGATTATTATCTATTTTTAAACTAAGTTCATTTTCATTTTTACTTATTAATTTACTATTATGAAATCCTTGATTTTTTAATATAGTCTCTTTTGGATATTTCCCAATTATGTCAGAAACATTTTTGATATAACTATCAAATATCGAATTATCTACTATTTCAACTTCTTTTATCATTTTATATTCTATACGGGTTCTTGGAGGTATTGTTTCTGCTGCCACTAAAATTGTTGATTTTTGAATAGTTTCTTTTTTATTTCCTAAAGATTGTAAATACATAAAAACAGCCCCTGCAGCTAAAACTGCTATAATAAATGATACTGCTATTAATTTCACTCCAATATTTTTCATATTAACACCTCTATTTTACTAATTTTGCACCATATACACCTGTATCAGCTAAATTCATATCAATAGAAGCATTGGCAACATGTTTAACAAACCGTGCATTGATTTCTATTTTACCTGATTTTTGAATTATATCTTCTACATAAAACATTCCAAAGCCTATTACTAATAATTCTCCTCTCCCATTAGGTTCTAATGTTGCAACTAATGGTACTGTCCATAATCTCATAGAATTTCTTGTATAGTTATAAAATGTACTACTATCAGAATTAATGTAATCTTTAATAGCATTAGCAGCTCCTGCCATGTTACCTGTTTCAGTAGGGATAAAATCTCCTACTGATATTGTTCCACTATATCCATAAAGTGCATTTGACTCAAATACACTTGCCCCTGTTCCACCAAGGGCAATTGCACCATAATTTCCATTATATCCATCTCCAGCCTCTTGTTTAATCGTTATCAAATTCCCATAAGAGTAATCAAAGACCTCTACCGCAAATGGGCGTATACCACCTCTTACTGATTTTGCAGAACCAATAATAGCTTTTGATGTTACATTTAAATTTTTACTATAAATTCCTATTATAGGAGCAAATAAGTGTTCAACATTTTTAATTGCATCTATCTGAATGCTTTTATTATCAATACCAATAGTTATTGAAGCCATACTTGGATCTACATTATTCTTTTGTAAATATTCTTCTGCTATATTTATTGCTTTTAATTCGCCATTAGGTAATTCAAGTGCAGCTGCTAAAACTGCTGAATCCACAGCATTAGATAATTTTGTTTTTTCTGCATAAATCATTCCAATATCTACTACATAAGCTGTAAAACCCAACAAAGCTGTAAATAGTATACTTAAGATTATAGTAATACTCCCTTTATTATTTAATTTTTTCATAACATTCATCACTCACTCTATCCTCATTGATGTTTGAGCATTTAACACTACTGTATCATCTATTATTCCACTTATAATAGGAACAATAGTATGATAAGTGTAATTCAATGTTACAGTAAGTGTCTCTCCTGATGTCCTACTTGTTTCATTCGGAGTTATAATTATTGTTAAATTTTGACTTTCCAAATTAGGAGAAGCAGCTAGCACAAGGTTCTGTATTTCAACGTCTGAAGTTCCTACGATTCCAGCCCGCGCACCTTCTCTAGCTGCATTATTAATGGTAAGATATGCATTAAATATCATTCCAAATTCTGCAATGGCCATAACAACTAATAAAATCAACGGAAATATTATTGCAAATTCCACCAATGATTGACCATTTTTATTTTTTAGTAATCTCATAGTTGCCACCCCATGTATGAAGTTTAAAATATAGATTAAGAGTATTAAAGTGCATTAATTATTTCCTGAAATTTTGCTGCAATTGCTGGTCCTAATAATACTAAAACTGCAATAACTACTACTGCAATAAGTCCTATTAATAATGCGTATTCAACCATACCTTGTCCTTGTTTTCTTTTTAAAATCGATAGTGCATAATTTTTGAAATTACTTAACATACTTACATCCTCCCCTAAATTAATTTTTTTACTTATTATAATTATAATGCACTATATACACATTAAAACAGATTATAAACGTCACATTTTCTAGGTAAAAAAGTCACAAAAAATAGGGACTACAGTCCCTATTTTTTAACTTTAAATCTTGCTTTATAATATATATCTATGTCATTTTCTATTCCAATTATTGCAGCCTTAACCCTATCGTTTACATTTATTTTTCTAAATAAACTTGTTATATAGTTCTTTACTGTTTTTTCTGATAAATATAACTTTTCCCCAATTTCCTTATTACTTAACCCTTTACATATATTCATTAAAACTTCAACTTCTCTTTGAGATAAATTATCTAAAATGCTAGTCTTAATCGTACGATTATCTTTTATATTTGAAAAAAGAATAGAAACCAAAGATTTATCAATATACTTATCACCATAATATACAGTCCTAATAGCATCTACAATTTCCATACTTGCAGAATCTTTAAGTACATATCCATCAGCCCCAATATCTATTGCCTTATGTATAAACTTTTTATCACTTTCCACAGTAAGCATAATAGCTTTAATACTATCGTTCTGCTTTTTTACTTTTTCAAGTACTTCAATACCACTTATAAATGGCATATTCACATCCAATAATACCACATCACTATTATATTTTCTTAACATTTTAAGTGTTTCTTTACCATCTTTAGCTTCACCAGTGATAACCAAATCTTCTTCAAAACTAATAATTCTTTTCAACCCCTGTCTAATAAGATCATGATCATCTGCAACCAAAACTTTAATTTCCTCTTTTTTCATCTTTAATCACCTCTCTATTAACAGGAAGTTTAACATTATACACTGTACCTACTCCCTTTGAGGATTCAATATTAATTTCTCCTTGTAATTGTTTTACTCTATCTAATATACCAATAAGTCCATATGAAGCTTCTTTGGTCTGTACCTTTTTTAAAGTTTCCTGTACATTAAAACCAATACCATCATCACATATAATAAGCCTTAAATATTTTGTACCAAAATCTAATTTTACTTCTGCATGCTTTGCCTTAGAATGTTTTTTTATATTATTAAAAACCTCCTGAACAATTCTATATACAGCTACCTGAATAATTGGTTCTACATCTGTTTTTATAGGTTTTAACCTTGATTTTATCTCAATACCACATTCTTTAGAAACAGCACTTATAGTTTCTTGAATTGTCATGTTCAATCCTAAATCATCCAATGACATTGGTCTTAAATCAAAAATAATATTTCTAACTTCCTTTAATGCTACCTTAACATTTTCTTTTAAATCTACTAATTCCTTGATTCCTTCTTCTAAATTATTTTTAATAGTTTTTGTGCAAATATCTACTTTCATAACAACATTAGCCATATGTTGTGCTGGACCATCATGAATATCCCTTGCTATTCTTTTTCTCTCATTTTCTTGTGCTTCTAATATTTTAATTCCTATAAGCATTTCAGAATTTTTTTCCGTATCCTCTATTATTGGAAAAATCTTTCCTTTTAAATATCCTAACGCAATACTTATTTGATTAATTATTTTATCAGCATTTTCTACGTTTTCTCCTAACTTTTTTAAAGCTATTTCCAACTTAATTTTCCTTTTTTTTAACCCTTTTTTCTCATTTTTCTTAGTACTTAATTTTATCAAAATATCTGATGCTTTTTCGTATATAGATTTAATTTGTTCTTCGCTATACATATTGAAATTTTTAGATAACTCTTCTAATTTCTTCTTCACAAGCTTATCTTCTTTTTCTAATAACTGTATTTCACTACTAACCTCATTAATATGATTTTTAATCTTAGCCAATTCCAACTCTAAATTTTCCTGTTCACTTCTTATATTATCAACTATATTAATTATATGTTCTCTACTGAATCCAATTTGATCTATTATTTCTTTGATTATTTTGTTAATACCAGTCATATCTAATTCTACATTATTCATTTATATCACCCTTATTTAAGTTGTCAACTTTCGCAGATGAAAAATAGCCGCTATGGCAAATGATATCTTGCTTAGAAACCTATCAACTGTCCTCTATGAACTGTTAACTATTTAAGGAATATATTATTTCCCTTCGCTAAGCAGTATTTTTTTACTGGGAAAGTTAAGTGAATAATTAATAATAAAAATTTAAAAATTAAATTAAAAACTCATAACTATATAAAAATTATAAAAGAAAGAAAACTTCCCAAAGATAAAAACGGACCAAAAGGAATATTGTCTTTACGCCCTTTTATTTTAAACAGTAATAGTACCATGCTAATAATAGATGCTATTATAAAAGCAAAGCCAAGAGCCCATAATGTTTTATTTGGTCCTAAAAATGATCCAAGTGCAAACATAAGTTTAACATCGCCTCCACCTAATGCATTAGGTATAAGTGCTAATATAAAAAGAAAACTTCCACCTAAAAGCATCCCTAAAATGGCGCTAGTAAAAGATATATCCACAATAAAAGAAAATGTAATTCCTGTTATTGATGTTACAATAACTATCTCATCTGGTATGATTTTATATTCAAAATCAATATATGAAACTATAATTAAAATGCACCCTAATATAACTGATTTAATAAATATAATATTTAACCCTATTTTAAAAAAAGATATTAAAAATACTATTCCACAATTTAAAACTATCAATAATAAATATTTATTATTGATTTCTTTATCTTTATCTATTTTATATGAAAGCTTATTTACAATTATATTCAAAAAAAATCCTATTATTAGAGCAATTAAACTAATTATTACAACCATATAATCTTCCTTTGTTACAATTATGTATATATTCAACTTTCGCAGATGAAAAACAGCCGCTACGGGAAATGATATCTTGCTCAGAAACCTTTCACTTCAGTAACAAGTTCTAAGCTTTACTCATATTGAAAAAAGATTTTTTAATTAATATTCCGTAGGAATCAGTAATTAAAAAATAACTTTTTTCAAATTCGTAAAGCTAAGAACTTGTAAACTTTGTTCAAATGTTTCTTATGCAATATATCATTTCCCTTCGCTAGAGAGTATTTTTTTACTGTAAAAGTTGAGTTATATACTTAAAAGAATTTTTACATATGCATAATATGAATATAATAGTATTAGAAATATATTCTAAATATATTTTTAATCCTATTATATACAATTCCCTAAAAATATTATTATTATTAGAGAATAATAGAAAATATCAATAAACTGTTGATTTCACATATCAGTCATGAAAATAATGAACTACTCTCCACAAAAAACGTAAAAAACAGGGACGGTTCATTATTTTAATGCAAAAAATGAATCATGACCCATTATTTGCTATAATTTTTGTGAAAAACAAAACATTGTCTCCGTATATATTATTGAAAAGGAGGTTCGACATAAATGAAAATCAATGAAAATAATTTTTTAATTGAACTCAAGAAAAAAAATCCAAAAGCTCTAGAGTACACTATCTCCATTTATGCAAACTTAGTTTTTAAAGTAGTTATAAATATATTAGGTACTAATAATATGGAAAGTGCTAAAGAATGTGTAAATGATGTGTACCTTCTTATATGGGATAAAATCAATCTTTACAATCCAGAAAAGTCTTCTTTTAAAAATTGGCTTTTAGCTATCAGTAAATATAAAGCTATTGATTTTAAAAGAAGTATTAGTAAAAATAACATAAATGTTCCTTTAGAAAATCAATTATTATATGATGAATTAAATATCGAAGATGAAATCATTACTAAAGAAAAGAAGAAGGAGTTATTTGAACTTTTAAACTCTCTAAATAAAAAAGATAAAGAAATATTTATTAGAAAATATTTTCTAGATGAAAATATTGAAAGTATAGCCAAAAGTTTAAGTTCATCAAAAGGAGCTATCTATAATAGACTATGGCGGGGAAAACATACTTTAGCTAATAAATTAAATACTCTAAAAAGCTTGGAGGTGCTAAAATGAATAAAAATTTTAGTGAAGATGAAATATTAACACTTCTTAATGATGTAAATATTTCTGATAATGAATTAAGTGAATTAAATTTAAGTGATGTTGATAAAAATAATATTTCTAAAGATGTAATGAAAAAAATCAAACATAAAAATTCAAAGTGGAAAAAAATAGCCGCGGCAGCATCAATATCTGGTATACTACTTTTGTCCATACCTTTTATTTCCAGCAATACCTTTGCAAAAATGATGTCAAAATTAACAATAATAAGTGGTATTGGTGAAGTTAAATTTGATAATAAAGGTATGACCTTAAAGGAAAGTAAAACAAATAACAATATTACTCTAAATAGTATGTATATAGATAAAAATAAAGTTATAGTCATGTTATCTACAAACAACAAAAATAAGCTTTGTAATTTTGCCACATTAGAAGACAATAAAGGGAACATATATAAAATTAAACTTAATGAAGGCATGTGTAAAGATAACATACGAGCTCGTAAAGGTAACTTTAAAGGTAATATAAAAAAATCAGATAAGTATACTTTAACTTTAGGAAACAGTAAAAATAGTTTTTCACTAAATAGTAATGATTTTAAAGAAGTTTCAGAAGTTAAAAATTTATACACTGCTACTAATGGAGTTACTACACTAAATATTACTTCTATTAAGAGAGATAAAGATATTCTTAAAATAACTTATTACGTAACTGATAAAATACATCCTTATAAGAAACACCCAGTTTTCAAAGAGTCACTTAACAAGGGAACATTTGAATCGGAAAAAGATGCTATAAAACATGGTTATAAAAAATTTCCACCTTTTCCTAGCAATATAGCTTACCCATATTTTGAACTTATTGATGAATATGGTCATAGAGAATGTGGGCATGATAGTGCTAAACCATTTGTAAATGAAAATGAATCTTTATTCAATCTAAAAAAACTAAAAGGTAAAAAATTAAAATTATCACTACTTTCTGTACCTTATTGGTATAACAGTGAAAAACTCAAACTAACTTTAGATATACCTAAACAAGGTAAAAAAACATTAAATAGAATTGAGACTTTTAAAGGATTTAAGTTCACAATAATAAGCATAGAACGTAAATCTCCTCATTTAATAAAATTACGTTATACTCCTTTAGATACCAATAATCCAAAACTAATACCTACACAGATGAATTTAGATGTTGCTAATATTTGTGAATGTAAAGGAAACATTTTAGATGATACTAATAGACCAAATAAAAAGGTAACTGAAGATACCCTGTATACTAAAAATAATAAAGATGTCATAGGGGATAAATTAGAAATAGATGGAATAATAATGCGTTATTCTTCCGTAGGCCCTTTTGAAATAGAATTTGATTTAGATAAAATTAATAAATAAAATATTGCATATAGCAATTTGATATCTATATAAAAAACTAGGACTTTTATAATCCTAGTTTTTATTATTTTACTTAACTCAACTTTTGTAGAACAAAAAGACTATATATCATTTTCCGCAGCGATTGTTTTCAAGATCAAAATTGGTTATTTGAAATTTTTAATGCTAAGATTATGAAAGATTATGATATAATTTTGGTAAAATGTTATATTATATTTAATTTTGAAAGAAGGTTATTACATTGAATCAAACAAAATCAAAATACAAAATTTTATCTCCAAGAATACCAAAAAAATTAGATGAAATATCATTTTTGCATAACACTATTCAAAACCATGATTGTTTTTCTGAAGGAGTTGTTTGCGATTGTTCTATTGAATATCAAACAGCAGAACATGTTACTTTTGAACAAATGGTATTTACTAATATTAATTTCAATGAAGTATCTTTTGAATCTATTGATTTAACAGATGTTAAATTTGTAAATTGTGATTTATCTAATATAAATTTTCGTGGAGCTATAATACACAGAGTTGAATTTATAGGCTGCAAAATTCTAGGAATTAATTTTAGTGAATCAACTTTGCAAAATGTATTATTTGAAAACTGTAATGGAAATTATGCATGTTTCTCATTTTCAAATTTTAAACAAGTAGATTTCACAAATTGCTTACTTAAAAGCGCTAATTTTCAAGAATCTAAATTTAATAAAGTAAATTTTTTAAATACCAATTTAGTGCAATCTGAAATGCCAGGAACAAAACTAAAAGGAATTGATTTAAGTACCTGTGAAATAGAAGGAATTGGTACTAGAATTGAAGACTTATATGGCGTTATTGTTTCTCCTATGCAGGCAATTTCACTATCAAAATTTATAGGGCTTGTAGTCAAAATGTAAATTAGTCATTTCAGACTACCCCTACGACATTAAACAATATTTTTTTGTATGAATGAGAAGATATATATTTACTTAATAATTTCTATAAATTAATATATCATTATATAAAGTTTAGAATAAACAAAGGAGGAAATCTTAAGTGAGAAATGATTTACTAAAAAATTTTTTTAAAGGCTCATTATCATATGTATTTTTAATCATATTAGCAATTATTGTAGCTCTAAGTTCAATATTTACTTTATCATTTGTACTAGCACATTTAACAAGATACACAAATTATATTTTTTATTTGCTTCCAAGTACCAGCTTTATTATAGGAGTTGCAGTTATAATGTTTTGGTATACTTTTTCCCTTGATAAAATCATTTTCAAAATCAAAAAAAATGATATACAGTGCAGAGGGATATTTAAACTATTTAGATTACTTCATAATTCTAAATTTAAAAAATTAATCATGTTTATATTAGTTTTTTTATCTCTAGGAGGATTATTTTGTACTTATTCAACTTTTAATGTAATAACAGAAGATTCCATAATAGTTCATACACCTTTAGATTTAAATGGTAGAAAATATTCTTACTCTGATGTAGCTGAAATTGATACAGGTATTTCACATGATAAAGATAATAATTTATACTATAAACTAAAGCTAAAAGATTCAACAATTATTAATGTTACATCAGCTAGTATGGATAGTAAATTTGAAAAATATGAACTTGGTATATACTACTTAGATCAGAAGTTATTAAAAGCAGGTGCTAAAAAAAACATTGATACAAAATTCATGTACAAATTTGACAATGCAGATTTTAATAAAGATTATGCTAAAAATGTAAAAAAAATATTGCAATAGATATATTATAAAAGGAGGTTTCACTATTGTTTTGCTTAATTAAACAAAACAATAGTGAAACCTCCTTTTAATAAATGAGATTATTTACTTTATCTAATTATTAGGTTTAGGAAGCTCTATTTGAAATTGAGTTATAAACTCATCATCTTCAAAAGATTTAAGATGAATTTCACCATAATGCTTTTCTATTATTTTTTTTGTAATTGAAAGTCCCAATCCTGTTCCAGCATTACTACCTCTGGACTCATCACCTGTTACAAATGGAGTAAATATTTCACTTTTGATATTATCTGGTATTCCCTTACCATTATCTGCAACAGTAATCATATAATTAGAATTTTCTTCTAAAGTTATTTTAATTGTTGTTCCCGCTTCATTATATTTTAAACTATTTGATATAAGATTAGATATTGCCCTTTTCAATTGATTTCTATCGAAATTACATGGAAATTTTTTATCGGGAATAAAAAATTCTATAAAAAATTTCTTATCTTCAATATGTTCATAATTCTCCGCTATAATATCTTTTACAAAATCACCTAAATCATTTAAAGTTAAATTTAATTTTAAATCTGGATGGTTTAATTTTACATATTCAAATAAAAGATTAATTAAATCTGTTACCTTTGTTGATTTTTTATATATAATATTCAAGTATTTATTTATATCTTTTGTGTCTTCAACATATCCTTCAGTAATTGCTTTAGCATAACCTTGAATTGTGGTTATAGGCGTTTTTAAATCATGTGAAATATCTGCAAGCATTTTTTGCTTACTCTCTTCCAACAATTTTTTTTCTTTTTCAATTGTTTTTAACTTCTTTACCATATGATTAAAACTACTGCATATTTTTACAAATTCAGCTTCGCCTTTATAATCAATATAAATTTCTTCATTTGTTTCCGTAAATAAAGTCATGGCTTTATTCATTTTATCAAGTGGTTTTTTTACTTTTTTATTCAACCATATTATAAAAATTAATATATTAACAACATAAAGTAACACAAATATAATAAACATTTGATTAAGACTATTTTTAAGATATTTTGTGGTTTGATTTGTATCTTTTTTAGGTATTTTTGATAAAACAATCAATTTCTTCCCATTTTTATCTTTGAATTCATATTTTTCAACATAATAAGGAATAGAATCTGGATACAAAATAGCATCTAGCTCAGATTTGTTATAAGAACTTTTTTTCTCCATTACATGCCCTTTAGTAAATATAACTTTATAATTTTCATCAATTATCTCAATCCATCCATATTCTTTTTGTATAGAACTAATATCTATTTTTTCATATTGTCCCATTTTTAATATAGATTTTTGATTATTTAAATAATCATTTTCAGCAAATACTCCAGCTAACCCTATAAGTTTAATTAAACCAAAACTTAAAATTATAACTATAATAATTATATTACTGATAGTAAACAGTATATAATTTTTTATTAATGTAATATAAAATTTATTCTTTTTGTATGTTCGATTCTTTTTCAATTTTATATCCAAGGCCTCTTATAGTTTTTATATATACTGGTTTTCTAGGGTTATCTTCTATTTTTTCTCTTAATTTTGATATATATACCATTAAATTATTTTCATCTCCATATAAATAGTCCCCTTTAATATTTTCACATATTTGACTTTTAGTATATACACGTCCTGGAGATTTCATAAACATGTGCATTATTTTATACTCTGTTGCAGTAAGAATTATCTCATTATCCCCTTTTAATAATTTAAAACTACTTTCATCAAGTACAAGTTCTCCTACTTTAAGCATATTAATATTTTGTTCTATGTTTGAATTATTATTTAAGTTATATGTTCTTCTTAATTGAACTCGTATTCTTGCTAAAACTTCTAAAGGATTAAAAGGTTTTGTAATATAATCATCAGCCCCTAAATCCAATCCTAATATTTTATCACTATCCATTTGCTTTGCTGACACTATGATTATTGGTATATTATATTTACTTCTAATTTTCTTTGTAAGCTGAAAACCATTAAGTTTTGGCATCATTATATCCAGAACAGCTATATCAATTTTGTTTTTTTCAATAATATTCCACGCATCTTCACCATTATATGCAGATAAAACTTCTAAATTTTCTTTTTCTAAAAATAATTTCAATAAATCTATAATATCTTTCTCATCTTCAGCTATCAAAATTTTATATGACATAGTACAGCACTCCTTAATTTTTACTTTATACAAAAAAATGAATATCACTATTTAATATAATTTTAAAACAATATTTTAATATTCTCAATGTATAATATAAAAACTATAACCTAATAAGTAATTTTTATATAAATCAAATGATTTTCTTCTTATATTACAGGTTTACCATATTCATTTTCTGATTCTGTACCTTTTTTAAACAATAAAACTAATTGAAGATAAATATTGTAAATTGGAATAAAAAACATTAGAACTCTATATCCTGATTTTTCAATGTCATGAAATCTTTGAATAGTAATAAGAATATTTTTTGCTATGCAAATACCTACAATAATAAGAAATGCTATATTCAATTTATTACTGTTATACATTTTTAAAAACATTGATAAAATGGATAGAATAGAATAAATCAAAATGGAATATCCCAAATATCTTCCTCGATTAATTCTTCCTTTTGATGAAAAAAAATTTGTCATACGCATATCTCTCCTTCAAATAAATTTTTATTATCTTTTGTTTGATATAATTATTAAAATTTTATTACCTCACCAATAATATCACTCTAATCTATAAACTTTCTTAATATAATCTTAAAATTTATTAAGGTTGAATACGCGTTAAAATATCCTTAAATATTTTTTACATTTAATTTAAAATATATCCACAACTATTTATTTTTAGTATATATTTAATTCAAAAAAATTATAAGAAATAATTCAAACTTTTGAATTATTTCTTATATTAATATTATTCTTCAATATCTATTCCTATCATTTTCATAAGATACTTTGCATTTGTAGTATCTGAACGACCTTTTCTTAGTTTATAATCAAATTGTATTTTATTATTTAAATAACTTTCTGTAAAATGGTAATTCTTTATTCTTTTTTCATCAGCATGCTCTAAATCACACAATTCAAAATCATGTGTTGATATTAATCCAAAGACCCAACTTTTATTTAAATTTTTTAAAACGCTTTTAGCTCCAATAATTCTGTCTTTCGAATTAGTTCCCCTAAATATCTCATCTATAAGAAAAATTGTAGGTTGTTTCTTAGGTAAATAATCTATTATATTTTTGATACGCAAAAGTTCAAAATAAAAAGTTGATAACCCTTCATTTAAATCATCACTTATTCTCATTGATGTAAATATATCCATTATTGAACATTTAAATCTTTTAGCACAAACTGGAGCTCCAGCATATGCCAAAACTAGATTTATTCCAATAGTTCTTAAAAATGTTGTTTTCCCTGACATATTTGATCCTGTAATAATCAAAATATTATTTGTCATATCAACATTATTACAAACACGTTTTTCAGCATTTATCAGAGGGTGTCCGACTTCTTCTGTATCTATTACTAAATCTTCTTTTGCAAATACTGGGAAAGTCCAAGAAGGATTTAACTGCATAAGTACTGATAAACTAGAAATACTTTCAATTTCTCCTATTATTTCTAACCACTTTCTTATTGAATTCCCATAATGTTCTTTCCAATTTTCCAAAGCAAAGACACATTGATGATCCCAAAATAAAACAATATTAGAAACAATAAAAAATACAACGTTTTTTCTTAAATCTATGTTATCTCCAATTTTATTTAGCTGTTTAAAAATTTGAGATGCTTTTTTATTCTCAAATACCAATTCTGATTTTAATTTTTTTAAGTAACTATTTTCAAAGTTTTCATTTTCAATTAAATTTAATATTTTAACATATGCTTCTAAATCTTTTTTAAATCCGTATACAGAATTTATAACAGGACTTATTTTTGAATATCCTAACAAATTAATAATTATATGTAGAATAATCAGCAATGGAATAAAATAGTAGTATTTTTTTATGTTATAAAAGATTATTGTAAAAGACACCGCTATTGATATTACTGGCAGTATATAAATTATCCATTTAATCCATGATTTTTTAAACGCTTTTTTAGAATTCTCAGCATACTGTAATAACTTCTCAGGATTTTCTGTGCTTTTTTCATTAGAAATACCTTGACATTCTAAGTTTTGGCAAAAATCAATCTTTTGTGCTAATTCCTTTACTGCATTTTGCCTGTTCATTATCATTTCTATATCTTTTTCAGGTTTTTGAAGCAAATCTGTTAATCTTTTTCTTCCATAAAATGTTTTTGTAGTATTAATTAATTGAAATAATGATTTTAAACCAAATATATCTAAATCCATAGAGTATGAATGATCCTTATGAACGTATTCTTTACCACAGTCATCAAAATCAGTCCATTTGCCATCTATTCTATGAATGTACTTTTTATTAATATCAATCATACATTTTATTTTTTTTAGTTTATCATTTATATTACTATGTTTTGATAAAAGAATTAAAAAAACTACATATGAAATAATCATTCCTAAAAATATAGCTGTAGAAAATCTTTCTTTTATAAAATAATATGTACATATTAAAGCTAAAGCAAAAACTATAAGTCTGAAAATACTTAAAATATTATAAACTTTTTTATATTTCAACTGTTCATTTTCAAAATATTTAACTCGTTGAACAAATGTCTCTTTAACTGTCATATAATTATGTCTCCCTTCAAATATTATTTCCCTTTGAAAAATATAATACTAATATAAGTATAACAAAATCCAAGCATAAGGCAAAAAACCATTATGTATATAATTATACTATTTTTAACCAAAAACTTATAGACTTATACTTACATTAGTTATGAGATATAATTTAGCTGTGTATAAATTCATACTTAATAATACCATTTACTAAAGCATTATACATAATAAATAACTCAACTTTCACAGATGAAATGCAGTCGCTGCGGGAAATGATATCTTGCTTAGAAACCTTTCACTTCAGTAACAAGTTCTAAGCTTTACTCATATTGAAAAAAGATTTTTTAATTAATATTCCATAGGAATCAATAATTAAAAAATAACTTTTTTCAAATTCGTAAAGCTAAGAACTTGTAAACTTTGTTCAAATGTTTCTTACGCAATATATCATTTTCCTTCGCTACACAGTATTTTCTTGCTGCGAAAATTGAGTAAATAATTAATTATGGGAGAGATACTATGTTTAATACAAACTATGAACCTGTAGATTTAAGCGTTTGGCAAGGAAGAATTGATAGTGAAAGTGACTTTGATGCTTTTAGATGGCATCAATGGGTAAAAAAGATTGATCTAAGAAAAGATGACCTAACTCCTTATAACGGTAAATTAGGTTTTGCATTTATTGGTTTTTGCTGTGATAAGGGAATTAAACTCAATAAAGGTAGAATTGGAGCCAGTAAAGGTCCTAGAAGTATTCGAAAAGAATTAACCAATTTGCCCTGCTGTTTTACTAAAGAGGTTAAACTCTTTGATGCAGGAAACATACTCTGCAAAGGCATATCTTTAGAAGAAGGTCAAAATCTCCTTTCAAAAGCAGTAGAAAAAATTCTGAACCTGAATCTTTTTCCTATAGTTTTAGGTGGTGGTCACGAGACAGCCTTTGGAAATTATGGCGGCATATTAAATCATTTATCAAGAAAAACTTCAAAACCTAATATAGGTATAATAAATTTCGATGCTCATTTTGACATTAGACCTTATGAAAATGGTGGTACCTCTGGAACTATGTTTAGGCAAATATCTGATGTATGTAAGGAACATTCTCTAAACTATTCTTATTTATGCCTTGGAATTCAAAAACACAGTAATACTGTTTATTTATTTAAAACTGCTGAAAAACTTGGTGTAGAGTACATTTTAGCTAAAGACATTATAGGCAACGACACTTGGTCTATTTTAGAAAAAATAAGTGATTTCATGAAACATAAAGACCATATTTATGTAACTATATGCTCTGATGTATTTTCATCAGCTTTTGCACCAGGAGTAAGTGCTGCCCAACCTCTTGGGATAGATCCAGAAGTGGCACTTAAATTTCTCAAATTTATTTTAAGATCTAATAAAGTAATCAGTTTTGATATATGTGAAGTTTCCCCTAGATTTGATCATGACAACACTACAGCAAGTTTAGCTTCAGTAATAATTTTCTCATTGGTCAATACTTTATCTAAAATTTTTAATTTATCCATGTAAATAAAGTAATATTCATTCTTTTTGGTAAACTACCCCCACTTATTTTGTTAACGTGGGGGCTTCTTGGTCAATATTTCTAATAAGACAAGTTTATCTAATCTATCAAGGAAGTATAACTGAAATAATAGAAGATTTCTGATAGTTATGTTAAATATCACTACTACTATTTATTCTTTTCTTTATAATATTTATTAACTCTGGTGATAATCCTATGTTATATTTTAAATCTTTATCCTCATATGAATAATTTCTACATATAGTTTCATGGTATTTCAATAATTTAATCTTACCTATATATCCATCTTCTACTATATTAAAATTACGATATTCATCACCAATTTTGTATAGTGGAATTATTTCATAATATGGATAACTATTTTCTTCTAAAATACTATATTTAACATGATTAAGTAATCGAATGTTATAAATTTTCTTATTTTTTAGCTCATTATAAAATTCATCTATTACTTTAATATCTTTTATAACACAAATTTCTCTATCTTCAGAATTCAAGTTCTCTTTACTTTTTATCTTTTTTATTTTAAATGCACATGGTTTTTTTAAATTATTTAAAACAACAACTTTATTAGGTTCATACATTTGATATAGCGGAACTCCTAAAGTATATAAAAATAAAATTATTTTTCCTATACTACGTAATAATTTTAATTCCTTATTTTTGCATTTTTTTAATTCTAAAATTAGATCCTGTAAACTTTTTGTCACAATAATTATACCCAAACATACAATTGCAACTTCATAAACAATTTTATTTTTATCCCAATCCCTAATTCCTGTAGATAAAAATATTTCATATGAACAAATTACAACACATGAAAAAGTAAATATATAAAATATAGTTAACAATGCATTTTTTAAGGTAAAACCTCTTTCCTTTATTAATTTAAATATGTCCATAAATGGACTTAATATAAAAACTATTAATATAAAAATAGTCATTAAAATATATTGCATTTTATAACTTGCGTTATATGATCTAGCAAAATATACAAGAATTACAAAAGCAACAATAAGTACTCCTAATACTCCCTGAGAAATCTTTTTCAATTTACTAGGTTCTTTATCACACTTTTCTTCATTATTATCATAATTCATTTCATATTCCCCCTATAATTCCCTAAAATACCTTATAATTCATTATACCACTTGAAATCAAAAAATCGTAAAAGGTTCATTCTTTTTAAATTTCAATACAAAAAGAATGAACCCTCCAAAATATAGTGAATTAAATCCATAGATTAAATTTTAAATATGTTCTAAACCCTTCATAAATGCAGATGCTGCAAGAACTATTAAAGCTACAAGAATCCATACTACATTCATACTGTAAATTGTCATTAATCTTCCCATTACAACAGGACCTGCTGCAGTACCTGCTCCATATATAGCCATAACAAAAGAATTTAATCTTCCTCTATGAGATGCAGGACTATTATTTGCTACAAAAGTAGCAGAATCAACTATAACTATGATTTCACCTATAGTTAAAATTCCTGCAGATAAGAAAAATAAAGGCAAAGTCTTTATAAAAGCTAACATTGTTAATGATATAGAATAAAAAAGTCCTCCTATTGCCATAGCTTTTAAAGAACTTATTTTTTCTGTTAACTTGGAAACTATAGGAGTCATGGATATTACAATAAACCCGTTAAATGCTGCTAAAAAGCCATAATATTTTGGCCCCACTTCTCCAAAAATATCTTTTACATATAATGGAAGCCCAAAACCCCATTGAGAATATCCTAGATTATAAAAGAAAAGTATAAGAGCATAATAAATTATAATACGTCTTTTTAAAAGTATACTTACTACACTTCCTTCTTCTTCTTTTTCTAATTTTCGCTCTTTAGCATAAGTTTTACCTCTCCCCATTGTTTCTCCTACATATACTAAAACTAAACCCATAGATAATAATGTAGTAATTGCATCTCCTATAAAAACTATAGATAAATAATTTTTGTAGAGAAATCCTCCAATTATAGGTCCTATAGACAACCCTAAGTTATTACCCATATATAAAAGAGAAAAAGCTTGTTTTCTATTATCTGGAGTAGTAATATCTGCAACCATAGCGTCTTGAGCTGCCATACTAAAGGAAAAAAACATAGGAGCCAAAACTAAAATATATGCCATAGTCATATCCACTTTCCAAAAACCACATAGTAAAAACACTCCAGCACTTAGTGCATTAAATACAACTAAAACTTTTTTTCTTCCTATCGTGTCTACTAACTTACCACCAATAAGCATTCCTGGCGCTGAAAGTATAACAAGTAAAGTTATAAATGTTCCTGCCTTATCTTTTGGAAGTCCAATTTTGTCTGTCAATATTAAAGTTAGAAGTGGATAAACAAAAGCACCCATTCTATTTACAACTCTTGATACAAATAATATATAAATTTCTCTTGGGAGTCCTTTATAGTCTTTTACTAGCTCTTTTATCAAAATTTTGCCTCCTAAAACATTGCATATATATTCAAGGATCTTTTAATACAAATTTTCATATTCGACAAATATTTTATCTTGTTCAATTAATAATATTATTTGCTTCATTACTATTTTTATCCGCTCCCAAAATCTTAGTTTGTTTAAAAATCAACTCAACTTTCGCAGTAAAAAAATACTGTCTAGCGAAGGGAAATGATATCTTGCGTAAGAAACATTTGATAGCAATTAAGAATTAATAATTAAAAATGAATAATGAAGGTTGATTTTTGCTTTAGCAAAAATCTTAAATTATATATTAGTTGTTTTGCCCTAAGGCAAAATTTCCTTAATTATTAACTCAACTTTCGCAGGACAAAAATACTACCTAGCGAAGGTAAATGATATATTGCGTAAGAAACATTTGAACAAAGTTTACAAGTTCTTAGTTTTACGAATTTGAAAAAAGTCACTTTTTAATTACTGATTCCTATGGAATATTAATTAAAAAATCTTTTTTCAATATGAGTAAAGCTTAGAACTTGTTACTGAAGTGAAAGGTTTCTGAGCAAGATATCATTTACCGCAGCGGTTGTTTTTCACCTGCGAAAGTTGAGTTATTAATTATTCATTATTAACTATTCATTATCTTTAAAGTGAAAGGTTTCTAAGCACGATATCATTTCCCGTAGCGACTGTATTTTATCTGCAAAAGTTGAAAAATTAATTTTCTACTCTTATAATACTTTCTACTTTATTTATATTAGGAAGTTTTTCTATTTTATTTAATGCATTTTTTAGGTTTCTTTCTAAACAATGGTGAGTGATAATTATCACTGATACTGAATCATCATTTATTACATCTTGAGTCAAAAATACAATACTCACATCATTTTCTCCAAATATAGTAGCAATTTCACCTAAAACACCTGGTCTATCTTCCACATTAAATCTAATGTAAAATTCTGATTTATTTTCTCCAAAATCTTTTATTTCTTTTACACCTAAATTATCATTAATTGATATATCAACATTGCTTCTTAATATAGATATTATATCTCCTACAACTGCACTTCCAGTAGGTAAGTCACCAGCACCTCTTCCATAAAGCATCAAATCACCTACAGCATTTCCTTTTAGAAAAATTGCATTAAAAGAATCATTAACATTTGCAATAGGATGATGTTCAGGAACTAAAGTGGGATGAACTCTTAATTCTAATTTGTTATTTTGTTCCTTACCAATTGCTAAAAGTTTTATTACATAACCTAATTTTTTAGCATACTTAATATCCTCACTAGTAATATTAGTTATTCCTTCTCTATAAATAGATTCATGATTAATTTTTGCACCAAATGCAAAAGAAGAAATAATTGCAAGCTTATACACGACATCATAACCTTCAATATCTGATGTAGGATCTGCTTCAGCATATCCTTTTTCTTGTGCTTCTTTTAGAGCTTTTTCAAAATCTAGTCCTTCATATGTCATTTTGCTTAATATATAGTTTGTTGTTCCGTTTATAATTCCAATAATAGAAGTAATTTTATTAGCAGTAAGACTTTCGTTAATTTCACGAATTATAGGAATTCCACCTCCTACACTTGCTTCATAATAAAACTTTATATGCTCACTTTCTGCTGTTTTAAACAATTCTTCCCCTGCTTTTGCTAAAACTAACTTGTTTGCAGTCACTACGTGTTTTTTTGCTTTCATAGCTCTAAGCATATACTCTTTAGCTGGTTCTTCACCACCTATTAATTCTACAACAATTTTTATACTTTTATCATTTAAAATCTCTTCAACATTGTCTGTCATTATGTTTTCCGGAATATTAATTCCTCTAGGTTTATTTAAGTCTCTTACTAATACCTTACTAATTTCAATTTCATAACCTGATCTCTTCATTATTTCTTCTTTGTTTTCTTTAAGTATTTTCCATACACCTTTACCTACATTACCAAAACCTAAAATAGCTATTTTTATCTTTTGCATTATTACATCTCCTCTCTTATATTTCAATATTCTGATTTTTCTATTTTAAATTGAAAACATCACCATTTCTTCTAATTTTCTAGCAACTCTAACCGCTACGGGAAATGATATATTGCTCTGAAACTTTTCACTTCAGTAACAAGTTCTAAGCTTTACTCATATTGAAAAAAGATTTTTTAATTAATATTCCGTAGGAATTAGTAATTTAAAAATAACTTTTTTCAAATTCGTAAAGCTAAGAACTTGTAACTTTGTTCAAATGTTTCTTACGCAATATATCATTTCCCTTCGCTAGATAGTTTTTTTATTCTCCGAAGGCTAAGTTACTAATTTTCAATTACAACTCCTACATTATCTATATTTAATTGTTTAGCGTTCCATTTCTTTTCTAAATATTGCAAATATTTTGTGATATTTTTAATAAATTCATTATCATCCTTATGAAGTATATTCATAATTGTAGGTCCAGCTCCGCTTAAAAACACTCCCTTTGAACCTAACTCTATACATTTTTCAGTTATATTATAATAATCACCTATAAGCTTACCTCTATACTGCTGATGAAATCTATCTTCACATCCAATCTTAATTAAATCTAAATTTCCAGAACTCAATGCAGAAATCAAAAGTGCTGTCCTTCCCACATTGAAAACTCCATCATTATATGAAATATCTTTAGGTAGTACACTTCTAGATTTTTCTGTAGATAATTTAAAATCAGGTATTAATGCGCAAAATTTTATATTTTTATCTAAAGTTATTTTTTCTACATATGTATTTTTTTTATCTCTTATAGAAACAGTCATTCCACCATATAATGCTGGTGCTAAATTGTCCGGATGTCCTTCTATTTCAGTTGCTATATCTAATATCTCTTTTTTTTCTAATTTTCCTCCAGCTATTTCATTTGCGCCTACCACTCCACCTAAAATACAAGCTGCACTACTCCCTAAACCTCTTGATTCTGGTATATCACACTGCATTTTAATTTTAATGCCTTTAGGATTATATCCTACTTTTTCAAAACATTTTTTAATTGAAATGTATACTAAATTATTTTCATTCCTATATTTTTCATCGCAGCCCTCTATTTGTAATCCTGTATTTATTTCTTCAATAATAAAAGTATTATATAAATTTAAAGCAACTCCTAAACAATCAAAACCAGGTCCCACATTTGCACTAGTTGCTGGAATTTTTACTCTTACCATAATCTACACCTACACCTTCAAGAATCTATTTATAGCATCTTTAATCTCCTCTTTCTTGCATATATCCTTATGAAATACTTTTCTATTTTTTAAATCTTCAATTCCTTTAGGTATATTAATTTCACACTCCTTTGAAAGTTCATCAATTAATTGAAAATCATCTTTACCTTCTACATTTATTCCAATACTACTACACACACTATTTGTAAATTTAAATGGACTTGCTGTTGATACAATAACTGTTTTTGTAATATCTTTAGTTTCATTTTTATATGTTTTATAGACTGAATAAGCTACTGCAGTATGAGGATCAATTACATATTTAAAATTGTCATAAACTTCTTTAATACAATTAGAAGTTTGTAGCTGTGAAGCAAAACCACCGTAAAAATCCTTCATTTTTATTCTCATGTTATCACCTATTTCGTATTTACCATCTACCTTCAAATCATTCATCAAATCTAATACAACTTCTTCATTTTTACCACTTATATAATAGAGTAATCTTTCTAAATTACTTGAAATAAGTATATCCATAGAAGGTGAACTAGTAATTTTGAAACTCCTATTTTTATCATATATTCCTGTTTTTATAAAATCATATAGTACATTATTTTCGTTAGACGCACATATTAATTTATTTATAGGAAATCCCATTTCTTTAGCATAATAAGCCGCCAGAATATTCCCAAAATTTCCTGTAGGAACAACTACATTTATCTTTTCTCCTTTTTTGATACTTTTGCTCTTTATCATTTTTAAATATGCATAAAAGTAATATACTATTTGTGGTATAAGTCTTCCAATATTTATGGAATTTGCAGAAGATAGAATATAATTATTTTTATTTAATAGTTGATTATATACTTCATTATTGAATATTTCTTTAACAGCATTTTGTGCATCATCAAAATTTCCTTCTATACCAATAACATAAGTATTATCACCTTTTTGAGTAATCATTTGTCTTTTTTGAATATCACTTACTCCTTCTTTAGGGAAAAAAACTATTATTTTAATACCCTCTACATTAGCAAAACCTTCAAGTGCCGCCTTTCCTGTATCTCCAGAGGTAGCTGTTAATATAACTACTTCCTTTGTTATCTTATTTTTTTTAAGTGCACTTTTTAATAAATGAGGAAGGATAGATAATGCCATATCTTTAAATGCAAGAGTAGGTCCATGATAAAGTTCTAAAAAGAAGTTCTCTCCTTTTTTACATACAGGTGCTATTTCTTCTGTATCAAATTTATCATCATAAGCTTTTTCTATACAATCTATAAGATCTTTTTCTTTAAAATCAGTTAGAAACTTTTTTAATATATAAAGAGCTAATTCTTTATAATTAAAATCAATTAATTTATCTATTTCTTTATGTATTTTTGGAATATTAGTTGGTACAAATAATCCCCCATAATCTGAAAGTCCTTTTATTATAGCCTCACTTGATGTTATAAAATCACCTTGGTCTCTTGTACTTTTGTACATTAATTCCATAATTTAAACCCTCCTATATTTTTATAAAAAAAGTACTGTGAAATCTCACAGTACTTTTACTTTACCCATAAGCTTTATAAATTTAAATGTATCTACTTAAAATTTATTAATATACCACTATTATAATATAATGATATTTTCAAAAATTTGTACATTTAAAATTATTTATGCTCATATTTATAAAAACACTATTATAAGACATTTCACTTCTAATTGCCTATAATAGTGTTCACTTTTTTTATATTAAACACAGATATTATACTTTAATTTATAGAACAATTAGAAAATCTATTTAACTTTTTACTATTATTTGTGTTAATCATACTCATGCACATGGTCATAGTATCATTGCACATATACATTGTCATAGTTGTAAAAATATTACACATGGTTATAATAGTAAATGTCCCGACTTTCATTTTGTTCTACTCCTTTCGTAAAATAATTTTTTTAATTATATCTTAGAATTTGTTTCTTGTCAAACATTTATGAACAAAAATCGTGTAAAATTTCTAAAAATTCGTAAAATCAGAAAAACAATTTATTATTATACATCATAATTTCTATAGTAAAAATAATTTTATACTATACATTAACACATTCTTCTTAATATTCATATAATATTTTTATGTTAAATATTATTTTAAGAAGGGATAAAATGAGTAAATTAAATCCTGATAAACTTTCAGTAGAATTTAGAGATGGTGTTACCCCTACAAAGCCTATCATACCTAGACGTTATACTCTCACTCATTCTGATATAACTGCAGAACTTTTTCTTACAATTGGATTAAAATATGCCTATGATAAAATTAATCCTACGCGAGATGAAGTACTTGGAGAATGGATTAAAATGGGTGATAAATATATGTTTTTTGTAACTTTACATGTAGATGGCCCATTAGGATCTACTACTTCAACAGCTATTCGAAACTTAATTTTTAGAAGAGAATTACCACTTGCTCTAGAAGCTATACGCTATGGTGATAAAAAATTTTTTGATACTTATCCTGAATTAGATAACGCTCCAATAATGGTTTACTTTCATTCTCTCAATCCATTTTTTAACAGAATAGAAAACTGGGGAACTTTTTCAGAATATGATATTAATAAATCACGTAAAATGCGTATATCAAATTCTATTTTGAAAAATAAATACTTACTAGACATGAAAATTGGAGACGTAAATGGAGATAGCGTAAAAGATAAAGTATTTCTATATGGTAATAAACCCGATGGTCCTACAGGAATTTTTATAGATAATATTACTGTTGTGATTCAAGATGGAAAAACTAATCGTATATTTACTATTCCTTTAAAAATAAATGCAGGATATAATCCTACACTTTTTCTAGGTGATTTTACAGGTAACGAAGTAGATGATATTCTAATAAGTATTGATTCAGGTGGAAGTGGAGGATACGGTTTCTTTTATATATACTCTTTTCTTAATAATGAGGCTAAAAAACTATTCGATTTTGAATTATTCAATGATTACTATCTTTATGATGTAATATATAAAGATAATTACCAAGTAGAAGTAGTAAATAAAACCCTTGGTAAAAAATTTATAATTGATATTCGAAATAAAGGACCTCTTTATCTATCACAAATTTATGATACAGAGGGTAAACTTAAAAAGCCAATTTATGGTCAAGTATCTGCTCTAAATGCACTTTATCCTGTAGATTTTGAAAGAGATGGTATTTATAATTTATGTACAGTGCAAAGAATTATTGGAAGATATAATGCTGATACTTTAGGTCTTGCTCAAATGCGTCTTCGTTGGAATGGCCAAAAATTTATTCCAATAAATCTAAATCAGTTTGTATGTATACCTGGTACAAAAATTAGAGATACAGCAATTATTGCTGATGATATAACTACCAGTCCAAGAATAGAAGTTTAAAATAAAGTATAAAGTTAAAAGTACAAAGAAAGATGTTTTTCTTATTTATTCTTTGTACTTTTTACTCTATTTTCTAACCGATACCCACTTATTATCTTTTATATAAAATCTCCACAAAAAATCTTTAGCCTCTTCTGCATAATCAATTCCTATTCTTTTAGCTTCTACAATTTCAAATTTCTCCTCACAAGCACAATCTTCTATGTAAAGTTCTTCTCCACATAAATCCTGTTTATTATTTCTCTTATCTATATTTAAAGCCATACAAAGTTTTGAAGGCCCATTTGTTAAATTTTTCTTTTGTGATTTAGTTAACTCATCATAAGGTTTTTTAAACCTTAACTGAGACATTTCTTCTATGCCTTCTAATGGTTCTATTGCTCTTATTAATACTCCTTCTGGTGAACCTTGTTTTTTAGTAATTACATTAAAACAATGATACATACCATATATAAAATAAACATAAGCAATACCTGGCTGTCCATAAAGTGGTTCAAGCCTAGGTGTTTTTTTTCCTCCATATGCATGACATGCTTTATCTATAGAACCAATATATGCTTCTGTTTCAACTATACGTCCCTTAAATTTTATCCCATTTACCTCATGAACAAGAATTTTACCTAAAATTTCTTTTGCTACTGTTAAAGTATCTCTTCCATAAAAATTTCTTAAAAGTTTCATTACATTATGCCTCTCTTTCTAAAGAATTAATTTTTATTTCTATACTAGTCCCTAATCCTAATTCACTTTCTATAGAGATATTTTCTCCATGTATATCAATTATTTCTTTAGCTATAGCCATTCCCAAACCTGAACCCTCATTTGAAGAAGAAGTATTGGTTCCTCTATAATACCTTTCAAAAACATATTGCAAATCTTTTTTAGAAATACCCTTTCCTGTATCTTTTATTAATATACGTATCACATCATCTTTTTCATATATTGAAATATCGACCTTAACATTTACATCATTATGAATTATAGCATTAAAAATCAAATTAGTAACTGCTCTTTTAAATAATCCCTCATCCACAAAACACATAATAACTTCTTTTTCACAGTGAAAATTTATATTTCTTTTTGAATAAGTAGGATGATTCAAAATTTCTATAATTATAGTTTGCAGCATATTTACTATATTTATTTTAGTTTTATTTAATGAAAATAAATTATTTTTAAGTTTATATGTAAGATTTAATTCTTCAATTAAATCTTGTATATAAGAAGCTTTTTTCCATATTATATCTGAATACTCTTGAATTTCTTCATTAGAGAAACTATAATCTGGTTCTTTCATTATCTCAGCATATCCTTTTATAGAAGACAATGGAGTTTTAACATCATGGGATATAGAAGAAATCCAGGTATCTCTCATTTTATCCAATTCTTTTCTTTGGCGTTTATTTTCATTCAGGGTTTTATTAACTTTATTTAAACTAATAAACACATCCTTATATATACCTTCCTCCTTATAATGCTTTTTATAATTTCCTTTAGATAATTGTTTTATACCTTCTATTATATTTTCAAGGGGCTTACCCATCTTTCTTCCAAAAAAAAGATAAGATACAATTATTGCAATTAATATATTAATGAAAAGTAAAAATACTATTCCTCCACTAATAACTTTTCTTAAAAACAAAGGAGAAAATACAATGGTATGTTTAGCCACATCCTCAAGAGGAAAACCTATAATGTAACTATAAATTTTATTATTGCTTTTACTCTCACCTATAAATATACTGTAATGATTAATATCGTACTTATATGCATGCATTAATGTTAATGGATTATAACTTTGTGGTACTCCTTGTATTTTATATAAAGAATATTTTTCTTTAAAATCCTCACCTATTATTTGAATCCATGCATTTTTATCTTTAAGCTGTTTTTTTCCCTCTTGGATTACATATGGAACTTTTCCTTTATATTTTATATATTTTGAAAAATCTCTTGTAAAAACTTCTGGATTTCCTGATGAAATTTTAGTTGTTTTAATAATATTACTGAAAATCAAAATACAATTAATAGTAAAAATCAAACATAGCACCATTAAAAAAGCACGTAAAAAAGTACCTGTAATGCTCCATTTATTTCTATTTATAAATTTCATATTAACTCATCCTATCCTTAACTTTCGCAAAGTAAAACAGTCGCTACGGGAAATGATATCTTGCTAAGAAACCTTTCACTTCAGTAACAAGTTCTAAGCCTTTATCAAGTGACAAATTGCAAGTGATAAGTGACAAGTTAAGGATGTTTTTCTTATAGAAAAACTTTTATTAAATAATTAATTAAAACCTTTCAGCATTAGCAGAAAGGTATCTTTAACTGTCAACTGTCCTCTATCAACTGTTAACTGCTTACTTAATATATCATTTCCCTTCGCTGGACAGTATTTTTATCCTACGAAAGTTCTGTATTTAATTTATACCCTAATCCTTTAACTGTTAAAATATGTTTTGGATTAGAGGGATCCTCCTCTATTTTTTCTCTTAATCTTCTAATATGAACCATTATCGTGTTGTCATATCCATTAAAATCGTCTCCCCATACTTCATCACAAAGCATTTGCTTACTTAATATTCTATTAGAATTCTTGCACATATAACTCAATAAGCTGTATTCCTTTGGAGTAAAAGTTATATGTTGTCCTTTTTTTATAACCTCACCTTTTGTAAAATTAATTGTCACCTCTCCAAATTTTACTATTTTTTCTTCCTTATTATATATTTCATTTTTAATATATATGTTTCTTCTCAAATGTGCTTTAATCCTATAAGCCACTTCTTTTGGACTAAATGGCTTAGTTACATAATCATCTGCACCCATACCGAGTGCAACAATCTTATCTATATCATCAGATTTAGCTGATAAAAAAAGTATTGGAATAAAACTAAATTCTCTAATTTTTTTGCAAGTTTCAAAACCATCCATCCCTGGCATCATTACATCAAGAACTACTATATCTGGTTTCTCAATCTTACAAAGTTTAACTCCTTCAGTGCCATTACTTGCCTTAACTATCCTTCTAAATCCTTCTTTTTTGAGTACTGTTTCTACTAATTTTAAGAGTTCTATTTCATCATCAATTAAAAGAATCTTTCTATCTAAAATTTCGTTATACATAAATACACCTCTGAAAAATTTAAAAATTATATTTTTTATATTATTCAACTTTGGCAAATGAATAATAGCCGCTACGGGAAATGATATCTTGCTTAGAAATCTTTCACTTCAGTAACAAGTTCAAATGTTTCTTACGCAATATATCATTTCCCTTCGCTAAGCAATATTTTTACTGCGAAAGTTGAACTATATTATAAATATAACATAATTTTTGTAACTCTATATAAAAAAATATCAATATTAAGGTTCTATTAAGGTTCTCTTTAATGGTTGTTAAGCTGGGAATAGTATTATTAAGTCAAACAAAACAAAGAAACATTAAGGAGGATCAATATTATGTCAAATTTTATAGTAGAAACAAAAAACTTAACAAAATCTTTTGAAACTTTTGATGCAGTAAGCAATTTAAACTTACAAATAGAAGAAGGAAAAATCTATGGATTTTTAGGACCTAACGGGGCTGGGAAATCTACTACTTTACGTATGTTTTTAGGCCTTATAAAGCCTACTAAAGGAGAAATTAAAATCTTTGGTAAAGATGTGAAAAAAAACAGATTAGAAATTTTAAAACATGTAGGTTCTCTTATAGAATCACCATCTTATTATGGTAATTTAACTGCTTATGAAAATTTAAAAATTTCTGCTCAAATTTTAAATCTAAAAGAGAGTAATATAGATGAAGTTTTAAAAATTGTTAAACTATCTAAGTGGAAAAACACTAAAGTTAAAAAGTTTTCTCTTGGAATGAAACAAAGATTAGGCATTGCTTTAGCATTAATTGGCAAACCTGAACTTTTAATATTAGACGAACCTACCAACGGTCTTGATCCTGAGGGAATACATGAAATAAGAAATCTTATAAAAGAACTTCCTAAAATTAATGGAATGTCTGTAATAATCTCTAGTCACCTTTTAAGCGAAATTCAACTTATGGCAGATGATATTGGAATAATCAATTTAGGTAAACTTTTATTTCAAGGACCTTTAGATGAACTTTTATCAAAATTCCCTGAAAATGAAAATCTTGAAGATATCTTTCTTAAACTTATTAAAGGAGTTGCTTAAATATGAGTTTATCATCTTTATTAAAAATAGAATTTATGAAACAAAAAAGAGGTTTTATTTGGAAAGTTATTTTTATAGTTCCTCTTTTATCTATTCTATTATTTTCTATAATTCTTCATTTTAAATATGCTGACTTAACATCCCCAAGGTCTTTAGAGCAATTTAAAAATTTTGGAGTTGAAAGTCAACTTGGTATTTTCCTTTTTACAAACCATTTGACTTCTTTGTGGTTCATGTTTTCTAGCGTAATTTTTGCGCTAACTGCTGTAAAAATAAATTTTACCGAACATGATGAAAATTGCTGGAAATTACTTTTATCAATGCCTGTTAATAAAAATAAAGTTTATATTTCAAAATGGTTAGTTATTTTTACATTTTCAACTTTTTCCATAATTTTAAACACTATTGGATTTGTTATTGTACTTTTTATCTTTAAATCAGGTACATTTGTAAACTTAACTGTAATATTAAAATATATAGTTTTTCAAATATTATGTTCATTAAGTATAATAAGTTTTCAGCAGTTTATTAGTTTCTATTCTAAGAAGTTATTAGTTTCTCTATGTATAGCATTTTTAGGAATTATTAATACTATAATGTTCTCTCAAAGTAAAATCTTAAGTAACATAATTCCTTATACACCAACTTTAAGATCTGTACCTTTAGGTAATGGAAGTGACGCTGCAATAGCCGTATTTGCTTCTATATTATCTTCATTACTCTGGTTTACAGTAGGAATTATATATTTTAATAAAACAGATATTAAGTAAGGAGGCTTTTTATTTATGATAAGAATATTTAAAAGTGAACTTTTAAAGTTAAAACGTTCAAGATTTATAGAAATAATAATGATAATACCTATATTTTTTGTTGTTACAGGAATTATGAATTTTATAAGATATAAATCTATATTTATGAGGGAAAACCCTAGCATATGGGATCCAGTTTATGAACAAAGTGCTCTAATGTATGGATTATTTCTATTGCCTGTACTTGCAACAATTATAATGGCTACTTTAGTAAACATGGAAAATAAAAATAGCAATTTAAGAAGGATGTTGTCTCTTCCTATTAAAAAAAGTGAAATTTATATATGTAAATTTTTATCTGGATGCTTTCTCATTTTTATTAATATAGTTGTTTTTATATTAATTGTATCTATATTTGGAAATTTATTAAAACCTTCTAACTCTTCAATGCCTTTATATGTATTGTACCGTCCTATTTTAGCTTATTTTTCATTAATTCCAGTTATGGCAATACAATATTATTTAAGTATTAAATTTTCAAATATTTTTGTTTCTATCGGAATTGGAACAATATTTTCAATATCATCAGTTTTAGTTGGAACTACTAAGTTCTGGCTTGCTTTTCCATGGTGTTACCCTTTTAAATCCATTTCTGCTACACATGTTTCAATAGGGTTGTCAAATACATTATTAATGCATTTTGTAGGACTAGTAATAACTATATTTATAACCTTTATGGGCATTAAAGAATTTAATAAAAAAGAGATTTTTTAGGGACAGTTCATTTATTTTATTACTTTAATCAAGGGCAATCAAGGGGACGGTTCATTCTTTTTATGCTTTTAATTCAAGCAAAATGAATGAACCGTCCCCTATTAAATACTGTCTAGCGAAGGGAAATGATATATTGCGTAAGAAACATTTGAACAAAGTTTACAAGTTCTTAGCTTTACGAATTTGAAAAAAGTCATTTTTTAATTACTGATTCCTACGGAATATTAATTAAAAAATCTTTTTTCAATATGAGTAAAGCTTAGAACTTGTTACTGAAGTGAAAGGTTTCATAGCAAGATATCATTTTCCGCAGCGACTATTTTTCATCTGCAGAAGTTATATAATAAAATGAATGAACCGTCCCCATATTTTTATTTTGATTCTTTAGCAAAATTTGAATATTTTATGCTTCCAGCAGTAAAAAATACTAATGACATTAATAACAATATGAAAACATTAGGAAATAATACTGATTTTTCTATACTTCCAAGTGACCAATAAAATGGTGTAAACTTACTTAAAGTTATAATTATTTTTGGAATTTTTGTATAGTTTGGTCCTGGGAGTACTGTAATATATAAGAAAAACATTATCATTGAAATTAAATTTATAAATATGCCTGCAACTCCGCGATCTTTAAAAATCCTGTTAACCATTATACATAAACTTATGGATACCATACTCATTAAAGCAATATTTAGTATTAAAAAACCAAAGTTACTAAAACTAAATTTGAACAATACTTTCATTACCATAAATGAAGCTGTATACATTACAATTTGTGTAATTATCATGGAAAGATAAATGCTTCCTATTATTTGATATCCCTTATTACTAGTAGATAAAAATCTCTCTAATATTTTTCCTTTTTTTAACTTTAATAAATCTCCACTCATTATACTTGAAAAGGATAATAAGAAAAACATTATCATAACAAGAGGCATAAATTCAGATGAAGCAACTGTTTTTTTCTCAGTATTATACTGCAGATTCACAAGATTTTTATTTAATTCACTCTCATCCCTTATTATGTTATTCGTTTTTAATACTTGAACCTTAAACAATTCATTTATCTTTTGCTGCATTTGAACTTCAAATATTTGCGCTTTATTTCCCGTTTCTAGTTTATATGAATTTATAACAGGTTTTTTATTTACATTTATTTCCTGGGAAAAATTTTCTCCTATTTCATATACAGCAATTACATCATAGTTCTTTAATGCTTGTAAAGCTTCTTTTTTATCTTTATAAATATTAGGTGCGTCTATTTTTTTAATTAATTTATTTCCTAAATCTCCTTTATCTAGATTAACCACTCCTACTGCTATATTTAATTGCTTACTACTAGATTTAGGATTTGACATAATCTTTACAAAAGACACAACTACAATAGGAAGTAAAAACATTATAGCAATAGTTTTATAATCCTTAAAATACCTTTTACAATTAGCTAATACCATATATAAAAACTTCATAAGTTATACCTCCCATCTTATTTTTACTTTTAATATACTTACCAAATATAATATTAAAGAGATTGCTATCATAATAATTAAATACTTACTAATACTATTGAATGAATTAAATAATATACAGTTCCTATAAGTTTCTGAAATAATATTTCCTGGTGAAAACTTTGAAATGGCCAAAAATATCCTGTTATCCATATCTTTTAATGGAATAAATCCACCACCAAATATAATATGCATATACATTAATATTACAACTATAATATTGGCTGCCTTTTTACCAAAGAAAGCAATAATAATTCCTGCAGTACTTGCTATTAATACACTTTGACATATTAATATTGATATTATATTTAATATACTAACTCCTTTAAAAGCAAATCCAGCAAACCTAAAAGCTAAAATATATATTATTCCATATATTAAACTTGCAATTAAAAATATCAGTACATCTAAATTGAAAAAATCACATTTTGTCATTGGGGTAGATAATAATCTTTTATTACTTCCATTTTTCTTATCAAGATCATATCCCGCAACACAATTCATAATAATTACAAATACCATAAGTGACATCATTGTTGCAGCTTGGTTTTCATATGATGTAAGAATTCTCTCTCCCTTAATCATATTATCTTTTATTGGATTAACAGCTGCATTTTTGTTTATATTATTAATAACATCACTAAATAACTTTTCTTTATCTAATACATTCATGCTATTAATTTTATTAGAAATTATTCTAGATTCTGTTAAGCTTTTTCCATATTGCTCTATGACGTTTTTTATTACCAATTCATTAATTCTTGAAACTCTTTTCTTTTCATTGACTTTTATGGTACTTTGTTTTAAACTAATTATATTTTTTTCATAATCCTTTGGAATAACTATTTCATATTGTGATTTATTTGTAACATTAAATATTTGTTTTAACTCTTTTGTTTGAAATAATTCTTTAAAATTATTAGAAGTTTTACTATTATCTTTATCTATAATAGAAATATTAATTTTATCTCTACTTATATCTGGTTTAAACGTATGCTTTTGAAAATTCCCCATAATTGCTGCAATTATTAAGGGAAAAACAGCAAACATTAACAATACTTGTTTCCATTGAGATAGCATTGCTTTAAGACTAACTATTATTGTAGCTTTTATTCTCATATTTTAACCTCCTAATCCCTTAATTTTTTTCCTGTAAGTGAAAGAAATACTTCCTCTAATGAAGCCTCTTCTACATTAAATTTCTTTATCTTCTTGTTTTCTTTAGCAATTAACGTTAATAATTCTTCTAAATTAAACCTTGTTTCATCTATATGAATTAAAATCGTCTCATTTTCAATAAAACATTCTTTAACACCTTGAAGTTTCTTTATTTTCAATAAAATTTCATCATCATTTTCATCTAAAACAAACTTAATAGTACCATGTATATTTGCCATTGATTTAATCATTGATTTTGATCCTGAAGCAATTTCTTTTCCTTCATCTAAAATAAATATCTCATTACACAAATGCTCTATTTCTTCCATATAGTGAGAAGTATATAATACTGTTGTATTGTACTCTTTATTTATCTTTTTAATAAATTCAAAAATATAGTTTCTAGATTGAGGATCTACACCTACAGTAGGTTCATCTAATATAAGAATCTTAGGTCTATGCATTATTGCTACTGCTAAATTTAATCTTCTTTTCATTCCACCTGAAAATTTTTTAACTTTTACTTTTTTCTTCTCATTTAATCCTGTTACTTCAAGAGCCTCTGCAATTCTTTCTTTTAAAAGTTTTCCTCCTAGTCCATAAAAAGCTCCAAAATATTCAAGATTATCATATGCTGATAGTGTTTCCATTAAAGCTAATTCTTGTGGTACCAATCCTATAAGTTCTTTTGCTTTTATTGGTTGTTTTGAAATAGAGTATCCTCCAATAGTTACTTCTCCACCATTTGCTTTTAAAAGTCCTGTCATAATACTTATTAAAGTAGATTTACCTGCTCCATTAGGTCCTATAAGTCCAAATATATCTCCTTCTTTTATTTCAAATGATATATTATCTAAAACTAACTTATCATCGAATCTTTTTGTTACATTTTTTACAATTATATTGTTCATAAAAAATACCCCCTTAATTCTTCTAATTATATTTTAGAAAAATTAAGGAGGTATTGTTAGTACTAAGAGTAACTATTAAAAGTTACTTAAGTCACTTTTTGTTGCAGAAGTAATTTTTATTATATTTTCTTTGTAAAATAATTTGAAAAGATGATAACCAAAATTAATTCAATTACAATCAATGAACAAGCCATAATAATGATACTTTTATCTACATTCATAAATCCAAGAGTTATTATAAATACTATTAAAATATAATTCATAACTTTTGCAACCATATAACCAGTTTTTTCTTTTATTCTTACATTACGTTCATCATTAACTTCAATATTTTTTATACGTTTGATTTTTTCATCTTCAATAGAAGAAACAATTAGTGAATGAGAAAAGGTTCCTATTCCTAAAACTAACATAGCAGCTCCAAATCCAATACACAATCCTGATAACATTTTTGTACTTACGTCATTTAATACAAAACTACCAATTAATAAAAGTAAAACTCCTCCTATAGCTTGTAAAATAACTAAGACCTTTTTATTTTTCATTTTTATCACCCTCTATTATTTTATGGAAAGTATACTTTACATTTATATTGTATCATTTCAACATTTAATGTCAAGTATACTTTCCATATGTCAAACACATCATTGGCTCATTATGTCCAAAGGACATATTATAAACAATTGGCAGATCATAGAGTTTTAATTCCGATATAACCTTTTTTAATGTACTATATCATTTTTGAAAGCAAAAATAGTAAGTTGAGTTCTATCCCTAAGATAAAGTTTATGCAGTATATTACTTATATTGTTTTTTATAGTTCCTTCTGATAGAAATAACTTTTCTCCAATTTCCTTATTTGATAATCCATTAGCTACTTCTTTAATTATATTTATCTCTTTATCATTTAAATTGTTATTTCTTTTTATGTCCTCTAAATTACTTTTCTTATTATAATTTGTATTTTCATTAATAATTTTAGATGCTACTTCAGGATGAATCACCACATTTCCTTTACAGCATCCTTTTATAGCCTGATAAATTAAATCATAATCACTATCCTTTAAAAGATAGCCTGATGCTCCATATTTTAAAGCTTCATGAATATATTCTACATCATTAAAAGTAGTTAGAATTAAAATTTTTACACTTTTAAACTCATTTTTAATTAACTTTGTTCCAAGTACACCATCACATTTCGGCATTCTAACATCCATAAGTACAACATCTGGTTTTTCTTTTCTACACTTCATCAAAGCTTCTTCTCCATTAGATGCGGTATTTATAACCTCAATATCTTCGTAAGTATTAAGTATCATATTCATACCACTTCTAATAAGCTTCTCATCATCTACTACTATTACCTTAATCTTGCCCATACGTTCCCTCCTGAGAGTAAATTTTAAGCTTTTCAACTTTATCTAATTCTATTTTTACTAAAAATCCTTCTCCTAACTTTGTTGTATAACTAAAAACTCCCCCTATTTCTGTTACTCTTTCTCTCATACCCTTAAGTCCTACTCCTTCTAATACACAGTCACTACCTGTCCCATTGTCTTTTAATGTAACTGCCAATTCACAATCATTAAATGCCATAAAAATTTGAATTAATGTAGCTTTACCATGCCTTACACTATTAGCTAAAAACTCTTGAACTATTCTATAAATAACAAAAGATTGATCCGAACTTAAAGGCCATTTTTGTTTTGTAAAGGAAAGTCTAACGTCTACTCCTGTTAGCTTTTTAAAATTCTTTATAAGTTCTTCAATTATTAAAATCCCTTGATAATCCTCAAATTTTTTAGGTTTTATTTCTCTTACAGCAGTTCTGACTTCTTTTAAACTATTTTGAGTAAACTTTCTAAGCTCTTTTGTTACTTCTTTTGCTCCTTTTGGGTTGTTCTCTATTATTCTTTCAATAGCACCTAATTGCACTACCATTGTTGATAATGAATGTCCCACACTATCATGTATTTCTCTTGAAAGTCTATTTCTTTCCCTTAATAAAGTTAGCTCCTCTATTGAACTTGCATAAATCTCTAACTCCTTATTAGCACTCATAAGTTTCTCTTCTGATATTCTAAGTTTATCATAAAGTTTTTGTGCTTCAATTTTCCTGTCACTTTCATCTTGTATTAAATACAATGTAGCAATAATTACTATTAATACCGCCATATTTATAAATTTGAATTCTAAGCTTTCATTCGAAGAAAGTAATATTGCTTGTAAAATTATTGCTATATTAAATATGTGCTTTACTGGTTTTTTTAAGACTAAATTACTATCCATAGCACTTAAAATGAGATATATAATAAGATATCCTCCTATCCATTTATATGCAATGGCTATAAACAAAATTTCTATCATAAATGATATAATTTTCAACCACATTCTATCTAATGAAAAAAATCTTATTTGATTATTTGTTATAAAAACGAATATAAATATTATCATTGCTGGAGTTAAGGTTGTCCCATTTATAATTATTCCTATTATCATCATTAAAATCAAAAAATATCTTATAAAAATAAGTAAAGTTTTATTCCACATTTTTCCTCCTTATCATGCCTAAAATTTAGAATTTACACTGAGGACAGTTCATTTTTATTACTTTAATTTATATCTTTAATAGATTATATCATAGAATCTATTGAAATTTATTACATTTACTATTTACCATTCTACACTAATAGTGTAGAATTACACTATTAGTGTAGAATGGTAAGGAGTTGCTAAAATGACAAAAGAACAATTTATCGAAAAAATCAATTCAAAATTAAAACTTATAAGAAATGAAAAAAATTATACTCAAGATAGAATGGCAGAAATCATTGGAATATCTAAAAAAACCTTAGTTCAAATTGAAAAAGGAAGAGCAAGTTTAGGTTGGAGTGGAGCTATTGTAGTTTGTTTTCTTTTTAAAGATAGTGAAATTCTTAAAATGACGGTAGGAAATGACATAGAAGATATGCTTATATCTTTAGCTTTTGGAAAATCTGAAAGAAATTATTCAAAAACTATGGGTGGCAAAATTTGGTGGAGAGATATTAAAAAGAAAAGTAATTATAAAATTCAACAGAATAATATATCTGGACATTATAGAATACTAGATGAAAACAATCAAAGAATCTGTTCCTCTTTTGATGAAGACTACATAAACTCAAGATTAATAGAGCTATCTAAATTAGAATATACAAATAATTAAATTTGAAAGGATTGGTAATTTAATATGTTTTATTTTAAAAAAATAACCTATGTAATATTGCACATTATTATAATGTGTACATTATTATTTTCTTTAATGATATACACTTCTTTAAATAAAAATTTTCCCTGGTATGAACCTTGTGGAATACAATTCTTATCGATAATACTTATATCAGCACCTATATTATTGATTACTGGAATAGTACTTATGATTTTAAATAAAAAAAATATACTACCAAAAGTAAGTTCTTTAGTATCTTTTTACGCTTTAGCAGGAATTACTTTACCAATTATTATAGATGGTTCATTAAGTAAAATTACTATATTTACTGGTACAATTTTATGCATAGTATTTATTGTACTAACAGTATTAGTTAGTATTAATAATTTTAATAAAATAAAAAAAATTTAATAAAAGTATTACTTCAAAAAACACCTTTATGCGTTTGATTTTTACTCAAAATCATTTAGACACATAAAGGTGTTTTTATAATTTCTATCTTATACTTATTTACGTAGTAGTTATTTTTACCTTGAACCATTTAAAATAAGTTATATCACATAGGATTTAAATTTATGAAAACAAGTAATCTTTATTTTTTATGTAAACTTTAATCTAGTTTAAAATAAGGCAAATAAGATATTTAAAAAATTACACATATATTGTAAAATGTTAAAATTTGTTTGACAAAATCCATTTTTTTCTTTATAATTAATTACATAAATTTATTATTTTTTCATAAATTTATGATTTATAGTATAATAATGTAATAATTTATTAATTAACCAAACAAACTTTATTTCTAATAAAAAATTTTCAATAATATTGAAAGGAGATGGAATTATGGTAAAAAAAATTAAATCTTTACTTTTGGGACTCTTATTAATTGGTGGTGTTAGTATTACTTCAACTCAAAAAGCTTATGCTTGGAATAGTGTTAATGATGTAAATACTATGGATTCCCACAAAACTATTTCTGTACAAGCCTTAGAAATTATAAAAAACGATATGCCAAATGATTCAAAACTACTTAAAAATCTAAACATAATAGAACAAAATCTGAACCTGTATAAAAAAGGTTCTGTAGCTCCAGACTTTGGAAAAACAGGTGTAGATAAAGACTATTCTCAATATCAAGATCATTTTTTTAATCCATATACGGGAAAAAACTATACATATGAATCTTGGTGGTATCTACCAGAAAAAATAGATGATACTGCTGAATCTCAAACTAGAAACTATGTATCACAAGCAATAGGACAATGGAAAGATGGTAACTATGAACAAGCATGTTACACTTTAGGTAAAGCAACTCATTATTTTGCTGATTTGAATGAACCACATCATGCTAGTAATTTAACTGCATTAAACCCTAATTCTGGTCATTCAAAATTCGAAAAATATGTTGATACAATCGCAAATAAATTATTAATTAATACTATTGGTGATGATAAATCAGAATATAACGTAGATAGTACTAAATGTTTAACAGATTTTTTAACTACTCAATCTTACAAATATGCCAAATTGGCTTATGCTCAATCTTCTAATGTATTAATGACAAATTCATGGGATGATTGGAATAAAGCTGCTGACATATGCTTTAAAAATGCAGAAAGAGGCACTGCTACAGTTGTTTATAGATTTTTAAAAGAAATAACTTATGGTGGACAAGCTGTAAAACCCCCTATTGGTAAATTCCATGTAGTAATAAAAACTGCAAATGACTCATATGCCGGAACAAATGATTACATATATTTTGGTATGGAATTAAATGATGGAAGAAAAAAAGAATTATACTGTAATCTCCCTGGAGATGATTTTGCAACTGGTACTACAGGTTGTTATGAATTTGAAATAAGTGACCCTACTTTTGATCCAACACAAGTTAAAAATGTATGGTTACGTAAAGCTAATTTTTCTATTAGAGATGATTGGAAACCTGAAACTTTACAAGTATACATCCAAGGAACTAGAGTTTTAAATAAAACCATAAATCAATGGATTAAAAATGAAACTTATAATATTCCTGTAGACGGATTAAAATAAAATTAAAATTGGGGACGGTTCATCATTTTTTACTTTTAATTCAAGTAAAAATCATGAACCGTCCCCGAAAATACAAAATATCAAAACAAACTCATTTGATTTACATCATATTGTTTTTTATATCCAGAAATAATATCTTTCATTTTATATAGTATACCTGCCCTATCACACTCAACTTTAAAAAGCTTTTTCAATTCAGTTGACCGCTTTGAATTACACTCATAAGAAAATCCATATTCTCTTATATATTTTTTAGTTACACCATGAAAATGTTTATCTAATTTACTAAAAAAATAATCTCTTTGATTTTGTCTAAGTGTTACTCCAAAATAAGGATAAATAAATTTTGCACCATTTTCTTTTGCTAATCTTATAATTTTTAATATATTCTCATCACTATCCTCTATAAAAGGTAGTACAGGCATTAATAATATTCCTGTAAAAATACCATTAGAAGAAAGCTTATTTATTGCTTCAAATCTTTTAGATGGTAAACATACCTTAGGCTCTATTATCTTACACAAACTGTCATCTGCACTTGTAACTGTAATTTTACAAATAGTCGGTGAATGTTTTTTTATTTCTTTCAAAATATCAATATCTCTTGTTATAAGATCACTTTTTGTAGCTATGGAAACACCAAAATTATATTTATTTATAAGTTGTAATGCACTTCTAGTAAACTTATACTCAGCTTCAAAAGGATTATATGGATCTGACATTGAACCTGTACCAACTACCCCTTTTTTATGTTTGTACCTAAGTTCATTATTTAACATTCCAACAGCATCCTTCTTAGCACGAACCGTGTCAAAATCATTGATTTGATAACATTGGCTTCTTGAATCACAATAAATACATCCATGACAACACCCTTTATATATGTTCATATTGTAATTTACTCCAAACCAATTTTCATTATTTGTCCATGCTGATAATATCTTTTTTGCAGGTATAAATTCCAACATCATCAAATCCTTTCTCTGAAATTTATTTTTATTTAAGAAAACAAATTAAAACTTCTTACCGAAATGAAAGATTTTTTATATGATATATGCCTTTATTGTCCTAAAAACAAACAAATATCTTGTATTTCTTTAAATAACATTGATGTATGATATCCATCTGCAACAGCATGATTAATTTGAACAGTAAGCGGCATTTCAAGTTTACCATTATTATTTACAAACTTTCCCCATGTAATTATAGGTGCATAAAAATTAATATCAATAGGAACATTCAAATTAAATCCTGTATAATTTAGCCATGGAACACATGAAACGGGAAAACTGTTTGGTTCTGATTTTACTATTTGAAACCCTTTTACGTCTTTATACTTTTCCATATCATCTGTAATATTTTTATAAAATGTTTCAAAATCAGAATCATATTTAGTAAAAGCACAAGAAAAAGTCTTATCATCTTCATGAAATATAGTATATGATGCTGAAACTTCATCATAAAAACCAAGATTACCATCTTTATCAAGTGCCATTCTAAATTCTTTCATACTGTTAACAGCTTTTGTAACTATGTATATAAATACAGGATAAAATTTTAATTTTTTTTGTTTAACATTACAAACAAGTTTTGTTACATCAATATTTGATGTTAAACTGTATGAACAATTATCGCCCTTATCATAATGTTGGAAATGCTCTCGTCTTTCCCATTTATTCATGTCAATTATATTAAACTTCATACTACTACCTCACTCCATTTATATATTTTTACCCAATATATTTGTAAATTAAATTCTACCATCATTATATTACATATAAAAAATTAAACCAATAATCTATAAAAAATATGAAAAAATATGGGGACGGTTCATTGTTTTAATATCAAATCAAAAGTAAAAACTTAAGAAATTAATGAACCGTCCCCTTATACTATATATACTATAGATTATGATTAAAAGGCTTATCTATTTTACATTTGATACTGCCTGAAATTGTGTATGTTCTCTTTTTAATGATACTTTAAAATATAAAATACCTGCTAAAGATGCTGCAACATGACTTACAAGTACAGCAATCCAAATTCCATTTAATCCTAATGATGTTATTGATAGTAACTTCGCTAATGGCATACGAATAATAATATAGTAGAAAATCATCAAAAACATAGCTGCCATTGGCTTTCCAAAACCATTTACTGCTCCAAGAACACAATTAGTAACGGTATTACAAACATATCCAACCGAAATAATTGAAAAATAAACTTTAACCAAATTTTCAACACTTACACCAGCTCCAAACATTGAAGCTAAACTCTTTGAGAAGAATACTACTGTTATTGTTAATATAATCAAAAATCCACTTCCCAATAGCATTCCAGAACGAAGATATTCTCTTGCTTTTTTTGTATTTTTAGCTCCAAAACATTGTCCAGTACAAGTAGTAATTGTCATATTGAGAGCCATAGCAGGATAGAATAAAATTGTTTCTAATTTTCCTGAAATACCAAATGCAGCTATAGGTAATACTCCAAATCCACTTACTAAATAAGTAATAAAACTTGTACTAATTGCAGGAATACTTTGTTGAATAATAGATGGTATTGCTTTTGCCACAAGTTCTTTAAAAACTTTTCTATTAGATAACTTAAAATCAATTGTGATTAATTTTTTCTTTATGATATATACAATCATAATAAACATCATAATTCCTTGTGAAAATAATGTTGCAATTGCTGCTCCTTTTATTTCCATCTTATTTATGAAAATAGGATCTATTACTACATTGAGTAGTGTACAAAGAATAATAGAAATCATCTGCATAGTTGTATTTCCAAAACTACGTAATACAGCATTAAAATATAAATACATAAATACAAAAATATATCCTAATATATATATAATAAAATAATTTTTTGCCATAGAATATATCTCAGGTGGTGTATTTAAAAGATTCAAAATGATGTTTACACCAAATTCACAAATAATTGTTATAGCAACACTAAAAACAATTGTTGCTGTAAAGGAAGTAGAAATTACTTTATTAATACTATCCTTATCTTTTGCTCCAATATGTTTTGATAATAAAATTGCTACAGCATTGGTAGCACCCATTGCAACAGATGTAAACAAAAGTATAGGTGGCGTTGATACAGTAAGAGCTGCCATTGCTTTTTCACCAAGTAAATTTCCAATCCAAAGGCTGTCAACGATATTATATGCCATGTTAAATATAAAAGCTATCAATAGTGGAATTGTAATTCCAATTAATTTTTTTGTGGCATTACCTGTTGTAAAATCTTTCTCTAATTTCTTATTCACTTTAATCTCTTCTTTCTATATTTATTATTTTTAATGACCATTATTCAATGACTTTGGTTCACTCATTTAGTATTTTTTTACCCTAATAAAATATTACCTAGCAGCAATACTTTATTAGGGATATTGTATCCACTGTCATTATTCTAATAATTTTTTTCATAATTGATTTGATTAAAAATTACTTATTCAACTTTTGCAGTAAAAAAATACTGCTTAGCGAAGGGAAATGATATATTGCGTAAGAAACATTTAAAATCAATTAAGAATTAATAATTAAAAATGAATAATGAAGGTTGATTTTTGCTTTAGCAAAAATCTTTATACTCCTAGTACTGAATTTATAAAGGAACGAATTTGTTTAATTTTTTTATCCATAGGAATATTTTCACATGATAAAACTCCAATTTGTCCATACATTATAAAATAAGTTGTCATTTCAACATTTTCAATATGTATTTCCCCTTTTTCAGAAAGCTTTAATAATTCTTTATTAACATGTGGAATTAAATATTTTGCAATTTTTATCATAAGCTGCTCATGTAACATTTCATTGCCAAGTTTATGATAAAAATTATGATATTTGCTACTATCATCTTGGCTTTGCATTAATTTAGTCATATCATCCATACGTTTCATTAATGTTTTTTTATCATTACAAATTACACTTAAAAATTTTTCTCCACATTCTTGTGCATACTGTTCCATTGCAGTATCGAAAAGTTCTTGTTTAGATTTAAAATAACGATAGCATAAACCTTTTACTACATTTATCTCTTTTGCTATATCAGCCATAGAGGTTGCCTCATATCCTTTAGTATAGAATAATCTCATTGCAGCATCTAATATTTCTTGTTTACGAACCTCAGGTGCCTTTGAAATTCGTACCATAATATCACTCCTCCTTCTTGATTACGAATACAGTATAGCACTTGAATGAATTAAAGTCAATGAACCAAAGTCATTTATTTTTTAGTGAGCATTCATCTCATTTTTTTCATCTATCAAAACAAAAATTTGGGGACGGTTCATTAATTTTTTTTGCTTAAACTAGTACAAAAATTAATGAACCGTACCCAGAAAAGTTCTATTTTGATGTAATGTAATAACCTATTACATATATTATCCATAGATGTACTGGATAGAAAACATAAAACAAGTATTTTGTAAATTTTGTATTTAATCCACGTTTGCCATTGTACATAAGGAAAAATGGAAAGGCGAAAACTTGCATCCATTGAATATCAAAGAAAAACAAACCATAAACATTAAATTCAGGATTTGTTATAAACTCTGGTAATGATAATCCTAAAGTTAATATTAATGATGTTATTATATACATAATAATCATCTTGCCTTTTTTATCTCTGAAGAAATAAAAAACCAAAGTCATAACTACTCCATAAATACTAGCTTCTGTAAGTACTCCTAATATGGCTATTCCTATTGCTGCTATAATAGATACAATACATAATTTTTTATTTTGTTTATTCTTTTTAATAAATTCAATAGCACTCATTAATACAACTGCCATTGCTAATGATAGAAATATATTATTATGCAATCCACCTTCTCTATTAAATAACATTACAACTATTTTACTTCCAACAAACATAACCAATGACCAAGTAAATAATCTAATAGCATATTTTTTTCTATCTCTTGTATGAAAAAATCCTTCTACTACAAAGAAAAAGAATATTGGTGCTACTATTCTTCCTAAATAATTAAACCAAGACGGCATATTAGGAATGTACGAATATAGATGATCTAAAACCATTAATATCATTGCAAAAATTTTTAATTGAAAGCTGTTCAATTTCATACAAATACCTCCATAACCTTCATATAAACTATTTTTAGTACAAATTTGCACTTATGATTACGGATTAATTGTACATTAAGTTACATCTTATAACCTATCGATTTTCATTACAGCTTTCTTACAATCATGTAATGTTTTAATATTTTACCATTCAAAAGTATTTTTTACTACTATTTCATTATTTTCAATCATCACTTTTCCCATAGCAATAACAGTATTTATGTTCAAATCACTTTCATTAACTATAACAATATCAGCATCATTACCTTCTTCTATTTTACCTTTATATTTCAGTTTTAAATTTTGGGCCGGATTAGATGTAATAACTTTAATAGCATCAGTAATCTCAATATTTTCTTCTAATATAGCATCTCTAACTTCTTTATATAAGCTGCTGCTTTTCCCTATTTCAATACCAATATACTTTCCATTTTCATCAAATTTAGGCAAGCTTCCTTGTGCATCAGAACTAAAGGAAATATTACTTATATTTACACCTTTGTCTAACATTATTCTAAGAGCTTTACTAGATTTTATCTCTCCTTCATCTAAAAATTTTTCAGCAGTACTTGTTGTAAAATCTATCAGACCACCATCCTTAGCATATTTAACAGCCTGTTTAAATAATGAAGCATTTCTTCCCATATGTGTTGGTACCACCTGTGATAAAGGTATCTCTGTTTCCTTTGCTAGTCTATATAAATAATCTAATTCTAATTTACCATCACCCATATGAATATTAACAATACCTGCTTTACCTGAAAGCATTCCTCCAACTCTAGCTTCTGAAACTAAATAACTAAATTCTTCAAAGCTTGGATGAAAAGATCTATGGTCTGATAATGCAACTTCACCAACTCCAATAATTTTGTCTATTAACAATATATCTTCTTGTATACTATCCATTAAAGTTTTTACAGGAATTTTGTACGAACCTGTATATACAAAAGATGTTACTCCTTCTTCTTCAAGACCTCTGGCTTTTGCAATTAATGATTTCATGTCTCTAGTTACACCATCAGTTCCCAAACATCCAACAACAGTTGTTACCCCTGCAGTAGTTAAATCTGTAAGTCTTATTTCGGGTGTTCTTGTTTTATAACCCCCTTCTCCACCTCCACCTAAAACATGTACATGAGAATCAATAAAACCAGGGAACACAAGTTTACCTTCTGCATTAATAATTTTTATATCTATATCTTTTATTTCAATATTATCTCTTATATACCCTATTTTATTTCCACAAATTAAAATATCTTTAACACCTAAATATTTAGGTGCAAAAACTTTACCACCTTTAATAAGTTTTAGCATAGCATTAACTCTCCTTTCTTCAGATAAATTTTAAATCTAAATTATATAATACATTATACAATGTTTTAATTATTATTAACTCTCCTTTCTCAGCTGAAAAATGGCTGCTACTATTGTGAAAGTTGAATTATGAATAAACTCATAAATTTTTTCAAATAAAATATTAGTTTACTTTTAAATTTACTTTACATAATTTTTGTTAAGTTAATTATTTGTATAAATTTATTTATAATTTCAAAAAAGTTGACGATTCATATTTTTTCTTTGCTATTTAACAAAGCGGGGGACGGTTCATTTTTTTAGTTTTAAATTACAACTAAAAAATGAACCGTCCCCATTATTTTATTTAGCTTTTTCTATAATAATGGATAATTTAATTCCATCATATAAATATTTTGATGACTCTACTCCATATATCCATTGTTCAAAAAACTTGTCCAAATTAATACCTGATGCTTTCTGCGCTATTTCTTGAAAATCTTTAAAATCTACTTCTTTACCTTTAAATTCATATAAAAATCTTCTTATAATTTTATAAAATTTTTCATTTCCCACAATTTCATTAAGCACATATAATACCCACGGTCCCTTAGTATAACTATTTTCACCTATTTCAAATTTTCCATAATCATATATTGGAGTATTATAATTTATTTTATCTTCATTTACACTCATTTTGAAATATTTTCTATATAATTCCATTTTATTTCTGTAAAATTTTTCTCCATTAAATTCTCTTATTGCAAGTGCTTCAAAATATGAGGCAAAAGCTTCATCAAAAAATCTAGTTGATTTTACTTTATATTTCGGCTTTGCATTCCATGCATGTCCGATTTCATGATATAACTGAGTTATTTTTTTATTATTACCTGAAAATGAATCTTCCTCCATAACTATGTAATTATCACCTGCCTGCGAGCCATATGCTGTTTTTGTCTCTATAACAGAAAAATAATTATTTTTAGGATAATCTCCAAATACATTTGAAAAAAAATCAAAGGATCTTTTAATTTCATTTTTTATAACATCTTCCGCATTAACTTTATCTTTTGGAAATACAAATATCTTCAAATTCATATCTTTATCTTCTACCAAAAAATACTGTGAAATAGCAATATCAAATCTCCAAGTAGGTGAACTACTTATGTATTTAAAAATATTTCTATTTCCCTTAGATACAGTTTCTTTTAATATTCCTCCGCAAGCTGCAGTATAATTTTTAGGGACATCAACAGAAATATTATAAGTAAAATTATTTCTATAGCTTTTTAAGATATTTTCATAAGATACTTCTGATATTATGGGATATGCAAGACAATCAGGACGTATAATTGAAAATTCTTTACCTATTTTATCTTTAACATACATCATTAAATCTGAATATCCATTAATACTTCCTTCATATTCAATATATAAATTTATCTGTTCACCTCCATTTAAAATATTATCAACATCAATTAAACCATAGTTTACATAAAATTCTTGTTGATCTGCAAGAGAAATAATTTGTTGTTTAAAATTTATTTTCTCATTATTCTCATTTTTTATATCTTTTATTTCAAGGTCCTTATACAGTAAAATTGGTATTTTATTACAGCCCCTATTTCCCTTATTTTTTATACATAACATTCCCTTAACATTGAATATACCCTTTAGAGGTTCAACTTTAAAAGTTAAATCATAGTTTGAAATACCTAAAAAATCTGTTATCTTTTCCACAATCCTTCCCTCCACATACAAAAAATTCTATGATATTTTGAACTATTTTTTCATAACAATATTACAAAATATAGTAAATATTTATTGTAAATTCAAGTTTCACAGGCCAAAAATATTCTATAGCATATATGTTTCTCCCCACTCACCTTATTAATCTATAAAATTCAACTTATAAATTAATAACTCAACTTTCGCAGGACAAAATATTGCCTAGCGAAGGGAAATGATATATTGCGTAAGAAACATTTGAACAAAGTTTACAAGTTCTTAGCTTTACGAATTTGAAAAAAGTTATTTTTTAATTACTGATTCCTACGGAATATTAATTAAAAAATCTTTTTTCAATATGAGTAAAGCTTAGAACTTGTTACTGAAGTGAAAGGTTTCTAAGCAAGATATCATTTCCCGTAGCGGCTATTTTTCACCTGCGAAAGTTGAGTTAATAATAAAAGATACCAATTTTTCTATTTCTTCAAAGGACGAATTAATATGTAGTGCATTCTCAAATACTTTGTATGCACTTTTATCATTATCCTTGAGCCATCTTAAAGATTTCTTAGGTCCCAAGTACCATAAACCTTTTATCCCAAAATATATCTCCAAACTATCTACCAGTAACCAATGATATCTAAAGTTACCCTCAATATCACCTTTTTTGCCCTCTTTACCATCTTCATTAACCAGCTCTTTTGAAAATTTATCTCTTTCTCACTTAATTTCTTTGGACCATTATTAAAAAGTTTATCTATATTTTCTAATAATCTTGAACATAAATCTTTTTCATCTAAGAGAATTTTTCCACCTTTGATATGTAATAATTCTTCATATTTCGTCATCTTATTTGTATTGTATATCCATGCATCAAGTTGCCTTCCATCAACTACAGTAGTGTTATTCTCTTGGATTATATCATCACCAAAACATATAATATCTATATCACTTTCGTCTGTATAAGCGCCATTAGCAAAAGATCCATATAATATTATTGAATGGCAATTGTATTTTTCTTTTAAGTAATTTTTAATATTTTGAAGTATGGCTTTTTCCATAAATAAATCCTCCTTTAATTTCGATAAATAGTAATATCATTTAAAGGTTTTTATGGTTCCATCACATTTTCCTCCTTATATGTTATATAATAGCTAAATATTTGTAATCTACAACTAAAAATCACACAACTCCAAAAACTTTTACTTTTAATATTTTCTTTACTATATAATACCCTAATACATTTGAAAAAATTACTGTTATCATACTAGCAAGTGCTGCTCCTGTAATACCACTAATAGGTATGAAGAGTAAATTTAATGCTGCATTTATTGACGAAGCTAAAATCTTACCTACCATATTAGCTTTAGTTCTTCCTGTCATTATAACTATATACCACACACTTCCTACAGCTGCATTTACAAGTTGTCCTATTCCTCTATATATAACAACATACTGTCCTTTAATATATTCATTTCCAAAATAGCCTAGTATATCATTTCTAAAAATAATTATAACCAAAATTATTATACTTGATAAAACAGTAAGGATTCTGGCTGATAATTTATACATCCTTCTTAGCTCATCTAAATTTCCTTCATGATAAAGCTTGGCAACTATAGGAGGAAATATTGTATTTAATACAGTTAGTAAAATAGCTGGGAAGGTTGCAACCTTTGCCGCTACACTATATACAGCAACAGCTTCTTTGTTTAACATATTTCCTATCATTATCATATCTATGTTATTAATTATTACTGCCATCATTGAACCAACAATTAAAGGTAGTGAATACATTATTACATTTTTATTCATTGCAAATTTACCAAACATTTTTCTCTGTTTTATAAAATAAAAAATAAAAGATACTACAAATGATAAATATGTGGCCATGATTATATTTGAAAAACTAACTCCAAATAAATTGAAAAATAACCATACAAGAATAATTTTCAATACAAGACTTGACAATATTTTAACTAAAAAAAATTCCTTTATATTTTGTTTTGCCCTATATATTGCAAAAAATATATTTTCAGCAGACAAACACCATATCATAGGAAGCATTAACCTTACTGTACTATCTCTATTAAAAATAAATAATATCAAAATAATAACTAAACTTGCTAAAAAATTCAACACAAATGAAGATGTAATATATTTTTTACCTTCTCTTGGTATAAAATAAAGAAGTCCTGTATCTAATCCTAATGATGCTAAGAAAATGGTCATCATAACTATTGAATTCCCATATGTATACTGACCTAATATACTAGCTCCATATAATTTAGTAACTACAAATGGGAATAATATATCTAGTATAAAGTTAGCTATATTTCCTATAAATGATTCTAAGAGCTTCTTTGAAAAATTTTCAATGGCCATATTTAAATATCCCCTTACATATAATATTCATCCATATTTTTCATTTAAACATTACATATTATTTTTTTAGATGTAACTATTATGTATTACAGCTCAATTATACCATAAACTACTAAAAAATTTGGAACACACTCATACTTTTTCTTATTCTACAAGTCACTTAAATTATCATAACTTAATATATTAAATTATAGGAAAGAAAATATATATTTTTAAACATTAAGAGATTAAATCAATTATTTTAATAAAAAAACAAAAATCAGTTATGAGGTGAATTTAATGAAAAGTATCAAAAACAAATTGATATTTTGCTTTTCAATAACTATAAGTTTTATTCTAATATTAATATGTTTTTTTAATTATAATACAGCAAAACAAAAACTTCTTAATGAATTTGAGCAAAAAGAATTAATAAATACTCAAAAAATATGTAAAGATATTGATAAAACTATGAAAAGCGTTGAATCAGAAGGAAATACTGTTGCATCTATGAGTAAAAACTTAGAATATAAAAAAGATAATTATAATGACGTAAAAATATATTTAAAAAATTCTTTAAAAGATATATTAAATCAAGATGATAACCTAGAAACTGCATATACTTTTTTTAAACCTAACATGCAAATTAATAAAGAACTTCCTTATGTATGTATTCTTAGAGATAAAAATAAAAAACCTTCTTCTTTTGAACCAAATACTATAGATGAATTTAAATATTGGGAACAAGATTGGTATAAAATAGGAATGAATTCAAAAGATTTTACTTGGACAGAACCATACTTGGAAGAAGCTACTGGAAGAAAACTTATTTCAGGAGTAAAAATTTTAAAGAATATAAATGGACAACCTATAGGAGTTTCAGGTATAGATGTTAATTTAAATAAGATTCAAGAAATAATGGGAAGTATAAATTTGAAAAATGAAGGATTCCCTTTATTGATTTCTAAAGAAGGCATATATATCTATCATCCTAAATCAGAGTATATACTAAAGAAAAATATTGGTGATGAGCAAAATGTAATTCATGAATTATACAATAAAATCAATAACAAAGAAACAGGATTTGAAATTACTGATTATGATAAAGAAAAACATTATGCCTTTTATAATGATATTGAAACTACAGGATGGAAACTAGTTATTTTATATAAAAAATCAGCTATAATTAGTCAACTAAATAATATTTTAAAAGTAGATATTATACTATTGATTATAGGTATAACATCCACAATTTTGATTTCCGTATTTTTAAGTAAAAATTTATTAAAAACTGTTGATAAAGGAATAGAGTGCTCAAAAGCCTTATCAAAAGGTGATTTAACTAAAACTATAAATGTAAAAGAAACCGATGAAATTTCTATACTAATAAAAGCTATAAATAACTCTTCAAAATCTATAAGAAACATTATTTATTCTATAAAAAATGACATTGGAGAACTAAATAAAATCTCTAAAAACTTACAAATAGCAAATCATAGTGTGGTTTCAACTGGAAAAGATATTGATACACAAATTAAAAAAGTAAATTCTGATATATCAGCCCAAAATAAAAAGATAAATAATATTTATGAAAGCTTTGATGATATAAATATTCATATGCATAAAATTTATAATATGTCAAAAGAAAATATTACTAAAACAGATCATAGTGTTGAAGTCATAAAAAGAACTAACGGATTAATAGAAACTTCAGTAGAAGAATTAGATAAGATTATAAATTTAGTTAATTTTGCTGTGAAATCTATAAAAAATTTAGAATATAGAACAAAACAGCTTGAAGAAACATTATCTATGATTAGAGATATTTCAAAACAAACTAATCTTTTATCATTAAATGCAAGTATAGAGGCTGAAAGAGCTGGAGAAGCAGGAAAAGGATTTTCAGTAGTTGCTCAAGAAGTTCGAAAACTAGCCTCATCAACTAATAGTACTCTCAATGAAATGGAAAAATTAGTACTAAAAATAAGAGAAGAATCCAATGAAACCATACACACTATGAACTTAGATATAGAAAATACAGTATCTAAACTAAGTTCTATAAAAGATACTCAGTATAATTTAAATTCTATTGTTGGAAACTTAGATAATTTTCAAGAGTATTCTAAAGAATTAAGTTGTATGATACAAGAACAACAAACTTTTAATGAAACGGTAAAAGAGCTCCTTGAAACAATAATACAATCCTCAGATGAAATACAAAATTCTACTGAAGATATGCTTAAATCTATTATGGAACAAGAAGATAAAGTTGAAAGTTTATCAGAAGACTCTAATATTTTAAATTCCATTTCAAAATCACTAGAAAATTTAATAGCAAAATTTAAAATTTAATAAGTGAAGTCAGCTATTTAGCTTTTAGCTGACTTCTTTCACTACAGATAAAACATGGGGACGGTTCTTTAATCTATCTTGTATTATTTTGCAATTTCTTTAATTTTTTTATCTTTTCACATATATCAAAATATTCTTTTTCTATAGTTTCCTTTTCATTTTTCTTACAATTTAACAATTTGAAAGATAACTGTGCTAAAGTCATTTCTAGGTTTAGAATTTGTTCTTCAATATTAACCTTTTTCATTTTAGAAGGTTTCTGTTTTTTATTTAAATAATAATTATATCCTCCTAAATACTTGCATAATCCATTGTTAGACATTTCCCATATTTCGTCAGCCATTTTTTTTATAAAATATCTGTCATGAGATACAAAGAGTATAGCTCCTCTATAGTCCAATAACGCTTCTTCAATTACTTCTCTAGAAGAAATATCAAGAAAATTTGTAGGCTCATCTAATATTAGTACATTGTGATTCTGTAAAATCAACTTTAAAAATGAAACTCTTGCCATTTCACCAAGACTTAGGTTTCCTATTTTCTTGTATACATCTTCTCTCCTAAACATCATACATCCTAATAAAGTACGTATATAACTTTGATCTTCATTTATAATTTTTATTTCGTCAAGTATAGTATTTTCAAAATTTAAATTTCTTAATTCTTGTGAAAAATATCCTATATTTGCTGAAGGTGAACTATATATATTCCCTTCTACATTTTCTTGGCCAATAATAGCTTTTAATAAAGTACTTTTTCCTACACCATTTTTACCTAATACAGCTATTTTTTTGCCTTTACAAATATTAAAATTTATATTTTGGAACAATATTTTATCAAAAGATTTACACAAATTCTCTACTCTAATCAATATTTCACTTGTTTTATCACTACTTTTATCAAATTTCATATTTATTTTCTTTTTTTTCGAAGGTTTATCTTTTTTATCCAGTTTTTCTAACCTAGTTATAATCGCCTTAGATCTTTTAGCAATTTTAGCAGCTTTATGCCTTTTAAAATCATTTTGAGACATATTGTTATATCTATTTGACCTTTCCATATGCTTTCTAGCAGCTATTTCAAGCTTTCTCTTTTCTTTAACATATTCACCATACTCTATCATATTTTTTTCATATTCAAGTTTTTTTTGCTCTGCATAAAAACTATAATTCCCACTATATTCTTTAAGTTTTTTATCTTTAAGTTCAAATATTTTAGATACTGTATTATCTAAAAAATATCTATCATGAGTTATGACAAGTACAGCACCTTTAAAATCTTTTATAAATTTTTCAAGCCAAATAATAGAATCATAGTCTAAATGATTTGTAGGTTCATCTAATATAAGCAGTTTAGGATCTTCAATAAGAATTTTTGCCAAATAAAGTTTAGTTTTTTCACCACCACTTAAAGTAGATATTTTTCTATTTTCAATATTTCTTAAATTGAATTTACTCAGCATCTCAAAAAATTTTTCATAATAGTCTGTTGACTTCATAAAATCAGATACTCCAGTATCTTGATCAAAAATAAGTTCTTGAGGAAGATACCCAAAAGTATCATAAAACTTAACTTTTCCATCATCAGCTTCTATTTTCCCTACTATAGTTTTAAAAAGTGTAGTTTTTCCTACTCCATTATCTCCTACTACTCCTATTTTATCTCCCTTATACATTCTAAAAGAAATATCTTTAAGTATCTGTTTTTCTTTTATATATTTAGTTAAATTTTCAACATTAATTATCATAATAACATCCCCTCTCAAAATCCTTAAATAGCAAAAAAGCCATAGGCTTAAATCCCATGGCTTTAAATACAACATATACAGTTTAAATAAATGTATAAAAAACCATGGGCAAAAAATACCCATGGCTATATTACAAAAAATATTATCAACTTCATACATATAACATAATTTTTAAAATAGGGTACTCGCCTGACAAACAAAATCATTATATGAAATTTTAATTATGCTAATTTTATTTGTCATAATGCTCATTAAACTGTACCTCCACTGTATTATATTTCTTTATATAACATATTAACATAATTCTAGCATACTAAGGAAACATTTTCAAGTAGATTTATAAACAAATGCACATATTTTATAAAATTTATCAATATCCTTTTATACTTATAAATTATGATACTAGTCAAAATTCTTAAATACTTGTCCAATTAAATATTGCTTATATTTATACTCAAACTTATTTTATAACTAATTCTATAGGACAATGATCTGAACCAAGTATTTCTGAATGAATATCTGCACTTACAAGTTTATCATCCATTCTTTGTGATGCACAAAAATAATCTATACGCCATCCTGCATTATTAGCTCGTGCATTAAATCTATAGGACCACCAACTATATGCTGCTTCTTTATCTGGATAAAAATAACGATAAGTATCTATAAATCCTGCATTTAAAAGTTCAGTAAATTTATTTCTTTCCTCATCCGTAAATCCTGCATTTTTTCTATTGTTTTTAGGATTTTTAAGGTCTATTTCTTTATGTGCAACATTTAAATCTCCACATACAATCACAGGTTTATTTTCATCCAACGCTTTTACATAATCTCTAAAATCATCTTCCCACTGCATCCTGTAATCGAGTCTCGCTAGCTTCTGTTGAGAATTAGGAGTATATACCGTTACAAAATAAAAATCATTAAATTCTAGTGTAATTACTCTACCTTCCTTATCATGTTCTTCTTTATTTATACCATAACTTATATTAATAGGTTTTGTTTTAGTAAATATAGCAGTACCTGAGTATCCTTTTTTCTCTGCATAATTCCAATATTGATAATATCCTTCTAATTCCAAATCTATTTGACCTTGCTGCAATTTAATTTCTTGAACACAAAAAATATCTGCCTCTACTTCTTTAAAATAATCTAAAAATCCTTTACGAATACATGCTCTAAGACCATTAACATTCCATGAAATCAACTTCATATTTGTACTCACTTCCTTTCTAAAATTTGGGGACGGTTCATTATAATTAGTTACAAACCTGCAACCTCATAACATTTACTACATGCGTCTTTGCTGTAAAGTCCATATTAACCTCTTTTATCCTTGTATATCCTAAGGCAGACCAAAAGTTAATACCTTTATAGTTATCTTGAATTACTCCTATTCTAAATGACTTTGCTCCTAAATCTTTTGCCCATCCAACCAATGCTTCATGTACCATTTTTCCTAATCCATTGCCTCTTTCCCCTGGTTCAATAAGCATTAATCCAAGCATCCATTCTCCAATAGTCGGAAAATCTTTTATAATATCAACTATACCAATTAATTTGTCAAATTTATATATTCCTAATATAAATTTATCTTCGTAATTTTTATTGGGTGGTAAAGTAATAAATATTTCGTCTATCTCTTCTTTAGATGGTAATATTCCATCGTGCAATATATAATAATCTGAACATTTCTCACATAATTTCTCAACAATATTATCGTTCTCTTTAAAAAGATACTTAATCTTATATCCATTTATTAAATTAATGTTTGGCATTGTAAAATCTCCCCATTTTTGAATAATTATCGCACCCAATAGCTGCTGCCATCTTTTTTTCTTTCCATAAATCCATATTCTATAAGATATCTTCTTATAAGAACATAGTCATCATAAATTCTTTTTAAAATGTTGTTAACTTCTTTTTCAGTATATATTTTATTTCTTTTAAAATTCTCTGAAATAATCCCTAATACTATTATCTTTTTCTTTTCTTTTGATGGAAAAACTTTAAGTTGTTTATTATCCTCTCCAGTAAAATAACTATTTATATATTTTTTCTTTTCCTTTTCAGTTACAACATATCTTTCATCTATCATAGTAGCCCCCCTGTGAACTTTTACTAAATCATTATTTTCTTCAGATTGTTCTTCTAAAAGTTCCATTATACTTAAGAAAACTTTTGTTTGTTTTTCTTTTTCTTTTAATTTAAATCTATAATTTCTAACAGTAGATGATGAAACACCCATAATATCTGAGATTTCCTTATCATTTTTCCCTTGATAAATAAGCTTTACATATTCTCTTTGAATATCTGTTATTCCTGTATATTTTTTATTCATACTTAATAAATATTCCATCATAGAATTATGTTTTTCTTTTATATGCATCTCTATAGCTTTTCTAGCATCACAAAACTTATCCTCATGTTTATAAATTATACCTTGTTCAAAAACAGTACCACAAACAAGACATATATATTTTCCCTGTTTTTCATTGTACACATATCCTTTTTTCATTTGTTGTATAGAAGCATTCCAAAATAAATTCTCTATATCCATATTTTCATCTCCCTTTAGTTTAAAACAAGCAAAACCTCTTATTTATATTATATAAACAATTACTATATTTGTCTATGTTTTGTTAAACATTTTTTATATTTGTTTTATATAGTATAGGTTTTCTTATATTTAATCACTTAAATATAAAACATCGCTACTTCTATCTTAACTTCTATTTTAAACTGTAAAAAATCATTTCAGAATTTCATCCTCTGTATATTATCTCTAAAATTTTCTTCTCTACACGATGTGAATTAAATGTGCTAAATTCTTGAATAATAACTTCTAAGTCTTAGATAAAATAAAAACTTTACCTAAATCTTAGAAGTTCTTTATTAAAAAAACTAAACAACCTAAATATCTATACAAAAACATAAATATCTATACAAAAAAACAAAAGCACATATTGCATAAAGAACTTTCACTTGGTATAAAATTCCATACCTTGTTCAAATGTTTTTACACAATACATGCTTTTTAAAATTACTCAAAGTATAAATTTACATAAGCTTATCATTCATTGAATTTACTTATTAAAGTTATAAATCTTTCCCTTTATTTTGCACATTCTACTACTTAAAATTCTAATAGATCAGTTTTTAGTGTTTATTCCTTTTTACTTCATTATCTTATTTAATTACTTTCCTTCCAACAGTTGTTTTTAACTTAGATGATTCACATACACTTCTGTAAAATACATTTACTATTATGTATATTATGAGAAAAAATAACGCTTTGTACTCACTTCTTACTTCATATCCTGATGCTTTTAATATTACATTATTAATTAACAAAAATCCTACCAATGACACACAAATTGCTATAGCTTGATCTATAAGTGATACTCCTAATAAATTTAAAAATGTATTCTTTCCTTTATTTTGTGAAGTTTTTTCACATTGAGATATTTCCATTTCTTTTTCTTCTTCTACATTAGTTTTATTTTCTTCTGTCATTCTCAATTCCTCCTTAATTTTTATGACAAATTTGGATACCAAATTTGGGGACGGTTCATTTATTAAATCTACAAATTCAGTATAAATTTAAAAAAATTCATATATTAATTTTTAACATACATATAGTCTAATTATAAAAATTAAAATGTCAAACCAAAAGTATTTTTTACTACATCCGGTAAAACACTATAAATTGATTTTCCTATCCTTTCTTCAAAATATCTCTGTATTTCAAATGTTGCTTTCCATTTTTTTATTGTATATTCATTAACCCCATGTCTCATCGCAACATCCATCATCCTTTTTTCCATTAAACAATATCCTGATGGTAATGCTAACGCATCGCACAATTGAATTAATTTATCATATGCTGAAAGTTCAATATCTTCTAAATATTTTTTAACAAAATTATATTCCTCATCTGTACAATCCCATTTTCCAAATACAGCATCAACATTTTTATAAGGGAAAGAATGTGTTATACAAATCCTACCTAATAAATCATATCCTTTTTCTAGAGCATAATTATAACCATCTATACTATGTCTCATACTCGTTACTCCATATCTTCTTCCTATATCATGTAACATTCCCAACACTAATGCAACATTTTTATCCAATTTCTCATCTTGTTCTGCTATTAGTTCTGCTGCTCGTCCAACATTTATAGAATGTTCTATCCATGGACCTGGATTTAATCTACTTCCTTCATTTAACATTAACTTTGCTTCTTCTATGCTAGGTACAGCAAAATTTAATTTTTGCAAATTAATCTTCCTCCTTATAAAGCAATTATCTAATACAATTTTTTCTGAAAAAATATTAACTTTAACTTCATTAAAATATTTCTCTAATAACATTTTCCATTATTACTTAATCCCATTTTAAAATCAAATTTCTCCATAAACTCATTTAGTTCATCCATAGTTTCTGGTGCATTAGTAGTTACATAAAACAAAACACCTTTAACGAGAATTATTTTTATTTCTATTTTATATGTTATTTCACATTATATTCCATGTTAGTTGAATTAATATTATTAGTCTTCTGTTGGTTCATAATGTATCTCTTCTTTACATATTATAGTTAATATTTTCAAAACTATCATAACATATATAGCATATTACTACACATATTTTTACATTGTAAACCAATTATACTATATTTTACATATAAATTAAAGTACATGTCTATTACTTTAACTCAAGATGTTCTTTTTCAATCCATCCAATTTCTCCATTATATTTTGCAAAAATAAATTTTCCATATTCTTTTATAACTTTAACCTCATCTCCTTTATTAACATTTAAAAATAATGATACACTATCAGTTGTTATATTAAAATCTCCATCCTCTTCTGTTATAAATTCATTCTTTAAAAGAAACTCTTCTCCTGTACTACTTTTTTTGCAAATAGAAAATTCTTGCTCTTTCTTAATAACTTCGAAATCACAATCCTGCCAATCCAACTTTACAATTGATTTATTTTCTCCTAAGTAACTATTTCTAACTTTAAAAGTTTTGAAATCGTCTTGTGATTTTTGTGAAAAGAAAAATTCACCATCTTTCTTTTCAATTATCAAAGCATTTATCTGCCCACAGCACTTTACCCCATATCCACCATCAATACAAATTATTTTTTTGTCATTATCAATTAGTACATCACCACATAAACTTCTTTTTCTATAATTTTGTGTTGGCCAATGCCCAACAACAACATATTTATTACTTTTATGTCCCTCATTAAGAAAACTTCTAAAAGCCAACAATGATTGTAAGCTTGACTGTTTCCAATCTGTTTTCTTTTCAATACCAGCATGTACAAAAATAAAATTATCAAATTCCAAAGCAATAGGTAACTCTTCCAAAAACTTTATTTCATTCTTAAAGTTATTTTTTATTTTATTTTGAACTTCTCTAGGATTTCCTATTTTTTTATAATCTATATGTAATTTTTTTATCCAATCTTTTATAATAGAAGGATGCCACACTTCATTTATATGTTTATCAAAATCTTCAACTTTTTCTTTTCTTAATAAAGATAATATGTATTTTTCATGATTCCCAGAAAGTATATATGTATTTTTTCTTTTAAAAAGTTCTTGTAAATATGAGAGCATTTCTATATTATAAGGTCCCTTTTGAATCGTATCACCGATTATAATTAAATAATCATTATCAGTTAAATTCACTTTTTGAATGAGAGGTTTAACTAAATGTAGTCCTCCATGCAAATCACTTAATGCAATTATTCTATAATCGCCTTTTGGTTCTATTTTTAAAAACTTTTCCAACAAAATCACCTTCATCCATTATAATGTATTTTTATTGTAATAATTATATCTATAATTGTAAAAGTAAACAAGCATATAGACAATATTTTATGGGGACGGTTCATTTTAGACATATATTTTGTCTAGTTTTTTGTATAATATTAGAAGGGACAGTTCATTTTTTATATAAATTTACTTAAATCTTGTATAATGTAAACATAGGAAAAATTGAGTTTAAATAAAGACAAAAACTAAAAAATAAGTATATAAAAGAAGTTTAAAGAATATAGCGGGAGGTTTTGTTATGAACAATACTTTTAAATACGAAATTAAAACTACAAAAGAAGAGCAATTAATAAATATAAGTTGCCTTGTAGAAAAATCTGTTCGAGAAAGTGGGGTTACTGATGGGATTGCTGTGATTTTTTGTCCGCATACTACTGCAGGTATAACAATAAATGAAAATGCAGATCCTGATGTAACAAGAGACATTATTGTTACTTTAGATAAACTTGTACCAATCAAAGGGAATTATAAACATATTGAAGGAAATTCTCATGCACATCTTAAAGCTTCATATATGGGCTCTAGTGCCACTGTCATAATTGAAAATGGAAAGCTTCTTACAGGCATTTGGCAAGGAATTTATTTTTGTGAATTTGATGGACCTAGAAATAGAAACGTGTACATAAAAATTATGAAAGGATAAATCTTGAAAAATCTCTATTAAATTAAACTTAGAAATGTATAAACTCAAAATGTATAACTTAATATTGTAGTTATGAAAGAACTTTTTTAGTAAACTATCATAAACTATATGTTAAGTAAACTATATATCTTCACAAAATAATCATAATCTATGACTATTTACTATTTTAAAAATTTAAACTTATTAACACTATAACAACATTAACTTTTAATTACTGTAATGATAAATTTCAACTAATCTTTAGGTTAAATTTATATCACACCTGAAGGTTAGTTGAACTTATCTAATGACAATTAAATATAACATAAAATTTTTATACTACTATAACTTGATCTTTTGACCACAATAAGGACAATACTTAAAATCATTTTCTACAACTCTTCCGCAATTTGCACATATGTTTTGTGGTGAACAATTTTCCTTATAAAATCCACCATCAATAGATTTTAAATCCCAATAAGTAATTTCTATATCTTCTCCTCTTTCAATTCTTTCTCCCTTATTATTTGAAATTTCATATACTGAATTACAACTACTGCAATTACATAATATTTTTTTAATAAAGCTGCACCCTACTTTTCATCATACACATCTAAAAATGAAATTTTCTTTTCATCTTTTTGCCAGCCCAATATAGCATTTAAATTCACATTTTGAGCAGATTTAAATATTGATTTATCAACATCCTTAAAGTTTTTCTTTAATTCTTTTATGAGTTCTTTTATTTCATATCTTTTATTTCCAATTTTCTTTGCTGCAACCATACAAGCACAATTCAATGGCCATATTCCACTACTTTGAGTAAAATTTTGTATATAACGTTCCTCTATATAATACATAGGTCTTATAAGTTCTATTCCCTCATAATTTGTTGATTTTAATTTAGGAAGCATAGTCTTGAAGTTTCCTGCATAAAGTACATTTAACATAGTAGTTTCTATTACATCATTAAAATGATGTCCCAGTGCAAGTTTATTACATCCTAATTCTTTTGCTCTAGAATATAATGCACCTCTACGCATTTTTGCGCAAATATAACAAGGATAATCTTTTGCTATTTTATCCGCAACTGCAAATATATCTGATTCAAAAATTTTAATAGGAATATTTAAATACTTACAGTTATCAATCATTAATTTTTTTATATCCTCATGATATCCCGGATCTAGTACTATAAATTCAAGTTCAAAATTCATTTTCCCATGTCTTTTTAACTCTTGAAATAACTTTGCCATAAGCATACTATCTTTTCCACCCGAAATAGCAACAGCAATCTTATCCCCCTCTTGTATCATTTCATAATCATTTATTGCTTTAACAAATTTTGTCCATATATTCTTTCTATATTTTTTTATAATACTTTTTTCTACTTCTTTAAGTGGTTTTCTTTCATTAAATGGTACCAATATATCACAACCATTTCCTGCTAAATCACTCATTTTTTCACCTCTTCTTTAAAATGTAAAAACTATAATATCTGATATTCATAATACATAATACACTTATTGTTACTTTATCCTGTACTACTATTGTGCCCATTTATTTTATTATATCTTTATTTTCAACATTAACAACACTAAATAATTTATTTACATTAATTTCCTTATTAATTTCCTTAATTGCCTTATTGAAATTTTGTGGAATTTTGGGGACGGTTCATTTTTTATTTTAGAAAATCCTAACTAATTCAAGGGGACAGTTCATTTTTTTAGTAATTTTTCTTGTCTTAAATTTACCTTAAATTGATTACTTTTCTTTACTTTTGTCAATAATCTTAAATAAAAAATATAGTAGAGGAGCGATCTTTATGGGAAGAAGTTTTAGAATTAAAATTGAAAATGGAATTTATCACATAATGTTTAATGGAATAAGTGAGATTTCCTTGTACGAGAACAATATCGATAAAAATAAATATATGGAACTTATAAAAAAATATCAAACTAAGTTCCATTTCAAAGTATATGCATACTGCCTTATGTCCACCCATGGTCATTTGATAATTGATTCTAATGGTGCTGATGTTAGCCAATTTATGCATGATATAAATCAATCTTATGCCCAATATTACAACAGTACTCACAAAAAGAATGGTGAAAATAGAAAAGGTCATGTTTTTCGTGATAGATTTAAAAGTAAAATAATAGATAGCAGTCGTTATTTATTAACACTTTCTGCCTACATTCACAAAAATCCTAAGGACATAAAAAAATATAGAAATTGTATAGAAGAATATAAACATTCAAGTTTAGCAGTATACTTAGGATTAAGAAACGATCCTTTTAATGTTCTTGATGAGGATTACATTATGCAATTTTTTAATACTGATGTAAAAAAGGCTAGAGAAACTTATACAGAATTAGTATATAACTGTACTGACAAGCTGCTTGAAAAAAGTACTGAATTTGAAGATGAAAAGACTGAATACAGAAGTGAAAGACATATTATAAAAAGGACTTTTAGTGCTGATGAAATATTAACTTTTCTTTCTGAATATACTGGTATGCCCAAATGGCAGATTCTTTTAAAAAATAAAAAAAATAATACTAAAATTAAGGCTTTATATGTATTAATGTTAAAGTGTTTGCGTAATTCAAAGGATAAAGGTATATGTAAAATTCTTGGCAACATAACTCAATCACGTGTTTCTACTCTCTGTTCTATGGGTATTGACATTGTCCTGAAAGATGATAAATATAAAAATATTATTGATGATTTTCTTGCCTCAAAAACTAGTTAAAAAGCACATTACACAATACTCAATATAATTTAGTTGAGATTTGAAATTGAAATTGTAAACTCTAAATAAAACTAATAATCCAATTCTTATAATTAGAAATTTAAACTATTTTATAAAATAATTGAGTAATATGATTTTAAAAAATAATTTTTCAAAATTATATTTATCAAATCTAATGTCATATCTTATAAAAGGACAAGCTATTCTCTTTCCTCTATAATCACCTAGGAAAAAGCTAACTCGCCCTTAATTATATAATTAACTAATATTTATTTAGATTAAAAAAGCATTAAAATTTGTCTAATTATTGAATAATCGAATATTTTTTGATATTTTTTGCGCCTAAAGAGAGACTAAAGTATTTTTCATTACCTGTCCCTAATTTTTTACTAATTTCTTATTTTTTAATGAACCGTCCCTATTAATCTTCATATTAATCTTCACAAACACGGCCTAAGCCTAAAAAATTAACTGGATATGCATATGCATGAGTATGATTTAAATTTTGGCAGTCTTTAGCCAATTCTTTTTGTAAAGTATTCATCTTAACTTCTTCAAATTTATTAATTTCTAATTTTTTTTCATTAGTAGACATGTTATCACCTCCTAGTATAATATTTATTTTTGTATTCTAATCTTCCAATGAAATCATTTCTCCTATGTGTGCTCCAGGCGGTACTATAGGTGTTGCCATTGCATCGGGATCTACAAAACAATCTATAACCACCGGCCCATTATATTCAATTGCTTTTTTTAATGCTTGTTCAACTTCCTCGTTAGTATTAACCTTAATTCCTAATGCTCCATAAGCATCTGCAATTTTAGCAAAATCTGTTTTTCTACCTAAAGTTGTAGATGAATATCTTTTATCATAGAAAAGTGTTTGCCATTGTCTTACCATTCCAAGAACTGAATTATTAAGTACAAGAATTTTAACTGGAATATTATTTTTTACTGCAGTAGACAACTCATTAATATTCATTAAAAAACTTCCATCACCTGCTATATCAAAAACCATTTTGTTGGTACCTAAACTAGCTCCAATAGCTGCTCCAAAGCCATACCCCATAGTTCCAAGTCCACCAGAAGTTATAAAAGTTCTAGGCTTTGTATATTTATATCCTTGAGTTGCCCAGATTTGATTTTGTCCAACTTCTGTAGTTATAATAGCTTCTCCATTAGTGATATCATATAATTTTTTAATTGCATAAACAGGGTTAACAGAAGATTTTGGATCCACATAAACACCTTTTGAAGCATCTTCTTTTATATAACTTAAAGCTTTCTCTGTCCATTCATTTTCTTCTTTGCCTTCCAATTCTTTGTTTATTTCAGATAATACTTGTTTAACATCACCAATAACCCATGAATCTGCACTAATATTCTTTGAAACCTCAGCCTCGTCTATATCTATATGAAGTACACTTCTATCAGAAGCAAAAGTTTTAGAATTGCTTATAACTCTATCACTAAATCTTGTTCCAATAGCAATTATAAGGTCACTATTGCATATACACTTATTAGAGGCTGGAGTCCCATGCATTCCTACTACTCCTGTAAACATTTTATACGTACCATCAAAAGCACCAAGTCCCATTATAGTTGAACAAACAGGACATTTTAATTTTTGCTGCAATTTTATAAGTTCATCTCTAGCTTGAGAAATATTGCAGCCTCCACCAACTACCATAACAGGTCTTTTATGATTTTTAAGTATTTCTAAAGCTTTTTTCAATTGTTCATTATCTATAATATTTTCTACATTGTTTTTTCGTACAATTGAATCAAACTCATATAATTGTGCAGTAATATCCTTTGGTATATCAACTAAAACTGGACCTGGTCTTCCAGTTTTAGCTATCCTAAAAGCATTTCTAATAATATCCGCTAGTTCTTCTATTTTTTTTACTTTAAAATTATGCTTGGTTATAGGCATTGTAATCCCACATATATCAACCTCTTGAAAAGAATCCTTTCCTATTAATGAAGTAGGTACTTGTCCCGTTATGCAAACCATGGGTACAGAATCCATATATGCTGTAGCAATACCTGTAACTAAATTAGTAGCTCCAGGACCAGAAGTGGCAATGCAAACCCCAACCTTTCCTGTTGCTCTTGCATATCCATCTGCTGCATGAGCTGCACCTTGTTCATGTGCTGTAAGTACATGCTTTATACTTTCAAAGGAATATAATTCATCATATATATTGAGAACAGCTCCACCAGGGTAACCAAAAATCCTATCAACATCCTGTTCCTTTAAACACTCTAATATTATTCTTGCTCCTGTATATTTCACGATTTATCACCTTCATTATTTTCAAAAATAGCTCCTTTACACGCAGAAGATACTCCATTTCTATATGCTTTCAAATAACCATCTACCTTTTTCATCTTTCCTTGTGGTTTTCTTTTTTGCAATTCTTCTTTACTAACTAATAAATTAAGAACTTTATTTTCAATATCAATTTCTATGATATCCCCTTCTTCTACTAAACCTATAGGTCCATCCTCAGCTGCTTCTGGAGAAACATGTCCTATAGAGGCTCCTCTAGTAGCTCCTGAAAATCTTCCATCTGTAATAAGTGCAACTGTCTTATCTTTGCCCATTCCAGCTATTAACGATGTAGGAGATAACATTTCTCTCATTCCTGGACCACCTTTGGGTCCTTCATATCTTATAATAACAACATCGCCATCATTAATTTTGTCCCCAAGTATAGCTTCACCAGCTTCTTCTTCACTATCAAAAACTCTTGCTGGTCCTTTATGTTTCATCATTTCAGGTGCAACAGCAGACTTTTTAACAACTGCTCCATCTGGGGCCAGTGTACCTTTTAAAACTACTAATCCTCCTGTTGAGCTATATGGATTTTCTATACTTCTTATAACATTACTATCTTTAACAAGTTTATTTTTTACATTTTCATAAATCGTATTACCTGTTACAGTTAGGCAATCTTTGTTAATAACATCTATTTTAGTAAGTTCATTTATTACAGCTGGTATTCCACCTGCAGCATTCAAATCTTCTATATGATGATATCCTGCTGGACTAAGTTTACAAAGATTTGGAGTTCTTTCACTAATTGCATTAACCTTATCAAAATTTATTTCAACCCCTGCTTCATGAGCTATAGCTGGCAAATGCAACAGTGAATTTGTGGAACAACCAAGGGACATATCTACAGTTACGGCATTCATAAATGCACTTTCTGTCAAAATATCAGAAGGTTTTATTCCCTTTTTAACAAGTTCTACAATTTTCATTCCAGCTTTTTTAGCTAACCTAATTCTTTCTGAATATACAGCAGGTATTGTACCATTGTATGGAAGTGCCATGCCTAAAACTTCTGATAAACAATTCATAGAATTAGCTGTAAACATACCTGAACATGAACCACAAGTAGGACATGCTGAATTTTCATATTCAAGCAATTCCTCTTCAGTCATGTTCCCTGCCTTTACTGAACCTACAGCTTCAAAAACAGATGCTAAATCAATAGCCTTTCCATTAACCTTCCCTGCAAGCATTGGTCCTCCACTTACAAGTATTGATGGTATATTAACTCTAGCTGATGCCATCAACATCCCTGGTACAACTTTATCACAGTTTGGAATTGCAACTAATCCATCAAAAGCATGTGCCTTGGCAACTATCTCCACACTATCAGCTATTATTTGTCTAGAAGGAAGAGAATAACTCATTCCTTTATGATTCATAGCAATACCATCACATACACTAATTGTGCTAAACTCAACAGGAACGCCTCCCGCTAACCTAATTCCATCTTTAACTGCTTGTACAATTTTATCCAAATTTATATGCCCTGGCACTATCTCACTATAAGAATTTGCAATTCCTATTAGTGGTCTATCCATTTCTTCCTCTATAAAACCAAGGGCTTTAAAAAGAGAACGATGTGGTGCTTTCTCTAAGCCTTTCTTTACTGCATTTGATTTCATTATTATCCCTCCAAACTCAACATTTATCATAAAATTTTTATCATATCTTTTAATTTAATATATCGACTTTCAAAGTTTCGAAACAAATAATATAATTTTTATCACCTGTCCCCGAATTACTTGAATTGTTACCTGTTCTCAAACTCTAAAACTTAACACCTGTCCCCCAGAATTTATCCCTCAAACTTCCCTGTAACAGCCTATCTCCTGAACCAGCCCAAAATATCTCCATGGAACAAGAACAATGTCATAGCCATATCTTACTCATAATCAAAAATCCAATTCCTTCAAATAATTTTATTTTTAAAATACATACTTAATATAACCTAAGCCTTATGAATTAATTTTATATATTGGATAAAATAAGTTCTCCCATTTCCTTAGTGCCTATCTTTTTCGCTCCTTCTGAATAGATATCTCCAGTTCTGTATCCTTCCTTTAAGACAACATCTACAGCATTTTCTATATCTCTTGCAGCCTCACTCATACCAAGTGAATATTCAAGCATCATAGCAGCTGATAAAATTTGAGCTAAAGGATTTGCCAAATTCATTCCTGCAATGTCAGGTGCCGAACCATGAACAGGTTCATACATTCCAAAATTATCTTCTCTTAAACTTGCTGAAGCAAGCATTCCAATAGAACCTGATATCATAGATGCTTCATCGGATAATATATCTCCAAACATGTTGCTTGTAAGTATTATATCAAATTGAGATGGATTTCTAACAAGCTGCATAGAAGCATTATCAACATATAAATGATTTACTTCAACTTCTGGATATTCTTTTGCTACTTCTTCAACAACTTCTCTCCAAAGTCTTGACGATTCTAATATATTTGCCTTGTCAACAGAAGTTAATTTTTTTCTTCTCTTCATTGCTGCTTTAAAACCACAATGGGCTATTCTCTTTATTTCATCTACAGTATAAAGTTCTGTATCGTAAGCTGCATATATACCATCTACTTCTTTTCTTCCTTTTTCTCCAAAATAGATTCCGCCAGTTAATTCTCTTACAACTAAAATGTCAACACCCTTATCAATTATTGAATCTTTTAGTGGAGAAGCTGATTTCAATTCATCAAAAACTTTAGTAGGTCTTAAATTTGCATATAATCCTAATCCTCCTCTTAATCCTAATAAAGCCTGCTCAGGTCTTTGCTTTCCTGGTAAATCATCCCATTTTGGTCCTCCTACTGCTCCTAAAAATACTGCATCAGATTTTTTACACTTTTCTAAAGTTTCTACTGGTAGAGGATTACCACAGTCATCTATTGCACATCCTCCTGCTTTTAGCTCCGTAAAATTCAACTTTGTATCATATTTTTTACACACTTTTTCTAATACTTTTAATGCCTGTTCTGTTACTTCTACTCCTATACCATCACCTGGAATTACCGCTATTTTAAATTCTTTCATTTCATCAATCTCCTAACATTAAAAATCAACTACACAAAACTAAAATATTCCTTTTTTAACACAGTTTACAAGTCCATCATTTTCCATTATATTAATCATAAATTCAGGAAATGGTTGTGCTTTATATTCTTTATTCAACGTTAAATTTTTTATTATTCCTGTTTTGAAATCAACTTCTAATTTATGATCACTTTCTGCATCATTTACTGCCTCTTCACATTCTAAAATTGGGAAACCTATATTAACAGAATTTCTATAAAAAATTCTTGCAAAACTCTTTGCTATTACACAGGAAACTCCCGCTGCCTTAATACTTATTGGAGCATGCTCTCTAGATGAACCACATCCAAAGTTCTTACCCGCAACTACAATATCACCCTCATTCAATTTCTTTAAAAAATCTATATCAAGATCCTCCATACAGTGTTTAGCCAATTCTTCTGGAACTGATGTATTCAAATATCTTGCTGGTATTATTACATCTGTATCTATATTGTCTCCGTATTTTAGTACACTTCCTGCTGCCCTCATAATTACATAACCTCCTCTGGTGAAACAATTTTACCTACTATTGCTGAAGCCGCTGCTACTGCTGGACTTGCTAAATAAACCTCACTTTTTGGATGTCCCATTCTTCCTACAAAATTTCTATTAGTTGTGGCTACAGCTCTCTCACCTTCTGCAAGTATGCCCATATGCCCTCCAAGACAAGGACCACAAGTTGGAGTACTAACTATTCCTCCTGCTTCAATAAATTTTCTAATCAATCCTTCTTCCATAGCTTGTAGATATATTTGTTGTGTTCCTGGAAAAATAATAAGTCTAATTCCTTTTTTAACTTTTTTACCTTCTAATATAGAAGCTGCAATTCTTAAATCTTCCATCCTTCCATTTGTACAAGAACCTATAACAACTTGATCAACTTTAACTTCTCCAACTTCATCAATAGTTCTCGTATTTTCAGGAAGATGTGGAAAAGCTACAGTTGGTTTTATCAAACTCATATCAATTTCATAAACTTCACTGTACACAGCATCTTCATCAGCTTCAAATACTCTTGGCTCCTTTTCTGTACGTCCTTTTATGTATTCTAATGTTTTTTCATCTACAGGAAATATTCCATTTTTAGCTCCTGCTTCGATAGCCATATTTGCTATTGTAAATCTGTCATCCATAGAAAGATACTTTAATCCCTCTCCTGTATATTCCATAGATTTATATAAAGCACCATCCACTCCAATCATTCCAATTATGTGTAAAATTACATCTTTACCAGATACCCATTTTCCTGGTTTACCTTTTAAAACAAATTTGATTGCTTCAGGTACTTTAAACCAAGCTTTTCCTGATACCATTCCCACTCCCATATCTGTGCTTCCTACTCCAGTAGAAAAAGCTCCTAAAGCTCCATAAGTACATGTGTGTGAATCAGCTCCTATAATTACATCACCTGGAATAGCTAGTCCTTTTTCAGGTATTAAGCAATGTTCTATTCCCATTTCTCCAATCTCAAAATAATTTGTTACTTCCTTTTCAAGAGCAAATTCTCTTATACATTTACAATGTTCTGCTGACTTAATATCTTTATTAGGAGTAAAATGATCTGGCACTATTGCAACCTTATCTTTGTCAAAGACCTTATCTGCATTTGCATCTTTAAAAGCTTTGATTGCAACTGGAGTTGTAACATCATTTCCAAGTACTAAATCTAAATTTACTGTTATTAACTGGCCTGCTTCTACATATTCAATTCCTGCATGCGATGCAAGTATTTTTTGCGTCATAGTCATTGGTTTTTTCATTATTATTTTTCCTCCTCCAACTTGTTAGTCAATAAGTATTCTACTGAATCTACTAGTGCTTCCCAACTTGCCTCTATTATGTCATGAGATACCCCAACTGTATTCCATGTTGATACTCCATCTGTTGATTCAATAATTACTCTTACCTTTGCACTTGTTGCTTTATCACCACTGATTACTCTAACCTTATAATCACTCAAGTACATTTTTGATATAGGTTTATAAAATACACTAAGGGCCTTTCTTAAGGCTTTATCCAATGCATTCACTGGTCCATTTCCTGCTTCTGCAGTAACTTCCATAACACCATTTACCATTAATTTTATTGTTGCTAAAGCACTGTGGCATGTATTACTTGGTTTATCTGTTATTACTTTATATTCAATAAGTTGAAAAGAAGGTTTGAAAATACCTAACTCTTTTCTTACAAGGAGTTCAAAACTACTTTCAGCTCCTTCAAATTGATAACCTTCATGTTCTAATTTTTTAAGTTTGTTTATTATTCTTTTTGTTTCTTGTGAATCTTTTTCAATATTAAGATTTATTTTATTTATAATCGGCATTATAGTACTTCTACCAGAAACCTCTGACATAAGTATTTTTCTTTCATTACCTACAGTTTCAGGTGGTAAATGTTCAAAAGATTTAGAATCTTTCTTAACTGCATCTATATGCATTCCACCTTTATGTGCAAAGGCATATGCGCCTACATAAGGTTCTCTATCATCAGGAATAATGTTACTTACTTCACTTATATATCTAGAAACTGCTGTTAAATTTTCTAACTTTTCTTCTAGAACAGTTTTATAATTCATCTTAAATTCCAAATTAGCTATTACAGTAGTTAAATTAGTATTACCACATCTTTCACCAATTCCGTTAAATGTGCCTTGTACTTGGTTAACTCCACATTGAACTGCCATAAGTGAATTAGCAACAGCTAGTCCACCATCATTGTGGCAATGTATACCTAAATTTTCAAACTTAAGTTCTTTAACTAAATAACTTACTATTTCATGGATTTCTGAAGGAATAGTCCCACCATTAGTATCACAAAGAACAATAGAATCTGCTCCTGCATCTTTAGCTTCAGTAATAACTAAAATAGCATATTCTTTATTGCTTTTATATCCATCAAAGAAGTGCTCTGCATCAAATATAACTTCTTTATTTAGAGATTTTAAATATTCTATACTCTCCCTTACCATTGCTAAATTTTCTTTCAATGTTGTTTTTATAATATCTGTAACATGAAAGTCCCATGTCTTACCAAAGATAGCAACTGTATTAACTTCCGCTTTTAAAAGTTCCTTTAAAGCTGTGTCATCTTCCACTTTTATATTTGGCCTTCTTGTACTTCCGAAGGCACACAATTTTGAATTTTCAAAATTTAATTCTTTTACTTTTTTAAAAAATTCCATATCTTTTGAATTAGACGATGGATTCCCTGCTTCTATATAATCAACTCCCATTTCATCTAACTTTTGGGCAATTTTAATCTTATCTTTTACACTAAATGAAATTCCTTGTGCTTGAGCACCATCTCTCAATGTACTATCATAAATATAAACTTTATTTTTCATGATTAAACCACCTTTTAGTACTTATTTTAGTGCTTATCATCTATCATTTTATTTATTGCATTTATATATGCATTAATACTTGCTTCCATAATATCTTGAGAGATAGATTTTCCAACAAGAATTTTATCATTATCTTTAATTTTTACTGTAACTTCTCCTAATGCATCTTTTCCATCTGTTACAGACCTAATACTATAATCTTTAAGATTTATATTCATACCTATAGTTCTTTCTACTGCTTTAAATGCTGAATCAATAGAACCGTCCCCTATAGCAACCTCTGTAAGGCTCTTATCTCCTTGTCGTATTTCAATGGCAGATGTACAAATCATATTATTTCCACTGTTAACCTGAAATGATTTAAGCTTGTATGTTTCGGTAAAATACTTCTTAGAATTGACTATAGCTTCTATATCCTTTGAAGTAATTTGTTTTTTCTTATCAGTTACTCTTTTAAATTTTTCAAAAGCTTCATCTAGTTCTTCCTTATTAAGTACTATACCTATGTCTTTTAAATAACTATCAAAAGCATGTCTTCCTGAATGTTTACCAAGTACTATATTGGAGTGATTATTTATCCCTACTGATTCTGGTGTAATTATTTCATAAGTGCTTTTTTCTTGTAAAACTCCATGTTGATGTATTCCTGATTCATGAGCAAAAGCATTTTTTCCAACTACTGCTTTATTAGGTGGAATGTCTATACCACATAAAGAACTTACTAATTTACTTGTTCTATATATTTGCTTTGTATTTATATCTGTATCCATGTTCAAGTAATTTTTTCTTGTTTTAAGTGTCATAACTATTTCTTCTAAAGATGCATTTCCAGCTCTTTCTCCAAGACCATTTATGGCACACTCAACTTGTGAAGCTCCTGACATGATACCAGCTAAACTATTGGCAACCGCCATTCCTAAATCATCGTGACAATGTACACTGACCTCTACATTTTCTATACCTTCTGTATTTTCTATTATGTATTTAATGAATTTACCGTAATCCATAGGTAGTGCATAACCAACTGTATCTGGAATATTAAGTACTACTGCTCCAGCTTTTATAACCTTTGTAAAAAGTTCACATAGAAAATCTGGATCACTCCTATAAGCATCTTCAGCAGAAAATTCTATATTATTGCAGTAACCTTTTGCATAAGTCACCATTTCTACAGCTCTTTTAATAACTTCTTCTTTGGTCATGTGAAGTTTATGCTTCATATGAATATCTGATGTAGCTATAAAAGTATGAATTCTCGGATTTTCTGCATCTTCCAATGCTTTCCATGCACAATCTATATCTTCTTTAACTGCTCTGCACAAAGCAGCTATTTCAGGTTTTCTTATTTCTTGTGCAATAGCTTTTACAGCTTCAAAGTCAGCCTTTGATGCTCTTGGAAATCCTGCTTCTATTACATCAACATTTAATTCTTCTAATTGCTTTGCTATCATTATCTTTTCTTTTATATTAAGATTGACTCCCGGAGTTTGTTCACCATCTCTTAGTGTTGTATCGAATATTTTGACTCTTTTGTTCATCTAATCACCCCTATTCTAGTTCAGAATTGAGAGTTAAGGGTCATAGCCCCTTAATTCTCAATGTTTGTTTTGATTTATTTTTTCATCCAACTCATCATTTTTCTTAACTCTTTACCAACTTTTTCAATTTCATGATCAGCCTCTTGTCTCTTTGTAGCATTAAAGAATGGTCTATTTGCTTGGTTTTCTAATATCCAATTTTTAGCGAAAGTTCCATTTTGAATTTCATTCAATATTCCTTTCATAGCTTTTTTAGTTTCATCTGTTACAACCTTTGGTCCAGCTGTATAGTCACCATATTCTGCTGTATCACTAATTGAATATCTCATAAAGCTTAAACCGCCTTTATTTACAAGGTCCACAATTAATTTCATTTCGTGCAAACATTCAAAATATGCCATTTCAGGCTGATATCCTGCCTCAACTAAAGTTTCAAATCCAGCTTTTATAAGTGCACATAATCCTCCACATAATACAGCTTGTTCTCCAAATAAATCTGTTTCAGTTTCTTCCTTGAAGCTAGTTTCAATAACTCCTGCTCTAGCCCCACCGATTCCTGCTGCATATGCAAGTGCTATTTCTTTTGCATTTCCTGTAGCATCTTGATGTACTGCTATTAAAGAAGGTACTCCTTTTCCTTCTTCAAATTGACTTCTTACTGTATGTCCAGGTCCTTTAGGTGCTATTAAAAATACATCCACATCTTCTGGAGGAACTATTTGTCCATAATGAATTGAAAAGCCATGTGCAAATACTAATGCATTTCCTTTTTCTAAATTTGGAAGTATACTTTTTTTATAAAGTTCAGCTTGTTTTTCATCATTTACCAAAATCATTATTATATCTGCTTCTTTAGCTGCTTCTTCTGAAGTCATTACCTTTAATCCATTATTTTCTGCTTTAGCCCAAGATTTACTTCCTTTATAAAGACCAACTCTTACATCAACACCACTTTCATGTAAATTAAGAGCATGTGCATGTCCCTGACTTCCATATCCTATTACTGCTACTTTTTTATCCTTTAGAACCTCTAAATTACAATCTGTTTCATAATATACTTTTGCCATTGATTTTCTCTCCTTTGTTTAAATATTTTTATTTAAATTATATTTTCACTTCCTCTTTGTATTGCAATGAATCCACTGCTTACTAACTCCAAAATTCCAAATGGTTTTACAAGTTCTGTAAATGCTTTAAGTTTATCTTTGTCCCCAATTATTTGTATTACCAAATCTGTAGGAGCAGCATCCGCAATATATGCTTTAAATATATTTACTATACTCATTATTTTAGGTCTTGTTTCTAAATCTGCCTTAACTCTTACAAACATAATCTCTTTACATATAGAATTTAAATCATTCATCAAAATTACCTTATGTACATTTTCTAATTTTCTTATCTGTTTTATTATTTGTTCAATTTGATTGTCATTTTCTACTTTAGTTATCAATGTTAATCTAGATACTTTTTCATTTTCAGTTACTCCAGCAGTTACACTTTCTAAATTGTATGCTCTTTTATTAAAAAGCTGACATACTCTTGTTAATACCCCTGGATTATTATCCACTATTACCGATAGAACATATTTTTTCATTAAATCCCTCCTTTGAAGGTTAATTTTACAATCTTAATACTCATTGATAATTGTTATTATTTTTAAAATTTAGTGTTTTATGTTAATAAGCACCTATAAAAAAAGAAAGCCCTTTACGAGCTTTCTTTTTATAAGTGTTATGCTTTAAAACAAATATTATCAAGGCATAAACATGTATGAAGATATAATTGTAGTCATATAATCTCAAAATTATACAACATACCCTACACGGTGCAGCAATTTTTTATTCTTCATAACAATAAAGCTCATATTAAAAGGATATATTATTTTTTCATTGAACAATAAGACAAGGCTAATAATGAGACCAATAATTATTACGTTAATAATTATTATGTTAATAATGACTAATTGTTCTAATAATCCTTTCAGTATGAGTATTGTCATAATTAATTTTCCTCCTTAGTATTTTTATATAACTTCTGTTTATCTGTTTTTATAAAATATTTAAATTTAGTAATATTCTTTACTTCTGATTTTAATACTATAAAAACAAATTGTTTTTGAATTCAATTTGAATTTGCATGATTTTATAAATATAATTGCATTTTCTTCGCAATTCACTTTTTTCAGCAATGTGTTTTTATGTATAGTAACATTATAATTAAGATATGTCAACAGTTTTTTTGACATATCTTAAATTTTTATTCAAAGCACATAAAATCGCAACTCGTTTGTGAAATTTTCAAAAATATTTCCTGCATATTTTCTGTGTGCTTGCAAGGGGACGGTTCATTTTTTTACTTAACTATCTATCATGATTTCTCTTAAGTTTTAACGACTTTTTAGAAACTTAATTTAAACCATTTTATTTTGCTTGTTTCATTTCCATTTTTAATTGCTTGTCCACCAATAATTTTTCCTAAAAATATATGTTGAATATCATTAAATTTTTCTCTATGATATTCACCTATTTATATTCCTTTCCTCTTACGAGCCATAAATTCAATTCCTCCATGATAATGTGGTTCTCCATGACTATGATCATATTCTACCCCTTCACAGCAGCATATCAATTCAAAATCTGAAAAATATTTATTTAACTCCTCTTTAGTAAAAAAATGTTTATATGTATCCCTTTCATCTATGTAAAAAGTATTATCTTCTATTTGTTTTTTACTTGTTTTTAATAAATTATACTGTGGATCTAATGTAGAAAATACACTTAAATATATTATTCCATCTTCTTTTAATCCGTCTTTTATCTTTTTTATTATTATTTCTATATCTGACTTTTTAAAAAAATTTAGAACATTAGCTGCAATTATTAATGTATATTCATTTTTCTTTACATCATATTTTGTTAAATCACAATTAGTTAAGTTAATTATTAAATTGTCCTTATTAATATTTTTCCTACAGCGTTCTAATGCTGTTTCAGAAATATCTACTCCATCGATATTAAATCCAGTCAAAGCAAAAGGTACAACATTTCTTCCTTCTCCAATTCCCAAATCAAGCAAACTCCCTTTTTCAATCAAATCAAAATATTGCATTAATTTTGCATCTGGGTTGGAACTCCACAATTGTTTTGTATTTTGATAGCTCTTCTCCCACATATTATTATTTTTCAAAATATATCATCCTCTCCAAAATAAATATTTTGTTTATAATTTTATATGAAACTTCATATCTTTTACAATATCTTTTTATAATAAATATTAAAAACATATACTATTCCTAGTATATTTACAATTTATAGGCTTTTATAAAATATCCACTTTTATACCAGTCTAGATATTTTAAATCTACATTCCACCCTCTTTTTGTATATTCTGCAGCAATTTGTTGTGGCGTAAGCTTATTTTTCATTCTATTATTATCTTTAATATACCATCCCATTTGTCTTATACCTTTCTTAACAATTTGAGATATATTATCAAAATACTGATCAGTATCCTCAATAAACATAAAAACATCTCTACTAACCATGAAATCTATACTATTGACACTAAATATGCTATTAATATCACGTATATCATAATTAATAAATTTAAAATTTTTATTCTGCCTAATTATATCTGATAAATCTTTTCTACACTCTCTATCTACGTCCAAGCCATATACTTTCTCTATATTACTTTGATTTAGTAAATACCTACTTAAAAATCCACCACCACAACCTAAATCGATAATTTTACCATATATACCATTAAAATAAGAGTAAATTTTATTATTATAAAATATTTCTGCACTGTTTTTATCTATGATTATTTCAGTATTACAGGATTTACATTTTAACTTGATAGCAAATGAAGTATTATCCCAAGGATGATGTTTATTTTGAAGAATGCTACATTCATTTCCACATTTACAATATGTGCCCCAAATAGTAAAACCATGTTCTTTAAACATCTGCATTCGACCTTTCATATAAATATTCATTTTTTTATTTTCTATCATTAGTTTATTTTATTAACTAAATTATACCAAAAATTAAAGGGACAGTTCATTAGAAAAATGAACCGTCCCCTTAATAAATAATAAATGAAATACTTTTATTGTTTAATTTTAGAATATTTTCCATTTAAATGGTTATAATTCAAATAAATATTATTTTTTTAATATTTATATTTAAAATATATAAGGAGATGATAAAGTAATGAATAAAGTTACTTTAGTTGGAAGATTAACAAAAGATGCTGAATTAATAGATTTAAATAAAAACGACAGAAAAGGAATTAAATTCATTTTAGCAGTAGATAAGAATTATAAAAACTCAAATGGAGAAAGAGAAACAGATTTTATTCCTATTGCATATTTTACAAATTATTATGACCGTTTAATACAATATTTATTAAAAGGAGCATTAATTGCTGTTAGTGGAGAACTATCAATATCTTCATTTAAAAAACAGGATGGAACTAAAACATATTATACCGAGGTTTTAGCTGATAATATTCAATTTCTTCAAAGTAAAAAAAATATGGCTGTCTAAAATATTTAGTGCATAACAATTTTATATAAGCTTGTTATGCACTGAACTTACTTAACTTTACAAAATCTATCCTCCAATTTGAAACATATTCCTATTGTCTTCATATATTGTAGGTTGTTTAAATCCATGTTTATTTGGCTTTTCATAAATTCCTTTTACAATAATTTGTTCAAGTTGTTCATCTTTAATTCCATTTCGCATAATATTTTTTAAATCTATTCCGTATCTCCAATGAAGACATTGCTTTAAAAATCCTTCTGAAGTAAGTCTAATTCGATTACATTGACTACAGAATCTGTGACTCATAGGGCTAATAAATCCAATACTTCCTTTACTAGAACCAGTTTTAAAATATGTGGCTGGACCTAACAATAAATTTTGTACTACATTTGAACTTAATTGTCTTTCCTTTAAAATAATCTGTTTCACATCATCATTAGATAAAGACTTAAATTGTTTGCCTTCTCCAATAGGCATCAACTCGATAAATCTAATATCTATAGGAAATTTTTCACATAATTCTACAAAATCCATAATTTCATCATCATTTTTCCCTCTCATAATTACAGTATTAAGTTTTACCTTTTTTATACCTTTATCTAATGATAATTTAATTCCCCGTATCACTTTTTCTAAATTTCCACCCCTAGTAATCTCTTTATATTTTTTCTCTTGTAACGTATCTAAACTTATATTCAAACTATCTAATCCTGATTTTATTAATTCATCTATATATTTTTCTAAAAATATTCCATTAGTTGTAATACAAACTTCTTCAATTTGAGGTAATGTCTTAATGTCATGAATAAGTTTAGGAAGCCCCTGTCTTGTAAGCGGTTCTCCACCAGTAATACGTACTTTAGAGATTCCTAATTTCGCTGCAATTTTTACAACTCTATAAATCTCATCAAATGTTAAAATATCTTTATGGGGTAAAAATTCAGTACCCTCTTCTGGCATACAATATACACATCTTAAATTACACCTATCTGTTACTGAAATTCTTAAATAATTTATATTTCTGCCAAATTGGTCAAGCATTCACATTACTCCTTTACCAAAAGCACAATTTGGAAATCTGCATTCTTCACATTCCATACAAAGCCCACCATGACCATATGAAGCAATATCTTTATGTTCAATTTTATTCTTTATTAATATTCTAGGAAGCATTAAATCAAATACCGTTCTTTTTGCATACATAACACATCCTGGTAATCCTAAAATAGGTATATCCCCTTTGTATGCAAGTAAAAACATAGCTCCTGGAAGTATCGGGGCACCATAAGTTATAACATTTGCTCCTGTTTTCTTAATAGCTGTTGGTGTAACATCATCTGGATCTACAGACATTCCACCAGTACAAATTACCATTTCTGCTCCCTTTTCTATCCACTGCTCTATTGCCTTTGTAATTTTATTTTCATCATCTGGTAAAATAGTTTGACCTAAAACTTCACATCCATATTCTTCTACTTTCTTTTGAATTACAGGTCCAAATGCATCTTTAATTCTTCCATAATAAACTTCATTACCCGTAGTAACGATTCCAACTTTCATTGGAGTATATGGTACAACATTTATTATTTTTTCTTCAATTAATTCTTCTGCTTTTTTAATTTTGTCCTCGTCAATTACAAGAGGAATAACTCTTGTTCCTGCTACTTTTTTGCCTTTTTTCACAGGACAATTATTGTGAAGTGTAACCAAAATAATTTCACCTATTGAATTTAGTTTATATAAAAGTTCTGTATTAATTTTAAGAAGTCCATCGAAATCAGCAATAAAATTAATTTTTCCTTCTTTTACTTCACTAAATTTTAGTCCATGCCCTGCAGTAAGTTTTGTTAAGCGCTCTGCCGCCTCATTCTCATGAACCGTCCCCTCTTTTTTCTCCCACACATAGATATTATCCTTTCCTAATGAAAGCAAAACTTCTATATCTTCTTCCTTAATTATATGACCTTTTTTAAAAGCTCTATCCTTAATCTTATTAGGAATAATTTGTGTAATATCATGACATAAAACCGAACCCACTGCATCTTGTACTGGTATTTTTTTCATATGATTGGAGGTATCTCAAAATAAAAAATAATACAACAAATTTAATTCATTCTAAATCAGAATATTAATATGTTATATAAAAATCTATCTTGAAACAATCCTTTTCAACTCCTTTCATTGTATATTGCCATTCATTTTAAAAATTACTAGACTAAATATCCTCAGTTAAATTTTATAATATTCATTTAAACATAACGTCTTATATTGACCTTATTCCTTTTAAAACTTTCTCTGGTGTAATAGGCAAACTTCTTATATTTACACCAACTGCATTAAACACTGCAGCTGCAATTGCTGGAGGTGGAGTATTAATTACAACTTCACCTACTGATTTTGCACCAAATGGCCCTGTTGGCTCATAGCTGCTTACAAAATCTACAGTAATCTTTCCTATATCTTTTCTACAAGGAATTTTATACTGCATAAAAGTATCTGAAATTAATCTTCCCTGCTTACTATACTTTACGTCTTCATACATTGCCATTCCTATTCCTTGCACTAGTCCACCTTCAACTTGTATACGTGCAAGATTTGGATTAATAACCGTTCCACAGTCTACTGCTGCTACATAATCTATTAGTTCTACCTTTCCAGTTTCTATATCAACTTCAACCTCTGCAAAACCTGCTATAAATGGTGGTGGACTTGTATCTCCTCCAAAGGAACCTGTCCCTATAAGTTGATTTTTTCCTTCTCCTGATATTAATCGCTGTGCTACTTCATCAAGAGATAAAGATAATTCCCCATCTATAGTTTTTATAAATTCTCCATTAAATTCTACTTCTTTTTCAGACACTCCTAAGAATTTTGCTCCATTTTCAACTATTTTATTTTTCATATCTTCAGCAGCCTTTATTACTGCATTTCCAGTAACATAAGTTGTACTAGATGCATAAGAACCTGTATCATATGGAGAAATATCAGTGTCTGCAGCATGTACAATTATCTTATCCATAGTAGTTTCCAGAACTTCTGCCGCCATTTGAGCTAGTATAGTATCACTTCCTGTCCCCATATCAGTAGAACCTAAGAATAAAGTATAAAATCCATCATCATTTAGTTTGATTACTGCTGAAGCTGTATCTATACCCGCTATTCCTGAACCTTGCATTGTAATTGCCATACCAACGCCTCTAACTTTAGTATCACTTACAACTTTTCTAGGATGCTTTTCATCCCATCCTATAAGTTCCTTACCTCTATCTATACACTTATCAAGGGTAGAGCTTGCTAAAACAGCTGGTTTTCCTTCTTTAGATCCTCCTAAAACTGGATTCGCTTCTCCCTCTTTGATTATATTTTTTTGACGCAGCTCAGTAGGGTCCATATTTAACTTAAGTGCTAATTGATTCATTGCTGATTCAAGAGCAAATGTTCCCTGTGTAACGCCATATCCTCTTAGTGCACCTGCAGGCATTTTATTAGTGTAAACCACATTTCCCATATGCCTAACCGCCTTAGCTCTATTATATAAAGGAAGTGTTTTATGTCCAACAACACTAAATACAGTTGAAGCATGTTCACCATAAGCACCAGTATCAGATAATCCAATTAAATCTACAGCCTTAATATTTCCATTTTTATCTGCTCCCAGTCTAACTTTAATTCTCATAGCATGACGACTATTTGTACAGCTAAACGTTTCCCTTCTATCATAAATAATTTTTGATGGTTTTCCAGTTTTTAAAGTAACTATCGCAGTAAAAATCTCTACTACTGCAGTTTGTTTTCCACCGAATCCTCCACCAATTCTAGGCTTAATTACTCTTACTTTACTTTTTGGAATTTGAAGTGCTCTTGAAATATGTCTTCTAACATGAAAAGGTATTTGAGTAGAACTTACAATTGTAAGCCTTCCTGTATGATCCATATAGCTAAATGCTCTATAAGTTTCCATCATTCCATGTGCCTGTGCTTGTGTATAATAAGTTTCTTCCACAACAACATCACTTTCTTCTAATTCTTTCTCTACATCTCCAAATTCTATCTTACATGAAGAAGCTATATTTTTTTCTTTGTTCAACCCAATGTCAAAATTAAAAGATAAATCTTCCTCCAGATGAACCACTGATTTATGTCCTTCTGCTTTTTCAAAATCTAAAACTGGTTCTAAAACCTCATAATCTACTTTAATCAAATTCACTGCTTTTACTGCTGTCTTCTCATCTTTAGCAGCTACTATTGCAACTTCATCTCCTACATAACGTACATATTCATCTAAAATTAATCTATCATAAGGTGAGGGTTCTGGATATGATTGACCAGCCAATGTAAATCTAACATTAGGTACATCTTTATATGTTAATATACACTCTACTCCTGGTACTTTCTTTGCTATATCAGTATTAATAGATTTTATCTTTGCAAAAGCATGAGGACTTCTAAGTATTTTTATAACTAATGCATTATTGTTAAAATTCAAATCATCTGTATAAGCAGGTTTACCTGTGGCAATATCCATACCATCAATTTTTGAAATTGGCTTATTTACAAATTTCATACTACTCCACCCCCATGTATTTCTTAACTGCTCTTAACTGTCCAACATAACCTGTACATCTACATAAATTTCCTGTTAAATAGTGCACAATTTCTTCTTCAGTTGGAGTTTTAAGTTCTCTTTTCATAGCAAGTACTGTCATTATAAAGCCTGGACTGCAAAATCCACATTGTTCTGCACCTTCTTTTACTAAAAACTGTGCAAATTCTTTTGCCTCTTGCTGTACTCCTTCTATAGTTGTAATGTTCTTTCCGTTTACTGTTGGTGCAAGAGTTGAGCAAGAAAGTACTGGTTTTTCATTTACCCATACAGTACACAATCCACAAGACCCTGTATCACAGCCTTTTTTTACACTTAAAAAGCCATATCTTCTAAGGGCATGTACTAAAAATTCATCACATGCCACTTCTAATTCCATCTCTTTATTATTAATAATAACTTTTATCTTCATTATAAAACCTCCATTATTGCTCTTTTTACAAGTACTTTACATATTTCCTCACGATATTCTTTGCTTGCCCTCATATTATCTCCGAAATCCAACTCTTCTGATGCCATTAAAGCTGCCTTTTCAACTTCTTCAATAGATTTATCACTTTGAGAAATATATTTTGATGCTTCTTTAGCAATCTTCGCTCTTTGTGGTCTAGCTCCAACAACTATATTCCAATCATTATCTTCATTAGAAACAGCTACATTTAAAATAGCATAATCACTTCTAGAATTTCTCATCATCTGAAAAGCTGCTTTTCTATTTGTTTTTGGAATACTTATGCTTATTACAATATCCTTTTTAGTATCTTGCTCTAAATACTCTTTTAAATGAACCGTCCCCTGTTTATATAACGTAACTTCAGCATTAAGTGAAAGTAGGGCTGTAATAAAATCTGAAAAACCATACTTAGAATGAACCGTCCCCCCTACAGTAACAATATTTCTTAACTGAACTCCTACTATATTTTCCACTGATTTAGGCAGTACTCCGTTAAAATATTTATTCAAAATAGGATTTGTTTCTATTTCACGAAAAGTAGTCATTGACCCTATTTCAATTGTTTCATCATTTTCATTTATATGACTTAAATCAAGCTTAGATAAATCAATAGCAGTTTCAATTCTTTTTGAAGTCATTCTTAAAAAAGCGCAGCCACCTAAAATCACATTATTTCTCTTTTCATTTAAAACCCTATATGCTTCTTCTAAGCTCTTTGGAAATGCAAAATTTTTTATCGTAATCACTTTTATTCCTCCTCTTCAGTATAAATACTATTCTTCAGAAAAAGCCCTAGTTCTTCATTAACATATTACATATTTTCTGAAGACCCTAAGGCTTTTTATTTAATCTCTTAGTAATTTTAATAAACTTATATAATCATAACATTATGAATTTTATAATTATTAAGCAGTTTCAACTTCTTTTTGTATTACAGTTTTTTTCTCATCCGCTGGTAAAATAACATTTAATACAAGTGCAATTACACCTGTAACAACAATACCAGATCCTCCAAAAATCATTTTCACTGACTCTGGGAAATATGCTAGTGCTTGTGGTACAGAACCAAGTCCAAATCCCAATCCCATAGCAACAGCAACAATAATACTGTTCCTTCCTGCAAGAGTTTCTCTAGTAATAAGGTTAATACCACTTATTGCAATCATGGAAAACATAACTACAGCAGCGCCACCTAATACGCTTTGAGGCATTAATGCAATAGCTGCTCCAGCTTTTGGAAACAATCCAGCTAAAATTAAGAATCCTGCTCCAATAGCAACTACGAATCTACTCATAATACCTGTTAATGCAATTAATCCTACATTTTGACTAAAAGATGTATTAGGTAAAACATTAAATATTGCAGCTAAAGAGCTAGCAAATCCATCAGCCATAACTCCACCAGCAAGTTCTTTATCAGTAGCTTCTCTGTTTGCTCCTCCAACTGTAACTCCTGAAATATCACCAACTGTTTCCACGGCTGTGACTAAGTACATTAAAAGCATTGCAACTATAGCATCTACATGAAATTCCATTCCATATTTGAAAGGTGTAGGAAACGCAAACCATCCTGCTTGAGCTACACCACTAAAATCAATTTTTCCCATAGGTATTGCAACAATATATCCTACTATAAGTCCTATTAATATTGCAGACATACTCGTAATTCCTTTAGTAAACTGTTTGAAAAATATAATTGTTGCCAAAACAATTAGTCCCAATAAAAGATTAGATGGTGAACCAAAATCTTTTGCTCCAACTCCACCTGCAAAATATTTGATTCCTGTTGGCAGAAGAGATAATCCTATAGATAATAGCACAGTTCCTGTAACGACTGGTGGAAAATATTTACGAAGAGGTTTTAAGAATGCTCCTAAAATCATTTCAAAGAATCCTCCAATAAATGATGCACCTAATACACCTGCAATTCCATATTTTCCTGATATAGCTATGCATGTTGGTAAAAATCCAAAACTCGTTCCTTGAACAATAGGAAGTCTGGCACCAATTGGTCCAATAGGATAAAGTTGAATTAATGTAGCTAATCCTGCTATAAACATAGCACATTGAATTAAAAAAGTTTTTTCTTGAATTGGTAACTTAAGAGCATTTGATATGATGATTAAAGGTGCCACATTTCCTGCAAACATTGCTAAAATATGCTGCAGCCCTAATGGAATAGCGTGCCCTAACGGTGGTATACCATCTAAATCATATACAGATGTATTTTTTTTCATTTTTCTGCCTCCTTAGTTTTATATTTTAGTAAATAATCTTTATCTTAAATATCCTTGTACGGATAAAGAGAATTCTTGTTTTCAAGTGTAGTTTTTACTTCAACTAAAACTTAATGAATTTACCTAAAGACGTGTCAACCTTATATATCCTACTTACATTTATATTGAGATAAGAATATTATCAATGGTATATATCATAATAAAAAATTTGTCGTTTTATGGGGTTATTATATCATAAAATTTGATTTTTGCGAATATATTTTTATAAAAAAATATTTTCGTTTTGTATGTAACGAACATTATTCACATTTTCATTGTGTTTAATTCGCAAAATCTATTTTAAAATTAGGGGACGGTTCATTTTTTTGTTATAAAAATGATATCATTATAATACAAATCTAAAGAATAGTCTATAGATTTATTTAAATTTTTCTAATTATCATTAAATTTCTTCTTTTATAAATAATTTAAAATATTTATTTTCTTTGATTTGACAAAAGTACATATGTTCGATATTTTATATTTATAAAAGTTTTTATAAGTAGGAGGTAAATGTATGACTACAGAAATGAAACATAGAAAGATTATAGAAATTGTTCAAGACAAATTAACTTGTTCAGCTCATAATTTGGACCATGTATTTAGAGTTTATAATCTTTGCTTGTTACTTGCAAAATATGAAAAAAATGTTGATTTAGAAATTCTTATTCCATCAGCATTATTACATGATATTGCAAGAGTAGAAGAGAGCCAAGATAAAACGGGAAAAATTGACCATGCTGTTTTAGGTAGTGTGATTGCAGAGGATATATTAAGAGATTTAGAATATGAAGAAGAAAAAATCGAAAAAATAAAACACTGTATTATAGCACATAGATTTAGAACTGGAAATGAACCAAATTCAATAGAGGCAAAAATACTTTTTGATTCAGATAAACTGGATGTTATAGGCGCAAGTGGAATTGCTCGTACTTTTATGTTAGCAGGACAATTTGAACAAAGATTAACAGTAGATGAATCACTAAATCATTATCTAAAATCTAATACTGTTGAAAACGGAAGATTAAAAGATGTTTCTAAACATACGCCTTTCATTGAATATGAAGTAAAGTTTAAAAAAATTCCAGATAAATTGTATACAAAAAAAGCAAAAGAAATTGGAAAAGAAAGACTCAAATTTATGGAGGAATATTTTGATAGATTAAAATTAGAGATAAACGGTATGAAGTAATATTAGTACTTGAAATTTTGTGCATGAAAATAGCAACTACAAAGAACAGTATTTTTTACTGAGGAAATTAAATTAGCACTTAATATTCTTAAAATGTCAATTACCCACCACTTAAATTCTAACGAATTTTGAAGTGAGGGCTTGTAACTCACCTACACGTAGTGAGAACGATACTAAGTATCTCCTACCTCAAACAGTGGTTACAATAGGGAAGTTGACATTCCCCAAGCCTAAGAGTGTACTTTTAAACTTCTTTGGAGTTAGTTCCTATATATTCAATACCTTTTCTCCAAAGATTCATTGCTCCAATCCTATCATCATTAGAAGTATAGGAGCAGTTTTTACACTTAAATATATGGTTCTTTTTATCTCTATTACTTTTTTCTATATGTCCACACTTAGGACACATTTGAGAAGTATATTTAGGGTCGACTACTATAACCATAGACTTATTCATTTGAGTTTTGTATTCTAACAGTTGCCTAAATTGATAGAAAGACCAACTAACAGAAGTGTAACGATTATTTATATGCACTTTTTCAGTAGATGCTCTAACATTGGTTAAGTCTTCTAATACGAACAATGTATTTTCTCCGTATTTGTCAACGAGTGCCTTAGTGATAGAATGGTTAATATCATTCATCCAACGGTTTTCTCTTGAACCTATAGACTTAATTTTACGTTTAGCTGATTTAGTGCCTAGTTCTTGTAATTGCTTTCTTAGTAATTTATAGTGACCTCTTTTAGTTTTTATGGGTTTACCACTATAGAAATAAGTTTTTCCATAGCTGTCATATGTTGTTGCTATAAAGTTAATTCCTAAATCAATACCTACAATTTTATTTATTTCAAATGGTATAGTTTGAATATAATCTTTAGTCATTGGGATATGCAGAAAATATTTATTATATTTATATACAAGTTTAGCAGTTCCAAACTTGTAAGTACTATCAAAATATTTTTCCATTCCTTTAGTTTGATAAGGTATTTTTAATCTACCTTCTAAACTATTTATAGAAAAAATTTCACTATTTAAAGAATAATCCCTATTAAAAACTAAATCATATTCAAGATTTTTAAATTTTACTAAGTTAAAATCATGTCCATTGGACTTATTGGTTTTATATTTAGCAATTACAGTTTTCATACAACTTTGAGCCATTTGAGATTTTAAACCATATGTTTCTCTTAAATAATAGTAAGTATCTTTATTTATTCGATTTTGTTTAAGACAATTATTATCAAAAACATATTTAGATATATAATTCAATGCTTTTCTAACTTGAAACATTGTATTATTTAAAATCTTAATTTGTTCAGTTGTAGGATATATTTGAATTTTAGAAGTTATTGTAATTTCTATAATATCACTCCTTCACTACATTAGTAGTATACCCTAGTTTAGTGAAGAATATAACAAGTAATATTTGCTAATGCAAAGTGATGTTTCCTCCCCCACTTTAGAAGATGGGGGTATCCACATCACAAAGGAGGAAAGATGAATTAAGGGAACTTATAAAAAAGTTCCCCTAACCTAAATTAATTTTTCAAATCTATGCCTACATTTTAAAATACCTATCTTATAAGTATATATTTAAACATTATCAATTTTAATTATTTCATCGTATTTGTATATATTGTTCCTGCCTTTCTTATAATTTCACCTGAAGTAGTAGAAACATATACATTATTCCAACCTATATTTTCAAATTTATAAGTTTTAAAGTATTTTCCTTTATATTCTTTAATATATCCATCATATTTACAAATATGCAATGAACCAAGTGACTCTCTATATCTTAATTTCATAAGAATATTTATGGATTCTCTTTTCTCACTCCCAGGTATATTTGAATTGCTCACATCCATTATTGCATCTGCTTTTGCTATTTCAAAAGCCTGTTCTTTTGTAATTATTGATGGTGCTTTTGCTGATGAATTTTCCTCATAAAGTGAATTGTCAAAAGATCCATGAACATCTTGTATTTGATTATTGTCATTAAATATAACAATGTAAGTATTGTCTGTAGGTATGCCGTCTACTACTTGTGATAATCTAAATACATCACCTGAATCACGTAAAAGCTTAAGCTGATTTTTAGGATCTTCTATTCTGAAAATATCTTTGTTTTTTTCAAAAAACTTTATTATACTATTAAAATTTCTTGATATTTTTTCAGAAAGTATACCTCTCACACCTCTAGGTGGATTTTTTATTTCTTTTTTTCCTACAAAAATAGGTGTAGATTCTTTTATTTCTTTAATATATATTTTCTCTTCTTTAGTTTTTTGTGATGTTGAATCTTCATTTTGCATTTTTTGTGCAGAACACTGGATTTGTTTTGAATTAGTATTAACTTTCTCCTTAGCATTTACTGTTGAAATTGCTGTAAAAGATATACAAGTAGTCATACAAATTACTAATGATAAAAATTTCCTTTTCATTTAAATTCCCCCTTATTTTATATCTTTTTCCTGTACCAGAAGTACTATAACACACTATTGATTTTTTTTCAAGTTTTTCTATATATTGGAGAAAAATTTCAATCTAATAAATGAACCGTCCCCCATTCTTCATTGGAGTATATCTAATATTTCAAAAGCTATCTGTATCTTTAATCTGTCATAGTAATTGTTTAAGTCTATATCTAAAATTTCCTTGATTCTATTAAGTCTATAATTTAAAGTGTTTCCATGTATATGCAACTTATTTTTCGTATATGTCCAATTTCCATTGCTCTTAATATACATTTTAAAAGTATCCATAAACTGATTTTCTGAATTTTTTTCGTAATTAATTAGCGGTTTCAAAGTTTTTATTAAAAATTTTTCAAGATCTTTTTTATCATTATTCAAAAGAAATTTTGTTATTTCTAAATCATCATAAAAATAATAGTTTTTTTTCAAATTTATTTTTTTAGCCATTTTCATAATTTGAAGTATATTATAATATGCAGTTCTAAATTCGTTTATGCCATCAATGATGTCACTTACCCCTACCCTGATTTTAAGATTTTTATATAGATTAATTGACATGTTTACATTAACATCCATGATATTTTCAAGAAAAGTTCTAATAACATATTTGTTGTTATTAATAACTTCAATTATCACAATTATATTATGTCCTTTAATGAAAGTAATAGAATTTGAAAATGCATTTATAACTTTTTTACTAATTATGTTGTAATAATATTCTATCTGGTCTTTAAATTCATTACCATTCTTATTACTTTCATTATTTTTAATTTCAAAAATGATCATTTGATGTTTTTTATCTAAATTAAATCTATAACTTTTAGCATATTTTTTTATATCATCTACATTTTGATTTAAAATTAATTGATCAAGGAAATCTCCTTTAAGTGATTGTTCCATATGATTGAGTTCATTTATCTTTAGAAGTTCAAGAGCAAGAATTGTAGTTGCTTTTTCCAATACTATGTTGTCTAAAGGTGAATAAATGTTATTATCGGATACAACTCCAAACCATCCTAAAGTTTCTTTTTTAACCATTATAGGGAAAAAATCAAGTTGTAAATTGAAATCATGTTTATAATATTTTGATTTTTTATTATCAATTAAATTATTTATAAATTCAAAACTAATACCTAAAATAGTTTTCAATTTTGTATATCGTCCACAGCTACTATAATTTATGTTATAAAAGCGGTCTATTATAAAAACATCTTTATTCAAAATTGATGATATTTCATGTAAAACATCTTGAATATTATTTCCATCCAAAACCATTTTTGTGAATTTATTATGAATACCTGCAGCATACCTATATTTGTTTCTCTCCGCTTCTAAAATTTTACTATACATTTCCAAATCATTTTTATTTTGCAATTCTTTCTCATAATTTCGGGCATTAATAATAGCTATAGCTGCATGTATTGATATAGCTTTAAGTAAATAACTATCATATTCCGTAATTGGAGTATCTTTTTGAAAGTTATCTATAACAATTACTCCTATACATTTTTCTTTATAAATAAGAGGACATGCAATAGAACTTTGAAGCTCATTCAAGTTTCTTTGTAAACATCTCTCCATTTTTTGTCTATTTTTATGTGATAATGTGTTCATTGCTTCTTTTACTTCTTCTTGATTACTAAAAAAAATAGTTTTTTGTTTTAAAAAAGTAATTCCTGTCATTGATTCTCCTGGTACAATACTAATATCAAAAAAATCAAAACCTACAGAAGCTTTTAACTCCAACATTTTTGTATGCTCATTATATAAAAGAATAACCCCTATATCTCCACCATCTATAAGATCTAATGATTTTTTCAAAAGAAAATTCAATATATAAGTTGTATCTTTTGATGTATTTAATAAATTACTAGCCTCAAGAATCGCCTCTAACTTAGCTATTTTTCTTTTAGAATCACCCATACATTCACTCCTTTGATTTTAAAATTTTGCTACTTAAATTTGTTATTGTGAATCACACTAAATATTTGCATAAAATATTGTTGTTTACACTATAGCAAATATTGTCGAAATTTGCTATAGTAATTATTAAAATATTTATTTCATTATTTATTCAATTAACAATTTTCTTAAAATTGATATTTTCTTAAGGAGCTGATGCAATGAATGGAAAAATAATCAAAGAAAAGTCAGAACAAATAAAAAATGAATTGATCTCTATAAGAAGAGATATTCACTCACATCCTGAAAGCGGATTAAAAGAAAATAGAACCTCTGCACTTGTAGCTAAAAAGTTAGAGGAACTTGGACTAGACGTTCAAAAAAATATTGGAGTTACTGGGGTTATAGGAACATTAAAAGGAAAATATCCTGGAAAAACAATTTTACTTAGAGCAGATATGGATTGCTTAGAAATGACAGAATTAAATGATATCCCTTACAAATCAAAAACAGATGGATTAATGCATGCTTGTGGACATGATGCACATACTACCTGGCTTTTAGGATCCGCTATGATTTTATCTCAATTCAAAGATGAAATTAATGGAAATATTAAATTTTTATTCCAACCTGCTGAAGAAGGTTTAGGCGGAGCAGAGAGAATGATAAAAGCTGGGGCATTGGAAAATCCAAAAGTTGATGCAGCTATAGGTGCTCATGTTTGGCCTCAAGTGGAGGCTGGAAAAATAGGAATAAAATACGATTCTATGATGGCAGCACCTGACTTATTTAAAATAACTATTTACGGTAAAGGTGGACATGGAGCTGAACCTCACAATACAATTGATCCTATATCAATTGGATGTCAAGTATACATGAGTTTACAAACAATTGTAAGTAGAAAAATCAACCCTACGGAACCAGCTGTTTTATCTATAACTATGTTTAACGGAGGATCTGCACATAATGTTATACCAGATAAAGTAGAAATGGTAGGAACTGTTAGAAGCTTAAATAATGAAATGAGAGAATATATCCCTAAAACTATGGATTCTATAATTAATGGAATAACTAAAGCTCATGGAGCTAAATATGAATTTGAATATACACCATATTATCCTCCAGTAATTAATGATTCTGACATAACTAACATTGTAAAAGAAGCTGGAATAGAAATATTAGGAACTGAAGGTGTAGTTGAACTTTCTAAACCTACTATGGGAGGAGAAGATTTTTCATATTTTGGACAAGCAGTGCCTAGTACATTCTTTGTTGTAGGTACTCGTAATTTAGAAAAAGGCATCGATAAGTCTTTGCATAATCCATACTTTAATATTGATGAAGATATACTTCACAAAGCATCTGCTGTATTAGCCCAATGTGCAATAAAGTATCTAAAGAATAATACCTAAAGAGGAGGAGTTTTAATGAATAACGCTAAATTAAACAAGAAAAAGCAAAGTAAATTCAATAACTTTTTAGATTGGCTTGAAAGAACTGGTAATAAACTTCCTGAACCACTTACTCTCTTTGTGTGGTTAGCAATTATAGCTATTCTTATTTCTTTTATTGGGTCTATATCTGGAATTTCAGCTGTTCATCCATTAAAAAAAGAAACTATTACAGTAGTTAACCTTTTATCTAAAGAAGGAATTCAGAAGATGCTTATGAATGCTGTAAGTAACTTTTCAAATTTTCCACCTTTAGGACTTGTATTAACTTGTATTTTAGGTGTTGGTTTAGCAGAAAAAACAGGATTATTTTCAGCATTACTTAGAAAAACATTAGCAAATGTAAAAGGTTCAAAAGTAGTAGTAATTGTTATTTTGGTTTCAATTTTAGCAAATGCTGCAGCAGATACTGGATTTATAGTAATGCCACCATTAGCTGCAATGTTATTTGCAGCAGTTGGAATGAATCCAATTGTTGGTATGATGGCTGCATATGCTGCTGTTGCCGGTGGATTTAGTGCAAATTTACTTGTTAATTCATTAGATGTATTAATTGTAAGCTTCACTCAATCAGCTGTTAAGCTAATTAATCCCGATTTCGTTGTAAATCCAGCATGTAACTGGTACTTCCTAATTGTATCAACATTTTTATTAACTTTTTCAGCAACATGGGTAACTGTAAAAATCGTTGCTCCAAGAATGGGTAATGGTAACTATAAAGTTGACAGCATAGAAGAAGTAACACAGGAAGAAATAAAAGGTTTAAAGGCTGCTGGAATAGCTATCTTGATATTCTTAGGTATAATTATTGCTTTAGCCGTTCCACAAAGTGGTTTACTGCGCGAACCTAAAACTGGTTCACTTTTATCCTTTAGTTCTCCACTAATGAAGGGACTTGTACCACTTATTACTTTATTATTTTTCATTCCTAGTTATGCTTTTGGAAAAGTTTCAGGAAAAATTAAAAGTGATAAAGATATAGCAGCCATGCTTGGACAAGCTATGGGAGAAATGGGACCATATATTGTATTATCTTTTGTAATTGCACAGTTTATTAATTATTTTAATTGGTCAAATCTTGGACTTATTATGGCTATTAAAGGTGCTGATTTCTTGAAAAGTTTAGGAGCACCAGCCCCAGTATTATTGGTTTGTTTCATCATTATATCTGCAATTATAAATTTATTTGTAGGAAGTGCTTCTGCAAAATGGGCAATTTTAAGTCCTATATTTGTACCTATGTTCATGCTTTTAGGATTCCACCCAGCATTAACACAAATGGCTTATAGAATTGGTGACTCAATAACAAATGTCATAACTCCACTACTACCATATTTCGCAATACTTGTAGCTTTTGCGAAAAAATATGATAAAGACATAGGAATGGGAACTTTAATTGCAAATATGCTTCCATATTCAATAACCTTCTTTATTATTTGGTCAATACAAATAGTAGTTTGGTTTTTATTAAAACTTCCATTAGGCCCAGGAACTCCTATATCTATGTAATATTATTGTGTAATATTATTGGGGACGGTTCATTTTTTAATTAAGTAAATTGTAAATATATTTAATGAACCGTCCCCATTAATTTGACATTAATTTGATATTGATTCTATAAATTCAATAATCTCATTGAATTATCAAAATGAATACCTGACATATTATCAACTCTTGCAATATACTTGTTCACTTCATCTATTTCACACCACATAATATCATCAACTTCATTAGAATCATTAAAAGGTTTGGATTGGACAAAAGCAATAAATCCAGACATTATTAATTGCTTTGGCTTAAAATAATAACTTTCTACATACTTCATTCTTTCAACTTTTTGACCAGTTTCTTCTAAAACTTCTCTCATTACTGTTTCTTCAATTGTCTCACCATTTTTTACATAACCAGAAACTATTGTCCAATGAGTCTTAGAAATATATTCTTGTTTCAATAATAATATCTGATTATGTTCATTAATAACCAAAACTTCAACACAACTAGCAGGCATATCAAAATATGGTCTGTTACAAGTAAGACAAAATTTTACTAGTCCTTCATCTCCAATACTTTTTTCACTTAGCCTTTTACCACATATAGGACAATACTTAAATTTCATAACATCTCCCCCCTATACACTTGTAAACAAGAGCAAATACCCTTGTTTACATAAATAATCTTAAACCACTACTATTATAAGTATTACACTTTTAACTCAATACTTCAATTAAATAATTACCCCTTAATTTTATGATTATAACTCTTCTTTCATAAAATATTTAAATTACTGTTCCTCAATTCATTAGTTAAACTTCTAGACTTCACTACTTTCAACATTTTCTAATGCTGAAACAAGTGCATTCACACATTCCTCAACATCATTATCACTAGATTTATTGTTTCCTAATTCAATAAGTATAGATTTATTAGATAGGTCTTGATTAAAATATGAACGTACATTCTTATATTCAAAGATGCATGCTTTAACTTGTTGAGATTTTTCAAGTTCTTTAATTAAAAGATTTGCAAATTTCTTATTTTCTTTATAATGTGGATTATTTTTTGCAAGTACTATTACTATTTTTTTTGCACTTGATTTAGGATTCTCAACCGTGTCTCTTTGTACATCTAAAAGAATTTTATCAGAATAATTTTCTATTTTTTCTGTTATTAAATTCCGTGCACTGTCATATGATTTTATATATTCTTTTGATGGTTTACATTGTATAAAATTGCTCTTTAAACCCTTTTTAATAAGTTTATCATTAATTATAGAACCTACATTTGTTACCTTCATGCCAGATGTATAATCTTCATTTGCATGAGAATTATAAACCACTATTTCAGATGAAAATGGTATCGTAGACTTTTTAGTGTCAGTTGATGCTTTTTCAACTGTTTTATTTGATATATTACTACTATCATTCACTGATTTACTAATAGAAACACTTTTTTGATAACTTGTACTAGTTGTAGTTTCTTTATTTTTTACTACTGCATATGTACAACCTGCTGCAGTACCTAAAATAAGAAACGTAATTACAATATTTTTATAACTCTTTTTCATTCATAAACACTCCCTTTCTTTAAGTGTATATGAATGAAAATTTAATATTATGAATGGGGACGGTTCATTTTTTTGTAAATTTTTCTCTCACTAAATTGCTTAATTTTCATTACTTTTTCTGTGCTAATACTTCCATTTAAAATGAACCGTCCCCTATTAAATAATAAATAAAGATAAAGATGAACTGTCCCCCATCATAATGCTCTAAATTCCTCATCTTTAAACCTGTATTTTCCCTTAACACATTCATCTATAGTATTTAAAATTAAATTTTTATCTTTAGGTAAAGTTCCACCTAAAGGTACATAATTTGAAGCATGATTACTTCTAAAAATACAATTAGTCACTTTGATATTTTCAATAAATAATCTAGTCTCTAACATTATTTCTTTTGGAGTTAAAAGTTTAAAATTTTTATTTTGTATTTCTTCATAAAGTTTTGTATCTTTTTCTACCATAAGAGTTAAAAGGCCTACGTAATCTGGATCTATATTATTAATTATCTGCGCAGATTTAATTGCATGTTCTTTCCAATTTTCTTTACTACCCAATCCTGAAATAAGGGTAGTTGAAAGTTTTATTCCACTATCTTTTATTTTTCTTCCTGCCTTTACCATTTCTTCTGCTGTTACACCTTTATTTATGTATTTAAGTATTTTATCACTTCCAGATTCCACACCTAAATAAACTATTCCAAGCCCAAGTTCTTTAAGCTCTTTTAACTCTTTCAATGATTTTCTTAAAATATCTCTTGGTGCACCATATATACCAACTCTTTCACAATACGGAAACAAATCTTGTATTTTTAAAAGTATTTTCTTTAAATCCTCTGTCTTGACAACTAATGCATCTCCATCACATAAAAATATACGTTCTGCATTACCATAATGATCTTTCATATACTGTAAATCTCTGAAAACTTCCTCTAAAGATTTAATCCTAAATTTTTTATCTTTATACATATTGCAAAAAGTACATTTATTATGTGCACAACCCACAGTAATTTGTACTATTAAGCTATAGGCCTCACTAGGCGGTCTATATACAGTTCCTTCATACAGCATAAATTATCTTTAGTAAGAGCATGTATTATAATACTAATCTCCTACTAAAATTCACCTTCTTTCATTTTATACACTTTTAATTACCTAATAAATTATCCTCTATTTTACTTTTAGATGATAAAGTACCTTGATGAAAAACCATTTTCCACTTTCCATTATAATATTTCCATATAGAACTACGAAGAGAATATTTTTTATTTTCATCAATTTCATTATTTTTTACTACTTTATACATTGCTAATATACAATCATTTGATAATTTCTTTATTTTGAAGTCTAAGATTTCCCAACATAATATATCATTATCATTTTGTGCCTGAAATACATCTCCATTTTTATAATGATATTCACTTCCTGAACTACAAAACTCAATAAAATCATTTGCCAATATCTGATTTATCTTTTGCGATGACTTTCTTGTTTCTGCCTTTAATAAATCACTTTCTAATTGTAATATATTTTTTTCAATAGACTCCATTCCATTACCCCCATAATTTAAAAATTTAAATGAATTGTCCCCAAAATTTCTTAATTTAAAAATTCAAATGAACTGTCCCCAAAATTTTCTACAAAAAACTCAATTGATTACTTTTATTATTTTTCATCTTTTCCTTAATTAAATAGTGATATGTTATTTTTTCATCACCCTGCAAATTTCCTAATAACAGTTTTGAATTTTTATCATGTTTCTTTATGTTATTCTCAATTATTTTTGAGTTATAATTTGCATAACAATATGTACATCTATGCATACAGGAATTATATTCTCCGATATCTACACTTTTTAGGCACCTACACCCTTTTCTTATATTATCTAATTTTGCATTAGTAAAATCCTTTCCTGTTATCCTAGAAATTAGCTTTCCATCTATACACTGTCCATGATTAATTCCACAAAAACTTAAATCAATTCTTTCAGCACAAGTTTCTATTATAATATTATATTTATTAGCTATTTTAACAAGTTTTTTACCAATTTCCTTCATATCTTCATTAGTTATATTTCTCAAATTTAATATATTTGAATTTTCTCTAATTTTTTTATACTCATCAATAAAACTTATAACACATTTTTCTGTATATCCCTCTAAATTCATACAAAACTTTTCAAACCAAGTATAATGATATTCCTTATTGTAATAATCATTCAACAGTATAGGATCATATCTCCAGATTACCTTTTCTTTACCTATCATTAAAGACAGTTCCTTAAAAGTTTCCATTATATACTTTTTCTTTCTAACTCCTTTTTCAATATCATCTCTATAAGGATTTAAAGTAAATTGAAAATAATAATTATAATCTCTTAATAAATGAATTTTTTTTATAAATTTATAAGGATCTTTGGTCCAAAACACAAAACAATCTACAGTATTTGGATTTAAAATTATTCTACTTATTTGTATCCTATTAAATGGATTTCTTATCAAAACCTCCCCGTCTTTTATTCTATTATAAAACCATTCATAATAAAAAGCAGGTATATCTGTACGTCTACTTACACTTACTATCATAGTTTTCATCTCTTTTCATAACCAAATTCACAAAATTTTAGTAGCTAACCTATAGGGACGGTTCATTTCTTGTACATTCATTAGGAACCTAAACCTATGGGGACGGTTTACTTTTTATGCATTTCATGTACATTTATTATACAATTTTAGTAATACAATTATAAATAAATTATTACCAGTTAATCTTGTAAACATTTTATCAAAATGTAATAAATAATAAAATATAACTCAAAAAAAACAGTCCATTTTTTTTAAAAATTTATCTAAAAAAAATGAACCGTCCCCTATATTTATTATATTACGTCCCCTATATTATATATTAAAAGCATTATATCCATCACTTGAAGTACCTTTATACACTCCAAACATGTCACAATATTGAATTGGAATAATAGTTAATACTCCTTGAAGAAAAAAATATCCAGCATAAACTTTTAAAATTGAAATATATGTAGAATCTAATGCTATGTTATTTGCACTAAAATAAATAATAATAGCCATTAAGAATGAAATAACTGGACCCGCTAAAAAAAATAAACTTTTTTCAAATTTTTTAGCATTTCTGAAATTACAATGAACAAAACCAACAAATGGTGAAAAATTTCGTATTTCAACATTTAATCTTCCAATATTAAATGTTCTTTTAACATTGTCTCCTCCAAGGGATATCATAACTTTATCATTAGTAAAAATTAATCCTATTATAGCATGTCCTAATTGATGTATAACAGTTGCTAACTGTGCTATTATAAAGAATATGATTATATCCAACAACATATCAACCAATAAAATAAGCATTTCTTCACCTTCTTCAAACTTTTAAATTTTATACCTACAAATTTTTATCTTTTTACTATATATCTAACTTCTAACAATAGGTTAATCAAAACTAAATTTAAACTAATTATTATACGAAATCTTATTTCAAAGTATATTAATAACTTATACATATAAAACACATATTAAATACAATCATATATTTTTATTACTCATTAAATCGATTACTCTATCAGATATATTTAAAAATTTAGTATCATAAATGCTATTTTCTATAATTATATTACGTTTTTTTACATAATTCACTTATATTATATACTAATTATACCATAAAATGCACAAATCAGTAACATTTTTAAATGAACCGTCCCCTTTATTTTATTTTTAAAAATTCACTTGGGGAATATCCTGTGTATTTTTTGAAATTACTTGTAAATCTTCTATAGTCCATATATCCTACTTGATTTGCAACCTCTGAAACTCTTATATTAGGTTTATTTAAAAGTCCTATAGCCTTTTCCATTCTAAGCTTTGTTAAATATTCTTTGAAATTTATTCCTAGTCTTTGTTTTATCTTTCTGCTCAAATAGCTTTCATTTAAATAAACTTTACTAGAAATTTCGCTCAAAGTAATATCAGAACAATAATTGGATTTTATGTATTGTATAGCTCTTTCAACTCCATTTTCTTCCTTTTCTATCATAGATATTTTAATATTTCTAATAACATCAAGCATCACTTTTAAAACCCATGAATACAATTCGTTAATAGTACTTAAAGTATCTGCATTTTTATATACATTAAATTGTTTTCCAAATATCTTATCTTCTTTTATATTGTGATCTGCAAGAATATTTAACACCTTTAACACTAACTCTATACTTACTTGTTTTATAAAATAAGTACTACATCTATTTTCTTTCATATACTCATATATTTTACTCAACCTTTTTTCTACTTTAACTTTATCACACGCTTTTATACTAAGTATTAATTCTCTTTCATTTTGTTCAATATTAACTCTAGTACCATTAACTGAAAAATTAATACTATCATAATACATAATATTATTTTTACCAAAGTAAAGTCTGTTTTTTAAAGCCTCTTTTGATTGCTCATATGCATCTCTAATATAATTTATATTAAAAATATTAGATATTCCTAATGAAATTGTAGTATTAGTTTTCTTTTCAACTAAATCCTTTACATTTTGTATACACTCATGTATATCTAAACTTCTACCTATTTCATCTGCCTTTAAAATAATTGCCAATTTATCTTCATGACACTCTATAACATAGCAATCTTTTATATTTTCTTTTATAATTTGAATTATATGTCCATTTTGGCTATATAACTCAAATACATTGTCGTTCTCTAACAAATTTTCATAACTATCATTTTTTATATTTACAATTACAATATTATTTAAATAAATTCCGTTACTTTCTAAATCTAATTCCTTTATTTGAATTTTTCCTCTCATCATATTAAGAAGAATTTTTTCACTTGTAATATTACAAGTTTCCCTCTTTTTTTCTACATCTTTCACTGCTTTTTTTATCGAACTTACAAATTCATCCTCATCAATAGGTTTTAATATAAAATCAACCGCACTTATTTTAACCGCTGCTCTTGCATATTCAAATTCATCATACCCTGTAATAACTATAAAATTACACTCAGGATTAAAATTTTTAATTTCCTTGGCCATTTCTATTCCATCTTTTCCTGGCATATTTATATCCGTTATGACTATATCAGGCCTAATTTTTTTAGCTATTTCTACTGCTTCTACTCCATTAGATGCTTCTGCACATAATCTACATTTATATTTTTCCCATTCTATTGTCTGTTTCATAACTTGTCTTGCTAAATATTCATCATCTACAATCATTACTTTTATCAAAGCGGTCCCCACTTTCTAAACAACAGTTTTTATCAAGTATATTATCGTTAAATGGAATCTTTATTTGTATACATGTTGGATTTTTGAAGTTTTTAATATTAACTCCATATTGTTCTCCATATTGAAGCTTTATTCTTTTATTAACATTACTCATCCCTATACTCTTTGTAGAAGTTACATTATCTTTTACTCCTACCCCATTATCAATAACATCAATGCAGATATCTTCCTTATTTTTATATACTTTAATTTGTAATGTTCCTTTTCCTATTTTAGGTTCTAATCCATGTATAAGTGCATTTTCAACAATAGGCTGAACTAATAATTTTAAAATATTTTTATCTTTAACTCCATCCTCAATACTTATACTGCATTCAAACTTATCTCCAAATCTCACCTTTTGAATGTCTAGATAATTTTTGACTTCTCCCATACATTCCTCAATTGATACAATATCACCTTTTTTGCTCATACTATATCTTAAAAATTTTCCTAAAGCAATAACCATCTTAGAAACACCCTTATTATCTTTAAGCTTTGCCATACAATTAATAGACTCTAATGTATTGTATAAAAAATGTGGATTAATCTGTGCTTTTAATGCTTTAAGTTCTGATTCTTTTAATAAATACTGTTTAAGATAAACTTCTTTTATAAGACTGTCTAATTCTATTACCATTTTATTAAAACTGTCCCCTAATATTTCTATTTCATCGTTTGTATTTACATTATACCTAACATCTAGAGAACCAGTTTCAACCTTCTTCATAAGTTTACTTAAATCATTTATAGGTTTTGATATATTTCTAGACAATACTATTGCCGCACTTACTCCCATAATTCCAAGTAACAAAAACAAAATAAAAAATACTCTTATTATAACGTTTTTATCTTTATTAATACTTCTTAAAGGGATTATTTTTACTATTTTAAATCCTGAATTATGTATAGTTGAAAAATATATAGCACTCTTTTGTCCAGCTATTGTTCCTAAAAAATTACCTTTATCTTGTTCTAATATTTTTTCTACATATTTATCGTAAAACTTAAAGCCTGTCCTATTCTTTTTTAATTTATCTGTTATAATGGTTCCTTTAGAATCTAATATGTAAACATTACTATCATTATATATTTGTGTGCTTTTAAATATTTCATCAAAATACTCATCATGAATATCTATTATTATATAACCCAACTTTTCATCTGAAATCACATCTTTTATTTGCTTACCCATACTTAAAACAACATCTTTTCGCTCTTCGCCGCCAACTCTTCTTTGTACATAAGTCACATATTTCTTTTCTTCATATTTATTAATATTTTTGAAAATTTCCGAGTTCATATTTGTATATATTTCTGGAATACTTTCTTCGTTGGTAAATTTAGCTAATTTATTTTGCCCAATTAAATAAAAAGGTATCTTTTGATGTGCACCATTAGATAAAAAAATACTTGTGGTCTTGTACAATGTTTGAATATCTTCGAATCTCTCATCGTAATTGGCATAATCTTTTTTTCTTAAAATTCTATTTACATCCTCACTATCTGAAACATATTTAACTATGCCTTCTAAATTACTTATAGACGAATCTATAAGTTTACTCATAACTTCTAAGTTGTTTTTTACTGACTTGTTAACCTTATCATTAACTATCCTAGAAGTATTCCAATATGTACATACAGTCATAACTATTAATGGTATCATACCTATTAAAATAAAAAACTTTAATAATTTATATCCAAATTTACTTTTTTCTCTATTTTTCATGCTTTTTATCCTTACATATATTATTTTTTCAATTTTCTTATTTAATTTCATTATATCACATCAAATATTTAATGTGAACTATACCAATTTTGCCATAGGCATATCTATTGCTTCATTCACAAGCTCCCTTTTTAATGACTTAACTTTCTTTTCCACTATCCATTTGCCATTACCCTTGAACTCTACCATTACTGCCTTATCAAATACTTATAATGCCGTTTTTCATAAAATCCTGTATAATGTTCATGAGCGACACCCTTTCTATGTTTTATTTTTTGTTTAGTAACTTAATATATTATCAAAAGGGCGTCTCTTTTTCTATTTTTTGCTTTAAAATATCCTACAGTAATTTTACACTAACCTTATACACGTTAATTAATTATTCAACTTTCGCAGTAAAAAAATACTGTCTAGCAAAGGAAAATGATATCTTGCGTAAGAAACATTTGAACAAAGTTTACAAGTTCTTAGCTTTACGAATTTGAAAAAAGTTATTTTTTAATTACTGATTCCTATGGAATATTAATTAAAAAATCTTTTTTCAATATGAGTAAAACTTAGAACTTGTTACTGAAGTGAAAGGTTTCTAAGCAAGATATCATTTCCCGTAGCGGCTGTTTTTCACATGCGAAAGTTGAGTTACTTATATTTTCAATTTTTCCAGCTGAAAATAGTCGCTGTGAAAAATGATATATTCCTCCAAAACCTTTCACTACACAAAGTAACTCTTTGCCATAAGTATATATAATGAGTAAAAAAAATAAGCCCTTGTCAAAGGCTAAAAATACAATTCAAGAAACAGAATTTCATCATTCGCATTTAAGAAGTAAAAGAGTTTTGGGATTTGAACAAAGTTTACAAGTTCTTAGCTTTACGAATTTGAAAAAAGTTATTTTTTAATTACTGATTCCTATGAAATATTAATTAAAAAATCTTTTTTTCAATATGAGTAAAGCTTAGAACTTGTTACTGAAGTGAAAGGTTTCTAAGCAAAATATCATTTCCCATAGTGGCTATTTTTCACCTGCGAAAGTTGAGTTACTTAACTTTCAATAACTCTCATAACATTTGTAATAGCAGATATTCTCTGAATTATTTTAGATGTTTTCACATGTCTTGGCACTACTATAGTGTATAAACTTATCTTCTCCCCTTCTTCATCTTCTTCTATCCAAAATTCTATGTTTTTAACTTTTATACTATATTGTGAAAACAACTTTTCTACTTCATTTATGAAATTATTTTCCAAATAATGAATTTCTAATTTAACTATTTTCCCTTTTTCAAAAAGCTTACTCTCTAATCTTTTTAAAGATACTAATACAATCAAAACTCCTACAGTTGCTGAAATACTTAAAAAATAATGTCCCATCCCTATTGCAAGACCTATACATGCTACAATCCAAATCGTAGCTGCAGTTGTAAGTCCTTTTACAGATCCTTTATCATGAATTATAGTACCCGCACCTAAAAATCCTATACCTGTTATAACTTGCGCCCCTAGTCTTCCTATATCTGCCTTAAGAGCTTGTCCAAGTTCTGGATGTGCTAATATAGAATTTGTAATTCTTTCAATATCATAAACTTGAATCATTGATATTACCGCAGCTCCAACACAAACCAATATATGTGTTCTAAATCCTGCTGGTCTATTTTTAAACTCTCTTTCGTATCCTATTAATCCACCAATTAAAATTGCTAACCCTAACCTAATTATTATCTCTATTTTCATATCTCCTACCTCTTATTAATTTTTTATCATACTTAAATTTATAATTTTGATTGATAATTCAAACTATTTTTTAAGTTTTACCACAAATTTCTCTATAATAATTTAAACTACATTTTTTCACAACTTCCTTTACACTATCTTAATGTTTTATCATTATATTAATATCAAATGCAGCTATTATTTTTATTACTACGAATTACCACAAATTTTGCAATATATAACATTTATCAATTGCAATAAATTATTTTACTTTATATTACAAATCATACTTTACAGAATTTCTAAACATCCCCAAACCATTAACAGCTATATTTTTAGCTAATTTGAAACATTATCTATTGAAATCATATAATTCTAAATACCAAATTATTAAAATTAAAAAAATTATTACTTCATACACAAATAATGTCTTACTAAAAAAACTTTTAAGTCAATACTTATGAATTTATCTTTTACATATAAAAACGGTAGCTGCGAGAAATGATACATTACTACGAAGGTTGAGTAATAAATTTTTAAGTCTTAAAATTATTTATAGCCTAATATATCTAATAAAAAAATGCCATTTATTTATTGATTATGGAAATATGGAAGTTTAGATTTGTATACTGCGAAAATGGAGCTTTTTGCTAAACAAGATCACACAGATTTACTATGTGATCTCGCTCAATGTTATTTTGTTTAAGGACAAATTATAGTATATATACATTTTCATATTCAATAATAAATTATAATAATATGTACACACTAAAACAACTATAATATATGTACATTTTCCGGTAAGAAGCTAAGCATTACTTCATCACCTTCACCAAATACTTCTTTAACCATTGGATTATAATCTTGTACTTTAAAATCTAATCCATTTATCTTAACTATATAATCTTGATATTCTCCCATAAATGTAGCTAATTCTACTTTTCCTTTTAATACTCCTTCTCTTCCAATAATGACTGCTTCCGGTCTTATAACTAACTTACAATCATCCCCTGATTTCTTTTCTCCTTTATATGGAACTAAAAGTTCTTTTCCATGAACCTCTATCTTAGCTTTTCCATCTACAACATCTTTTATTTTACCATCTAAGAAATTAGCTGTTCCTATAAAATCTGCAACGAATTCAGTTTTAGGAGTATAATAAACTTCTTTTGGAGTACCTACTTGTTCAATTACACCTTTATTCATTATTATAATTCTATCTGAAAGACTCATAGCTTCTGATTGATCATGAGTTACATATACTGCAGTTATACCAACCTTCTTTTGAATCTTTCTTATTTCTGTTCTCATATAAACTCTAAGTTTAGCATCTAAATTTGATAATGGTTCATCGAAGAGCAATACTCCAGGTTCCATAACAAGCGCACGAGCAAGTGCAACCCTTTGCTGCTGTCCTCCTGATAATTGATTTGGATATCTATTTTCCATACCCTTTAATCCAACTAAATCTATTATGTCACTTACCTTTTGTCTTATTTCATCTTTACTTAATTTCTTTAATTTCAATCCGTATGCAACATTATCATAAATATTATAGTGTGGAAAAAGTGCATATGTTTGGAATACCATTGATGAATCTCTCTTATCTGGTGGAAGATCATTTATTCTATCTCCACCTAAATAAATATCTCCTGATGTAGGTATTTCAAACCCTGCTATCATTCTAAGTGTAGTTGTTTTACCACATCCAGATGGTCCAAGTAATGTTACAAATTCACCTGGTCTTATGTCTACTGAAATATTATCAACCGCTTTAAACTCTTTATTATTATTTCCAACATATATTTTACTTAAATTTTTTATATTAACACCTTTACTCTTTTTCATTTTTAGCCCTCCACTCATTGATAAATTAAGCTATTTTTAAATTTATACCTTTACTACGTTTGCCGCGAATTTACCTATAATATTTGCTACAAAGATAAATATAATAATTTCAACTACATTTCTTAATAGCACTAGCCACATCTGCAAATTTCTAAATTCACCTTCTTATAATAATTTCAACTATATTCTTTCATAGCTTACTTTACACTATCTTTTAAAGGTTTTACTGAAATCTGTACTACATTATTTCATCTTTACTTACTCCCATTTTGCTTAATAAGAAGTACATAATTGATATTGCTATATACACAATTACTATTAATAAAGTTGAATATGCTGATGCTACTCCAAATCTGCCTGCATCTACTTGAGCTAATATTTGAACTGTAAGCAAATTATATTTAGCAGATATTAAGAATATTACTGTACTTACAGCAGTCATACTTCTTACAAAACTATATACAAGACCACTAAAGAAGGCTGGTTTTATAAGTGGTAGAGTTACACTTGAAAATACTTTAGAAGTATTTGCACCCATATCCGAAGCAGCTTCTTCAATTGCTGGATCTATCTGTTGAAGTGCTGTAACCCCTGATCTTACCCCTACTGGTAAGCTTCTCATAACAAACGCTATTACTATTATTGTTCCTGTACCTGTCAATAACAATGGTTTTGTGTTATATGATAATACATATCCTATACCTAAAACAGTTCCTGGAACAGCCATAGCTAAAAGTGAACTAAATTCAACAAAAGCTTTACCAAAGAATTTCTTTCTAACTATTAAGAATGCTATTATCATTGCAAGTACACCTGTTATTGGTGTTGCAATTACTGATAAAAATGTTGTATCAGTTAATGGTTTTAAGCCTAAATTAAATACATATTTAAAATGATCTAATGTTAATGAATAATCTATACCCCATATTTTGAATACTGAACTTAGTGGTATTAAAATATAGAATCCTAATACAAAAACTGTTACTAATAAACAAAATATATCTATTGGTAATACGATTTTCTTATCTGATATATATTCTCTAGCTCTAGAAGCCTTACCTGTTACAGTAACATAAGACTTTTTCTCGAGCCAGTATTTTTCAAATACAAATATTAATATTGTTAATACAAGTAATATAGTAGCTATTGTTGCTCCACCTTGCATATCATAATTACCTATTGCTTGAAGATATATCTCTGTTGCAAGAGTTGAAAAATCTCCACCTATAACCATAGGATTTGCAAAATCTGCAACTGTTTCTATAAATGTTAATAAAAATGCATTTGCAATACCTGGAGCCATTAATGGAAGTGTTACTGTTTTAAATGTTTTCCAATGAGAAGCTCCCATATTTCTTGCTGCTTCTTCTAAAGCAGGGTCAATTTGTTTTAATAATCCTGTTAACATTAAATATGCAACTGGGAAAAATGTCATTGTTTGTACAATTAGTAGTCCTTTAAATCCATAAATATTTGCGTTTTGAATTTTTAATATTTTATATGTTATTAATCCGTGTTGTCCAAATAGCATAATTGCTGATAATGCTAATACAAATGGTGGTGATATTATTGGAAGTATTGATACTATATTAAACATTTTTTTAAAATGAGATCTTATATAAGAATCTGCATATGCAAATATAAAACCTATTAAAGTAGATAATACTCCAACAGAAAGTCCTAATTTTAATGTATTGCTTAATGTATGTCTAAAACTTATACTTTTGACGATATTTATGTATGATTTTAAAGTAAATCCTTCATCTGATATAAAACTTTGTTTAAGCACTGAAAATAAGGGAAATAAAATAAATATTAATAAAATCATTATTACAAATATTATTGTAGTTAGGAGCATGGGGTCTCTCCATATTTTCTTCATATCCGTAATGTCATTACGCATTTTGCTTTTGTACTTATTTAATGCCATTTTAATTGCTCCTTTCGCACTTTCACATTTTATTAGTAATCCTGCCTTTTAAAAGACAGGATTACTAAATATATTATTTTTTAGTTACATTATGCCATTCTTCAACTAATTTACCTCTGTTTTCTCCTGCAAACTTCATATCATAGTTTATTAATTTTGTATCTTTTATTTCTGCTGCTTCTTTTGGTGGATTAGCATCTGGATTTGTTAAGAATTGAAAACTTCCAACTGTTTGTCCTAATTCTTGAGCTTTTTTACTTAATGCCCAATCAACAAACTTTTTAGCAGCATCCATATCTGGAGCATTTTTTATAATAGCAACTGAACCAATTTCATAACCTGTACCTTCTTTTGGTGCTGATAAAACAATATCTTTATATCCTTGTTTTTTATACTTTATACCATCATGTAAGAAACAAATTCCAACCATTGCTTCTCCCATACCTGCCATTTGAGCTGGTGCTGATCCAGTTTTTGGATATTGTTTTATTTGTTTATCTAATTTTGCTAAATAATCCATAGCCTTCTTTTCGCCCATTAATTGAACTGTTGTAGCAACTAAAGTATAAGCTGTTCCTGAAGAACCTGGGTTTGCAACAACGATTTGTCCTTTGTATTCTGGTTTTAATAAATCTTCCCAACTTGTTGGAACCTTTGTTCCTTTTTCTTCTAATAATTTTTTATTACATACAAATCCAAGATATCCATTATAAATTCCTGTCCAATATCCATCTTTATCTTTGAATTTATCTGGAATTTTTTCTGCCTTAGGTGATTTATATTTTTCTAGTAATCCTTTACTTCCTGCTTCTACGAAAGTATCTGCTGGTCCACCATACCAAACTGATGCTTTTGTGTTTTCTTTTTCAGCTTGAATTCTTGCAAGGATTTCTCCTCCACTCATTCTTACAACATTAGTTTTTATTCCTGTTTCTTTTTCAAATTCTTTTGCAGCTAATTGAGCGTGGTCTTCCATAAGTCCTGCATAAATTGTTAATGATTCATTTCCTTTTTTAGCTGAATCTTTGCCCGTACTTCCACATCCTGCAAACAATGAAGCTGCCATAACTGTTCCTAAAATTAATGATAATATCTTTTTACCTTTCATCTTCGTATACCTCCCAAAACTTTTTTGTTAAGGTTTTCATATGTATTTATCTGTTGTTTTCATTATAGCTTTTTTTCATCACAAAAACTAAACTTGCTAAAATAATGCTACATACAAGTAAAAATTTCACACAAATTTGGGGACGGTTCATTTTTCATTCAAGCAAATCTTGACTAATTCAAGGGGACAGTTTATTTTTTAGTAATTTTTCTTGTCTCAAATTTACCTTAAATTGATTACTTTTCTTTACTTTTGTTAATAATCTTAAATAAAACTATTAATAGAGGAGAGAAATTTTTATGGCAAGAAGCTTTAGAATTAAAATTATAAACGGAATTTATCACATAATTTTTAATGGAATGAGTGAAATTTTATTATACAATAATAATAGCGACAAAAATAAATATATGGAACTTATAAAAAAATATCAAACTAAGTTTCATTTTAAAGTATATGCATACTGCCTTATGAGCACTCATGGTCATTTGATAATTGATTCTAATGGGGCTGACGTTAGCCAATTCATGCATGACATAAATCAATCTTATGCTCAATACTACAATAGCGTCCATAGAAGAAATGGTAAAAAGAGAAAAGGCCATGTTTTTCGTGATAGATTTAAAAGTAAAATAATAGATACTGACCATTATCTCTTAACTCTTTCTGCTTACATTCACAAAAATCCTAAGGACATAAAAAAATATAGAAATTGTATAGAAAAATACAAACATTCAAGTTTAGCAGTATACTTGGGATTAAGAAGTGATCCTTTTAATGTTCTTGATGAGGATTATATTATGCAATTTTTTAATACCAATGTAAAAAAAGCTAGAGCAAACTATACAGAATTAGTATATAACTGTACTGACAAGCTACTTGAAAAAAGCACTGAATTTAAAGACGAAAAAACTGAATATAGAAGTGAAAGACATATTGTAAAGAGAACTTTTAGTCCTGAGGAAATATTAACTTTTCTTTCTGAATATACTGGCATGCCTAAATGGCAAATTGTTTTGAAAAATAAAAGAAGAAATACTAAAAATAAAGCTTTATATGTATTAATGTTAAAATGTTTACGTAATTCTGAAGATAGCGAAGTATGTAAAATTCTTGGCAATATAACTCAATCACGTATTTCTGCTCTATGTTCTATGGGTATTGACATTGTCCTGAAAGATAATAAATACAAAAATATTATTGATGATTTTCTTGCCTCAAAAGCTAGTTAAAACCTAAATCTTATATTACTTAAAATTAAATAATTGAAATTTTTATACTAAGTTTTCATTAATATTATTAGGTTTTAGGTAAATTTAAATTAAAAATTAATATAAAAAATAAAAAAATTTTTAAAATATTTTCTTCAAATAAACTTTTTAAATTTTACCTGCACAATTACACTTTTATAATATAGAAAAGGACAAGCTATACATTTTTCCTAAATTATTGTAAAAAAAATATTATTTATAATAAATTTATATAACTAAAAAATATTATTATAATTTTCTAATTGCAAATTCATTTAATTTTTAAATAATTAAAAGCTATTCGTTGTTTTTATTATTGGTATAACTTCAAAATTTTTAATGAACCGTCCCTAAGTTTTAATCATCAATCACTTCTCCCCGAATTAAAACCCTACCATTGTCTGGACATCTCATTTGAAATTTTTTTGCTTTTGTATTTCCATAATCTAAATCCCCATTATTCAACAACGTATAAACACAAGGATATATACTTTGCCATAACTCATGACATATAGGTGGACAAATATCCTCTACTATATAACTATCTCCCTTTTTGTGATAATTTCCTCTACATTTACTTTCTAAAATAGTTAATTTAACTTTCATAGTACCTCCACCTTTCCTTTATAACTTTTCTTTATTGCATGATATTTCAAACTTTTAAAATGAACCGTCCCCTATTTTATTAAAAAGATCTTCAAATAGTATTTTTATCTTTAAATCCACCTCGAATTTTTCGCAAAACTCATTAAAAATGCACTGTATATCATCTTCAAAATTTCCATTAAGTTTTAAATTATTCATATTAAAATTAGTAAGACTTTCTTTAATTTCTGATAATAAATTATATGCACTATCAGTTTTATTTGATAAATACTTAATAGTTCCTTTGTGTACCAGCCTCAATGTTTTGTACCACATAGGTCTATTAGGAATGTACTTAGATATTATTTCTTTTCTAATTGCTGTTTTGTCAGAAATAATGAAGTTTTCATCATATTTTAAAAGAATTTTACTATCCCTTAAATCTTCCTTTGAAATTGTTTCTCTTATATCCAAATCCACAGAAATAGTATCTTTATAAATCAATATCAAAATTCCTTTAGGTCTTTCTGTAAAGTTAGTCATTATAGGTTTATCATAAAGAGTTATTACTTCATCAATTTTACTACCTCTTATGTTGCCTAAAATTATTAAATCAATATCAGAGTATTTTGTTGCTGTGCCCTTTGATAATGAACCTCTTAAAATCATTGAAAATCTATTTTTCCTGCAAAATTCATAAACACACTCTATGTATTTTTTGTGACTTACCGAAGGATAATTAATATCAAAATCACTGTGAATCTTCATAATATTCTACCTCCATTGAAAAACTAATTTCTTCACTTTATATAATTATATTAAAATATGGTTTATTTTACAATTTGTTATATTACATCATAAAGGAAATATAGTAATTGTAACGAAATAATATACTTATGTGAATTATTTTACTAATTAAAATTTAAAAAGGAGATAAATATGGATAATACTTTAATTTATATTACAGGTAATGATGTTAAATTTAATGTTGCTTCACAAGTATTTATGAATACAAAAATTACTCTCTTACAAAAGGACTTGGATCCTCCTGAAATCCAAAGTAAAAATGTTCAAGAAGTAGCTATGTACTCGGCTGTTTGGGCAAGTAAACAATTAAACCAACCTGTTATTGTAACAGATGCTGGTTTTTATATTGAAGCTTTGAATGGATTTCCTGGTCCTTTTATCAAGTTTGTCAATGAATGGTTTTCTGCAGATGATTATATTAATTTAATGAAAAACAAAACTAATCGTACTCTTATTATCCAAGATTGTTTAGCATATTGCTATCCAAATGAAAAACCAGTTATTTTTACTGGATCATATAAAGGAGAATTGGCATACCAACCTAGCAAAAAATGTGGTACTTCAATTGAACAAATTTTTATTCCTGAAGGTTTTGATGTTCCTATTTCAGATATACCAGAGGAAAAAATGATATCCTATTGGAGTAATGGTGAAATAATGACAAAATTCAAAGAATATCTTTTGACTAAAAATAATTTCATTAATAACAACTTATAATCAATTTTCTCCTAAACATCTCATACTAAACAACATACTTTTACTAGGAATATAATTTTAAATATTTATTTCTTAATAGATCAACAAAGATTGAAAATGCACATTTAGAGTACAAGCCATCGCCTATTAAAAACCCCTGAGATAGCTTGTATACTAAATGAACCGTCCCCTATTATTTTGCAGCATATTCCAATAAAATATATCTCTCTTTACCGTTCTCTTTTATTTTTTCTACTTTAGCTTTAACCATCTTTACTGTATAAACATCCATTTCATCTTTATATATCTTTTCTGCCTTATCGTAGTTTAATCCATAATAATCATAATTAAGCGGAAGTTTAGTTGTGTTTTCACTACCATGATATTCTTTTGCATAAATATAATATTTGTTTTGCCCAATATTATCAATTCTATAAACAACTGAATAATCAATAGGACATTCTCCCTCTGCAGGCATAAAATAATAGTATCTATTTTTATATTCATAACTATAGTTTTTATCTATTGGTATTGTCTGATGATTTATTTTACTTATGTTATAATATTTTTTTACTGCTTGTTCAATATATTTTTTACTTATCTTACAATAAGGTTTTTCAAATTGAAAATATGGTTCTTTCATTCCATGATTCCTATAATAATGCCAAAAACCAAATAATATTAACTGCCTATCTGATATATTATCTTCCTTAAATGACATATCAAAAGGAACCTCTGCGAAATTACTCATGAAAATATTAATTTTTCTTTGTGCGGCCTGATCAATAGGTGTTTTTTGAAAATTTATATTGTCATTTTTATCATCTGATGCTTTTTCTTTCTTTTCAATTTTTGATATTTCTGCTTCTTTCGCTTTTGACATTTTCTCTTGTTCTTCTTTAAATACATTTCCTAATAGCGAAAGTGTTACTACATTTTCTTGTGGCACTTCATTAAAAGACAATGCCCCTGCTTCAAATGTTCCATCATCTACCTTGAGTATAAATTGTAATCTTGCTTTTACTTTTGATTCTCTATATGTGCAATCTCCTGTAAATTCTACAACATCTCTACCATCATCAGATTTAAAGTATTTCCACGTTGGTGAGCCAAAAAAATTATCGAAAGATTTACCATATGTGACGTCTGGATAATCAGTTGGATGTCCATCTTTAACCATAAGTACATATTTATTATTTTTATTTGATATATTTTGTAATTGATCAGAAGCTTCTTTTGAAGCATTATCCACTGCAGTACTTGAGCAAGCTGAAAATAATAATGCAATAAAAACTAAAAGTATAATCGTTATTTTTTTCATTTCTCCTTAATCCTCCTTTAGACAGCCATAATAACATTATCTATTCCAATATACAAGTCTCATGTCAAATAAGTATTAATTCTTATTTATTCAAAATTCTCTTTCTACATACTATTACTTTTTCACATTGCGAAGTTATATCCCTGAAATATAAAATCTCCCAATTATCCCTAAACAAATCAAATATCTCATCATTCTTAAAAAATCGTAATGTCATACCTTTATCCTTACCTTTTACAAAGGTTATACTTCTATCTTCATTTTCCTTATACATATCTTTGTTAATATACTCTTCTCCATCAAAAGAACATAATAATACTGAACCATTTTTGCAAACTCTATCGATTTCATCAATTGTATCTTTAGCATTAGCTAACGTCATATGGTCCAATACACTCCACAAAACTACTCCATCAAATAATTGATCTTTACAACCCAATCTTTCACCATATTGAATTTTATGTATACTATATCCGTACCTCAATACATTTTCTTCACATATCTCCATACTTCTTTCTGATATATCACTAATACTTACTTGAAGTCCTTTTTTTAATAGATAATTTGTATTTCTGCCAAATCCGCATCCAAAATCAAGTATATGTGAATTCTCATCTAAAAAAGATAAAAAAATTTTTGCACCTTCTATATTGTTCTCAAAAATAGATTTCACTTGAGGGATTGAAATTTTTTCAAACACTTTTTTACTTAATTTTTTAAGTAAATATATCTTTATATCTAATAACTGATTTTTAAGAATTTTATAAGTCTACTATTCTATTTATAAATAATCTAAATTATATAATTTGTATACATCTCGCCAGTTACTATTTGATAGTTCTTTAATTATTTCTTTAGTTATATTATCACTGTACATTTCCTTATTACTACTAAGAGCCATTTCACAAAGTTTTTTATCTACATTTGAACGTATAATGTTCGAATCATTATAGTAAAAATGATGAAATAAACTCTTATCATTAAAAAACATATTATATTCACTCTTTAAACCTTCTATTTCTTCTGATAAATATTTATTTTTTTTCTTGAAATTAAACATTTTCTTAATAAGATCACTAACAATGTATTCTTTTAATTTTATTGGTTTATCATTTCCTGTAACTTTATATGGAATTGATTTATATTTATTATTAATTATTTTTAATTGACCATCATTCAAACGAGACATTGATTCAGCAATTGTAAACTCTTCTGGTTTTGAATACATATATATCATTTTTAACCAGTTTGATGAACTAATTTTTTTATCCATCTCTTTAATATAAAAATTATCTCTATTTTTATAATTTTTGAAAAAGTCTTCACAAATATCTAAATTATAACTTTCTTTTTCTAAGTCTTCTATAGATTTTGTAAATGGATTAAAGTCATATCTTCTTCTAAATGTTTGGTCATTATTATAAGCAAAACTTTGTACAATATTTCTATACTTATCACACATTTTGAAAAATGGTAATGTAGGAACTAATTCATTTAAATATTTTTTTAATGTTTCTTTACAATCTTTAAATATTTCATTTTTATCATATAATCCATATTTTGGAAAGAGTAATTCAAATTTATTTTCATGAAATAAATTTTCAAAGTATTTTTCTAAACGCTTTGAATCCTTGTATTTATTCCATTCTGTCATTATTTGTAAAGGTTTCTTGAAATTTCGAGAAAATTCTTTATATTTTTTTAGTTTTGTAATATTTAATGCTACTTCCTTAGGATCTATACTTTCTATGTCATATTTTTTACTCCAATCAATTTTATCTTCATTAGTATTAATGTAAAATACATTATTAGACACTTCATCAATATTTTCTTGCCACCATTTTATACGTTCTTTACTTTTATTTAATTGTTTAATACATTTTTTCACTTCTGTTTTCATAGTTTTTCTAAATTCTTCTATATTTTTTTCAAATTCAATATTTCTTTCTTTATAAAAAGATATTAATTTAAAAATATCATCATCTAATTCATCATCATTTTTACATTCTGATAACATCTTATGTACTTTTTTAAAATTCTTAGAATCAATGGCTTCACATAATTTGTTATAATATGAATTAATATTATTAATATTATTATTAATAAAATCTAAAATATTAGATGTAATCAAACAATTCTTAGATGGTATTAATGGCAAAAATTCATTTATATATGTAATAATTGCAATGTAAAAATTAGCTGTATTTGTATCTCTATCTATTCTATTGTTTCTTAAAATAAAACATGTGTTAAGTTCATTATGAATACTATTTAAACGATCAATTCTACCAAAACGTTGTTCAAGCTGACTTGGAGAAGATGATATATGATAATTAATTACATAATTATATCCAGGTAAATCTATACCTTGTTCTGAAATTTTATAAGTCATAATTAATACCTGTGGTAATTTAAACTTTTCAGTTATTGTAAATTCTCTTAATAATTGTTGCCTATTTTTCGTATTACCTGTTATTATACTATATGTCTTACCTTTACGATTAGATTGATAATCTTTATATCCTTTTTCTTCTAAAGCTTTTTTTAACTCATCAGTATCCTTAATATACCTCACAAACACTACAAATCTATTTTCAAAATTTGTACTCTTATTTACTTTATCTATTTTATCAACTAAAAATGTATTAACATTTCCACCACATTTCCATAATTTCGGAACTAATCTTTTATGGTCCTTATTCCTAAATTCTTTACCATCTTCAGCTTTTTCTATGTTACTTACAGTTTCTTTAAAATATCTTGTTACTGGTACATTGCATTCAAACCCTCCACTTAATTTTCTTTTGTCACTACATATATCTAACAATGATTTATCTAAAATATCAAAATTTTTTTGAATAATCTTAGATGCAATTTTACAATAAACTTTTAAATCTTCTTTTGAATGTTTTATTGGAGTGGCCGTCATAAACATAATTTTCTTTGCTCTCAATTTAATCAATTCAATGTATCGTTTTGTGTCATCATTTAAAAACTCATGTGCTTCATCTATTATAATAAAATCATATTTATTCTTTTCAATTTTAGATATATTACGATAATCATAATTTATTATTTTAATATAATATTCTTTATTTTTATACTTACCTTTTTCTCCAACTGTTAGTTCCAATACACCCTCCAATTTATTTTTAAATTGTTCAGTTACTGATGGAGATGTTATAACTAATATCTCCTTATATTCATCTTCATTTTCATGTTGGAATAATAATTGTATTATACTTAATCCAGCACTTATAGTCTTTCCTGTTCCAACTTCATCAAATATATAAACAACGTCATTTTCCTCTATACGTTTCATATTAGCCAACTGCAATGTATAAAATTTTACTTTTTTATTATTTAATGATGATAAATAATTAAGATTTTTCATAAATACCCTCCTATTTAATTACCACTATTCAATATATTCTAACTATCAAAATACTTATAAACTGTACAACTACTTATATTTCCATCTTAGCTTCTTTAGAAGAATAAACAATAGTAGGTGAATCTTTAGGGACTACTAGAACGGGCCACCAAAATGGTTGTCCCTTCCATCCTAACTTTTCTAATCCATTTTCTCGTAGTAATATTAGTGCTGGAATATCATCTGCAATTTTCTTAGCAACTCTACCTTCACTTTCTTTTCCTCTTGGTGTATCAGGTGCATCCATGAATCTTCCTTCCTTAGTCTTTCTGCTAATATTTCTGTTTTTTCTACTAATTCCCCACACTTTTCCCTTATTATCAATATTTTTAGTATTGTTAGATAAGTATTCAATAGTTGAAATCATTGCTTCAACATCCCATTCATACCCTGGTTCAAATATAAGAGTCTTTTCTATCTGCCTTAGTATATAAACTGCTTCACTAAACTCCATTTTAAAATAACTTTTTCTTTCTGGATTGAGCTTGTCTAATAATATATCAATCTCATTAACAGCAGGCTCAACATTATATTTATATCCTGTTTCAAAACCAATGGGAAGTAATCTTTTATACGGTTTAATAGTTGTAATATCGGATAGTAATATTTTATTTGGTGAACATGGTATAATTGTGTTTTCCGAATCTTTCTGTATAAATACAACTGCATTATCCTGTTCACTGTTTGCTATCTTCTGTCTTAGTGTTTCATCAAATTCATTTATTTTCTTCATGTTTTCATAAATTCTCATAGTTGTATAGAATCTTGTAACCACTAAATCTTCAACTGGTCTATATCCATACATTCTTGAATGCTGTAGTACTGTATCCTGTTGAAAATTACTAGGATTTCTACCATAATAAAAACCTATAAGATTTCCTATAGTTATTCCTCTGTCTAAAATCTGCCCACCTATAAATATGTTTAAAGGTGTTCTAAGCTTAAGCTGACCATTTTCATCTAAAAGCTCATTAACATCCTTTTCCGAATTTACAGTAGTAATCATTAAATATTCGCTTTGTAACGCCTTAATAATTTCCTTCTTTACCGCTTCATAAGAAGGAATATATAGCCCTTGAATTATAATTGATTTTTTTAGATTGTTATATGCTTTTAAAGTAATATCATTGAATAACTTTTCATTACTATTGATACTCTCTGTAAACTGCTTAACTATTTCACTAGCAACTTCATTCTGCCAATCATGTGATGTTTTTTTCTGTTCAGTATGCACTATAAAGCTAAATTTTTTAGTTTTTGATTTTACCTTTCCTTCCTTTTGCTGAATATTTCTTATACAGCCACCTACTATAAAATTAATAATAGCTTCTCTTAATGCAGTAATTTTATCACTTATTAAAGCTTCCTCAATTTTAAATCTTCTTCTATCTTGTTTCTTTAATGATTCCAATTCATTCCATTTAACCTCTTCATATATGTAAGAAGATATACTTTCTTTATCATTACTTTTTTCAAAATAGAATTCTCCACCTATGTAAGCAGCTCCATAAGGTACTAACTCAGTGAAAGCTGGTTTTACAGGTTTAAACCACTGCCCTGTTTCTGATCTTCCCAAATTATCTGGTTGCAAATATAAAGAATAGGGAGTTGCGGTAACCTGTAAAAAACTACTGTTATCTAACTTGTTTCTTATTTCATCAATTTGACCTGCTATCTTTTTTATATCTATTCTCTGCTGCTTAGTCTTTTCAAATCCTACACTGGCAAAATCAGCCTCATCATCTATAATCAATATTCTTTTAGATTTCATAGAAGAATATATTTTAAACAATTTTTCATAAAGTCTTTTTAAGTTGTTAGTTTCCTTTTTAACTACAATAATCATTTTCTGATTTAATTCCCACTGTACAAGATTATTAGGCATTTGCATAATATCAAAAATCTGTAATTCATCTTCATCTTTAAATGATTTGAATTCCTTACTTAATCTCTCGTAAGTTTGTTGTGCTAATGCTCTAGTACCTTTGGTTAATACTACAGCTGCATCATAACCATTATCAAAAGATAATCCAATTACACCTATAAATGCCCTTGTCTTACCACTTTGAATTTTTCCTAGCAGCATTCCTGGTCTATCTGTAGTTGTAGTAAAATCTATTAACTTATTTACTGTATTCTCTATACATTTCTCAGTGTCTTCTGCATAATTATTCTGTTGTTTTAATTTGTTATAAAATTCCCCTTTTGTTAACATCATAAGTTTCCCACCTTTTCTCACAATTTTACATATGTAATTAGCAGTACCAGAAATACTTATTCTAATACTGCTAACAAATTTGCAAAATACTTATTTATTAATCCAAATCCATATTATTTAAAACTTCTCTTAATTTCTTTAATTCTTCCATATTTAAAGTAACACCTTTACCCATCTTTTCGTGTTCAGTAGCCCAATCTCTCAAATCATATTTAGGTTCTCTTCCATTCCAGCTAATAAGATTTAATTCCTTCTTCCAACCTTTTGATGATTCCGATAATACTCCTACTTCTTCTTTTATTTCATATTTTATATCTGCCATAATTATTCCTCCTCTGGGTATTTCTCTTCAACTATATTTATTTCTTCTTGAGTAAGTCCATATAACTCATATACTATTTTATTTATTAGTATTTCATATTTGTCAATATCCCTCTCAGCACTTTTTGATAAACTTTGCTTTATATCTAATATTTTATCAATATATTTTATTATTTCTTGCTGCTCACTATATCCTGCTTTAATTATGGGTAATTCCGATAAAGGCTTTACATATAACTCTAAAACATCACCTTTTCTTTTCCCTTTATAATATAGCCAAAAATAAAAAAGTTTAGAATTCAATAATCCAAGAATAAATTTGATATCAAATTCATTGTCAACCTCCGTTATATAAAATACATCTCTACTAGCAAAAACTTCTTCCTTTGCATATCCAAAAATATTTTTTTTGTTTCGATATGGAACTAGTATTTTTTCTTTTGCCTGAAAAATTTTAAGATCTCTAGGTCTATGTAATGCATACCAAGGGTAATTTTCCCCATATCTCTGTGCTTGATTTTCTAATATAGGCTTATATCGTAGTAATCGTTCTTTTATATTTGGATAAAAGTTAATATCATCTTCCCATCTTAAATAAATTAATTTATCTTCTGATAATGTATATCCATATTTATTTATATTTGAATTTTTAATAAAATCTTTTATAATTTCTCGTTCTTTTGTTGATATATACATATTATCTATTTCTGATTTACTTAAAACAAAAACTCCTTCTCCCTTTATATAAACATCTCCAAAATTTTTTATATGCTTGTTTGTAATTCTACTTATCGTTATATCTGCTCCTGAATTAATATTGCTTATTTTCCCAAATTCAATAGATTTTTTTTGCATTTTATTAAATATTGTTTCCGGTGAGTAATCACAATCTTTATTAATATTAACAAGCCTAATATATTTTGCTTCACCCTCAAATAACTTTTTGTTATCAATAATATAACTTTCTGTTTCACTATCATTGTCGTTAATTATACTCTTTAAAATTTCATCACTGATATATCCTTTTCTATTAGTTGATATTATTTTAGTATAACTAATTTCATTAATTTCATCTTTTTTTTGTAAAAACGTAATTATATTATGTTGTCCTAATGCAGATTCAAAAATTCTATATTCATTAAAATTTATAATTTTAAATATATTTGTCCTATTGAAAAAGTCATTTCTAAGTGTAGTTGCTCCTGTTGCTGTAATATAATAGTTTGTAGTTATAAATGCTATACTTCCTCTTTTTTTTGCTATATCAATTCCCTTATGAAAGAAAAAATAGAATAAATCCATTTTTGCTTGATAATATTTCTCACCAAAGTTAGTTCTAGCAATAGGTCTGAAAGTTTCTTTGTTTCCTTTCTCACCTACATAAGGCGGATTTCCTATTATAATATCAAATCCACCTTTTTCTCTAAAAACATCAGAAAACTCCATTTCCCATATAAAATATGGCTTTCTCTGTTCTTTTTTCAAAAACTCAAGGTTCTTAATCTTATCATCATTACCATCTTTCTTCAGTTTATATTCAATCAATTCCCATTCAGTTTTTTCAATAAGTTCTTTTATCTCTTTCTTTTTATTTGGCTCTTTAGCATCAAATAATTCTTTTTGCAATATTTCTAATCTATCTAATAAAGATTCTTCTTTGTTTTCATGAATCTTCAATTGAGTATATTCTTCTTTATCACTCTTATTGTTACTATATAATAAACTCTTATCAAATAGCTTAATTCCCTCAAACTCATCAATTAAACTGTTACCACATTTAATATTACTATCTAAATTCGGCAGTGCATTAACTGTATGTACGTCTGCATCAACAATTAATGATAGCCAAAGTCTTAGTTTTGTAATATCTACTGCACTTCTTTCAATATCTACTGCATGAATAACATATTTCATTACTTGTTCTTTTAATATGTAATTACTTCTACTTCTTTCTAAATCCATTGAGTCATATTTATTTAATCCTTGAAGCATATATATAGTCAGATAGCTTCGTATTCTAACTATTTCATTAAGCATTCCTAATGGAAATGCACCTGATCCTACTGCTGGATCTGCAATTTTTACATTTATTAATGCTTCATCAAATATTTTTAAGTTATCATATATACTAATAGGTATTAAATATTGAGTTTTGTCTTTGGTACCAATCATTGTTCTAGAATCTTCATCTACTATAAAATCTCCCAGTTTAATGAAATTGTCAATATCCTCTCTATCTATACCTGTTTCATTATTTAAATAGTTAATCAATGATTCTTGACACATATAATGAACTATTTCTCTTGGTGTATAAAAAGCACCTTTACTTTTTCTATCCTTTACATCAAGTAAATTTTCAAATATTTTCCCTAGCATCTCTGGATCAATTGCAACTTCTTTTTCTAGTGGTTCATCTTCATTCATTGTAAAATTATAAGTATCAAACATATCTAAAATGCCAGTTCCAAATTCATCCTCTTCAGTTATATTCGAGAACATTTTATTAGGTATTTTTATATGTTTATTTTCCCAATCATAATCATATATTGGCTCAAACAATCCTCCATTCAAAAATGGAATTTTACAGTTAAATAACTTAAAGTATTCATTAGCTCCTCTTTTAGTATTTAATGCAGAATAAAATAACGGTTCTAAATAATCATTAAAAAAATTCTTTTTATCTTCTTTTAAATCTATATTATTTTTTCGTGCTTTTTCATTTTCTTTAACACATATCTTGAATAATCCTCTTATAAATCTTCTATCTCCTGAACCCCATTGTCCCCAGTCTGGTTCATTTTTATCTTTGTAATATGCAAACGCTCCTGATAAATAATCTCCTTCTATATCTGAAAGGTCTTTTATAGCCGTATAACTAAGTTTCATATTAGCATTGTTTCTTTTAAATACTTTAGACAAAACATTTCTAACTGCTTCATTTTGTTTATCATAAACTTTTACATACTCCGAATATTGAATTTCATGAGGAACTGCTTTTACACCAAGCCATCCTTTTTTTTGAAGGAAGTATAAAAATGCTAATTGGCCCATTAGTTTTTTAGCAAATTCTTCACTAGTAAAGCCTAATCTATCAGATTCTTCTAAAAACTCACCATCATTTTCTAAAAACTCCTTTAAATCCAAATATTTTTTTCTGTATTCATCAAAAAATCGTATAGTTACCTTTTCAATTTTAAATGCTTCTTCTATTTCTTTTATACTTGGATTATTTTTATCATCCAAATAGATATTCTTCAACTGTTCTTTAGCTGTGTGATTTGGTTCATTTTCTCCAACTAAATAAGAATATCTCCTTGCAGGTGTTAATTTCTTTTTTAATCCTTCAGCTGAAAATTCATAATCGAGATTAACATATGATAATCTCCATGAAGTATCTTCATCACTATAAAAAGCAACTAATGCTGCATCAATACTAAAATCCTCTAATAATCTAGCAACTAAATTTCTCTGCATACTTCTTGCTCTTTCTGCTGCTTTAGTATTTTTTAATTTAATTGCCAAGACCATCATGTTTTGCCCATCATTATCTGTGTAATCTGCAATTTTCAAAAAACTATATACATAATCTCTATAAACAGGATAATTAATTTTTTGTTCTTTTAATAGTACCAACTGCTCTTTAGTTAAATTTAAAAATTGCATACAAAACTTCTGATATTCCTCAATATTAAACTTATGCTGTAATATTTCTAGTGTTTTATCCATGTACTATTCCCCCTTAATCAAAAATGAAGAAAGTATAACCTCTGATTTATCATTCATATGGTTTTTATTCTTTTCTTCATAATTTTTATAGCTGTCAGGTACTATATCCCATAAATAATTTAATATTTTAGCAGGATCGTTCATAATCGTTTTTATTCCTTTAGCTGCATCCTTACTTATAGCTGATGGTATTATACCTAATTCCCATACTTCTTTTAACCTTTCTACTCTTTCATAATCATATTGTGTGAATTTTTTTTGATTTCTTAGTCCTTTTAATATTTTAATTATTACTGCATCATTTTTATTTTTTCTTCCTGAAACCGTGTCAAATGTTTCTTCTTCAGTAATTGAATTAATAAACTTCTCTTTATTTATATTTAAATGTTCATAATAAATATCTTTAATTTCCTTTTTCTCTTCATCTACAGATGATTTCACATAATCAATAGTTTGAAATAAAGTCAATTCATTGGAATTACTATTAGATGTTATAAAAAATTTTTTTAAAGCACCCTTTCTAAAAAAGGTAACTGTACTATCTTCTGAAACAGTATTACTCATCTTTGCACTTCTAACTTTTTTAGGTAATCTTTTAATTTTTTCAAACAAATCAATATTTTCATCTCTAATAGTTCTTATTTCTTGTAAATATTCAAGCTCTGATCTATCTAATTCATCTCCCTCTTCATCTAGAATTTCATCACTATTTAGTTTTGAATATAGTTCTTTACCAAATAAAGCATGAGACTCTACTTCTTCATCATCTGAAAGATATTTAAAATCCTCCCCTAATGTATCATGGAAAGCTTGAATTTTTGAAATTATATTGTCCTCCAAACTCATATACTTACTAGATTGAGATGTAGGAAAAAAGTTGAATACATAGATATCCTGATACTTACTACCTACTCTATTAATTCTACCTACCCTTTGCATGATTCTTGTTGGATTCCAAGGTAAATCATAATTTACAATTATATTTGCTCTATGCAGAGATATACCTTCTGCTAATACATCAGTGGTTACAAGAATTCTGTAATCATCTTTTTGATTCTTTTCTTTAACATCTGGGTTATAATTGAATTCAATTTCTTGTTTTAATCTATTACTTGATTGACCTGTAAATACAATCACTTTATCTTTAAATTCTCTATTTAAATTTTCTCCTAAATATTCAGCTGTCTCTTTTGATTCTGTAAAAATAATCATTTTGCTATCTATTAAAATTTCATTGTTTTTCAAACCATGTATAAAATAATCAAGCTTAGGATCTTTATCTACTAACTCCCACATGTTTTGAATTTCTTTTAATTTTAACAAATCAAATTTTAACTCCTGAATAAACTCTTTCGTAAATTCAGATGATTTAAACATCTGTACTTTATCTTCCTCTACTAAACCCATTAGCTTATCATCATCACCATTATCCATCATGTCATACACATTATATTTTTTACTTATATATACAATTCCATCATTATACATTTTAATGAAGTTTTCATACGATGAAATAAATCTTCCCAATGTTTTATTGAAAGCATAAAAACTACTTTCTAATCTTTTTAATAATATTGCTTTCATAAAGCCACCCATATTTTTTTGACCAACCAGTAAACTTTTTAAACTTACTGGTATATTTTTCAAATAAGTTAATGGTTTATATCTGGAATATGTCAGTTCTTTAATAATTTCTATAGTCTTAATAAAAATATCATCTGTATATTCATCAAATTCATAAATTATTTTTTTAGGCGTATTTAAATTAGGAAAACTTAGACCTTGTGCCTTTAAATCATTTTCGTACCACTTAACAATTTCTTTTCTGGTTCTTCTAACCATTACATTTCTTAACACTTTATCTCGTATTTCTTGAGAATTCTGCTTAGAAATTTTCTTATACATAGGGTCATCTTTATCATACTTTTTTAGCTTGTTTTGTAATTTATTAAAAAATGCTTCGATATTCTTCTGGTTAGGTATTATAGTTGAATTTTTTTTCTCCTGAAATAAATATATTTGACTTGCTAAATCGCTAATATAGTTATTTTGTGGTGTTGCTGAAATTAAAATCACTTTTTTACCTAAACAAATTTCATGCAGCTTAGCAAATGTATCTGTGTTAGAGTTTCTAAATCTATGTGCTTCATCTACAAATACATATCTTATATCATCTATTCCCTCTTCAATAAGGCTATCAAGCATTCCTAACGATTCAATTTTAGCTGAAACATCAAATTGAAATAATACTTCTTTCCAATGATCTTTAAGAACTGGAGGACATATTATTAATTTTTTCCCTTTTAACTGTTGTGCAAGCATAGCACATATATAAGTTTTTCCTAATCCTACAACATCTGAAACAAATACTCCTCCATAAGCATCTATTATAGTTTTTGCTCTATTAACTGCATCAATTTGATACTGCAGCTTCATAAAATTATCAGGTAAATTCAATTCAGCTAATTCTTTTTTGTCCTGATTAATTTCCTCCTGAAAATATTCATATAATAGCTTCAAATACAATTCATATGGAGTTATATCATCTCTAATCCATGTATCAGTATTTACCGTTTCTACATACTGTTCACTTACATCAACTGATTGAGCCCACAATGCTTCAAACTTATCTAATGCAAATTGAACATCTCTGCTATCTTTTAACTCAACATTAAATTCTATATTGTTAACTAATCCATTTTCAGTAAAGTTACTTGAACCTGTTATTACACTCCCATAATACTCACTCTTTTCTTGATCTTTTCTCATAATATATACTTTTGCGTGAATACTATTATAAGGATAAACTCTTATTTCAAGCTTCTCTTCTTTTATTAATTTAATGAATGTTTTAATACCGTTCTCTACTTCTTTTGTATCTTCAGAATCCTCAAACTCCTTCTTTATATTTTCGCTGTATTTCTCTTTAGCTTCTTTATTAGACATGAAATTTAATTGCTCTTCTTTAGCTACTTTAATCATTTCAACAGTTTTCTTATCAGTATTTATACCTATTAATATTCTCGTTTTTTCAACACATTCAATAGACTTATACATTTTATAAAATCCACTGGTCCTAAAATATCCTACTAGTACATCAAAAAATTGAGTATTATTGGACAAAATTTTATTAAATCTATCTAGCAGGGTTTGTCCATTTTCATTTGTAAAAAAAGTTAAATCATTATATTTATTCAATATTATCCCCTTCATTCAATATTTTATTTAAATTGTATAAATAAAATAATTTTTATTTAATATTGTAATTATGATAATATATACATAATATCATAATTTTTTACAGTTATGAAGTAAATATATTCCTTATTTCTATAAAATAAAAACACCTACATATTAAATGTAGATGCCAAAACAATACTTAACTCAATTCTTAAATTTCAAACTAACATTATGAACAATATTTAGTAAACAATCACTTGATTAACTCCTTCTATTTTTTCTACTATATTCATGAACCCTTTTAATTCATTTTGATTTAGCGGATTTATATTTAACACATTTAATCCTACATAGATAATCCCATTACTTGAATGTGAATTATAACATTTAAAAATATATTCTCTTTCTGTAAGTAATTCTTTCACTTTTTTATTTATTTCTTTTAATAAATAAGTTTTTTCTATCTTATAATAAAATTTCATATATGAACTTGCTTGAATAACATTAGAATTATTTTTTATATTTTTTTTAATATCCTCTATTTGGGCTTTATCTTCTAAATCTATATTTTCTATTTCAAATACAATATTAACATATTCTCTATTTTTATATTTCCCTAAATAATAATTTTTGTAATTTAATCTTGATAATATTTCACTACATTTTTTTATTTCTTGTTCTTCTAAACTATTTTCTTCTACTGTAAAATAAAATTTCATTGTAAAATACCTCCATGTGATTTTTACATTATTACAAAGTAAGATTATATATATATTATTACCAATTCATAGTTTAAATATTCCTATTTTAGTTATATTTTCATAGAAATAAATATAAAACATAGAAAGCTTACCTTTCCAATTAATAATTGCGTTTTTTATTATAACATAAATAATAAGTGATTAATTATAAATTAGAACATACATAAATAACCAAACTGTTACATAAAAATAATAGCGATTTTATAAACCAAATACTTTTCCTTTATAAAATCGCTATTATAGCCTCATATAACTACATAACTAAAATTATCTGTTATAGGTTTCTTAATTATGCTTCTTTCAATTAATAGATCAGTTACTTTTGAATACAATAAGTGATACCACCAAATAAAATATTCTTCAAAAGATATTTCTTGTGAATATGTAGAATTATTATAATTATAATAAATGCTTTTACGACTTTTTTCTAAAATATTAATATAACCATTTTTTATTATATCAGCTATATTATTTAATCTATAGAACTCATTTTTACTTAAAATTGGAACATCAATTCTATTGCCTTTCATTATACTTAAACTATTAAATACATTTACAATATTTTTATCCAATTTATAATTTTTTTCATAATAACATTTTATAAGCTCCTCCAATAAATATTGTTTAATATCACTTACACTTTCAAATTCTAAACTTCCTAAATGCATTTCTAAATGAGCTTTATTAATTGTGTGAAAATTGATTCCATTTCTATTATTTCCATAAAGTCCAAATGCAATATCTCCATAATACCTAAACATATTCCCATATATACCCAGAGCTTCTTTTTGTATATGATTATATTTCTCTTGCAGCGAGTAATAATAATTCATTCCATTTCGTTTTGTTCTTTCAGTTTTTAGAAAAATCCTTTCTACATTATCTATCTGTATAGAATCTAATAGAACATCACTTAGAATAAATATAGATAACTCGTTAAAATTAAATTGCTTCAAACATTGAAATTTATATGTTTCTTCCTTAATTTTATCAAATTTGTCCTGAATTAGTTTAGCAACTTTATATACAATTTCATTTAATTCCTTACACAATTCTTTTGCTTCTCTCATGGAAATAACCATTAAATAAGGAACATATTCATTATTTTTCTTTACTACAAGTTTTTCTTTTAATAATAATTCTAACTTTTTAGATAATTTTTCTTGTGACCATCCAAAATATTTACTTATTTCACTAAGTGCTCTTTAAATAAATACAATTATTTTCCACATTCATAAAACTTCTCAAGTAGTGTATAATAAGTATTAGATGATTGCAGAATGAAAAATAAAAAATGTGGATAACTTTTCAGATTTTGCTTAAAAATGTGCAAAAAAAATGCACAACAAAAAGCCTTTTGATAAAAAGGAATGCGTAGCATGTGAACTAATATTTAACTGTGGATATGTTGATTAAACTGCTATTTTTAGAAGATTACTTATACTTCTAATATATTCAGGTTTATTCATGGCGTAAGCCAGTATCACATTTATAAGTTTAGAAATACCAGTTAAGTATAAATCAGAACGCATAGTTGTTGTATTTACTGTTCTTGGTGATTCAATGCATGGATTAAATTTAAATGAAGAAATTGTTCTTTCAATACATGCACGAGTTGGATAAACTTCATCCCACTCTTTTGAATTTCTTTGAACACCAGGGTAAAGTCTAAAATCTTTGTCAGGATAAACATAGGTCATACGACCACTTTTATTATTTGTACATGGATTTTCACAAGTGTGATAACATTTACCGTGTTTATCTCTATGAGATTTTGGGCAAGTAAATTTAAATCTCAAACTTCTATTTTTACCTTTACAAGAGCCTTCGGCTTTAAAAGGTTCTTTAGTTAAAGGGCATAGAGGAATACCATGGGTATTATATTCTAAATCACCAATTTTACTATTACCTTGATTGCGAGAATTAAGAGGAATAAATGCCTTATTAAATTGAAGATGTTTAAGTAATCCAAAGTTATCATAACTATCAAATTCTGAATCACCTAAAAAAGTTGTAAATTTAAAATCAGAATGATTTTTTAATTTATTTAGAAATGGTACAATTACTGGCTTTAATGAGGCATTATCATAATAGTATTTTTGTTCTTCAGGTGAAGTAAAATTTTTATCAATTGATTTATAAAAATCTTTTTCGAAGAATTTTATACTTAAAGGAATGCCTAATCCATTAGTTAAAAGGCCAAATTTATAAAAATACCCAAAGTGTCCATTAACAAAATCTAATTTAATATTAGAGTTACATTTTGCAAACTTAGGCATGTTTTTATATGCGGCAGCATATGGGTTGTGATTCTTTTTATTTGTAGATTTTGCATAAATTTTTTGCTTGTTTATTTCGGATACAAGAGTTTTGGGATTATTTTCTTTGACTTTTGGTTTTAAACCAGAAGTATCATATATAAGCATAGAATTTAGGTTTTTATAAGGCGAACCATCGGGAAGATCATTATTGATTTTTTCACAGATATCAATAACATTAGGAACCATAGAATCAAATAAATTAGCAATATCACTTTCAAATGTAGTTTTAAATCTACTGAAAAAAGATTCATCTGGTACAGATTTATAGAATCCACAAAATTCTCTTATTTCAGTGGAAAATACAAGAAAAAGTGTTAACAATACATTAGTTGGTATATGAAACATTTGCATGAGTAATAAGGCTGATAATATTGAAGAAAGTTGATATTCTCTATTTTTGCCTAAATTCGCATAATAATGTTCTTTAAAAGAATTTGGAATAAAGGTTTCAATATCAAAATTATTAGTAAGCAAATTTATGAACCCTACGGGTTGTTGTGAAGCAAATTTTTTTAATTCAGATACTTGATCAAAAAAATCAAGTTGTTTAGTTTTATTAAGATAAAACATGTTAAAAACCTCCCTGTGGTGTTTTTGATTTATGTGGTGTAATTCTATTATGCCGCAGTGGAGGAAAATATAAAAGCCTAACGGCTTAAAAGTTAGGCAAATCAATGCTTGCGAAATTTCGCAAGCGACTATATAATAAGTATATAAAGGAGCGTGTTATTTATGGAAACTAAAATTTATGATTTACTTGAAAAAATGTACGTTGACTTTGATAAACGATTTACAAATATTGAAACTCAACTTACTAAGTTAGACAATGAAGTTAATAACATTGAAACTCACGTAAACAAAAACTCTTTAATGCTTGAAAAAATTCAAACATCTTTTTCTGAACAACTTGACAGAGCCAAAGATAAAGATGGTAAAACTCTAGGTGAAAGGCTAGATGTTATTGAACTTGATGTTACTAATACTTCTAAATCTGTAAGCGATGCTATAGAAGCTATTGATGTTATCAAAGATGCTACTGGATCTCATGAAATGGATATTAAAATTCTAAAAAAACTTAGAAGTAATCATTCTTTTTAGACACTAAAATACGTGTCTTTTTTATTTGGTAAAAATGTATCTCTTATTTTTAACTAAATAAACCATAATATTGCTGCACTTGAATTAGCCATCCAAACTTCAATCAACCTTTTCAAACAAACCATATTTCTCGTCTTCCAAAGATACATAACCTATAAAAATAGTATCTGTCTTTTTTAATAAACAACTACTATCTATTGTTACCCCCTCGTTAAATACAATAGATAAATCAGGAGCCTTTCCCACACCATCAAAAACAACTGCTGTGTATCCCTTTTGCTTTGCATTATCTGTATCATATATAAATTTTTTGCCATCTTTTACATAAATAACTTTATCCTTTTTAACAGTTAAAGTATCATTTGGCTTCTCTTTATTTTTCCACATTCCTCTTATGCTGACTTCTACATACTTATAACTACTTGGTTTTTCAGAATTAAAAGTATATACATGTTGTTTAATAATTTTACTCTTATCATTATATAAATAATTAACTACTGCTATATTGTCCTTAATCCAATTTACTTTATAAGATCCTGCTGAAAAAGATCTATATGCGTTTTTCGTAGGATATTCTGAATTTTTCCTAGCAAATAAATAAAACCTTCTTTTTAAATCTAAAGTTTTAACTACTTCATCCATACCGTCTTGCTTCTTAACAAATTCTTTTATAATTATTTCATTTTTTAAATTAGGTGACTTAAAAATAAACATCTTATTTTTGCTGTTATCTAATAAACATTTAGTATTAATTATAAGCATTATACATATAGCTCCATATTCTATCCTCTTTAGATACCTATTTTTACCAGATAGTAAAATGCCTAAAAATAAAATCATATAAATTATAATAGAATACATCCAATCATAAATTAAGTAATATCCCTTTAACTTTACTATCTTTATAGCTACTGCCAAAAGTATCCAGATTATAAAAGCAATAACTACTAATATTTTAATTTTCTTATGATTATTTAACATATATCTCTTCCCCTTCACATGATTTTATTAACTGTTTACTCAACTTTTGCAGGACAAAATACTGTCTAGCGAAGGGAAATGATATATTGCGTAAGAAACATTTGAACAAACAATTAGTAATTCTTGGTCTAAAAATTTATTATTACGTTAAGAAAAACTCATTGTTTGAGTGTAGCGAGTTTGAGTTTTTTAGTAATAATAAATTTTTAGACCTTAGAATTACTTTGTGAAGTGAAAAGTTTCCTAGCAAGATATCATTTTCCGTAGCGACCATTTTCATGTGCAAAAGTTGAACTGCTTACTAATTATAATCATTCCCCCGCAGTAACACCATCAAACTTCCATGTTAATCCATAATCCTCTGTTGTAAACTTGGCCATTTTTCCTTTTCCTAAATCCCCATTTTCACCCTGTTTAACAAGTATTACACCTTTTTTTCCTTCAAACTTTGGACGTTGTGCTTGGGTAAATTTATTTTTATATTGGGCAGGCAATGGAAGTTTTAATTTTATCCAACTATTTCCCTTATCAACTGTATATCTTATATTAGGATATTCGTCATATGATCTGTAACATATGAATCCTATCGTATCCGTTGAAAACGCTGCTCCATTTACAAAAGTATATGTTATATCATTTGTATCTCCTATTTTATTCCATGTAGTACCGTCATCATTTGTTTCATAAGCATAAGTCATTACTGAAGACATTGCTCTATCCCCTGTAGCCACAACATGTCCATTTTTATCAGATGTAAAATCTAAAAACAGTTTCCTGCTTCCCTTTGTTTCATCACTAACTACCGATTTGCTCCAAGTTACTCCCATATCTTTTGATGTTAAAACAGTTATGGGAAATTTATCGCTTCCACCATATACAAAACTTGTGTTTTTGGGTGTAATGATAAAACTTCCCATTTGAAGTTTATTACTCTTTGATAATGTTTCTCCCCTATCAAAAAATATATTCGCATCAAAAGGCACATCAATCCAATTTTTTCCTCCATCATATGTTACTTTTATATTATGTCCATCTATATAATAGTTCTTATGTATTGCTCCTAAAATTTCTTTCTTTTCCTTTGCTTCTTTCAAAATTTCAGACTTATCATTAGAACGTTTAAATTTTTCTTTGTCTGCAATTTTATAAACATAATTATCTGAAATTTTTATTTTCAATATCCAACTTGCTTCAAGTTTTCTATTTTTAATTTTTCCCCAGCTCCTATGAGTTCTATTATTTTGAGGAATAAGATTAAAATCTACCTTTATAACCATTTCATCCTTATTAAACTCAAGTATTTTTTCTTTTTCAACTTTAAGATTTCTGATACTTGCTTTATCCTCATTTGATTTATCTAAAAATGTTTTCATATAAACATTGATTAATTTCCCACCAATATTTAATAAATCTTCATCATTATTTACTATTGAAAATACTTTTCCTTTATTCTCTCCATCATCAATCTTTTGTTCTTTAAAGTTTAAAGAAGCCATTACTGAAATAATCACTACAATGCATATGCTTAATAAAGTTATCCATTTTTTCTTTTTCATAAACTACATCTTGTCCTTTCCTTAGCTTTAATTGAATCATGTGATTCTATTAAATATTGTAATTTCACCATAAATTATACCATAATAATACATATATTATAATTTTATCTTTAAAAGTTGGATGTCTTGCTATTTCACTATTGCCACTTTGAAAAACATTAGTTTGTTACTTAATTCAACTTTCACAGGTGAAAAATAGCCGCTACGGGAAATGATATCTTGCTCAGAAACTTTTCACTTCAATAACAAGTTCAAATGTTTCTTACGCAATATATCATTTTCCTTCGCTAGATAGTATTTTTGTACTGCGAAAGTTGAGTTACTTAATTTAAAAATAGAAAGACCAACATATCGTAGTTTTACTTTTTTAATTAAACTTCAAGTAAAACCATTTATTGGAGCACATAATACTATAGGAATTGATCCGTATTATTGTCATTCCATTTGGCAAATACTTCATTGTAAATTTCACTAAAAAACATTTGAATATACCATATTTTATAATTATGTTTTTTGTAAAATTCATGATATATAAATATTATTATAATTTATCGTTTTTGCCTACTAGTACATTTACTACCCCAATAACAAATATTAATATTCCTATTAACATAAATGAATGTATAAACCCATTTAATATGGTAATATATTCACCAGATAAATTTTTATTACGATAGATTATGTTAATTGTCTTGTATCCCAAAGGTGCACTTAAAAATATTATAATAAATGATATTAAAAAATATTTTATTTGTTTTTTCACTTTTATTCCTCCAATCATAAAATTTCAATCTAATCTTTAAAAATTTGCAATATTATTCCTTCCATACATCTTCTTTTTCAATTTCTTCTCTTGATATATTTATAAAGCTTTTCATTTTAAATAAAAGCCAATTTATTGTTTTTTTATCATTTACAAATTGAATGTAATTGCTATTGTCCATAATATCTGCTGCTTTTATAATTAATGCCTCTTTTCCATACTCCTTGCATCTATTAAACATATCTTGAAACTGCTCAGTTTTATCACCAATTGATGTATTAAAAGAATTTGCAGCCACAATTTTAGTTACTCTAATCCCAAACTTATCATTCAAATCATTTATTGAAGTTTCAGTATCCTCTAAAATATCATGTAATAATCCCCCTAAAACAATATCTTGATTATATCCCTTTTTATACAAGTAAAAACCAACTCTTATACTATGAAGAAGAACTGGCTTGCTATTATGTCCTGTTGCATTTAATGCAATTGCAAGAAATTCAATAGCACTGTTCATTGAATTTTCTAATTGAGTATTTATCTTATTCATTTTTAAACTCCTTTTCACAAAAACATTAAATAAATTCTAAATCACATATTTATTTTACTCCATAAAAAAATTTATTAACAACTTCATATGCTGGATACTTAATAGATTCAACTTCTCTTAAAACACTTTGCAAGTCATATTCAGCAAAAACTTTTTCAAAAATAGGCTTTTTGTCGTCTATGGTTAAGATTCCCCCTTGAGCAATTCCTTCACAAGTACTAGTGCATCCTAATGAACCACAGTTGATGTACATTTTGTCATTTCCATAGACTATAGAACCATTGTGGTCATGTCCATACAATATAATGTCTGCCTCAATATTTGAGAACATTTTTTCGCAATCAGTAATACTAGGATTAGGCGTAAAATTTATATATTTATTTGCTTCATTTATTGAATAATGAACTACCGATATTTTAGTTCCTCCTCTATTTAAATGTAATCTGTATGGTAATTGTTTAATATATTTTTTTGAATCATCACTTAATAAACTATGTTCCCATTTATGATGTAAACATTCATCTTCATTCATATCATCAGAATATGGCTTTTTAATGCCATTTATAAGATATTTTTCATGGTTTCCCAAAACACATTTAATATTTTTAAGTGATTTTATTCTCTGTACTGTTTCTTCAGGAAATGGTCCAATTCCAATAATATCTCCACAACATAATATTTCGTCACATCCTTTTTCTTTAAATAATTCGAGTATAGAATTAAGTGCTATAACGTTATTATGAACATCTGTAAATATTCCTATCTTCATATATAATCCCCCCCTCTATTGTTTTCATAATACCCCATAAATTCTTTAATAATTTCACAATATTCTGCTATTTTATATTATTACTTTCAAATATTACACATATTATTTAATTGTATATTGGAATATCAGTTCCCCATTTACATCTTTTTCATTTATATATTTAAATCCAATGCTTTTATATAAATTATAGGCTAATATATTTTGCTCAAATACACTTAAATATACAGTATTTACCCCATACTCTTTTGAAACTATGTCAATAAGTTTCATCATTGCAATTCTCCCAAATCCTCTACATTGGTATTTTTTATCTATCATTATTCTATCAATCCAAGTATCTTTATTAGGTCCAAAAGAGCCATACATAGCAAACCCAATAATATCATTGTTACAATGTATAGCTACCGGATGCCATTTATCCCAAGTATTAGCTTCTTCTAAACACTCATCTACAGTTTCAATAAAATTCACTTGTTCATGTTTCAATTTTATTCTTCTAACTATATCTTCATTAGTATTATCAATATCTCTAAAATATATATTACACACAACATTACCCCCATACGATTTATAAATTTTACATAAACATAAAACTTTCGCAGGTGAAAAACAACCGCTACGGGAAATGATATCTTGCTCAGAAACCTTTCACTTCAGTAACAAGTTCTAAGCTTTACTCATATTGAAAAAAGATTTTTTAATTAATATTCCGTAGGAATCAGTAATTAAAAAATAACTTTTTTCAAATTCGTAAAGCTAAGAACTTGTAAACTTTGTTCAAATGTTTCTTACACAATATATCATTTTCCTTCGCTAGACAGTATTTTTGTCCTGCGAAAGTTGAATTACCTTATGATTAATGGGATGATTATCAAATTAACATCCCATATTCCTTCGACATAATTTATTAATATTTTATAACAATTATACCATAATTTACATAAAAATAGGAGCATAAGCTCCTATTTTTTATTTATTACAATTTTATATCATAGTTCAACAAAAATTATTCCCATAAATAATACTGATCGCCGCCATTTTTTTTAGCTTTATACATGGCCTTATCACTTCTCTTAATAAGAGTCTCAATATTGTTTAGTTTTTCAGTACTTTTAGCAATTCCAATACTTACCCCTATGTTATAAACATTTTCATTTTTTACAAAAGGTTTTTTCACTTCATCAATAATTCTGTGTGTAATTTTTGCGATTTCATTATTATTTTCAGCAGTAACAATTACTATAAATTCATCTCCACCATAACGACAGATAATATCTGTACTCCTTAATATTTTTCTCAATCTTTCACCCATTTCCTGCAGAATAAAATCTCCTATTTTATGACCAAAGGTATCATTAATGTATTTAAAGCGATCAAGATCAAGAAACATTACATATTTATTTTCATTCTTATTTTTACTAAAAAAATCATCCTCCATTTTAGCAAGATAAGCTCTATTATATAAACCAGTTAATGGATCTAGAATTACTTTTGCTTCAAGAATATCATTTTTTCTAATAATAGTTAAAAATTGCTGAAGCGTAATAAGTAAACAACAAATAACAAAATTAAGAACACCAAAAGGCAGCCATGACACTGGACCTCTTATAAAAATTTCTTGACACAATGATACAATTATTCCAAAAACACCAAAGAGCATTAATTCTGATCCCTTTTGCCTATTAAGATTCGCTCTAATAATACAAAATAAGAAATATAATGCAAACAAAATAGACAACCATTTGTTAGGTTCTATAAATGAGGAGTATACCTTGTTTGGTGTAATTAATGTGATAAATAAAGAAAAAACTATATAAGAATAAAAAAAGCGTTTAATATACTTTGAATATTTTTTAATTTCAAATAAGTGAACAATAAACAAACCCCAAACAGGTAAAATCATATAAGTTGTAAGGAATTCCGCTCTTACGAGGATATGCCAATTTAATTGGGAAAGCATATCGGAAATAAGCCTCTGGCCTACCAATAATGTTCTCAAACTGATAACAAAACATAAAATAGAAAAATATAGCGTCGTTTTATCTTTTCTATATATGAGAAATAATCCTAAACTAAATAAAGCTATAGTCAATACTGTTGAAAATATAAACATATCTTTGGCTTTGTTTTTATTTGAATAAGATAGTATATCTTTAACTTTACCAATTTTTATACTGTTCCAAAAACCACCTGTATAATAATCAAAATTAGCAATCTCCATTACCAATTCAACTTCACCGTTTTCATCTGTCTGAAATACACTTGTTGTTGGATTCCACTGTGGTATATATGTTTTAGGTTCCTTACTTACAACACCATTGGATGCAATTTTTTTGTTATTGGCAAATAAATTATACGCTACTGCCTGATCTGGCAATTCAACACCATAAATTTCTAAAGGCTTTAATCCATGAACCTTCAACTTGTATGTACAGACTCCATAAGGCGAAAGGTCTATGTCTGTATAATCTTCCCATGAGCCATATACTTTTTCAAAGTTTGGTACAACATTTTCATTTATATCGTTCTTCAATAAATTAGGATAACAACTCCATTTACCCTTCAACGCAACAATCTGATCTTTATTCCAATTCCAGTTCTTAAAACTAACATTACCTTTAGTTGCAAAATTATCAGCAGTATTTTTGCTTTCAGATATAAAAAGAATATATGTGAATAACATAAATGCCATGATAAGTATTATCAAAACTAAACTACTACGTTGTTTCTTCACATGCTTCACCTAACTTCCTGTTATTTAAAAGAAAAAGTCTATTAATTTCTTTTCTATCTATTTATATTTATTTTGGATTTAATATATTAATATTACCTTTATAATTTTCTAATTTTCTCTTAAAATATCATATATTATTGCACCATACTTTATTTATGTTTAGTACCAATTATACCACAATCTCATGAAAAATTGAGTATATGCCCCCTATTTCTTTATTTTACATAGTTTTCCCCATATTTCTTTCTTAATTAAAGAAATTGTATTAAACAATATAACTATACCCGTTATAAAATCAACCTTTTTTATCAAAAAAATAATACTGGTAACTACATTAAACCCTTAAAGACTTCCAATGTAATTACCAGTAATTCATTTTCTATTTATCAAACAATCCGCCTTGTTTGGTATTTCTAAACGCCTTCTTATATTCACCGATTTTTTTATTCACTACTCTATTAGTAGATCCTTGTTGTGAACTTTTCTTCTTTTTTTCTTCAATGATTTTTTTCATTAGTTCAATATTATTATTTGACATACCATAACACTCCTTTAATATTTCTATATTACCACTATACTACATCTATGCCAAAGCATCGTCTGCAACATGATATGTAGGATCTTCAATTATATTTACTTCCAATATATCATCTGCCTCTTTTATTAATTGATGACACTCACTACTTAAGTGCCTTAGGTGAAGTTTTTTTCCTAACTTCCTGTACTTTGCCGTTAATGTATTTATAGCATCTATACCTGAATGATCAAAAACTCTTGCATATTTAAAATCAATAATAATTTCATTTGGATCATTTTTAATGTCGAAAACTTCTACAAAATCACGTGCTGAACCAAAGAACACTGCACCTCTTACATAGTACTCTTTAATTCCATTTTCATATACCTTAGGTTCAACATCTATTTTCTTACCTTTTTTCCATGCAAAAACAAGTGCTGATACAATAACACCAGTTGCTACTGCAATAGCTAAATCTGTAAAAACTGTAACAATTGAAACTAAAACTATAACAAAGGCATCACTTTTAGGTATATTTTTCATAATTCTAAAACTTGCCCACTCAAAAGTACCTATTACTACCATAAACATTACACCTGTTAATGCTGCTAAAGGTATTCTTTCTATAAGACTTGATCCAAATAATATAAATCCTAATAAAAATATAGCTGCTGATATTCCTGATAATCTTTTACGTCCACCAGAATTAATATTAATCATACTCTGCCCTATCATAGCGCATCCACCCATTCCACCAAAAAAGCCTGTAACTATATTTGCAATACCTTGGCCGATACATTCCCTATTACCTCTTCCTCTTGTTTCAGTAATTTCATCTATAAGTGTTAATGTCATAAGAGATTCCATTAGTCCAATTGATGCAAAAATAAGTGAATACGGTAATATTATTTTAAAACTCTCTAAATTTAACGGAACATGAGGTATTCTAAATTGAGGTAATCTACCCCCAACTTTAGCAACATCTCCTACAATTTTTGTATCTATTCCTAAATAATTTACTAATAAAGATACCGTTACAATAGCTGCTAATGCTGCTGGTATTACTTTTGTTAATTTGGGTAAAAAATAAATTATAACCATTGTTAATAAAACTAATCCAATCATTGTCCATAATTGTGTTCCAGCCATCCATTGTAATTCTCCATTAGATCCTTTTACCTTAAATTGATTTAACTGCGCTAGGAAAATAACAATGGCAAGTCCATTAACAAAACCTAACATTACAGGTTGTGGAATGAATCTTACAAATTTACCTAATTTTAATAATCCAATTATAATTTCAATAATTCCCATCACAATTACTGCTAAAAATAAGTAGTCTACTCCATTCTTAGCTACAAGTTCTACCATTACAACTGCTAATGCTCCTGTTGCCCCTGAAATCATGCCAGGTCTTCCGCCTAAAATAGATGTTATAAATCCTACTAAAAATGCAGCATATAACCCAACTAAAGGTTTTACTCCTGCAACTATAGCAAAAGCTACAGCTTCTGGAACTAAAGCTAATGCAACTGTAAGTCCGGATAACACTTCCTTTTTCACATTAATTTCCTTGTTTATCATTTGTTTAAATATCATATATTTCCTCCTGTTCAAATGGTGTTACAAAGGATAATCATATCATAAATATTCAGTAGAATCTATAGTGAACTTTAACTCTAGAGGAGTTCCATATAAACTGGATGGAATAGTAAAAAGTGTCGAGAAAAACTCGACACTTACACTTTTATTTTTTTAGCTTAAATGAACTTTTAAGTGATACTATTCTATTAAATACTAACTTTTCATCAGTAGTATATTTTGGATCTACTGTAAAGAATCCCTTTCTGATAAATTGGAACTTATCTTGTGGTTTAGCATTTTCTATAGCTGTTGGCTCAATAAATCCTTGTAATACTTCCAATGAGTTTGGATTTATTTGTTCTAAGAAATTCTTTCCTTCATTTTCTTCTACATCATCTAATATTAAAGGTTCAAACAATCTAAATTCTACACGTTTTGCTGCTTTAGCTTCTACCCAGTGAATAGTTGCTTTTACTTTTCTTCCTTTAAATCCTGAACCTGATTTTGTTTCTGGATCATACGTACAATGTATCTCTGTAACTTCACCATTTTCATCTTTTATAACATCTGTACATTTAACAAAATATGCACCCTTTAATCTTACTTCGTTTCCAGGGAATAATCTGAAATATTTTCTTACTGGAACCTCCATAAAATCTTCTTGTTCTATATATAACTCTCTTGAAAATGGTACAAGTCTCTTTCCTTGACTTTCATCTTTAGCATTATTTTCTATTTCTAACATTTCTGTTTGACCTTCTGGATAGTTTGTAATAACTAATTTTAAAGGTTCTATAACAGCCATTGCTGATGGTGTTTTTAATCTCAAATCTTCTCTTATGAAATATTCTAACATTTGAGAATCTACTAATGAATTAGATTTAGCTACACCTATTTCTGTACAGAAGTTTCTTATAGCTTCTGTTGTATATCCTCTTCTTCTTAATCCACATACAGTAGGCATTCTTGGGTCATCCCATCCATCAACTATTCCTTCATCAACTAATTGTTTTAATTTTCTTTTACTCATAACTGTATTAGTCATGTTTAATCTTGCAAATTCAATTTGTCTAGGAATAGATTCCATTTCACATTCTCTTACAACCCAATCATATAGCGGTCTATGATCCTCAAACTCTAAAGTACATATTGAGTGAGTTACTCCTTCTATAGCATCTTCTATTGGATGCGCAAAGTCATACATTGGATATATGCACCATTTATCTTTTGTATTATGATGTTCTACATGGGCAATTCTATAAATTATAGGATCTCTCATATTCATATTTGGAGAAGTCATATCTATTTTAGCTCTTAATACCTTTTCTCCATCTTTAAATTCACCTTTTCTCATTCTTTCAAATAAGTCAAGATTTTCTTCAACAGTTCTATTTCTATAAGGACTTTCTTTTCCCGGTTTAGTTAAAGTTCCTCTATATTCTCTCATTTCTTCTGGAGTTAAATCACAAACATAAGCTAATCCCTTTTTAATTAAAAGAATTGCTTTTTCATACATTGTATCAAAATAATTTGATGCAAAAAATACTTCATCCCAGTTACCACCAAGCCATTTTACATCTTCTTTAATTGACTCAACATATTCAGTATCTTCTTTAATAGGGTTTGTATCATCAAATCTTAAATTAAATTTTCCGTTAAACTCTTGTGCTAATCCTGAATTTAAGATTATTGATTTAGCATGACCTATATGTAAATAACCATTCGGCTCTGGAGGGAAACGAGTTATTATTTTATCATGTTTTCCAGTATTTAAGTCTTCAATAATTATATTTCTTATGAAGTTAGATGATTTAGTTTCATTAGACATATTATTACCTCTCTTATTAATTATTTTTACACATAAAAGCATTTACTATTTTTATGTACAATTACATTTATTATTAATTTTAATCTAATATACTCAAAAAATAAAGTCATTAAATAGTAAATTTTAATAATTAGTCTGTTTTTTTTCAAAATTCGATAAAAAGACCAGATTTTAAGCTAGTCTTCTTATCTACTTATATTATATTTCTAAAAATTTTTCAAATCTTTCTTTTACTTTATCTTTACCTAAAATATTCATAATAGTATAAATATCAGGTGTATTACTTCTATGTGCTAAAGCTACTCTTACTGCACCTGCAACATCTGAAATCATACCTTTATATTGATCTGGATTTGCTTTATATTCTTTTCTCTTTGCACAATATCCTAAATCTAAACCAATTGCTTTTAAATCTGCAAACCATTCCTCTTGGCTAGCAGCATTAGCATTGTATTTATTCATATATACTTTTATTACTTCTTTTGCTGCTTCTAGTGTTAGTGTTTTTGGTAATTCAACTTGTTCAGCAGTTTCTTTGTAGAATAATTCATCAAAGAAATAGAATATTTTTTCTTTTACATCATCCCACTTAGCATAGTCTTTTCTTGGTTTTGGATCCTCTCTGTCTATATTAAATATTTCTTTAGACATTTTTTCATCAGCTGTAACTAATTCATACATTTCTTTATCGAATTCTTTTGCCCAAGCTACATAATAATCATAAACTTCATCTGCCTTCATTTTGGAAATAACATTTTTACTTACATCATTTAATTTTACTATATCAAATAAAGCTCCTGATTTACTCATTTTATCTAAATCTACTGGGAACTCATGATAATCAGCTGCAGGATTTTCTGCTCTCCACTCTTCAAAAGTTGAGTTTATGATGTTTAATAAATATTCAATAACTGAAACTGTTGGATATCCAACTTCTTTATAATAAGAAACAGCAGCTTCAGGATCTTTTCTTTTTGATAACTTTCTCTTTGAACCATTATCATTTTTCATTATTGTTGGAATATGAGCATATTCCGGTCTTTTTAAACCTAACATTTCAAATAATTGAATATGTATAGGTAATGATGATAACCATTCTTCTCCTCTTATAACATTAGTAGTTCCCATTAAAGAATCGTCTACACCATGTGCAAAATGGTATGTTGGTAATCCATCACTTTTTATTATAACAATATCTTGATTATTTTCTGGGAATGATAAGTCTCCTTTTATTAAATCATGTATTTCAACTCTATTTTCTGCATTTCCTGGTGATTTTAATCTTAATATATACTCTTCTCCTGCTTCTATTTTAGCTATAGCTTCTTCTGGACTTAAATTTCTATACTTAGCATATTTTCCATAATATCCTGGTGTTACTTTTTCAGCTACTTGTTTTTCTCTTAAAGCTGCTAATTCCTCAACAGTACAGAAACATGGATAAGCTAATCCTTTAGCTACTAAATCCTTAGCAAAAGTCTTATATATTTCAGCTCTTTGACTTTGTCTGTATGGACCATATTCACCCTTAAAAGTTTCTTGTCCTGTCATACCTTCATTAAAATCCATTCCAAAGTTATGCATTGTTTGAATTGTGTCTTCAATTGCACCTTCAACTTCTCTTTTTTGGTCTGTATCCTCTATTCTTAAATAGAAAACACCTTCACTTTGACTTGCTAATCTTTCATTTATTAAAGCTGCAAATATTCCTCCGATATGTTGAAACCCTGTTGGTGATGGGGCATATCTAACAACCTTTGCACCTTTTTTTAAATTTCTCTTTGGATATTTTTGAATATAATATTCTGGTGTCTTATCAACGTCAGGAAATATTACATTAGCCAATTTTTCTAAACTCATTTTTATTCCTCCTAAAAAAAACTATATATAAATATAAAAACTTCCGTCCTAAAACCTTAGGACGGAAGTTAATTCCGCGTTACCACCTAAATTGATTAAGTAAAAGTAAACTTAATCCACTCATTATCTCTATATGGGGAGAATACCCTAAACCTACTACGCAACAAAGCTTTCAATTTAAACTCCAGAGCTTCTTTCTACAGAATTAAATATTAGGCTTTCACTATCCCTAACTCGCTTTAAATCAATCTCTATATACTCTTCTCCTTCAACGCAATTATCAATATTAGTTTTTATAAAATATACTACTATTATACATATTCAACTGATTATTGTAAATAGTATACTTCATTTATATTCATAAATGCTTATGCCTAAACTTTTATAATTCAAAAGTATTTTCTATAACGTTTGGTAATACACTGTATATAGATTTCCCCATTTTTTTCTCAAAGTAATTTTTCAATTCCATAAAAGCTTTCCATTTTGTAACTATATATTCATTCACTCCATGTCTCAAAGCAACATCAACTAATCTTTTTTCCATTAGTGTAAAACCATTTGGCAATGCTAATGCATCACATAATTGTATTAATTTATCATAATCATCATATTCCACTTTACTAAAAAAATCTTTAACAATTTTATAATCTTCATTATTACAACTCTTATTTACAACTTCTTCAATATCATTAATACTTTTAGATGGGCAGGAATGAGTCATACAAATTTTGGCTAATAAATCATAGCCCAATTTCTTAGAATAGTTATAACCAACTAACATGTGTCCTATAGTTGTTAGTCCATTTGTCAGACCATTTCTCCTTCCAATATCATGAAGCATTCCTAATACATATGCTACCTCTGAATTTAATTCTTCGCAATTTTCAGATATTAATTTAGCTGCTTGAGCAGTCCAAAGCGAATGTTGTACCCATCGTCCTGGAAATATTTTTTCTGCTTCCTCTAATAATACTCTTGCTTCCTGTAATGTAGGAACATCTTTTTTTCTCAACTGCTTAAACCTATTCCAAAATAATTCTTTATTCAATTTAAAAGTTAAATCATCATACATATTTCCTCTAACTTTTCTAAAATTAATTTCTCTACTTACCACTTCAAATCCACATTTTTTAGCAAGTCCTATCATCCTGTAATTTCCTGACCATGTTTGTGTATATATGTCTGACACATATTCTGATTTTAACAAATAAGAGATAAATAGTGAAAATGCTAACTCGCCCAATTTTTTACCTCTAAATTTATTATTTGCAATATCAATTCCTATTGCAAACTTTGATTTATCTCCATCAATAAAATAGGATGAAACCCATCCAATATGCTTTCCATTTATATTACATATTTCTAATCTCCTACGTATTATAGGCGTTTCTGCATTTGATTTTTCAAATAAACGATCTTTTAATTCTTCTATATTAGAATTTTCTTCTTTTTCCCAAGGAGCATCCCAATCTTGCCATTCAATTTCATTTGTATTCCAAACTATATAATCATCAACATCTTCCATACACATATCTCTTAAAAATATATCTTGATTATAAATTTTGAATACATCTTCACTAATTTCACTTTCCATCTTATATTCCTCACTTTCCCCTATAATTTTCTTCCTTTCTCATCTAATTCATCAATCCAAAAGCCTTTTTCATTACACTTCATAAAAATTACAATTATTTTCCATATTCATAAAACCCATTACATAGTGTATAATAATATAAGAAGGAGCGTGTTATTTATGGAGCAAATATTAAATCAAATATTATCTGAACTTAAACAACTTAACAATAATCAGCAATCTATGCAGTCTCAAATTAAAGAACTTAATAATAATCAAAAATCTATGCAATCTAATATTAAAGAACTTAGCAATAATCAGAAATCTATGCAATCTAATATTAAAGAACTTAACAATAATCAAAAATCCATGCAATCTCAGATTAAAGAACTTAACAATAACCAACACTCCATGCAGTCTCAAATTAAAGAAAATACTCATATATTAAAAGCTTTAGAGCATAAAGTTGATGTTATTAAAGCTGAACAAGAAAATATGAAACATGACGTAGCTAATGTATGCGGTGATACAAAAGCAATAAAAAAAGATGTAGAAAATATAGCTAAAGACTTAAACTTTGTTGAAGTTGCTACTGGTAAAAATATGACTGACATAGCTTATCTTAAATCTATAAAATAACCAATACATATGTTATGAATAATCAATTCTTTTATATCATGACGTAAAAACAAACTATACTTATTCAAGTATTTTATCTATTAGTTTTTTACCATTAGAGTAATTTCTATTTACCTCTTTGAATAAATTCATAAAGTATAAGTCCATTGTTTTTTGTTGTTCTATTCCAATTTCTTTTGCTTTTTGAGTATTTAGTTTTAGAAACAATTTATTTAGTTTTCGATTATATTCTCTAAATAAAGATGCCTCTTCTGATGGTAATCCTTTAGTAGGTAGTTTGTCATTTCCAACTAAATATAAAGGTTCTTTAATTTGTCCTCCAAATAAAATTGCTCTTGCAGTCCCTACAGTTCCTGTCAAATCTAATTTATCTGCATCAAAAATAATTTTTGCTTCTATTGTTTGTGGTTTTAAATTCTTTTTATACCTATGGGTAAGAATACAATCAGCAACATGATTTGCTTTTTCTTCACTATATCCATTATTAATCAAAAATTCCTTTGCTTTTTCACTTCCTATTTTGGCATGACAAAGACTTGGATTTCTTATTTCATCTATTCTACCTATATCATGTAAAAGTGCTGATATTATTACAACTTCCGTATCTATTTTTTCGATAGTATCAGCAATTTGAATTGCATAATTCAAAACTCTATATACATGTAAACAATCGTGAGCAGTATCATTCATATTCTTTAACATAAATCTTTCAATTTTTTCAAATTCTTCTCTTTTCATATTTTGCTACTCCTTTAACTCAATGTTATAAAATAATTTTACTTCATAATAAATTACAATTCTTACTTAACTAGTAACAATTATACCATATAACTTTAATTAATTTACATATATTTACTCATTTTTCACCGTACTATTCAATTTTCAAAAAACATTTTGGAGCTGTCGCATTAAGAAATTTACATACAATGTATTGTTTTTTCAATTTTAAATGAACACAATATATTGTAGTATTTACTTTTAGTGCAACAGCCCCAATAGTAACTAAAAATTATAATTAAACTTTTTATAAATTAATGTTCAAAAAGACGAATTCCTGTAAATGCCATGGCAATATTGTATTGGTCACATACTTCAATTACATTATCATCTCTTATTGAACCTCCTGGTTGTGCAATATACTCAACTCCACTTTTCCTTGCTCTTTTAATATTATCTCCAAATGGGAAAAAGGCATCTGAACCCAATGCTACCCCGTTTAAATTTTTTAACCATTCTATTTTTTCACTACTTGTCAAAGGCTCTGGTCTTTTTACAAAAGTATTTTCCCATATTCCATCACTTAAAATATCCATATAATCATCAGATAGATATACATCTATTGCATTATCCCTGTCAGCTCTTTTTAAATTATCTTTAAATTGTAAATTTAGAACCTTAGGATTTTGTCTTAAATACCATATATCTGCTTTATTTCCTGCCAATCTTGTACAATGAATTCTTGATTGTTGACCTGCTCCTATACCAATTGCTTGTCCATCTTTTACATAACAAACAGAATTAGACTGAGTATATTTTAAAGTAATCAAAGCTATTATTAAATCTCTTTTAGCATTTTGTGAAATTAATTTATTCTTTGTAGGTAAATTTTTGAATACATCTCCCGTTATCTTTATATCATTTCTTCTCTGTTCAAATGTAATTCCATATAAATCTTTTGTTTCCAATTCTCTTGGTTCATAATTCTCATCTATTTGAATGATAACATATGTTCCTTTACGTTTTCTTTTTAAAATATCTAAGGCTTCTTTTGAATAAGATGGGGCAATTATACCATCAGAAACTTCACGTAGTAAAAATCTTGCGGTTTGTTCATCACACTCATCAGATAAAGCTGCAAAATCTCCATAAGAAGACATTCTATCAGCTCCTCTAGCTCTAACATACGCAGTAGCAATATCTGATAATTCTATACCTTCTACAAAGTATATTTTTTTCAACGTTTCATTTAATGGAATTGCAACTGCTGCTCCTGCAGGGCTTACGTGTTTAAATGATGTAGCGGCAGCTAATCCTGTAGCTTCTTTTAGTTCTTTCACTAATTGCCAGCTGTTAAGCGCATCTAAAAGATTAATATATCCTGGATTTCCATTTAATATTTTTACTGGTAATTCTCCTTCTTTTGCATAAATTCTTGATGGTTTTTGATTTGGATTACATCCATACTTTAATTCTAATTCTTTCATATTGATACACTCCTTTTAGTATAAGAAAAGAGCCTACTATCTGGGCTCTTTGCCCAGACGGTCGGCTCATATTCGCTATACTTCATGTGGTTAATTCCACTTCCGTCAGTCGTATAACTCTAATTAATTTATATCATTTTTTGCTCAAATTGTCAAAATATTTTTGAAAACTTAAACTTTTTACTATTATTTCTCCACAGCATGTATTATTTCTTTACTAAACATTTCTGCTGGCGAACCATCATCATTTCCATTACTTTTCAATAGGAAACCATCGTATATGAGTTATTATATTACCTTTAGGATATCTAAATTCATAAATTGCTTTCCCATTTTTTGAATAAGCAATTCCATTAAAATCGTTCCATCTTATTTGTTTATTCCATTTAAAAACCATAGGTTTATTCTCCTCTGAAGTAATATTCAGCATCACAAGTCTACTTATCAAATTTATTATTATTTTTCTCTATATAAATATCTAATGCTTTTATTCCTCTATGAGCAAGTTTAACAAATAGTATGAATCCATATATCCCAATACCTATAAGTGCAGTATATATAAATATTATAATTATTGAAAAAAGCTCCATTTTTAATCTCCTCCTAACAATTACTCCATTGCTCTTTTCACAGCTTTACTTTTCTTGCTGTAACTATTATCATTTATAGATTCTACCGTAAAACTTCCATTTTCATATATAATCTTAGATATACTTAAGTTGTCCATATTTCTTACGTTAAAACTTTTATCCAAATAATCAATAATTAATCTAATTATTCCTCCATGAACTACTATAAGAACGTTTTCTAAATTGTCATCACAATTTTCTATACATATCTCTTCTAAACTTTTCATAACTCTTTTTATCACTGTATCATAATCTTCTGCTTCGTTTGTTTCATCATTTCTAATTTAAAGCGTTATGTATTTTTGATATAATTCCCCTCTTCTATCCTTTAAATAAAATGGATTTTTCATATGTCCACTTTTACCTTCTCTTATATTATTCAAACTTTCTAAATCCAAATCAAAAAATATTATATTTTCATCATCCTTTTTATACGATTCAACTAATTTTCCAAGTGGATTCCATACCAAAGAATTCATCTGCACCAAAGCAATTTTAAACGTATCCATATGTTTTCCTCCTCAAAATTCTCATAACTTTCTATCACATGTGAAATATATAAATACTAATGTTATATCATGAACCAATTATACCATAATTTACATGCTCATGAACTTCTCAATTTAAATGTTATGACCTCGAGGACATAGCATTACTGTAAATTAAATCACATTCTCTAAACATATAACATATGATAACTTTATAAGACTATGATAGGAGCGAACAATATGTATAATATTTACAAACCTTGTCCATATCCTTATTGGATTAACATACCAATGTATAACTTATATAATATGTATAAGTTTTATAAAATGTGTCCCTGCCCTTATTACTTTTGTCCACCAATGTATATGCCTCACAATTGCAAACACTTTACCAAACTAAAAGATTATGGACCAGAACCATTTGTAATTAACATTGAAGAAGCCACTAAACAAAATAATACTTTTCGTACCGCTTTATGGACAGGAGAGAATTTACAAGTTACATTGATGAGCATCGATGTTGGTGAAGACATAGGTCTAGAAGTTCATCCTTCAGGTGATCAATTCATACGTATTGAAGAAGGCCAAGGACTTGTTAAAATGGGTGATAGTAAGGATGAGTTGGATTATCAGAAAAAAGTCTACGATGACTATGCAATCATGATACCTGCTGGCAAATGGCACAATGTAATCAATACAGGCGATAAACCACTTAAATTGTACGCTATCTATGCGCCACCTGAACATCCACGTGATACAGTACATCAAACTAAAGCAGATGCAGAAGCTGCTGAAGAAAACTACGGCTACTAATATCAAAAGTTTATTTCTTAAGAAATTTTGTATATAAAAACACCGTAAAATTCATTTGAATAATACGGTGTTTTTAGCTTGTCTACAAAGCATATTCATATTATGAACATACTTCCATCATACCTATCAATATTTAATTGTTCTTTACCCTTTAGAATAATGTTAGCCAAATTCTCTGCATTTTTATAATAATAAGTAAAAGCTTCATCTCTTTCAATAGATTCATCGTTTAATTCACTTTCTATAAACTCAATACACTCATTTAAAGATGAAAGTATTACATCCCATATAAACTGATCGTAATCCGGTTTATATAGCAATTTATCATATACACCTTTCAAAAAAATTTTTCGATATTCATCTGTCATATAAAAAGGAAATGGGAAATTTTTTTCTGAACCATGCACTATTAAACGTGCAACATCTAATGAATATGGCATAATACCTGCAAAAGCCCAATCTATTAAAATAATACCATCAACATTGTCTATTGCATTGCACTGCAAAAAATCTCCATTACATAAAGTACGTGGACATACTAACTGTCTGTCTAAGAAAATACGATAAGCAGAAGCTAATTTCAACTCATTTTTAAGACATTTTGCTCTTTTATTTATTCTTTTCCAGTATCTTTCAAAACGGTTATCTATCTTATTCTCTTTGAAGTTGTCTTTCTGCCAATACATATTAAAAATTTGAGAAAGACTTTCGATACATCCATAAGCCATGTCTTTATTAAACATTCGTAAATCCGTTCCATCAATATATTCAATTAATATCCACTTCTTATTATTAACGCAAGTCCACCCCTCAAATTTAGGCACAGGCAAGTTTTTATCTACAAGAAATTTTTCATAAACTTCTATTTCTTTATCATCTGATTTTTTTAGAATGTATATCTGCTCATCTACTGTTATTTTGTAAACATTATAAGTTCTATCAACACCTTCCCCATTATCATGAAAACGTTCAATATATATTTGTCCTGTAAGTGCTGGTTTAATTGCTTTCAGAACTGTTTTTAACATATTTATATGGTTAATGTCTTTTATTTTCTCTGTATATACACCTTTCATTAAATACCCCTTCTTTGTTTAAATATTCTAAATTCACTTATTGAAATACAAGTATTTTTAGTCAATCACCTAAACTTCATTGTATTCATAAGTAACAATATGTTCAACGCCATCTTTCAAATTAAGTAATTTATCTGTAAAAAAGCTTGGATATGCAATATAATCGCTTAACTTATCAATTGGTAACCAATGCATATATTCACGTACACCTTGTGAATAGCTGTTACTATTCAACTCTTTTGTACATCGTGATTTCATTAGAAAATAAAATGCGATTTCATGGCACTTAAAACCATCAAGTGTACCTGAACCTTCAAAAAAATTCTCATGAATAAACGCCAGTCTATCAACTTCATATGCAATTCCCGTTTCTTCAAGTACTTCTCGCTTAACGGCATCTTCTGCTTTTTCTCCTAAATGTACTCCACCACCTATAGAATAATAGTAAGAATCCAATTCATTTTTTGCAAAAAGAACACATCCATCTTCAATAATTATTGCCGCAGCCCTATATCGGAACCATCCATCTCCATTTCTAAATCCACAATCCATTACCCAAGCCCCTTCCTTATGTATAAATAATCTTTAATTCGCTGTATAGAACAATCTTGTCTCAATTATTAATAATTATACCATATAAATCTAATTAATTTACATAATTTACATATATCAATTTATTTTTCGAAATTCAATACTTGTGTCGTCTTATACAGATTTTGTGTTCTAACTATGATCACCTATTATTCTTATTTTTTCCAATATTTTACTATTTGAGTCTTACTGTTTTTATCACTTGTACTACTATTGATAATTAAATAATTTGTTTATTTAATTCATCAAATAAGAAGACTACGTATTAATTTCTTAAAAAACTAATTATTTCATCTATACATAAATTTAGATTATCTTTATTCATAGAATGACCAGAGTTTCTAATCTCTTTAGTTCTTTTTAAATTTGCAAATATCTTCTTTGCTCTGGGTATTATTTTTTTTGCTGGGAAAAATATATCATTTTCACATGCTATCAAAAATACTGGAGAATTAAAATTTATTAAATCCTTATTTGAAATCATTTTTGGCATTTTATTTTGAATTTTCACGCCTTGATATATCAATGAAGTAACTTCTAAAACATCTTCATCTACGTTATGTAAAAACATAGGGTATACAGATTTATATAAGTTTTCCTGTGAAGGTTTAATTTTGTATTTAAGCATTGGGAAAATAAGTTTACTGAACATTTTTAGATATGAACCATTACCAATACTTGATGGTGCTATTAAAACCATTTTTTCTATTTTATTAGGATAGTATTTAGCAAAATTTAAAGCAACTCCTCCCCCAAAGGATGGACCAATTACATTTACTTTTTCTAATTTAAAATTATCCATTATTTCAACTATCCAATTTGCATAATCATCATTATTAGAATTTAAAACTTTTTCTTCACTTAATCCTGGATGTCCTAAATAATCTGGTGCAATTATTCTATATTTTTCTGCTAATTTATCAAACCAAAATAATGTATTAGTATTTATCATGTTGCCACCATGAAATATAATTATACTATCACTGTTTTCATTTCCAGCAGTTAATATATGGGTCTTTCCAAATTTAGTATCAATATATTTATCCTCATAATCAACTTTTGACTTAGCTTTAAACTTATTATACATTTTTATAATATTTTGTTTATATTCATCGTTTTTATAAATCATCCTTTTGCCTCCATAAATATGTTTGTAATTTTTTTCATTATAAAAACACCATAAAATTCATTTGAATAATACAGTGTTTTTATAAATATTCGTTTTTTAAGTTGTTATGACTACAGATTATGCTTATTTTCTTTTGTTTTAATAATAAAAATGATAAGAGATGCTGCTGACAACAGCATAAGTACAATTGCTAACCAATCAGGTATTGATATTACAAATCTATTTATTAACATTGTTCCTGAACTAATTCCCAACGATAATATTAAATAAAATAAATTCTTATTTTTCATCTTTTCTCCTTTTATATGAGTTGTTTTTCAATTGCATCGTTTTATAATAATATTCCTAACATTTAGATTGAATTCTTACGAATTGTTTCAAATTAAATGTCTAATATTTATATTATATCTATAATTCTAAAGTCAGTATTTCTTCAAAACTATCAATGGCATAATCATATTCTTCAACATTACCAAAGCCATATCTTGCATATACAAATGGAATTCCTGCTACTTTTGCTGACTCTGCATCTCCATTAGTATCTCCTACATAAATTGGACTTTTCAACTTATTTCTCTCTATTATAATTTTATTATTTTCTCCTTTTGATAATCCTGTTACACCCGGACATTCAAAATCATCAAAATATTTATCTAATTTATGTGCCTTAAGAAAACATTGTATGTAACCATCTTGGCAATTACTAACTATGAACAATTTATATTTTTCTGATAATGCTTTAAGTGTTTCTTCTAATTTAGGGAATAATGTACCTCCATGTTCTTCTAAATAAACTTGTTCTTCTTCACAACATTCTTCCATCAATTTCATTTGAAAATCTTCGTCTAAATCTGGAAATAATTTTTTACCTATTTCTTTTATCTGAAGTCCCATACACCCTTCCATTTCTTTAGGTGTTATTACTTTTGTTATGTTAGGATATTTTGGTAATATAATTTTCCATGCACCACAAATACCTTCTATTGCACTCCAAAGAGTTCCATCTAGATCAAAAATAATACTATCAATCTTCATTTGTATCATCATCCTCCGTTTAAGCATAATCTCTAATTCGTAACTTGTTATTAATTTTACTCAACTTTCACAGGTGAAAAACAACCGCTACGGGAAATGACATCTTGCTAAGAACTTGTAAACTTTGTTCAAATGTTTCTTACGCAATATATCATGTCCCTTCGCTAAACAGTATTTTTGTCCTGCGAAAGTTGAATAATTTTATTTATCTATGTTAAAAACTATATCACATTTTTTGTATAATTTCATCTATAACAATTGCATTAACAGCTTACTATCTATTTCTGTAATTAAAGTATTATCCGTTTTAAAAATCTATAAAGTAATTTTATCTCTAATGTTACTCCACTCATTCTTTAATATATCCATACTCATAAAATCCGTGTTAGCCAACTGTAATCATATTGATAAAACAATAATTTAAATAAAATAAAATTTATCCCAATTGATTAACTCCTCTATAGACTAATGTTCCTTTTAAATCCCACGTATGTAGCCACAAAATAAATACAGTAAACGACTAAGAAAAGAATCAACGTTGCTCCATAGAAGTTAAATGTGGTTGCTTCAAGCTGTGTTCCTCTTAAAAGCTGTTGATTTAACTTCATTGAAATAGTAAAACTAACCATGATAGGAATTATTATTGGAAACATAAAATAAATTAACAGTTGCTTAAACACCACTCGATTTCGTTCCTTCTCGCCAAGCCCTAATTGATTTAATATTCTATATCTATACTTGTACTTTGCAGAATCACTTAACTGTTGAACTGCTAACACTGTCAATGCAACACTTGCAAATACCAATGCAACATAGAAAATAGATGAAACCACTGTGATAATAGCGGCTTTAACCTCATAATCAAGACCTCCATCTTTCACCATAATATTGTCGTAAATCATATAGACACTATCTACTCCCATACCATGATCGATTTCGTTCTCTCTATGACCAGAACTTGCCCACACTTCTGCATCCTGTGATATATATTTCTTAAGATCTTTATAAAGTTTCTCATTACCTTTCCTTTTCGTACTTGCTGCATATTGTGAATAATATACTTCCATTCCACTTACAGCTTCATCTGGTACTACCAATATAAAACCAGCACCATTTTGTCCATTTTGCGAAAAATTCTCTGAATAAACACCCTTACACGAATAGGTTATATTATCTATATCCATATTTGGATTTTTTTCAATATATTGAGTATATTTATCTGCTACAGAAGAAACCGCATGAATTAAGAACTCATTATCACTAAGCCTTATTTCATCTTGTCCTAAAAGTCTTCTTAAAACATTGTAATCGCTTACTTTCAAATAGGTATCATACTGAAAATAACCACCTGAAATCTGATTTTGAACTAGCACATCCGTAAATGTTCTATTTTTACCCTTATAAATACGATAAACAATACTTTCTTTTACCCAATCATTTTCATCCATATAAGCAGATACTTCTTCAAAATTTTCCTCCTGATTATGCACTGAAATACAAACATCAAATGGAACATACTGTTCTATTTCACCCTTAAAGCTACTTAACCCAACTGCATAATTGCTGCTTAGTAACGTTAGAGTAAATAGTACTGCTAAATTTCCCATAGTAAATCCCATAGTATTAATCTTAGAGGATAGTTGACGGAATATAAAAACATTAGTTTTCTTATATTTCAAACGTTTAGATTTTGAAAACACCATAACAATAACACCTGATATTCCTATATAAAAGCTATAGATAAAAAATACCACACAAATTAAAGTAACAATAACAGGTACACCTTTCAGTGCCACAATTCCTGAAATCAAAGATAGTACAAACATAAAACAACTTTTCTTTATGTTTTTAATTTTAATTACTTCATTCTTTTTAGCTGCATAAAGCAAATCATATATTTTCATTTTCTTTAGCCTTTTGTTGTTTTTTAATACAACTAGGAACATGGTTGCACCATAGTAAAGAATTGTAAGCAATAATGCCTTAATATCAAATCTTATCGCAATATGATAATCTTTTCCAAAGAACACCGTAACAATAGCGGTCAATAATTGGAATATAAAACTGCCTAAAATAACACCAAAAATAAAAGAAATGATTCCTAACAAAATATTTTCACAAAGAAATAATTTCGATATTTCTTTATTTTCCATACCAAGCAATAAGTACGTTCCAAATTCTTTACTTCGTTTATCAAGCATAAACTTGGTCATATAGTTAATAAGCCAAGCAATAATAATGACAACAATAATAGAAAAAAGAACAAGTAAAAACATATAATCTGTCATATGACTATTCATTCCTCGAATCATATCAGAAAACATCATAGAATTAAATGCAAACATTAACGATACAACAATTGTAATAGTTATAATATAAATAAAATAATCCTTAATAGATCTTTTCACATTACGATATGCCAATTTAGTTAGCACAGTTAGAATCACCTCCTAGCAAAGATAAAACCTCTAAAATTTCACTATAAAACTGATGTCTGGTTTTTTCTCCACGTACTAACTCATTGAATATTCTTCCATCTTTTAAAAACAAAATCCTTTTACAATAACTTGCAGAAAAAGGATCATGTGTAACCATCAAAATGGTTGCCCTTAAACTTTGGTTCATAGTATTCATAGATTCCAATAACATTTGTGCAGATTTTGAATCAAGAGCACCAGTTGGTTCATCTGCCAATATAAGTTTTGGATTATTAATCAATGCCCTTGCACATGCACATCTTTGTTTCTGTCCACCAGATACTTCATATGGAAATTTTTTTAATATCTGAGATATACCCAATTCTTCTGTAATCTTTTCTACCTTACTGTCAATTTCATTTGCTTTTGCATTGTTGATTGTTAAAGCCAAAGAAATATTTTCTTCAATAGTAAGTGTATCTAGTAAATTAAAATCTTGAAATATAAACCCTAAGTTCTTTCTTCTAAACCTTGCAAGTTTTATATCTGCGATTTCTGTAATATCAATATCATCATAGTAGATATGTCCAGCAGTTACTGTGTCAATAGTTGATATTACATTTAGTAAAGTGGTCTTTCCAGAACCAGAAGGTCCCATGATTCCCACAAATTCGCCCTTTTCTATGCCAAAACTGATGTTTTTTAATACTTTAGTTATATTTCCATCTTTCCCATAGTATTTTTCAATATTACTAATTTTAAGAATTTCATTCCTCTTCATTCAACTCTTCCTTTCAAAATAATATAAGCTGCATTATCAATCTTTACTGTTAAATTCTTTTACAAAACTTAAGCTTGTCTTAATTATAAAACTAAATTTTAAATTATTGTATCTAACAATATTACATTTACCTTTCAATTTTGTAAGATAAACTTTCCTTTTGGAAAACTTATTGTAATCTTAGTATAGTTACCTATTTCAGATTCTGCATAAATCTCTAAGCCAAGTTTATCACATAGTTTTTTACAAAGATATAACCCCATCCCTGTTGACTTCTCTGTTTTCCTTCCATTACTGCCAACAAAACTTTTATCAAAGATTCTATTAATTTCACTTTCTTTTATTCCTATTCCATTGTCCTCAATTACCAGTGTTGTACCATTCTTCATCTCTTGTGTATATATTTTAATCATAGAATTTCTAATTTTCTTATATTTAACTGAATTAACTAATAATTGATTAATTATAAATTCCATCCACTTCCCATCTGTGTAAACACAAGTATTTTGGCATCTTCTTTCTATTTGAATGCCATTTTGAATAAAAAACTGTATATTCTTACTGATTGTGTATTCTACTAGTTTATCTACATTTATTTCCTGTATCATATAATCTTTCCAAACTTCATTGGATCTGGCATAATAAAGAGCCTTCTCCACATCATTTTCGATTTTTCTAAGTTCTAAAAGAATCTTACGGGTTACATCAGTCTTATTATTTTCACACATTAACTGAATTGATGCTATGGGCAATTTTACCTCATGAATCCAACTTTCAATATATTCTTTATATTCCTGTCTGTCATAGTTAATACTATTTACCTGTTCTGTCATAGATTTTAAAGCTCTTCTTAAGATTAAAACATACTCTTTATCTTCCAATCGATATGTTTTTCCAATCATCTCAGAAATTAAATACTTCTGCTCTAGTCTATCTAACATACGGTGTTTGTCAACAAAATTGTCGCATAAAATTTAATTTTTTGATAATACTGAATTTTTAGCAAAATCTTTTTTGAATATTTTGCATATAATTTTGAAAAAAGATTATACTAAAAATATATTAATTCTAAAAAAATTTATATTATATTGTTTTTAAGATAATTTTTTATTTCATCTGTTGGGTTTAAAGCAACAACTTTTGGGACTTCCCACTTCCTTATTCCTTTATTGAATCTTAGAGAATTAAGCTTACGTACTGCTTCATAAACTTTCCTTCTTTTTTCCATTATGATGTTATCTTGTCCATTATGTCTACTATTAGGAGTTAAGAAATTTAATCAACTATGATAGTGTTTATTGTTATACCAATCAACAAACTCTAAAACCCATTCTCTCGCAGCTTCAATTGTTTTAAATCCATCTTGTGGATAGCCTAGTCTATACTTTAATGTCTTAAATTGAACTTCAGAAAAAGGATTATCATTACTTACTCTTAGTCTTGAATATTAAGATAATACTACGAGAAACTCAAGCTTTGATTTAAGGATATGAGACTTCATAGGTGCTCCATTATCAGAATGTAAAACCAGTGGCTTTCCTTTAATTTTTTCAGATAATATAGCACGCTCAACAAGTTCTGATGCTAGTTCACCTGTTTCCTCTGGCCATACTTCCCAGCCTACAATTTTTCTGCTATAAATATCTATGATCATATACAATTTATAATAAATACCTATATTATAAATATTAAGCCATGTTATATCCCAAATCCAAACTTGATTTGGCTTAGTAGCAATATGTATAGTAGAGATTTTAACTCTTTCTGGTGGTTTTGTATTTCCACGATGATGCTGTAGATTTTCTTTTCTCAAAACCCTATAAAATGTAGATTCATAAACTATATATATCCCTTTGTCAGCTAACGCTGGTACAATTTGTAATGGTAGTAAATCTGCAAATTAAGGATGTTTTACAACGTTTAATACATTTTGATATTCTTCTTGATATTCTTCTTTGCTAAGCTTATTCTTAGGTTTAGGACATAGGGCTGTTTTTCTCTTATCTTCTCGTATTTCTCCACCTTTGCATCATCTCTCATATGTCCGTTTGCTTATACCTACGGTTTCACAAGCAGAAACTAATCTAGCACCATTATTATTTGCTTCCTTTATTAAATCAACAATTATTATGCAATCTTCGATATTGATTAATCTTCCTCATTTTTCCTAAAAATCCCATTTAACTTTTTTTTCAGAACTAATAATTTTAATTTTTTTTAATTCTTTAGATTTATTTTTTTCCTCAGTAAGCTCCTCTTTGAGCTCAGCAACGTTAATATTCTTACTTTGTTTTGCATTATTAGCTCCAATAAAACTTGAACGCCATTTTTTTATGTCTTCAACATATAATCCTTTTTCTCTACAATACTTTGAAAGCTCTATTTCAGATAATGTGTATGTTTCCATAACTATCATAAATTTTTCCTGTGATGAAAGTCCATTCTTTGGTCTTCCTTGATTCCTACTAACTCCACCTTTTAGTGCTCTTGTCTTCCATGTTGCTAAAGTTAATTTACTTATTCCTGTTTCTGCTGATAGTTTACTTACTGAACAATTCTCTGGTAATAACATTCTTTTTACCATTTTTTCTTCTTGTGAATATCTTTTAACAATTCTTGTCATAGGTATCTCTATTCAAGAATAATATTAATTCTTTCCTACAACAAATATCTTAACACCTAGGGTTAAATAAAAATGCCATAAAATTCATATGGTTACTTATCGCAAAAATGTTTTTCCCTACATGGAAACTGTTTTTCGAAAACATTTAATTCATCCTTATTTGTTTTAAAAACAGAGTCTTCATAAAACTTGCCTGAAATTCTTTCAAGTGAACCTTCATATAGTTCTAACGCCATAAACTCTTCAAAATTATCTCCCCATGATGTTTGAATATTATATTTCTTAGCATTTTCAAAACCAAATCGATGATAATAGTTTGGATTACCAAAAATTATGATTGCATTATAACCTAATGTTTTGGCAACTTTAATAGAATGTTTCATAAGTAAAGTTCCAATTCCTTTACCCTGATAAGAAGGTAATACCCCAAGAGGCCCCATGCACAGAATTTCAAATTCTTCATTATTTTCATTAATTACTTTCGCTTTTGTATAAATTATATTACCAACAATTTTTTCTTCATCACATGCAACAAAATCTAATTCTTTAATAAATGCATTTATCTTTCTGATTTTATGAATTATTAAATGTTCATCACAACCAGGTTTATATACATCCCAAAATGCATCTCTTGTCACGTTTTCTACATTTCTAAAATCATTTTCATTTTCTAATCTAATTGATATATTCATTTTTAATATACTCCTTTGAATTGAAATTAAAAGCCAAAAGTAGTTTCTTTTACATTAGGTAAAATACTATAGATAGATCTCCCTATTCTTTCCTCAAAGTATTTTTGTAATTCAAATGTTGCTTTCCACTTTTCTAATGTATGATTGCTAAATCCGTATCTCATTACAACATCAACTAATCGTTTTTCTATTAAGCAGTATCCTGAAGGTAATGCTAAAGCATCACACAGTTGAATTAATTTATCATATGCTAAAAAATCAACACTATCTAAATATTCCTTAACAAATTTATACTTATCATCTGAACAATCCCATTTTCCACATATCTCATCAACATTCTTAAATGGGAAACAATGTGTTATGCAAATTCTTGCAAGTAAGTCATATCCTTTTTCCTTTGCAAAATTATATCCATCTATACTATGCCTCATATTTGTTATTCCATATCTTCTTCCTATATCATGTAACATTCCTAATACTAATGCAATATTTTTATCTAATTCCTTATCATATTCAGCAATTAATTCTGCTGCTCTCCCTACATTTAAAGAATGTTCTATCCATGGTCCTGGATTTAATCTGCTGCCTTCATCTAACATCATCTTTGCTTCTTCTAACGTCGGAACCCCTTTTTCTAAATAGCCTTTCATATTTGTCTCTCCCCTTTCGTTCTGTTTCTTCCGTATAATTATTCACATACTTTCAGATAATTCTGTCATAACTTAATAAAAATATATAAGCTTGTCTATAAAACATATTCATATTTACCTTTATTAGTCCTTGAAGCTTTCATCAAAGTTAACTTTAAATATATTATATTCACCATTGAAAATTACTGTTATTTGTTAATGCAGAAACATTACATTTATTCTACGACATTACTGATAGTTATATCGTCAATACTTATTGATAATATTTCACAATATAAGAAAAATGTCAATTTTCATTAGATAATAATTTATCTCTCTTTACAAAAACTTAATACATCAACTACTCCAAATTTGTAATGTTTCTCTGCTTTATGAATTCTTCCTTCTTGTATAAAGCCAATTTTATTTAATAAGTTTACTGATTCTTTATTCCAAGGATATACAGTTGCCGTAAGCATTTCTATTCCTAAAACATTAAAACAATATTCTAATATTGCTTTAATAGCTTCTGTTGCATACCCTTTTCTTCTAAATGCATGATGAATGTCATATCCAATTTCATAACACTCTACTGCTCTTTCTGATATTTCAGTTAAATGCATAATACCAATCATTTTATGACATTCTTTTAATTCTATTGTATAATGCATTTCATCCGATACCAAATTTTTGAAATCTGATTCATATTTTTCATTCATTTCAGAACAAGGTCTGCATCCATCATTAATAGCTGTTTGTGCATCACTAAACATTTCAAAAAAATCCTGTTTATCATCATTTTTAATACGACGTATCAATAACCGTTCAGTATCAATTTTTAATTTTTCGAAATTATTTTTTATCTCTTTTTCCATTCTATAGCCCCATTTCTATATCATATAATATATTACAATATATACAAATATCATGACCGTTGCTTTGCTTTTACCTGTTCATCAATCCATTTGTATATGTTGTTCATTTTTTCTTCATAATCATCGTTGATTTCAAAAAAGTTCACATCATTCATCTTGCAAAGTTCTTTGAGCTGCGCATGAAGCTTAATAAAATTGTCTTGGTTCATATAATCATCATAGTCTTTTTGTTCTATCTCACTTCTATGCTCAATAATTCCTGAAGTAAAATGCTTCTCAAGATAATTCAAGTAATTTCTGGGCCATCACTGTTTTTCCAGTACAACTAACTCCCCCAATTAAAATAACCATTTTTGCCTCCTTCTCTTTATAGAAATAATATGCTTTACAAGAATATTCTAAACATTTAGATTGAATTCTTACGAATTGTTTTCTTCATATTTTAACTAATTATACCATATTATATATAATAACGTCGTAAAATTTATTTGATAATACGATATTTTTCCGAATTGTTCGTTTTTTGAGTTATTAAGTTTAATAAGAATATTATGAATTACATTAAACCCAGTTTTTTATTTTATCTTCAAAATACTTGCCTATTTTTACAACTTCGTTCATAACAATACTAATGCTGTCTTCATTCAAAAACCAATTATCTTTTGAAATTCCTCTTTTATCTATTACAGGAGATACATAAAAATTAATATTTATTGGGAAAACCGATTTGTAAGTTAGCAATGCCCTCCTTGAATGATAAGATTTGCAAACTAAAATAACATCTTTTACTTGTATATCTAATGTCTGTAGTATATTCCAAGAAAATTGGGCATTTTCAAATGTATTTTGTGCTTTATCTTCTTTTAAAATTGCCTTTTCAGGAACACCTAACTGAATCCCTATTGTTTTTAAATAATCCCATTCTGACTTATAATGAGGTAATTTGTGATTAATCCCTCCACTTGGTAATATATATTGAGCAACTCCCCTATTATAAAGTTCTACTGCTCTTTCCATAAGTTGAGATTGACTAGCTCCTGGAATTAATATTACATCTGATTTTTTAATATTCGTTTCAGTAAATATAAATCTGCTTATACAATCAAATGGATAATCCACTTGATTTCACCTCCTATTAATTCACCATATTTTACTATCACGTTACTTTATACACATAAACCGAAATTTACAAACCAATAATCAGTACTATCCATAAATAACCCTCACCCCGCCAATCTTACATTTGGGTGATTTTTTTTATTTTTACTTCGTATAATAAAAAACAGTACCTATATGATACTGCCTTTTAGCATAATATAAGAATGTAGCAAACTAATCACCCATTCAACTATTCATAGTATTAATAATATAATCATTAAAAGAAATTAATGTTCCAATGACCTTAAACTTTTCCATATCATTATTTATGTTATTTATGTATATTGGTATACTATCATATTTGCAATCATTATGAAGATTTTTCGCATCTAATGCAATTTGTTCAATATCTGTATAGTTCTTGTCATAATATTTTTTAGCAATGGATTTATTATTAACAATATATTGCAAAACTATAACTCTTGTAGTTCTAGAAATAGATATATATTTTTTATTATCTAGGGTTAAAAGAAAACATTGGGATTTGACTTGAATTTTTTTTACTCCACATTGCATAAAAAATTCAATAAATACTTTTCTATCTACTTCAAGGTCTATGGAGTCATCAGGAACAATAACTATTGCATTTCTTATCTTTAATTTTTTAATTAAACTTTTCATATCGTTCATATAGGTTTTATCTTCATCAAAGAAATGATAATAAAATGGCACATTGGGTATAAATGATGTAAAATCAATTATATTTTCTGATTCATCACCCTCTTTTTTTATAATTAAACTTTTATGACCGACTACTATATAAAATCTAGCTGATGAAAACATATCTTTTAATCACCTTTCTTACTTTTTTTACTATATAAGAATTTCTCTTTAACTTAGATTAACTTTCTCATTAATCTTTATTCACATAATTCAATAATCCTTACCTCGTAATATTTAACAATTCCACTATTAAACCATACTCTACCAGCGTATTTATGTGCAAAAACCCATGTATCTTTATTTTTTGAAGACATTGAAGTTCTATAGCCAAATACCGAACTGATTTCCTTGGGTGGTTTTTTCATAAATAAAAGTCCAAATCCTATCATAGTAAATGATATTACAATTGTGTTAAACAAAGAAAACACAAACATTTCCATACTCCCTTCAAACTTTAAAATATTTTGCTGATTGTTGTATAATATTTTACAATTATTAATCAAACTATAGTCCTTTTCAACTGGTAATGATAAAATTTTAAAACTTTCTATTACAATATGGACAGTGATAGATATCATCAATATCCTCATTAATATTAAATCTTATAGGTAATCTTTTTTTACAATAAGGACATCTCCAAAAAATAAGATATATAACAAAGAAGATTATTATTAAACTAAAATAATAAACCCTAATCCATGTAATGAGAATATTCTGAACTGTAAAAGAGTTTCTATCCCTATTATTTATGATATGCCATTTTTCTTTTTTTCTAACAATTCTTCTAATTCTGTTCTTACTATATCAATGATGTAACTAATTAACATAATTATACATCCAAATGATAAAAATACATATTTCCTTATCATTCTTATCGTGTATATCTGTTCATAAACACCACTTTCAGCAGAAAAAGGCATTCCTTGAATCCATCCATAAATAAATAATATAATTCCTACAAGTATTAAAATTAAACTTAATATTTTTAACTTTTTCAAACTACTAACCCTCTCTTATTTACTTCATTCTATTTTATAATTATAGCTCAGCTATTAATAATTATTCCATATAAAATCGGTCATTTTACATATACATCAATTCTTTTTTCACCGTATTATTCAATTTTCAAAGAACATTGTTTGTATTTTAAATCTGATTAAAATTAACCTTCACCTATTTCATCAATAAACCAAAAAAGTAATATATCTCAATTGTTCAAGAAAATTATCTGAAGTGGGAACAGGATATTTCATATGTAAGCATAAATGTGAAGTTTCATGGGTAACTAATTTTCTTACTAACATGTTAATATCCTCTCCTTGTGCAATGTACTCATATTATAGAACATATTCCAATTGACAATCACATGGCTCTTTCTCAACATGTTTTTGATTATATTCCAATGCTTCAATACACCCCATTGCCTTATAAAATGCCTGTGATTCCACAGCAGAGTGTGCAGAAATGTATAGTTTTTTTGCACCATGAGTCCTTGCCCACTGAGCAGCCATCTTAAAAAGTTTTTTCCCTATACCATTACCTCTCATATCTTCAGACACATGAATAGATGAAAGGTCAAAATATTCTTGATTTTTACCTATGAATCCATTTTCTACTGATACAAACCCTTTCAAAATATCATCTGAAAATGCACCATATAGAATACCATTTGTTTGTAATGTATTTTTAAGACATTTTATGAGTTGATTATAATCCTCCTCATTCCACTGATCTATAAATGGTACATCTTTAACAATCCACTTACCATCTATTTTCCTCCAACATTGTGTAACTTTTTGGTAACGCTCAAATTTTTCAAATAACTGTCTGTCTATTTCTTCCGTTTGCAATTTTCTATATTCCATATGCTTAACCTCCCTAATATAATTAATTTTTAGTTCTTAATATAATAACATTACAAACCACTCCCTTTATTTCAATATAGAAACAATCATATTTCTAATTCCATTATCTCATTTTTTATTGAAAATCCTTGACGTTCATAAAAACCAACTGACTTTTCACTTGGCCAAACAAATAATAGCTCAATTTTATTTTCTGCCGCCCAGTGCTTTACTTCTTTTAGTAATTCAGTTCCTATTCCCTTATTTCTATATTCTGTTTTTGTATGTACATTGGTTACATATCCTATTTCTGCAAATAACTTTTGTGGTTTTGGTACTTTTCGTATTCTTCTTATGTAAATATTTGAAATAATTATATCCTTATCTTCTGCAATCCAATATTCCCAAGTGCGATTTTTTAAACCATTTGTCAAAAATAAATTACACTCTTTAATAAAATCTTCTTTGGAAATATCAAATTTACCTTCTTCCTCATATTCATGCTCCCATCTCATTTCTGAAAGCATTGTAATATCTTTTTCTGTTGCTAATCTATATATCATATTACCACCTCTTATACACCTCAATATTTTGAGAATATACTTTGTTTATTTACTTCCAGTTCACTTGATGTCAACTGAATAACTAATTCCTCAATCGCTGATATGCTTGCCACAACACAAATTATATATATCAATACATTTGTATGAACGCAAAGCATCAATATAGGAAATATAAATAAAATCATGCCCGTTAACTTATTTCCATAAGTATGAAGCATTGCAAAGGTTTTATATTTTTTCATGGCTATAATCGGTGATGCCAATCTAATAATACCAATTGAAATAACCCAAATTATGATTTCAATTGTAGGATTTATAATTGGATAAAGTACAAGTAATAATACACCTATCATTATTAAGTCTGCCATGGAGTCAAGTCGTTCACCAAGTCTACTTGCTTTTCCTGTCTTTCTAGCAATAAAACCATCCATAACATCACTAAATCCGCAAATAATATATACTTCATAAAAAGCTGCGCTTAATGGCTTAACAAAAATTAAAATAAAAGAAAGAATTATTCTACTAAACGATATACAATTTGGTATTAATTTCATCTCTCCACCTCAAAAGATAACTAATCTTTACTTAGTATTTTTATGCTACTATTTTTTGATTACATTCTTACCCCCATTATAAAAGATCATCTGATCAATTTAATATTAAATAATAAAAATCAATGAAATAGAATTTCTTATACAATGAATCCAAAAAACAACCCAAAAAACAGAAAATTTCTTTATACGTTTCAATTATACCATAATTTACATAAAAGTAGGAGACAAGCCCCTACTTCACTTATAATTCTAGTTTACAGTAAACTCATCTATGTACTTTTTTACATTTCTATAATTAGGCATTGATATATTAAGTTTTTCTCCCATGTTTAAAACTTTATAAAACATTTCCTTCATTTCATCTGGTGAATGTGATATGTGACCTTTTATCATCAGTTGAGTTTCTTTAGAACTAAACATTTTCTTTAATTGGGGTAATAATAAACTTATTGGTAAATAATAAAGGACTTGAGGAAATGCCTTCCATATTGGTATGCCAACTGCCCTACAAACCTTATACCCTTCTCTTACAATTAGTATTGATAATTTTATAAAATCATCTTGCTTTACATATTTTTCTCCTGAACCAGCTTTCATGACACCTGCAAGAAGCCCCACACTTTCTGCATAATGTGTATATAACCAAGTGAGCATATTCTTTGAAACTTTTGGATTAAGTTTTGCTTGATTCATAACTTCTGCCACTTTTAAAAGTCTATGTGTTATTTTTCCATCCTTTTGTCCAAGCATTGTAGGTGCATCTTTTGATCCAAATATTGTACAATAAATAGAGTCTTCATCCTTTCCTCCACCCATAATATGTGGTTGACCGAAAAAAACTTTTGACTCTATTAAATAAGATTCAATTTCTTTAATGTTTTCAATCCATATATTTTGTAGAATTAATATATCTGAATTATTATTTGTTTTTGAAATAATTGGTAATATCGAGCTTAGTTGATTAGCTTTTACAGGAACAATAATAAGATCATAATTTGCATCTTCATATATATCTTCAACAATTTTAGGTTTATACAATACTTCTTTATGATTTTTTTCTCCAACTCTCATATCTAGACAACGAATATGAATCCCTTGTTTTTCAATCATCTGTTTTTTACCTTTACGAACAAAATGCGTAACATCATTACCTGATTCAAACAATTGCCATCCATAAACACTTCCAATAACACCAGTACCTATAATAAGAATTTTCATATATGATATACAACTCCTTTTTGTAACTTTTAACTCATTGTAAAATTACTACTTTTAATATTCATATAAATCAATCTATATATTTAAACTTTTAAAAATCAATTCAAGTCCATAATCAAATTCTTCTTTTGAATTATATAATGGCATATCATGTAAAAGTTCAAAAATACAAGGAAATTGCTTTAAATCAATACTTGTTTTCATTTTTTCCACTGATGTATATGTATTTAATTTTACCTCTCCCTTTGCTGTTCCTACTTCTAAAAAGGCATATCCTGTAATAAATGAAACTAAAACATGTAAAGTGTATAATGCTTTTATACCGGATATTTTTCCTCTATTTAATATTGAAAGCATATATTCTACTTTTTCTAAACCAACTTGAGTTTTAATAGGACGAGTAGCTATTAATGGTAACGCATTTGGATGTTGTATTAATACTGTATGAAAAGAATACGCAACTCCATGCAAATCAGCTTTCCAATCGTTAGTTGCTTTCGGTGTACTCATTTCTTTAATAATAAGATCAACAATTCCATCAAATAAAGACTCTTTGTTTTCAACATAATTATAAAGTGACATAGCTTTAACCCCTAATTTTACTCCAAGTTTTCGCATACTAAGGTTATCTAATCCATGTTCATCCAACATTGCTAAAGCAGCCTTAAATATTTTTTCACGATTTAATTTACCAATTTCATTCTTTGGCATATTATCATCTCCCTACATTTAACTTACAGTGTAAGTTATCTATAACGGATTATACGCTTATGTAATTTTATTGTCAAATTTTATCTTAATTCTCATACTTTTCATTTGATCATCTTTTAAAAATACCATCACAAAAACACCGTAAAATTCATTTGAATAATACGGTGTTTTTAATTAAGTATTCAAGTTTCACAGGTAAAAAATAGCCGCTACGGGAAATGATATCTTGCTCTGAAACCTTTCACTTCAGTAACAAGTTCTAAGCTTTACTCATATTGAAAAAAGATTTTTTAATTAATATTCCGTAGGAATCAGTAATTAAAAAATGACTTTTTTCAAATTCGTAAAGCTAAGAACTTGTAAACTTTGTTCAAATGTTTCTTACGCAAGATATCATTTCCCTTCGCTAGACAGTATTTTGTACTGTAAAGTTGAATTAAGTATTTTCATATTTTAATTGTTTCAACGGTTTTCTAAACATATCAAAGACAATACATAATAAAACTATTAATCTCATAATCCAAAAAATAACAGAATAAGTGTTGAAATGTTCCATAAAATCATTAAAACAGACTGCCATGACAAAATTATCAACACTATGATACAAGATTATAATTAATAAACTGCCTTTTGTATTATTATAAAGCCATGTGAACAAAATTGTTAACCAAATAGTTTCTAAAAGATAACTAATAAAACTTATATCATAACCAGGTACATGAAAATAAAACATTGGTATATGCCAACATGTCCAAATAACTCCTAATATTATACTTGATATAAAAGGGTTAACTTTTTTTTCAAGCTTAGGTAATACAAATCCTCTCCAACCAAGTTCTTCTCCAACTGGTCCCCCAAAAATCATAACAGCAAAAAAACAAATTAATATTGTAAGTGGTGAAGTAAGTTGAAAACTTGAAATATGATTATTAATATGGATAATGTAGTTCATTCCAACGGTATTACAAATAAACGATGGTATATATATTGATGTTGCTGTAAATAAAAATATAAACGCATAAAAAAGTGGATTAATCCTCCATATAGTTAACTTTTTCAACAGCCTTTTTATGCCATTCACTCCATAATAATAACCAGTAAAAATTATAGACATAATACTTGGCACAAATGAACCTATTATACGAAAAGATCCATTTAAACTTAAACTGGTTGAAGTAAATGCAATAATCCAAAATATCCAAGTAAATAGAAAAGTCATAATTAAGTAAACTGTTATTTCATGCCTTTTTAGAGCTTCTATTGTGATCACTTCCTATAGGTTCACTTTTTATCCTAAATATCCAACCCTTTTTATTATCTGTTCTTTAAGATTTTCTAAAGCTTTAACATATTCTTCTTTTATATTTTTGCAAATTTCCATAGCCTTGCTTTCACTATACATATGAGATGTAGCATTTCTATCCATAAGCATATTAAGCCATAATTTTTCATTTTTAATTATTTCTGCTTGAAAAGCTTCTCTTAATACTGATTTTGGTGAATTTAACCCTATTAATCCCTCATCTTCAAATACTTCTTTTAAAGTTTTCCAAGCTAATTCAAAAGTAAATTCAAATCTTTGAATAATTCCATCTCTTAAAAGTTCATTTTCTTCATCATATTGCAACAAACCTTCTTTTAATTTATCTAAAGCTCTTATAAAATTTTGTATTTTGCTACTATTTTCTTTCATATAAAATAACACCTTCTCTTTTGAATGTATTCTTATTTTATCATATTTATAAGCTTATTTGTTGCAATAAATTTTACAGCTTATAAATATAGTGTTATCACTATGATCAAATATCTCAATCTATATATAACGTATTTTTTATAATTCAATAAATAATAGAATAGTCCTTTTTACTTTTGAATTACAATTTAATTTATCATCAATAATTTTACATATATACATATAAATGTTATGATATATATGTTATTTTAAGATTTTCCAAAAATATAAGTATAAAATAAGCTATTAAAAAAGAGGTGTTTATATGGTTTTTTTTGTTGTTATGGCTGAAATATTTATGCCTTTACTAGGTTTTATATTTTGTTATGAATTTTTTAATATATTACTAAAAATAAAACAAGGAAAAAAAATAACAAAAGATATGATATTAATTTCCTCCGTTTTCTCACTGATATTATGGACTTTTGCTTTTATTATTATCGCTTAATATTTTAATTTTTATGGAAAATTTAAAGTCTTGTTTATTTTCTTTATTATGTTTATACACAAATGTAATCACTTCACTATCTTCTTCCGATAACTGAATAAGATAAGGTTTAAAATCATAACTTTTACATAACTCATAAAAACATTCTTGTCTGCATTTTGCATATCTCTCATAATACTTGTCTTAATAACTTACAAAGTTTATATCTAATAAAGTATTATAATTAAAATGCATTCCATAAGAACACAAAAATAAATACACATCCCCAAGCGTTATCTGTAAATTCTTTTATCATCAGCATACCATATATACTAACAAATACAATAATCGCTTCAATTATATTTTCTGGCGTAACTCCTATCATACCATGAACTAGAAGACACATTATGGCACAAGTAATTGCACCCCAATTCAGCCATTTATTTTGACTTGGATACCTAATATTAATCTTTTCACTTATTACAACATAATTAAATCCTTCAAAAAAGCCCCATGCAATTAAAATTATTGCCAAACCAATTATATTTACAGGAAATACACTTGCTAATACTTCTTTTGTAATCCATACAGATTGAAAAGGTAAATACCCGTTTGCTTTCCCTGTTATAAATAAAAATACTACATATGGTATAAATATCAATGTAGAAAAAATAATTGACTGTAATGTTCCTTTCTTCTTAAGTCCATAGCTCAAAAAACTTTTTCTTCTTAAAACAGATACTATTGTTATTCCAAATCCTGCAATGCTATACTGCATAAATGCCATAAGCATTGTTCTTAATATAATATGAATACTTTTATTTTTTGAAAAGTTAATAATTTGGTTTTGATATATGCTATAAATGCCGAGTGCAATAAGTGTTACAATAATTATTATATATAGGTTAATTTCTGCTTTCTTTTGTTTGGTAGTTAAATTTGATTTCCCCATTTTCACCCTCCTCATATTTGAAATATTCGCTTTGACTCTTCATACTATTCAGTAATTTCAGTTTTCGTTTTACCTTCTTTATATATATACTTCAATTACATTATGTTATATTCTAATAAAAACACTAACTTTATTTTACAATATTTAACTTATTTACACAAGTTTATAAAAAAGTTAAAACCCCAAGTACGAAAAAATACTCAGGGTAAAATTTACTGCTGCTTTTTCACAACAACTGGTAATCAATCTATATATTGATTTATACTCTATTTTAGAAAAAATACACTAGGAAAAAGATTGCAAAAAATTAGACTTAAACTAAAATTATCTCAAAAAGAATTAGCAGCAAAATGTGATCTTAGTTGTGGATCTATAGAAAGATATTAAAAAAACAGTATTCATCCTTCTAAAAATGCGTTATTAAAACTCGGTAAAATAATAGACTTAAATTACCTATGTACAGATAATTATTCTAAATTTATAATATCTGACTATGTTAAATATTTTAAAAATTGGAGGCAAAATAATAACTTAAGTATGATAGGTGATGCTAAAATATTAGGGATACCCCCATCTACTTACATAGCTTGGAAAAAAGGTATTCATATGATAAGCAAAGATAACTATTATAAGATTAAAAATAAATTTGTGAGATTAAAAAAATTGTAAATTACTAGAAATGATCTATTTTCCATTACTATATAAATTCATCTCATAATTTGATAATGATATTACTTAAATTTACTTAAATACCGAGTATATACCCACCCTTTTATATTTATATTTTCATCATCACTATATTCTATAAATGTCCAATTTCTATTTTTATTTATAATTCTTGTTACTTCTCCAAAATTTAATTTGTATATAGCCTTAGATTTTGTAGAATTATTAATTCTAACATTTAAGCAATCTACTGTAACAAATCTATATTCACTTATTGCTATCTTAATATTTTTGTCTTCAGTATTATTTAAATTATATTCTTTACTTACTCTCTTTTTTATGTCCTTTATAAGTTTACTTTTATTATTTTCTGTTTGTTTGTTAACTTCAATTGCTTGAATTTGCGTATTAATAAAACCTTTTGCATAATCAAGATAATATTGGTAAAATGGTTCCGATAAAAAAATACCTAACCTCCAGTAGGTAAGTTATCTACCTTTAGTTAAGTACTTATATCCATACATCTTTACATTAATATTTTAATACTTGTTTTGCTTTGATTTATTGCATGTATATTATTATTTTACACTTTCAATTATTACTGGTTCAAATCTATATTTCTGTTTTGACTTTGGGTATTTGTTTGTATCTACCTCACTTAAAAACATTTCTAGTGGTCTTGCATATACTCCACAAGAGCCATATAAAGCTTTATATATAACTAAATTTTCACCTGTTTCAGTATGTTCAGCTATATCTAATAATAAATATAAATCTCCTTTAAAATGTTTAAATATTTTACCTTTTAATGATTCTAAATTAATATTTTGCATTTCTATTCTCCTTTGCTTTGTATTGTATTATAAATTTAATAACTTACTTTACTGCTGTTTCTGCTTACTTTACTTTTATCCATACTCAATTTTAAGCCTATTCGTTCTAGTGATAATTTATCTTTATACTTCTTCTCTCCTAACAACCTATATTCAGTATCTAAAAGTTCAATATCATATTCCATATCCGTATTATTCTAATCTCTCTTATTTTAGCATGAATTTTTAATATTTTCTTTTTTACTTCTTTTCATTCTTGCTCTAGCTTTTCTAAAACCATACATTTATATTCTAACCTTTCTATAATCAAAAGTAATAAAATTATTAGTATAGAAGTTCTCTAAAAATTCCATTCTATTCTCCTCACATTCTTTTATTTGCATTGTACTTTTTTAGGCAAATTATATATTTTTCCCAAATTGTCGTGTTTTCATACAGGAAGGATGTCCTTGTCACTTAGCAGAAACTAATGAGTGTATTCTTTGCTCTCAGCTTAGGGGATGTAAATTTTGTGATTGTATAAATTGGAAAGGGGTTTGCATATATCAAGAATATATATGGAATGGAAATAAAGCCAAAGAAGGTAGAAAAGAATTTGAATGTAAAATAATTAATAAAACATATATAGAAAAGAATTTGTTGAAACTCACCATTCTAATTCCTCATAAACTTAGTTCAAATTTAGTATCACCAGGAAGCTTTGTATTTCTTAGAACTCCAGATAGTGATCAATTTTACAACACACCTATATCAATAATGGATTTAAATTTGGAGGAAAATTTAATACAAGTAGCTATAGAAATAAAAGGAATAAAAACTAAGAAAATTGATTCTTTGAATGAAGGGGAAAACATATTGGTAAAAGGTCCATTTTGGAATGGAGTACAGGGATTAAAAAATATATATAAAAGTAAAGATAAAACCTCAATTGTTGTAATAAGAGGTATTGGGCAAGCGCCAAGCATTCCTGTAATTAAGAAATTATATTCAAATGGTAATAATTTAATAGTAATTGTTGATAAGGGGAATTTTAGTAACATATTTATAAGAGAACATTTAGAAAAATATAATTGCAATGTATTTGAGTGTCAAGTTTTTGAAAAGGGAGAATTAACAGATGAATTTAAAGATCTTTTAACTGATTTAATGGAAAATAGAGAAATTAATTTAATTCATGTAGCTGCACAAGACATATTAATATATAAAATTTTGAATTATGTTGAAAATCCTGAAATAAAATTTTCTTGCTGTAATAATGCTAAGATGTGCTGTGGTGAAGGAATATGCGGAGGTTGTACCGCTAGATATAAGGGACACAAAATAAAAAGGTTATGTAAAGTTCAAACAGATCCTAGAAATTTATTTGAAGGGAGAAGATTTATATGAAGGTTATCGTAATCGGAGGCGGTTGGTCAGGATGTGCAGCTGCTATTACAGCAAAAAAAGCAGGTGCTGAAGTTGCATTATATGAAAAGACAGATATGCTTCTTGGACTTGGTAATATAGGTGGAATAATGAGAAATAATGGGCGTTATACAGCATCAGAAGAAATTAATTATTTAGGTGCTGGGGATTTAATTAAGATAACAGATGAAAACAGCAGACATAAAAATATTAACTTTCCTGGTCATGAACATGCATGGCTTTATGATGTAAATAAAATTGAGCCAGCAGTAAAAAATTACTTAATAAATTTAGGAATCGAAATGCATCTTATTTCAAGAGTAATAGACATTGAAAAAGAAGGAAACAAAATTTTAGGAATATATTTATCTGATGGAACTTACGTTAAGGGGGATGTTTTTGTTGAAACAACAGGTTCTACAGGACCTATGGGTAATTGTTTAAGATATGGAAATGGTTGCTCTATGTGTGTACTTAGATGTCCAGCTTTTGGACCTAGAGTTAGCATAAGTGCTAGAGCAGGAGTTGAAGATTTACAAGGAGAAAGAGAAGATGATGTTCTTGGAGCTTTTAGTGGATCTTGCAAGCTTTGTAAAGAAAGTATATCAAAAGATATAGTTGAACAGTTAGAGAAGACAGGTGTAGTTATTCTTAAAGTTCCAAGTGAAGATATAAACTTAGAAAAGTTAAAAATAAAAGTATGTCAGCAGTATGCATTAAAAGAGTTTGCAGAGAATGTAGTACTTCTTGATACTGGACACGTAAAATTGATGACATCTTATTATCCATTAGAAAAATTAAGAAAAATTAAAGGATTGGAAAATGCAAAATATATCGATCCATATGCAGGGGGCAAGGGCAATTCAATAAGATATCTTTCAGTTGCTCCAAGAACTGATGATATGAAAGTTAAAGGAATAGATAATTTATTCTGCGCAGGAGAGAAGGCAGGGCTTTTTGTTGGGCATACAGAAGCTATCTGTACAGGTTCCCTAGCAGGTCACAATGCAGTAAGACAGTATTTGGGAATGCCACTTCTTATATTGCCGCGTTCTTTAGCTATTGGTGATATTATAGCATTTGCTAATTACAAATTATTAACTAAAGAAGGTAGACGAAACAGATATACTTTTGCAGGAGCGGAATACTTTAAGAGGATGAAAAAGGAAGGACTATACACTATAGATTCAAATGAAATTAAGGATAAGATAGAAAGATTAAAACTTAATGGGGTTTTGGAGCAGAAATTATTGTAGAAAAAGTATAAAGAGCAAATAATGATAATTTTCCGAAGCTGAGCTTCGGAAAATTATTTATATGCGCCTAGCATAGGCACAGTCTATAATGATCTAATTTACGTACAGTGATTTACATAAATTATGTGGAAATTTATTAAACATTATATTCATAATAACAAAGAAACATTTGTATGAAATTACCATAAATATTCAATCACAAAACTATCTCATAACATATTTATAAAATGTTAAATTTATCTAAAGATATTATATATCATATAGTACAAAATCAAATTTAAGCTTATATGTCAATAAAAACCATAAACTAGCAGCAACTATTGCAATCCAAAAATATTGTTATTTCCATACTACTTCAAATTCTTCACATACGACTATCATATTTTCATTAAATTCCTTTTCATATTTTTTCAATTCTTGTTTAAAAAATTCTATATGAACTTTTCTCCAATAAGATAATGTCTTGTCCCCTTCCCCTTCTTTAAAAGCATGTTCTTTTGTTACTTTATTAAAAGGTATAGTATAAACCTTTGTAGTTTTAGTAATACATTTAGCATTATTATCCCAATCTAAAATAATATTGAACTCACCTTCTTTAGGTAATTCTTCATTATCTAATTCATAAAAGCATAATCCAGATGTTGTTGCAGTCTTTTCTCCACCTACTACAAGCTCTGCTAATTCATTAGCCATTTTTTCATTATTACCAAAATACCATGCTTCATATGTTTTATCTTTATTATTGGGATATTTATTAATATATTTCATCCATAATTTTTCTGCTTTCATTATTAATTTCTCCTTTTTACTTTTTTTATTTTTACCTTCATTTTTCTACTACTCATCATATTTTCTATCTCATGAAATGATAATTCAAACAATTACTTAGTAAATTATTTTTCTTTTTAGACACAATAAAAATTCAAATAATTCATCTTATATTTTTAGTTATAAACTTGATGAACAAACTAAGAAAAATGTGAATTAATTTTTAGATATATTGTACTTCATGAAGAATATAAGGTTCACGAGTGAAAACACCATAAATGATTTTTTCTTCAGAACTTAACATACTCTTTACCCTATCTCTCATAAAATCTTTACCGATTAAATCTAATACTTTCTCTCTATCACTCCAAGCTACTTCAAGACTTTCTTCGCTTGTTGTTAATTCACCTGAGATTGCCTTACCAGTAAATCCAAAGTTTACAATTGACCCTATAGAACTAACTCCATCAGGTTGAACTCGTTTTGTTACATTGGAATAAACTACTTTCAAGTTACCAACCTCAATATATATCCCAGTTTCTTCTTTTACTTCCCGTTTTAAGGCATCTGTAAGAGATTCACCTTCCTCTACTTGTCCACCTGGTATCTCCCATCCTCTGTCTGGACTTAGCAGCATTAGAATTTTTCCTTCATCGTTTTCTATTAAACCACTAACAGAAACAATATGTACTGGATAATTCATAACATCACCTCTCCTTTGTTACGTTATATTTAACTATTATTCATTAAATAAATCCTATAACACAAATCTACAAACAACAAAACATTACAGTTGATAATATTATATCTCTATTTCTTCTTTAAAGTCTTGTTTCAAAACATACAATTTCTTTCTACCTATAAATTTCATAGTACCATTCTCTAATTTTAGAGCACAATCTTCAGGTATTCCATAAATTTCAGTTAGTTTTTGCTCCTTTATAATTTCATATATATCATCATCATGATCATTAGTATAATGTACTTCTACATTTATTCCATTAGTTAGATTTATTCCATCTAAAACTATATTTTCAGAAAAATCTTCATCTTTTGTAATAATGCATTTTTTACATATTGATAAAGCACCCGCACTTACCCCTATTATTATTCCTTTATGTTCTTTCAAATTTTTGTCCAATTCTTTATCTAATATAAATTTCAATTGACTAATTGGATTTCCACCCATTAAAAAAACAACTTCACTTTCGGTTATTTTATTCTTTGCTATCTCTATATTATCTTGTGAATTAATCAGTTTAACTTTATCAAATTTAATTCCTATTTCTCTAAACCACTCTAAATTAATTTTCTTATATTTTTCACATTTGTCCATATCTTCTGGACTTGTTGGTATAAAAACAATGCTATTTGTATCCTTTAATGTAGATTTAAATTCCTCTCCTACATCATTTATAAAACCTTTTCCACCACCTAATAAATATATCATTTTTCTCCCCCTATGTTTTATCAATTTCACATAACGCCATCATTCTTGTACATCCTTCCCTATTAAATTATATACCATATATTACAAATTTTGAATAGTTCATTTTTTAATATTATTTATTTTAAAACAACTATATTTTTAAAAAATTATAAATTCAATACAAAATAATAATATGGTGAAAAAAGAATTAACATATATGTAAATTAATTAGAACTATGTGCTATAATTACTAATAATTAAACTAGAATTGTAAAATGATACAAGGATAATTTATCTTAATCACATTATGAACTTTTAGGGGGATTTTTCATGTTAAAACATACTTGAACAAAAACAATAGAAACTAAAAGACTTATATTGAGACAGTTTAGAGCGGAAGATGCTGCAGATATGTTTAATAATTGGGCATCTGATGATGTGGTTACCAAATATCTTTCTTGGCAAACTCACAGTGACATTGAAGTAAGTAAAAATATACTTAAAATGTGGATTGATGAATATAGTAGCCTGGAAAATTATAATTGGGCAATAGAAATAAAGAAAACTGGAAGTGTAATTGGTTCCATTTGTCTTATGAATATAGACAATAATATTGAAAACTGTGAGGTTGGGTATTGCTTAAGTAGAACTTCTTGGAACAAAGGGATAATAACTGAAGCTTTTTCTGCAATCATTAATTTTGCCTTTAAAGAAGTAGGATTTGAACGTGTAACTGGACGTCATCATGTTGATAATACAGCCTCTGGACGAGTTATGGAAAAGTGTGGTTTAAAATATGAAGGTACTTTAAGAAAGATACATAAGATTAATACTGGTTCACTAGTAGATTGTAAATATTATTCAATATTAAAAGAAGAATATTTAGATTAGCATAACAATTGTTATATTTGGGGAATGTGAGGTAAATTTATTATGGAACATAAAAGTATAAAATCAGAACGTGGTACAATACATTATTGGATAAACAGAAATACAGATGAAAATGCAAGGTGCATTGTTTTTACACATGGTTTAACCGCCAATCATACAATGTTTGAAAAACAGGTTGAATATTTTTCAAATGAATATACTATTATTACATGGGACGTTCCTCTACATGGAGAATCTCGCCCTTACACCAATTTTTCTTATAAAAATGCCGCAATAGAATTGAATTCAATACTTGATGCTGAAAATATTCACCAAGTTATATTAGTTGGAATGTCAATGGGTGGATACCCAAGTCAGGAATTCGCAATACAGTACCCCCGTAAAGTAATTGCATTTATTGCATTGGATACAACACCATTAGGATTATGTTACTATTCTACATTAGACAAATGGTGCTTGAAACATGTTGAAATAATGGCAAAATGCTTTACTGATAAAATGTTACGTAATAGTATGGCAAAATCAGTTTCAAAAACACAATATGCTTATGAAACGATGCTTAAAATGCTAGAGCCTTTAAGTAAAAATGATATCATTGAACAAATGGGTATAGCATATGGTAGAGTTTTTGACAGAAAAGAGTCAGTACATTTTGATTTTCCTGTTCTGATTTTATTAGGTGAATATGACAAAACGGGAAAAGTGAAGCACTATTGTGAAGAATGGTCAAAAAAAGATGGATATCCATTGCATATTATTAAGGATGCAGCACATTTTTCTAATGCGGACAACTATGACGATGTTAACAAAGAGATAAGCAATTTTATTTGTGGATTATAAGCATAATTTATAATTACACTTAACTCATATTATTCTTATTTAACACAACAACCTAAAAAACAAACAAAAAAACACCGTATTATTCAAATGAATCTTACGATGTTTTACGTAGCAATATAAGAAAATACATCTCATGTTAATGTTCTAAAAAGCTCCCCTTAATCCATTGTGAATCAATGGGTAAGAGGAGTTTTAAAATCAGAATTGGTTGGAAAAATTAAAATGATACGTTAATTACAACTCTCAAAAATTGAAAATTTATTAAGAGATTCATACCTTAAATCTTATTGATTTAAACTTTTAATTTCTTCTATACTTAATCCTGTAGCTTTTGATATTGTATCTGCATCCATGCCCATAACTAATAAATTTTTTGCAGTTTTAATTATTCCCTCTTTAATCCCTTCTTCTTTAGCTCCATTTATCATATTTGCTCTTTCATGTAGTGACTTTTCTTTCCAATCCATTACACTTATCCTTAGTTAAGTAATTTTTTAATTTTTTCTATCTCATCAATATTTTTTCCTGTAATTTTAGAAATAATATCTACACTTAATCCTTGCATTAAAGAGTTTTTTATAATTTCAATAGACTTTTTATTTTCCCCCTCTTTAATCCCTTCTTCTTTAGCTCCATTTATCATATTAGCTCTCTCATGAAGTGATTTTTCTCTAACTTTATAAATTTCTATTGTTTCTTTATCGCTGCTTAAATATTCAAGTCTCTCTTCTGCTCTTTTTATGTCCTTATCCATCTCCATCAACTCCTTTAATCTTTCTTCTTTATATTAAAGGAAACTCAGATTCATTCTTCATCTGAGTACTCACAGAGTAAGCGACCATTAACAAATCATAGATTTGAAATGTCTGCTTAACCGATTCACACCAAATTAAAAATTTGGGTTCTCTGCTTAAGAAAGTCAACCATCTTTGAAGTCTATCTTCTTTTAAATATTATATCCTAAAATCCAATTATTTTTAATCATATTTTTTAATATTATTTATTTTAAGATAACTATATTTTAAAAAAATTATAGATCCAATACAAAATAATAATACGGTAAAAAAATAATTAACATGTATGTAAATTATGCAAATCAATTAGAATTATATGGTATAATCATTAATAATTAAGTGGAAATTATAATTTATTGTGAATCTAGGTAATGGTTGCTTTCAAATATGGAAAAAGACATATAAGAAAGAAGATTGGAATATGAGTATTTTAAGAATGTAGCTGGATAAATATTTAAAGTAGTGTATAATTTAATAATAGTATGTAATTGTAATAAAATAAGACATATAAAAGATGTAAAACGACTTTATAAATAGTGGTTTATGGAATTATGATTTTGTTTACAGACGGATTTAGGAGGATAATATGAATAAGCAAATTAGTACATTAATAAGAATGGGTAAAATACCAAATGATAAAGATATGTATGATGATTTATTTAATAAATATGATGAATTAATACAAATAGAAGAAGATATAACATGGGAAGAAGCGGAATCAATAATTACACTTTTTTCAGATGATTGTGATGACTTAAATTGGGGGCTTATTCATATGATAGAAACAGTTTTAAAAAGCAAAAATGATGTTGAAAAATATAAAGAGCTTATTAATAAGTGTAATTCTGATGAATATAAAGAACTATTATTAGTAAGATTAGATAATTGGTTGAAGTAGTTATTATTTAAGAATAACTATGTCAATAAGTTCCAATTTATTAAATTGATAAAACATGATTTGATATTAAGTTATGTCGTATCCTTCTTATTTAACGCAACAACTAAAAAATGGACACTTTGAAAAAACACCGTATTATTCAAATGAATCTTACGGTGTTTTTATGTAGCAATATAAGAAAATACATCTCATATTAATGTTCAACGCTGAAGAACTAGGCGTTAGCAAAGGAAATATTGGATTTAAATACATCTCATGTTAATGTTCAACCATAGTAAAATAGCCATTTCTTAAAACTAAGAATAGCACAAACCCATTGATATTACAAGGTTTTATAAAAATTTTACCAACCGTTTTGTGAAATTTTAAAATAGCATAAAAAACTCCCCTTAATCCATTGTAAATCAATGGATAAAAGGAGTTTTAAAATCAGAATCGGTTGGTAAAATTAAAATGATACGTTAATTATAACTCTCAAAAATTGAAAATTTATTAAAAGATTCATGCTTTAAATCTTATTGATTTAAACTTTTGATTTCTTCTATACTTAATCCTGTAGCTTTTGATATTGTATCTGCATCCATGCCCATAACTAATAAATTTTTTGCAGTTTTAATTATTCCCTCTTTAATCCCTTCTTCTTTAGCTCCATTTATCATATTAGCTCTTTCATGAAGTGACTTTTCTTTCCAATCCATTACACTTATCCTTAGTTAAATAATTTTTTGATTTTTTCTATCTCATCAATATTTTTTCCTGTAATTTTAGAAATAATATCTACACTTAATCCTTGCATTAAAGAGTTTTTTATAATTTCAATGTCTCGTTCATCCTTTGCACTACTTATCATATTAGCTCTTTCATGAAGTGACTTTTCTCTAGCTTTATAAATTTCTATTGTCTCTTTATCACTACTTAGATATTCAAGTCTCTCTTCTGCTTTTTTTATGTCCTTATCCATCTCCATCAACTCCTTTAATCTTTCTTCTGAAATATCCTTATTAAAGAAAGTCAACCACCTTTGAAGTCTATCTTCTTTTAAATTCTTCTCTTCTAATTCATTAAATTTAGGAAATTCTATAAAGTGAATCTCTACTAAATCTGTAAGCATATAGTCTTTTGCTTCATCTTCCCAAAGATGAAATTTAGTATGAAACTTATCTAAGTTTATATAGTTAAAATCTAATATGTTTATAGTTATTACTTTCTTAAGATTTCTATAATCTTCACCTTTAGATATATTTTCATTAAATAACTTTCCCCAATAAAATAATGTTCTTTTATCCATATTGTGTTGATTTGTAAGCTGTACTTCTATATCAATTTGTGTTCCATCTTCTGTTTTTGCTCTTACATCTAATATTGCAGTTTTATCGCTTATAAATTCTCTTGTCAATTCTTTATTGTCTACTATTTCTAATGTAACTAATCTATCTCTATCTTTTCTATCTAAAACTGCATTTAAAAATGCAATTAAATTATCTTTCACTTCATTCTCACCAAAAATTTTTTTGAATATATAATCATTTAAAGGCTTTAATCTTTGCATATAACTCACCCCTTCTTACTTATATTATATCCTAAAATCCAATTATTTTTAATATTATTTTTTAATATTATTTATTTTAAGACAATTATATTTTTAAAAAATTATAGATCCAAAACAAAATAATAATACGGTTGAAAAATAATTAACATATATGTAAATTATGCAAATCAATTAGAATTATATGGTATAATCATTAATAATTAAGCTGGAATTGTAGAGTATGACAAACTAATGAAATATCTATTCTTAAAATTTTTTTGGGGGATATAAATTTTGAATTCAATAACGACATATATAGGAGTGTGATTATGAATGAAAAAAAGCCTTTAATAATATTATTCATTGGAGGTATAAACGTTTTAATTGCTTTAATATCAATATTATTGTCAATAGCATCATCATTATTTCCGGGTTTTTTAGAACACCTTGGCTTTTCTATTATACCCTTACCTATTTTTTCACATTATATAATGCAGATATTATTGTATATAATTTTACTAATAGCATCTTATGGCTTTTTAAAACTAAGAAAATGGGGTTATTGGTCAATGATAACTTATAGTACATTTTTCCTAATAGTATATATTATTTGGGGGCTACAAAATAAACATCTATTTCTTTCTACAAACTTTATGCTGACATTTATAGAATTAATATTTATTTTACCAACAAAAAAATACTTTTATGAAGAGAAATTTTCTTCATAATATTCTTATTTAACGCAACAACTAAAAAATGGACACTTTGAAAAACACCGTATTATTCAAATGAATTTTACGGTGTTTTTATGTTACAATGTAAAAGTATTATAACATTTAAACATCTATAATATTAATTTATTACAGATGTGTGAATTCACTCCCCACCTAAGAGGTTGGAGCTTCCTAATCCTACGCTCTCCACAGGCGTAAATTCGGGTAAAACCAACCCTACTGTATGATAGATAATATCCTGTACATGAGCCTTAGATATTTTATGTGTTAAAATTTAGTTTATAAAATAAGGTGAAAATATTTTATTTTGTTCTTACCCAATGTCCTGAACCACCAATTTCAAAAACTCCAGCACCAGCTAAAACACCATTAAATTGACCTATTGGTGTTCCCTTAGAGCTAAACCAAGTGATTTGGAATCCACCAGCAGTTGCTGCAATACCTTGTGCATGATAAGCCTTAACGTTTTTAAAAAAAGTATCCCAAGCATTGCTACCTGTATATGCGGTATACATAAATCCAATACAAGAACCTCCACCTACTCCAGGACCCCATGCAGATGCTTCAAACTTCCATGGTTGGTCTTTAGGATAACATTTAACTTTAGACCAAACAAGAGCACTAACAAGTGAAGCCTCTGCTTCAAGTACTCCACTTGATACATTCATCAACACATCCTCAGTAAGGTTAGGCATATGTTTGAGAAGTTCATTTACTTCCTTTGTATTAATTTTGTTTTTAAATGCTTCTAGTGTTGCTTTTTTACAATTTTCTAAAAAATCTTTATTATTTAATAAATCATTTTTCATTTTCATTGCTCCTACAAGTTATTATTCTACTAATATTATATGTAATATTTTTTACAATTAGACCGTTTTGTAAAATTTAAAAATAGCATAAAAAACTCCCCTTACCCCATTGTAAATCAATGGATAAGGAGAGTTTTAAAATCAGAATCGGTTGGAAAATTTTCTGTCTTCTCCTTTATCTTAAAGGAAACTCAGATTAAATACTATATCCTAAAATCTAATTATTTTTAATTACATTTTTTAATATTATTTATTTTAAGACAACTATGTTTTTAAAAAATTATATCATATTTTTCTATACATAATTATGGTGTTATATCTAGCTATTTAAATATCTTTTTTATAGTATCTTCTATCGCCTCTATCTGTTGTTATTTAATATTCTACATTTTACTAAGAACTGATTTACAATATCATTTAAACATAGTATTTTAAATTTACAAGATAAACTATTACTTAAATTCATAATATATTTATTAAAAATATCTGAATATCTACCACTTCAAAAATAGAATATTTAATTTCAAATAGTTTATGCAAAATACATACTTACATAATAAGATGATTGTAAAATGCTATAATCATCTATAAGTAAATTATACCTACTTTTAAATATTACACAATTTACTAAATAATTCCTTTCTTTTTATACTGCCGAAATCATAGTACTACCTTCTTTTAAACATTTGTAATAACATCTTTTATTAAAATCAATTAATTTTTGGGGTTCTAAAATACATCCATGGCCTGGTATAATAACATCAGTCTTTAATCCTTCTATAATTTTATAGGCTTGTTCCAATTCTTTCATGCTAACGTCATTATCTGATGGAATTACTGGAGGAAGGCAAAAATCAACTTCCTTACTTACAAGATTATCTCCAGCAATAAGTAATTTATCATCTTTGTCATAAACTAATATACTATCAAAAGTATGCCCTGGACAGTGAATTAATCTTAATAACTTATTTCCAATATTAATTTTCATTTTTTCCTCAAAAGTTTCATTAGGCATCATTGGAATAGAATCTTCTCTATTTATATCAATTAATTTTTTCTTTAGTTTTTCAAGATGTGTAACTGTTGACTTATGTGCTATTATTCTGCAATCATTAAACACTTTATTTCCTGTTGTATGATCTGAATGCCAGTGTGTATAAATTATTGCAGCAGGTTTATTAAAACCTTTTTCGTTAATAAATTTTTTAACTTCATTAAATTGCTCTTTATCCCTAAAAACATCAATTATAATTGGTCCCTCCTCTGTAAAAATTACAGTTGAATTATAATACCATCCTAGACTCATATCCGTAAATAAATATGTATTCTTATTAATTTGTCTAACTTTACAAATTTCCATATCTCACTCCCCCTTTTCTACCATTTCATAAAATCATCATTTAAATTGATAATTTCTTATATAACCTATTCTCCAATAAACAATTTTACTCTTTTAAATCCTATATATATTTACTTAGATTAATTGTAATACTATATAAATATAATTAATGATTTCAATAATATTAGTTGAAAAATAGTAAAAGAATATGAAATAAAAAAATTTTAATACATATCATGTTAATATTCAACCATCTGTAAACTTTATTCCTATTCTTAATACTTTATTTAAATACATCTTATGTTAAACCATAGTAAAATAGCCATTCCTTAAAACTAAGAATAGCACAAACCTATTGATACTACAAGGAAACTCAGATTAAATATTATATCCTAAAATCTAATTATTTTTTATTGAATTTTTAAATACAAACAATATTCTTGGAAAATTAAATAATTAGATGTAAAAAAAATTATATATGTAAATTATGTAAAATTTTAAATTAATGTGGTATAATTGTTAATGTTTGAGATAGAATTACAAGAAATTATGTACTAAATAAGATTGAGCTAAACAAAAATTTAAAATATCAATGATAAATGGGGTGTAAATAATGATAAAAATTATTGATAAACTTGAGGAAGTAGTTGATTTTGCGTGGGAATTAAGTCAAAATAATTTGTACGCTAGTTATCATAGAATAGACTCACTAAAACAACTTAAAAATAATATTGAAAAAGCTATTGGTTCGAATAATGAAAATATAATAGCTTGCTATCATGAAAACGTATTATGTGGAGTTTGTATTTATCATTGGATATGTGATGAAAAATATGCACAAACAACACTATTTTTGATAAGAGAAGATTATGAACAAACTGCAGAAGAATTGATTGGTTATATAAAGAACCAATTAGCTGGTTGTGAATTATTTATACCTGTACCTTTTACTAATAAAAATGCAAATCAATATTTTAAGAAAAAGAATATTGAATGTATAGAGTCTAATATTGATACAAGATTATATAATTTAGAACCACATATAAATCAAAAACACAATAAAGTAGAAAAAATTACTAAAGATGATTTTGAAGAATATGCTATATTTCATGACAAACATGCTATTCCTTTAGAAATGTATTATAATAGCAAAAATTTGCAAAAAGATAAGTGTTTTCGAGTCTTTGCCTTTAGATACGATGGATCGATTCATGCAAGCATTTTTGTTAAAACTGGAAAAGAAATATCAGAAGTTTTTGGCTTATTTATTGATAAAGAATATAAAAATAAAGGTATTGAAAGTATTTTAATTAATGAAATGTTGGTACAATTATATAATGAATTTGGTTGTATAAAAGAAATTGTATATTTTATTGATGAAAATTGTACTGATGAATTAGACTCAGCTTTGAATGCAGGTTTTGAGATTAAAGATAAATGTAGATGCTATAAATGTATACTTTAATTCACTAAAATCTAACCATATTAATGTAATAATATAGAAAATATGATTATATTTTCATAAAGCTTGAATCTGATTGATAAAAAATATTATGTGACAATACTATAGAAAGGTGACTAAAATGAGAAGAATCCAAACTTTGGAATTTAAATTAAGCATACTAATACTTTTAATTGTTTCCTTTATTATCCCAGCAAATATAATACGAAATGGAACTTTAACAATATATAACTTTGGATTTCCCTGCGAATATTGTTCAATATGTCAAAGTAATAAAGGAAATTCTCAACTCTTTAGTAATCTATTTAATGGAAATAAAGGAATGAGTATTAATATATTAGGTTTCTTTGCTAATGTTTTTATTATTTATGCCTTATTGATGTTAATAAAAAAAATATATATAAAAATTAAAGCACGATAAGAAAAACAAACAATTTACTTAAAGCACCGTATTATTCAAACAAATTTTACGGTGTTTTTTATCTTATCTAAAATCGCAATAATTATAAGTATAAGCACTGCTATTTTCTTTTTCAATTATGTTTCTCCTTAATACTCACTTTCTTATTATCATTCATTAAAATATTTTCGTTTTGATAAAGTATATGTCAATACTATAATTGACCATATAACATTTCCATAAAAAGGTTGTTGTTTATATTGTTGAGATAAAAAAATACTTACTATTAAAAAGTATGTAGAATCTATTAACATAAGCCAATAACCCCATTTTTTTAATTTCAAATACCCATAAACCATTATTAAAGTTATTATAGACACTACCACTCTCATTATATTCTCGGGGACATTAGGTACTCCAAATCTAGCTGCAATTCCAAATTGAGCTCTAGTATTTGTAAATAATGTTATTATTAATACAGTTACACCTAAAATATAAAAATATCCGATTAAAGTTATTCCCAAAGGTCTCTTTTCACTCATTTTATCAACCCTTTCAATATCATAATATTTTAAAATTCTATCATAACTGATTGAACTACATTTTTTCATAGTTTACTTTACACTGTCTTACATGCAATTCATAATTTTTATAATTTTGGATTAACCATTAACAATTATACCATATAATTCTAATTAATTTACATATTTTCATTTTGAATATATAAATCCATTATTGCTACTAAACTATATGTCCTTAAGACAATTACTCTCATCTGTGTCATATTTATTTTGGTACTAATCTTTTATATGCTGAATAGAATATATTGAGGAAATGTTTGCATTTCGTGATAAAATAATTTTTTATAAAAGGCTTTTCAGCCTAATTATCATAAGTTTTCTAAGCTTTCTAATTTTTCTAATCTATTAATTATCTCTTGTATTGCTTCTGAAGGAAGCCTTTTAACCAAAGATTTGGCTAATATATTCATTGCTCTTTCTTGCAATTCTAAATGTGCTTCTTCTACATCTACACCTTCTGGATATAATATTTTAACTCCTAATATTTTAGCCACTATTCCTCCTTCATCAAAATTACTACCTATTATTTATAGTATGATTTACACCTTTAATTGGTTACAACATTACTGTATCTTGAATAGTGCTTATTGCTTCTTGTAATAACACTTTTTGTAGATATTGATATAACTTCTACCTTTTCAAACTCCTTTTTAACAAAATCCTTAACACCAAAATCATTGGAATTAATTTCTAATTTCATAAAGTCTATTAAGTAGTATATAATAGTATTACTTTTAATCTTTAAGGAGTTGTTATTGATGAATAATATTGAACAATTATTACAACAAATACTTAAAAACCAAACAAAAATGCAATCTGATATTACAGAGATAAAAGAAAAAATAAATTCTGTTTATGATCAAACTGCTGACCTTACTGAATTCCGTACCAAAACTAAAGATAGTATCAATGCCATTTCTAAAGATGTTAAATTTGTTAAACATAAACTTCATTAAACTGAAGAAGATGTATTCGATATCAAAGACCATCTTAAAATTATTAAATAGGGCTGTGTAAGCCTTTATTTTTTTGCTTCAAGCACCTCATTTTAGAAATATATACATCATATCCATCGATTTAATTTTCAATATAGTAAATTTTCTATTTTCCAAACATGAAATTATTTTGTGATTATATATTATAGTCAATATTAATATTACAATTTTAAACAAATTTTATAATAAATATATAGTTTTAAAAAATAATGCTATAATTAATTATATATTACATATATTGTTAATATTGAAACAAACTAAAATTCAACTCAAAATTTTTATAATCTTATGGAGGTGTTAATATTGAACTGGTACAAATTGCATACATTAGGTAACAAACACAAAGAATTTGAATGGACATACTCTTCATTGGATTGTCTGAAAATAAAAAGAGTTTTTAAAAATAATCCTCTAGTTATAACACAATTTTCTGATTTAGAAATAGAAAAAATATTAAATTATATATTTATAAATAAAGAATTGCCTTTAGCAAACAGTGTTCATAAATTAAGTAATGGAACTGAAATAGATGGAATAGGTTCTTTTATATATAATAATATTTCTAGAGATACAACTGACGCACAAGCATCAAGTCAATTTGTAGCACTCTTTACTAAACTTAAAATACTTGGGTATAATCAAAAGCCAATAGGTATGAGATTTTGGCTTTTAAACATTGATTGGAAAAATAAAATTTTAGAATACATGGCTAAACAACCACCATATAAAAATGAAAAGTCTAATACACTATAGAGAGTATAGGAGGTGCAGCAAATGAAAACAATCGCTATCTATGCTCGTAAATCCCTATTTACAGGTAAAGGCGATTCTATAGGAGCACAAGTATCTACTTGCGAAAGATTTATAAATTATAAATTTGCAGATACAAAACATGAAATTAAAATATTCAAGGATGAAGGCTGGAGCGGAAAAACAACTGATAGACCAGAATTCTCTAAATTGATGAAAGCTTTAAAAAATAAAGAAATAGATTATGTAATAAGTTATAAACTGGACCGTTTAGGTAGAACTGCTAGAGATCTTCATAACTTCTTATATGAATTAGATAAGCTCGGAATTATATACTTAAGTGCTACAGAACCATATGATACAACAACCAGCGCTGGTAGGTTTATGATTTCTATTCTTGCAGCTATGGCACAAATGGAAAGAGAAAGACTTGCTGAAAGAGTTAAATCTGGAATGATGCAGCTAGCTAAAAAAGGAAGATGGCTTGGTGGTCAAACCCCTCTTGGATTTGATTCTAAAAAAGAGATTTATATTGATGATACTGGTAAAGAGCGTCAAATGATGCAGTTGACTTCTAATAAAGAAGAAATAAAAATCGTTAAGCTTATTTATGATAAGTATTTAGAATTAGGCAGTATGAGCCAAGTTAAAAAATACTGCTTAGAAAACTCTATAAGAGGTAAAAACGGTGGAGATATGTCCACTACAACCTTAAAACAAATATTAAACTCCCCTATCTATGTTAAAAGTACAAAAACTATAATTAATTTTTTAGAAGATCAAGAACTAAATGTTTTTGGCACACCTAATGGAAATGGTATTCTTACTTTCAATAAGACAAAAGATATCAGAATAGAAAGAAATAAATCTGAGTGGGTTGCTGCAGTAGGAAAACATAAAGGTATAATAGATGCTAACATATGGTTAAAAGTACAAGAACAATTAAAACAGCAATCTGAAAAGCAAATATATAGTTCAGGTAGACAAGGAACTTCTTCTAATAGTTATATGTTATCTGGTGTTCTTAAATGCGCTAAATGTGGAAGCAATATGATAATAAAAACAGGTCATAAGAGCAAAAAGAATCCTGGCAAAGTTTATAGCTATTATGTATGTAGTAAAAAGAATGATAGTTATGGCCACAATTGTGATAATAAAAATGTACGAGTTGATGAAGCAGAAATGTCCACTATAAGTGAAATGAAATTGTACAATAGGAAAGTACTTATAAAGGATCTTAACCATGCTTTAGAATCATCCATTAAAGATAAAAACAATACTATCATAAATAATATTCAAATGTTAAAAGACAATATACAAGAAAAAGAAAAAGCTGTCTCTAATCTTGTAAAAAAACTTTCTCTTATTGATGATGAAAATATATCTAATATAATTTTAAATGAAATAACTACTATCAATAAAGACATAAATGAGTTAAAATTAAAACTAGAAAAAGAAAAAATGAAAGAAAATGATATTACTAAAGCTCAAGTAGATGTAGAAAGTTATGTGGAAGCTTTAGAAAATTTTAATAGAACTATAGATATTGTTAAAGACCCTATTGAAAGAAAAGCTCTTTTAAAAACAGTTGCAAAAGACGTGAAATGGGATGGAGAATATATCGCAATAACTCCATTATTAATAGGGGACAAAAAAAATAGCCCCTATTCTTCCATACTTACCCAAAAATCGTGTTTTCGCACAGGAAGGACAATATTCACTTCCAGCATCAATACAGTCTATTATTTCATAATTCATTATAGCCCCTCCTATAATACTCTAATATTAGAATATTTTTCTTAGAGGCAATCTGTTACTATTTCTTTTAGTTTACTTTTTATCTTAAGCTTATTTTCTTGAATTATGTTTTCTAAAACTATACATATTTTCTATGCCATTTCAATGACCTTTCTTCTTTTATTTAACTTTATGTGTTAGGACAAATATCATCCCAATCACATTCTCCATTAGCACCGATAATCCAATTTAGAGCATAATGTTGTTCTTGAACTACTCCAGAATCTAAGTTTGCTGGCGCTTCTTCATTTTTTACTCTTGATTCTACACATGCCCAATCATAATACAAAATTCTTGTATGCATATCTAGCAATTCTTCATTACTTTTAATATTAGCAGCTTTTATCAATTCCTCTAAAGAACTATAGCTTCTTATAATTTGAGCAATTTGACGGACATTGCAAATTTCAGTTGGTGAATTTAATTCTATAAAACCAAGTGCCCATAATAATACACAACATCTTTCGTATTGCCAAGAAAATTGTATAGCTGTAACCTTATCTGGTTGTTCCATTTGTATATATCCTTTTTCCTTTTTGCTTAAATAGTTTTTAACTCCATATATTTTATTAATATCTCCAAATTCATCCTTTGCAAGTTCCATAGAACCGCCTTCCATTAACAAACACTCTGAGTATAATGCACAAGAAAATACAGCTGTTGCCCTCTTAGCTATCTCTTCTATACTTGGAAGTCTAACTTCATTCTCCATAATTTGAGTAGATAGCATATAGCCTGTATGTGGTATTTTCTTTTCATCACATTCTCTAATAATTTTTTTATATCGTTCTTCGTCATTAAAAGATGGTTTTATATCTTTTTTTAATAAATCTGAACTTGCTATTGGATAATACTTTTCAAAATCCGTTTTTCCATCTATAGATATAAGCAATTCCCCTTCTGAAGTATATAACTCCATACTAGGATAAAGAATCAAGCTTTGAGTTTTCTTTGCAATTTCGTATATAGTATTTACAATATAGTTTGTTCTTTTTTCATCACAATTAAGTTCAAAGCCAATTCCTACAATACAAGTAAACATGTGAATTTGTAACATAACTTGTTCTAAAATCTCTTCATTTTCAAGCGGCGCTTTAGAAAAGAAATTAGCCATGCCATTTGTTTGTGTCATTACATTATTTATATCATCTGATAAATGAAATTCAATATCTGTATCATCTTTAAAAATAATTTTTAATCCTCTATCAATTGTTTCAGTTAATTTTGTTACCTCTAAAAATTCTTCTTTTATTACATTTAAAATATTTTTAGTATCTACAGTAACTGAATATAAAGTTAGAATTCCTCTTGTTTTTTCTTGTTTAACTTCATTTTGATTCTTTTTCTTCTTTCTTTTAAATAGTCTCATATAAATCCTCCATACTTACATACTTATAACCATATCTTTTCTTTATAAGACATAATATACAATTATAATATATTATAACACATAAAAGGACAAACTTTACAAAGTAGATATTGATTAATATATAGAAACAGATTAAAGTATGGGAACTGACTAAGAGTATTAAAACAGAAAATGCAAATGTTGAAATTATTAAATATGCAGTTTCTGTTTAGTATTGTAAATTTAGTACATTCATTGTCAGTAATTCATATTATATAGTAAAGGAAAAAATAAAATGTTAAGGCGAGGTTGAAATATATGAAATATTCCAATCATTACTGTTGTAGTAAAGGTAGTAATTGTATATATATATGTATATACAAGCGAAAAAATAATAAGAAAAAATATGAATATGATATAGATATAATACATGACCGAAAAATTAAATATGTTGAGTTTAGTTACTGTAAGTATATGTGTAATAAATGTAAAAGAAATAAAGCCACTATATGGCTTTTAGTTGACGGAGAACCAACTGACAAGAAATGTCTTTGTCAATGTCCTTGTAGATGGGATTTAAACAAAAAAGTTTCAAAGTTGAAATTGTTATCTACTAAAAAATTAAAGCCTGAATGTATATGGTTTACTGTAGTGTATGAAGAAGAACAAGAATGGATTGAATTAGCTCCAGGAGCAAGTTATCCTTTACCTCTTATACCCCCTGAAATAAGTAAAATTACATTTGATGCTAAGACTGATCCTGGGACTAGTTCAGAAATATCAATTCTTGCTTACGGACTTCCACTTCAAGTTGTTACAATTTTGGAAACTATAAACACTGTCAATTTAAATCTTGGTTCTACCTTTCCCATTGATATTTTGTCTATGACAAACACAGGATCTTCACCAATTTATATTCGTAATTTGATAACTGAATAATCTAGAAGTATATACTCATTTTTTCAATAATCGTAGGTTAGCGTAACAACTATACTTTTAGTTATTACGCTTTTACTATGTACTTATACACAACCCTGCAGCAACCTTATTCTTATTTAAATACAATAGCATCAAAAAAACATCTAAAATCAATTAATCAATTAACTTTAGATGAAGTAACAGAACTTACTAACCTTATATACAAATCTAGATTAGCTTTAAATAAAATTAGTGATATCAATGAAATAGTTATTATTCAAGAAGAACGTTCAAACCACTTTCATGTATGGCTTTTTCCAAAATATAATTTCAACAGCTGATTTTCTTATAAATTTAATGCAATCTTAAAGTAGGAATTAGTATGTAAATTCCAAGCTATCATTTAAATTTTTTATCAACATAATCTATAAGTGTGTAATCAATTTCATCCCCTAATTCCGTAACTAATTGAAATAGAATTGGTTCTTTTGGATTCATGGGTTTAATTTGTTCAGTTGGTATATCATAGACCTGCAAACCATACCTTTGAGGCTTTGTAATTATTACAACTTGATTGCCATACGTAATGATTTTTAAAATTTTTGATTTAATTACTACTGTACGAATAAAAGCTAAAGGATTATCTAATAAAGGAAATTGATGACTTTCTTCATATATTCCTAAATTATGAATAAAATCATAATTTATAGATGCAGTAGTGTATGTTGTAAATAATCTATGCATTGCATAATGAATCCTATTAGGCACATAACTCCAACGACCATAGTCACTATGCCAATATTCTTTATATGCTTGTTGTTTCCAATTTGGGTTATTATATGCTGGTGGTGAATTTATCTTACTCCCTTTTTCAATCACTTCTGAAATAGAATAAACTTTAGAGGGAAATGGATATTGAAAAAATGGTGAATCATTGATATTTTTAGGATTATCTGGTTCTAATGATTTTAAACGCTCTACCGCTGCTTTTTCTCTTAATTTATTTTTATCATTAGTAATTAACGGATTAAAACAATATTTATTTTCCCACCAACTAGGTAATGTTACAATTAAAATACTTATCACTAATCCAATAACTAATATAATTTTTGGTCTTTTCATCTAATCACCAACCGTTCATCACATTTTACTATATTATATCTAGTATTTATTTAGTTATAGTATACCCATAAGCGAAGAACAAATTTATTTTGCAATATTCTTATTAAACGCAGCAACCTAAAAAAACAAACAATTTGAAAAACATAGTATCATTCAAACGAATTCATATATGTAAATTATATAAATTATTTAGTATTATATGGTATAATTGGTAATGATTGAATTTAAATTATAAAATAAAGTGAATTCGTTAAAAGGGGGATACTAAATATGAGGTATTTAGGTTTATCAAATTTATTTTTATTACTATTAGTAGGAATTATAATTTATTTTGCATGGTCTTACTTTAAAAAGATAATTAACCAAAAGAACTAAGTATTTCTGCTCATGTTTTCCTATTAGGTATATTACCAATATCAAGTTTTTTCTTAATATATATTTTAATAACTACAAGTTCCTTAGATTTTTTTGGGTATATATTTGTGATATTTTTTACATGTTGTGTGTTTATTAATATATGGAATAGACCACCATATCAATTAGCCCATTTTCTAACTTTTATACTTTCATTTCCTTACATAGCTTCTTTTATTATTTGCAAAATTATCTTACATTTTAGAAGATATAACGGATTAATTGATACTAAAATTTAAAAAATATTTTTTAAATTTGAAAAAACACCGTATCATTCAAATGAATTTTACGGTGTTTTTACAAAGCAATATGTGCCTTTTTTATTAATCACTTATATCCATATTTTTTGCTTGTTTTTTATATTTGTGATATGCAAAAGTTCCTCTTATACCTTCTATGTATGCTATAATAAAAACTATTATCAAAAAGCTGAATCTTCCTCCACTTAATACTATTGCCATTACTTTTTCAGCTGTATAAAATACTAGTCCTAAAATAGCTGCAATTCTTGACATTTTATGTATTCCAAATGCAATTATAAGTACAAGTCCTACATCAATAAAAGTCCAATAATCAACATCCAAAATAGCATGTCCACTCATACTCAATGCAATACTTATAGTTGTAATAATTGCTATAAAGATAGATGCAATCACTCCTTGACTTGCTACTTTTTTTGCTGTTTCCATACTTGTTATTTTACCAAACATATTTTTCTTCCTTCCTTTAATTTATTTTCAACTCAACTTTCGCAGAAAAAATATCATTTATCGAAGTTTAGAATCACTATTCCTTGCCAATGCAAATTTTCAAATACCTCTTTACATCATCTGATACAATACTATTGTTATTTCTTTTATCAAACGCATCCATAATACTCATACTTTCATTTCTAAAAAATTCACTTAACTCACTTACATTGTATCCATCCTCTGAATATATTTTAGAACTTGTAGGAACCTTTATCTTTACAATTTCAACTTCATTTTCCTGTAGTTTTGAAAACAAAGCATATGCTCCAACATTAAACCACATCTTTGAACTGTCCATATTAGCTTTTAAAAAATTTGAATAGTTCTTTTCAAAAACTTTAATTCCCTTTTCTGGATTAGTAAGTGCAAGATACATCATATGAAACCCTATTTCTGTTACAAAAACTTTATCACCATTAATAAGTCTTATTCCTTTTCTTTGTAATGTTTCTGCTAATTCATATTTCTTTAACTCATATAATGGTAATAATAATTTTGCAAAAGTGACATGAGGTATTTGTGCACATTTTAGTGTACCGTTAATAATATTTTTAGCTTCTTTTAAAGCTTTTTCATATTTTCCTAAAAATATATAATATCTAACTATAGCATCTAACGTACACGCCCTACAATCGTCATATTCCTCATCTTCAGGTTCAAGTAAAAACTTTTTATAATACTCTTGTATATCTGTACCATTGTCAATTCCACTCATATAAGCTTCTATTCTTAAACTATAATAAGATTTAAGACTTACATTGTTTTCTATAAATATTTTTTTCATATTTTCATAAACATTATTTATTTTTTCACAAGATATAGATGTAAATTCAGTAATCTCACTTGATATGTATTTATGATGCCAAATACTGTTGTAAATTACTTTATCATCTGTGTATCCTTTTTTTCTTTGAGCTTGACACCATGTAAAATGCATAAATGCTTTTATTATTTCTCCCGAAAATACATAAGCATCTATTAAGTCAAATCTACAGTACATTTCAAATAATACATCATCATGCTGTCCAGCAATATTTACTGCTTTCTCTAACAGCGCAAGCTTATATTTATCTTTATTTTTATATTTATATGCTTCATATACATATTTCAACGCATCTTCTTTATAACTCATCTTACTGTCTCCTATCTAAAACTAAGTTTATTAATGTATTTATACCACCTGTAAATAATTCATTATCTATTTTTTTTATAGGATGATGACCAAGCATCAAACTCTGCACATAAAGTATTTCTATAACTGTTTTCTTAAGTTTTTTATCACTGCAATTTACAAGCTGTTTTACTAAAAAATTATTGTAGTTAAAACATAGATTAGCACAACTTCCTTCAATTTGATTTTGGAAAATACCTGCTATCTCTCCAAATAGATTATCTTCAACACTAAAGGCTTCTTCTTTAGTATTTTCAATCTCTTTCAAAAACTTTGCTTCTTCACTAATATTGTATATACTTGGAATTTCTGAAGGATTAAATTTTTTTATGCTACAAATACATCTTTCTTTCATTAGAACTTTGTCTGCAAAATTTACAAAGTTAAAAACTTCATTCATTTCATCAATAGTCAATTCTTCAAATTCTTCTGTAATATCTTCTGGTCTTATTCTCTCTACAACATAGTCATTAATACATTCATTAAACTTTTCTATTAATTCTATGTCATTTACGTATCCTCCATTGATGATACAAATATCTTGAGCTTTTGCAGTTTTTTCAATTTGCTTAAATTCATCCACAGTAGATGTATACTTTATGTATTTATATTCTTCGTAAATATTCCAAAGAGTTTTTCTTCCTAAAGAAGTTTCAAAAGGAATATAATTAATCATTATTCTATAAAGCTCATCATCTTCAATAGCCATAAGCTTTAAAGAATCGTAATGTACATTAATAATTTCAACTAATTTTTTCTTATCAGTTGCTGCTAACTTATAAAAGTAATTTTTAATGCACTCTGAAATCTCATTTCTTACTTTTTCTAAAGTACTATCTTCAAAGAAATCTTCTCTAGATGCTGTAAGTCTCATATTTTCAGCATTAAGTATTGGTTTTATGAAAAATGCCCAAGATGGCATTAATTTGTCACAGCTATCTGATACAAACATATCTTTTACATAAATTTTTCCTTTTATTTTTGAAGAAATACTAACTCTTCTAGATAAAATGTAAGCTGCTCCATTTATATTTCCTGTTTTAGATTTCATAGGTATACAATCTATAAAATTTTCTTTAAACTCTTCTTTTCCTATTAGAAGCCAATATTCTTTATTAAATACATCTTTCTTCCATGGAACAAAATATTTATTGATTCTTTTACTTTTATCTGCACTATTTAATGTAATCTGATAAGGTAAAAACTTACCATAATATTTCAAAGTATTGTAAATATAATCATAATCAAAAAATTCTTCATATCCTTTTTTTGATTTAAGATATACCCTTGTTCCTGACTCCAAGTCTGCTTCTATTTTCTTTATGGAATATGTACCATCATTTCTACCTTTCCACTCATATACTTCATCACTATTTATAGACTTTGTTATTACAGTTATCTCATCGCACACAATAAAACAGGATAGTAACCCTATCCCAAATCTTCCTATAAAATCACTTTTACTTACTTTTAAACTTTCACGTTTTGAGGATTGTCCAATAACTGATAAAAAGGCATGAATATCTTCTAATGTCAATCCTACCCCGTTGTCTTCAATAATTAAGGTGTCATCATATAATTCAAAATTAATGGCACCTTCTAAGTCTTTATTTATTTTTTTATGTGCTGTAATAGCATCCACTGCATTTTGTAATACTTCTCTTACAAATACTCCTGGATTACTATATAAATTATCTGAAAGTAATGAAATAATTCCATCTAGATTGACTTGAAAATTGTAGTTTTTATCCATATGATCCTCCTAAATTTTAAAACTATATATAATCTTATTCATGTAATAATATGAATAATTACTTTAAAATTCACTATTAAATAAATTAAGTTAATATGTCTAATATTTTACTGTTTTATATGTATTGTAACATATCAAACATAAATTTGTCGATACACGCTGGAAATTTTTCTACAGAATTTTTTTATATTACTTTAATTTTTATTAAACTTTTGTAAAAAAGATTAATAAGATAACTTTCTATCTCTAAATTCAATTTATACATTGTCTATAATTTCTATAAATTCTTTTCATTTAAGTTTACTTTTTATTTTACTTACATAATTATATTTATGTAAACAAAGATGTATTTAAAGAATGAAGTGCCATATTGACACTTCATTCTTTAAGCACATCTTTTATATTATTTTGAACTAATATAACTATAGTATATACACCTAATGCTGTACCTATAGGGAACTTTATTAAACTAATACCCCCTAAAATAAATCCCAATATCCTTGACCAAGATTTATTTTTTAATAATGCTATACCTTCTACTATATATGGTACTCCTAGTATCATAAATATACTTATTATTGCAGAACCCAAAGAAGTACACATAGCTGGTACATTATATTCTTTAATAAAAGCTCCAACTCCTGTTAGTGCTCCAGCAATAATTGCATATGTTAAAACATACATACACCCTATTATTATATAAAGCACTCCTAAGACTTTAACATGAGTTTGTAATGATTCCTTGCTCAAAAAAACACCCCCTCAATTACTTTTATTCAATAAATACTTCATGTATTCCCCCTAAAATAATTGTTTTAGTAATTCCTTATGAGTATCCTTTTGTGCAATTTTTGCCAACTATTCTATAAAAATAGAAGTGCCAATGCGGCACTTTATCACTTAGAAAACTTTTCTTTTATCTTATCAAAGAATCTAAATCTTTTTATATGAGGTTTTACTATTAAATTATCCTTACACACAAGACTAGTTTTGTATAACGTCTCCTTATTATCATTACATACAACCAAACTACCAATTTGTTCCCCTTTAACTAATGAATCCTTAATACAATTTCTAGGTTTAATTACCTTTTTATAATAATTTGTACCCTTTTTAACTGGAACTATAATGTCCTTGCTGCTGCATAAATCCACTTTACTCTTTTCATCTATTTTAAGAGTATCCATAATCTGACCCTTTGATGCTATTTTTACAAAACCATAATTACTTTTTACAAAATCATATATTTTTCTTGTTTCTTTCCATCTTGTATTTGAATTTAAGATTACAATTACAATTTCACTATTATCTAATTTAACTGAAGTAACTAAACATTTTCCAGCATTACCTGTATACCCAGTTTTAACACCATTTGCCCCTGGAATTTGCCACAATATCTTATTTATATTTCTATAACTTCTTGTAAACCCTGAAGTACTTTTATCAATACTCTTACAGCTTACAATTTGATTAAACAATGGAATTTCCTTAGCCTTTGATGTTATCAAAGCTAACTCATATGCTGTACAATAGTGATTGTCACTATCTAAACCATGTGGTGATTCAAAATGTGTATTACACGCCCCAATTGAAACTGCATATTCATTCATAAGTGCAACAAACTTTTCTACACTTCCTGCAATTCCTTCTGAAATAGCAATAGCTGCATCATTACCAGATTTAAGCATTAATCCATATAATAGTTCTTTTAATGAAACACCTTCTCCTTCTTTATATCCAACCTTTGATCCTCTTATTTTTGAAGCATTTTTGGAAATTATTATTTTTTCATCTAAATTTCCATATTTTAAAGCAACCAACGAAGTCATTATTTTAGTTGTACTTGCCATGGGAATTATACTTTCTGAATTTTTACCGTATAACACCTGTTTTGTATTTGCATCTAGCGCAACTGCAGCCCTTGCATTTATATACATTTTCTTTTTAGAAACAGCTTCTACGTTTGTAATGGTACACATATTTAATATCATTATACTAAACAAAAAAATGGATATCCTTTTTACTTTCTTTACCATTATATCACCTCATATTTGATTTCCCTTTTCGCAGGATAAAAGTACTGTTTAGCGAAGGGAAATGATATATTGCATAAGAAACATAAAACAAACAACGCAACATATCATTTCCCGCAGCGATTGCTTTCATCTCCGAAAATTAAATTAATAAATTTTCCATATTTGGTTAAACTATAAATTAGAACAATTGGAGGAATGTGTATGTTTTTATTTTTTGCGGCCATAGTTATTATATTTTTATTATTTCCTATACCAATAAAAATACAATTGAAATTTATGGATAATAAATTTGAACTATACTTTTATAATAAAAAAATAGATTTAAAAAAAACTAAAGATACGGACTCTAAAAAGAAAAAGAAGAAAAGATCTAAACTAAAATATTTTCAAACAAAAAAACTCACTAAAGACATCCTTATAAATATATATAACATATTAGAATTTAACCCTTTATTTAAGCCTAGTTTAAAGTTTAAATATTATTTATCAATTGGTACTGATGATGCAGCAAAAACTGCCCTACTTTTTGGACTTATCAACACTATGCCTGCTTATATATATAAATTTTTGAGTAATTTTTTCAAAGTAAAAAAATATAAGTATCATATTAATCCAAACTTTAATAAAAAAGAAATTAACATTCAAATATCGAGTATAATTTTTGCAAATATAGTAAAAGTTATATATATGATATTTAAAATTTTAAGTATATCAAAAAAATACAAAAATAAACCTACTAATTCAAATAATTTTAAGATGAAGGAGGAATATTAGTGGAAAATAATTCTATAGAAAATTTAATGAAAACTACATTAGAAAATTTAAAAGATATGATAGACGTAAATACTATTGTAGGTACTCCAATAGAATCAAAAGATGGTGATTTAATTTTACCTATCTCTAAAGTATCTTTTGGTTTTGCATCTGGGGGAAGTGAATTTTCTACAAAACAAACTCCTGAACCTAATCCTAAATTACCTTTTGGAGGAGGTTCTGGTGCAGGCGTGTCAGTTAAACCCGTAGCATTTTTAGTAATGAAGGGTGACTCTGTTCGCTTACTTTCATTAGATGCAGAAAATACTTATGAAAAAATGATAGATTCTGTTCCTCAAGTTTTTGATATGATAAAAGAAATGGCTAATAATAAAAAGAAAAAAGATAAAGATTGTTGTAAAGATAATTTAGAAGAACAATTTGATGCATATGAAGATAAGGAATATTAATTTTCCTTATCTTCTTTTTCATTTTGATCTATTATATCTTCATGTGTTATATCATTTGTAAGCTCTTGTAAAGCTGGTAAATCCTTTACCTTCTCTAGTCCAAAATGTTTTAAAAATTTGTCACTTGTAGCATATAAAATAGGTCTACCTGGAACTTCTTTTCTGCCACATTCCTTTATAAGTTCTTTTTCTGAAAGTCTTGATATTGCCTTATCACATTTTACCCCTCTTATTTCTTCAACATCTATTCTTGTTATAGGTTGTTTATATGCAATAATTGCTAAAGTCTCTAATGAAGCTTGCGATAAAGAATGTTTTACATTTACTTTTAAAAGCTTTTGAACATACTCACTATTTTCACTTCTTGTAACTAATTGATAACATTCATCTATTTTTATTATTTTTATACCTCTTTCTTCCCTGTTATAGCAATCCATCATTTCATTTAACAACTGCTTTGTATATTTTATAGAGGAACTTAGAATTGAAGCTATTTGATTAATTTTTAATGGTTCTCCACTAACAAACAATAAGGATTCTATTATAGAAAAAAACTTCTTTTTTCTAGAAACTTGTTCTATTTCTATTTGATCTATGTTATTTTCCATCACTATTTACTGTCCCTTCTAAATATATTTCTGTAAAATTACCATCTTGATATACATTTATTACTTTTAGTTTTATTAATTCTAGTAGTGCTAAAAATGTAACTACTACCTCTATCTTAACTGAACATTCTTCGATAACTTCTGAAAATTTAAATTTTGACTTCTCGTTAATTTTGTTTTTCAAGTAAGTCATTTTATCTTCAACTTTAAAATTGTCAATTATCATTTCTTTTTTAATAGAATTATTGTGATTAGTTTTATTTATATACCTATTCATAACAGAATTATAAATGTTAAAAAGGTCAAGCATAGTAACCTTTTTTAAGAAATCTAAACTTTTATCTATTTTTTTATTCTCAATAATCTCAGGTTTTTTACTAAAAACTATCCCTGCAGTATTTTCTCTTTCTTTCAAAAATGCTGCAACCTTTTTAAATTTATTATATTCAATTAACTTGTCCATTAATTCTTTTCTAGGATCCATATTTTCATCATTTTCATCATTTTCTTCTTTTCTTTTAGGAAGTAATAATCTTGATTTAATTTCTAATAAAGTAGCTGCAATAACTATAAATTCTGAAGTAATTTCTAGGTCCATTTCTTTCATACTATTAATATATTCTAAGTATTGATTAGTAATTTCATGTATTTTTATATCATAAATATCCATTTTATTCTTTTTTATAAGATGCAGTAATAAATCAAATGGTCCTTCAAAATTATGTATTTTTATTTTTAATGACATTAATAATCTCTCCTATATTTTCTTTAACATATTGTTTACCTAATTCGAGATTTGTATTTAATTGAAGATTATTAAAATACTCAATAATTTCTCCAATAATTTTCCCTCTTTCTGATGACATTTCTATTATATCCTTACCTTTTATATCATAATCCAATTCTTTCATTTTATTGAAACATATAATCTTATAAACTAATGTTTTATCCCATGACATTAACATAATATCATATGGATTTAGTTTGTTTAAAACTTTATATATTCTATCATTATCACTATATAAAAATAATTCCTTTGAATTTATTTCATCATAATATATATTTTTAAAAGCTTGTTTAATATCTTTATCTATAATTGAATTATCTATGAATTTATACTTAAAACTCTTGTCTTTTAAACTTAAAAATAAATTAAGTAATCGTAGAGTCTTATCATCATATTTAAACAACTTATTATCTTTTCCTAACATCCCAAGATTTAAATCTAATATTTCAACCTCTGAACACTTTCTATACATTTCTATCCACTTATCTTCTTCACATATAAGAAGTAACTCTTTTATTATTCTATCATTACTTACAGTGTTTAATACTTTATTCTTTACACACTCCATAATCTCTTTTTCATCAACTAATTTTAAATCACATCTAACAGAATATCTTACAGCTCTGAAAATTCTTGTAGCATCTTCATAATAAGTATTTTCTCTTATCTTTTTTAATTTTTTATTTTTTAAATCTTTCAATCCACCAAATATATCAATCAATTCATCATTAATCAAATCATATGCCATGGCATTTACGGTAAAGTCTCTTCTATATAAATCATCTTTAATATGTGAAGGGATTATATCTGGAAGTGAACCTTTATATTTATATATTTCTTTTCTACACCTAATTATATCAATTTGCACTCCATTATTAAATAATAGAGTAGAAGTTTGAAATTTTTCGTAATAATTAATCTTTTTAACATTAGATATATTTTCAATGAATAAAATAGGATCTGTATCTACACATATATCAATATCTTTTGGTTTTTTGTGCAATAAAAAATCACGCACAGCTCCACCAACAATATAAGCATTTATATCATTATCTTTAAAAAATTTGATAAGCTGCTCTAAAATATCTTTTTCTTTAGTATCAAAATTATTTATTATATCCAAATGTAACAACCTTTCCACCTTATTTTCACCATATTATTATACTATACTACCAAAGCAAAACAAAGGCATATATTGCTTCCAAGACCTTTATCTTAACTGTCTTTTGTGCAATACATGCCTTCTTGATTAAAATCTCAACTCTCGCAAATGAAATACGGTTGCTTCGGGAAATGATATATTTCTCTGAAACCTTTCACTTCAGTAACAAGTTCTAAGCTTTACTCATATTGAAAAAAGATTTTTTAATTAATATTCCGTAGGAATCAGTAATTAAAAAATAACTTTTTTCAAATTCGTAAAACTAAGATCTTGTAAACTTTGTTCAAATGTTTCTTACGCAATATATTATTTTCCTTCGCTAAACAGTATTTTTATCCTGTGAAAGTTGTAAAATATAAATTTAAACTGCAAAATCAAATAACTTACTGAAATTTAATTTTATATTATCAAAAATAGTATATGCCCTTACATCTCTATCGCTATATATTGGAATCTTAGTGTAAAGTTTATCTCCTATATATACTTCGCAATTTCCAACTATTTCACCTTTTTTATATTCTTTTTTCTTTTTGTTTATGACACATTTTTTAGTTATCTTGCTATTTGAGCCTTTTTCAACTATTGCGCTTAGATTCTTACTACTCTTTGCAATAAAAAATCTACTTCCTTTTTTATTTAATTTAATAGTATCTACAGTTTGACCTTTTGTTAGAACTTTCTTTATTTCGAATTTTGAAAATCCATAGTTCATTAACATACTTGCATCTCTATTTCTCACCTTATAAGTTGGGGCTCCCATTATTATAGCTAACATTCTAACCCCATCTCTTTTAGCTGTAGCTGAAATACAATATTTTGCTTCATTTGTAAAACCAGTTTTTAATCCGTCACAACCTTTAAAAAATCTAACTAGTTTATTATGATTTACTAACCCTATAGGACTTTTTCTTCCTTCAGATATAGTTTCCATATATGTACCAGTATATTTTAAAATTTTAGGATGTTTTAACAACTCTCTTGACATTATTGATATGTCGCAGGCACTTGTCAAATGTCCTTCTGCTGAAATACCGTGACAATTTTTAAATGTAGTATCCTTCATGCCTAATTCTTTTGCTTTTTTATTCATCATAACTACAAAATTTTCTTCACTGCCGCCTATATATTCAGCTAATGCAACTGCTGCATCATTTCCTGATGCTATTGCTACTCCTTTTAAAAGTTCTTCTACCGTTCTTACCTCGCCAGTATCTAGCAGCATACTACTATTTCCACCTTGACCCATTTTCTTTGCATTTTCACTAACAGTTACTTTATCACTTAATTTTATTTTCCCTTTATCAACATTTTCCATTGTTAAAAGCATTGTCATTATTTTTGTAACAGAAGCTGGTGCAAACTTTTCATGTGAATTTTTGTCAAATATTATTTTGCCACTTTCTGGTTCCATTAGTAGTGCAGATTTTGCTTCAATTTTTATATTTTCATCATTTGTTTCTGCTTTCGCAATAATTGGTTTAAATTGTATCAAAAAACAAAAAATCAGAACTGAGCTTAAAATAAATTTACTATTTTTTTTCATTTCCATCCTTCCCTTCGAAAAATTTTACATAATTATTTTTACCAATATTGCAAAATATTATTACTACAAAAAATAATAAAAAAAAGAGACTGCCTTGCCACAGAAATTACTTTCTATTTTAAGACAATCCCTCTTCTTTGTATTATAACTGTTTAACTACTTCTTTTACTAAAGATACAAACTTAACCTTTGCTCTGTTAGCGGTTTCAACCACTTTTGCATGGTCTAATGGTTCTAACTCATCGGCTAGTGCCATATCTGTAATACATGATATTCCTATAACTTTCATAGACATATGATTGGCAACTATTACCTCAGGAACAGTAGACATTCCTACAGCATCTCCACCTATTCTTCTAAGTAATCTTAGTTCAGCAGGTGTTTCATATGTTGGACCTGATAGAGCAATATAAACACCCTTTTGAATTTTTATATCCAATTCTTTTGCACATTTTTCTACTAATTTGCCAAGTTCCCTATTATAGGCTTCTGACATATCTGGGAATCTTGCTCCTAACTCATCATAATTTTTTCCCATCAAAGGGTTATCCCCTATTAAATTTATATGATCTGTTATTAGCATTAAATCTCCAGCTTCAAAATTAGGATTCATTCCACCAGCTGCATTTGTAACTATAATCTTCTCTATACCTAATGCTTTCATTACTCTTACAGGGAAGGTAACCGCTTCCATAGTGTTGCCTTCATAATAGTGAAATCTACCATTCATAGCTATTACTTTTTTTCCATTTAAGTCCCCTATTATTAATTCGCCTGCATGACCCTTTACTGTTGAAACAGGAAATCCAGGAATATCTTTATATTTGATGACCTTTTTATTATCAATATCATCAACAATACTTCCAAGTCCACTTCCAAGTATTATAGCTGAATCAATCTTAGAATTATCAATAGAATAAATATATTCTTTTGCCTTATTAATTTTTTCTAATAAATTCATAATCATACCCCACTTTAACTATCCTAAATTTTGTTTATTAAACTACACAATTACATACTTTTAACTATTTCTTTAACAAGTTTTATAAATGTATTTTTTACTCTATTTGAAGTTTCAATAACTTCTGCATGATTTAATGGTTGATCAAGTATTCCTGCTGCCATATTAGTTATACATGAAATACCTAAAACTTTTAATCCACAATGATTTGCTGCTATAACTTCTGGTACTGTTGACATTCCTACAGCATCTCCACCTAATGCTCTTACCATTCTTATTTCTGCAGGTGTTTCATATGTAGGACCAGTCATCATTAAATAAACTCCCTCTTTTACATCAACATCAAGTTTTGATGCAACATCTTTTGCTAATTTTATTAAGTCTTTGCTATAAGCTTCTGACATATCTGGGAATCTTGGTCCAATTTCTTCTTCATTCTTGCCCATTAATGGATTGTTAAATGCAAAATTTATATGATCATTTATTAACATTAAATCGCCAGGTTTAAATTCTGTATTTACTCCACCAGCAGCATTAGTAACTATTAAATTCTTTACTCCTAGATTTTTCATTATATAAACTGGTAATGATAATGTTTCCATTTTATTGCCTTCATAATAATGAAATCTACCTTGCATCATTATAACTTTTTTACCATTTAATTTACCAAAAACATATTGACCTGCATGACCTTTTACTGTTGATGTTGGCATATTAGGAATATCTGCATATTTAATTATTACTTTATCTTCAACTTCTTCTGCTAAAACTCCTAGTCCAGAACCTAAAATGATACCGATTTCTGGTTCATCATTTAAAATTCCTTTTACATATTCAACACTTTCCTTTATTCTTGCTAATTCCATTTTTGTTCCTCCTTAGTTGTTTTATATTTAAAATAAATACGTGAATAACCACGTATGATTAAGCTCTTGGATGCGTTTTCTTATATATTTCTGCTATCTTACTCTTTTTTGATACACTTGAATAAATTTGAGTAGCTGCAATATTAGAATGACCCAATAACTCTTGAACTATTCTTAAATCTGCACCATTTTGTAATAAGTGTACTGCAAAAGAATGTCTTAAAGTGTACGCATTTATATTTTTGTTTATATTAGCTTCTTCTGTGTAATACTTTATAATTTTCCAAAACCCTTGACGTGTAAGCTTGCCGCCGTGAGTATTGAAAAATAAATAATCTAGATTGTTTACATTAAAACTCTTTCTAATCTTTAAATACTCTTCAATGCAATTAACTGCATAAGAACCTATAGGAATAATTCTTTCTTTTTTTCTACTGCCTCTACACTTAATATAATTTAACTTAACATCTACATCATATATTGTCAAATTTAAAAGCTCAGATACTCTAATTCCAGTGGCATACATAACCTCTAGCATTGTCTTATCCCGCATACCTTTATGCGTACTTAAATCTGGTTTAGATAATAAAATATCAACTTCTTCAACTGTTAATATGTCTGGTAAATTTCTTTTTATTTTTGGAATCTCATATTTAAATGTTGGATCTTCTTCTACAAATCCATTAATTATAAGATATCTATAAAAACTTCTTATTGAAACAATATTCCTTACTATAGAACTATTAGCCATACCTTGTCGTTGTAAACTCTGTACATAAGCCATTACAGTTACTACATCAATATTTAAGATATCTTCCTCTCTGTTTACTGTAAACTCTATAAAACGTTTAATATCTCGAATATAAGCATCCATAGTATTATCTGATAATTTCTTTTTTTTAATACTTTCAATGTATCCAGGTAACAAATCATTATTCATAATATTACTCCTATAATTATCTTTAATTTTATACTAAAATATTTTAGAACAATATTCAAGACATTTTTTGAAATTTTATTTATATAATATCAAATATATCATATTTTTTTAATATAACTTAAATTTTGAATGGAATACCAAAATTAACTTAAACAATTAATTTAACTACATTAGGAGTTAAATATCCTTCAATAAAGTATCCTAAAAAAAGTAATATAAACACTATTAAAAATATAAAAGAGTAAGATGCAACTCTTTGTAAAATATTTGTAGTCCACTGCTTATTTATTCTATTTTTAATAATGGTAAGTGAAAACTCCATTGCAACTACTGATACAAATACTATGCAAGGTATGTATATAATATTTTGGGGAATTATCCCCAAAATACTTATCCATATACCTTTACCACCTAAACTACTAATTAATGAACTTATGCTAAATCCTAATGTAAAACCTTTTAATATATTTGTACCTAATATAATGGGCAAACCAATTATAGTTAATCCTAAAAACCATATTACAATTAATAATGGTATGTTGTTTTTCATTGCTAGTAAAAAAATATCTTTAGAATCTATATTAAAATTTTCCAAATTATTAACAAAGCTTACAAGATATGTAGATATGTTACCTTTATCACTTGAAGCCATATATTTTACATAATAGACTCCTAATATCATTCCTATAAATATACAAATTATGCTTGATAAATAAAGCCACATATTTTGTTTTACATGATTATTCAAATTACCTTGAAGATTGCTTAGCATATAAATCCTCCTCTGTTTATTATTCTCTAATATTTATGATTTTAAGAGGATTTATATTCCTATTAATTTAAAGCATCATAAGTGCACATATTGTTTTTGCATCTACTATTTCTTTATTTTTTATCATATCTTTCATTTTATCAATCTTCATCTCGTGTAAATTTATAAATTCATCTTCATCTCCACCTATAATTCCTTTATATAAATTTTCTGCCTTAAAAATGTAAATGTATTCATTGCAAAATCCTGGGCTTGTAACAACTTTTCCTAAATAACTCATATTATCACTTTTATATCCTGTTTCTTCTTCCAACTCTCTTTTTGCACATACCTCTATCTCTTCACCTTTTTCGATTTTACCTGCTGGTATTTCCAAAATACATTCATCAATAGGTTTTCTAAATTGCTCAACCATCAAAATTGTATTTTCATCTTTAAATGCAACTATTGCAACTCCACCTGGATGTTTTACAATTTCTCTTTTACTTTTTTTTCCATTAGGAAGTTTTACTTCTTGAAGTCTAACATCAATAATTTTACCTTTGTATATTTGTTTTTCATCAATAGTTTTTTCGTATAATTCCATTTGATTTTCCCCTTTTTAATAACATCTTCAATATACCATTTTAATACAAATTATACATTTATCTTATGATTACATTTTAAAATTTGTGGATTTTATTAAGAAACCTTATTTTTTAACCTTAATTTATCAGCTACCATTGCTATAAATTCAGAATTTGTAGGCTTACCTTTGTCATTATGAATAGTATATCCGAATAACTTATTTATAGTTTCTACTTGTCCTCTACTCCAAGCAACTTCTATTGCATGACGAATTGCCCTTTCAACTCTACTAGATGTAGTATTATATTTTTTTGCTATTGAAGGGTATAATTCTTTTGTTACAGCAGATAATAATTCAATATCATTAATTACCATTATTATTGCTTCTCTCAAATACATATATCCCTTAATATGTGCAGGCACACCAATTTCATGTATAATATTTGTTATTTGAGTTTCTAAATCTTCATGTCTACTTTCTTGAACCATAGTTTCTTCATTTCCAAATTGTAAGGCATTTTTTCTTTTTATTCCACTATTAGAAATAGTATTATTAAACATTTGTCTTATTCTCTTAATAAATACATCCATATCAAAAGGCTTAACAACATAATAATCTGCACCTAAAGTTATGGCTCTTTGAGTAATTTTATATTGACCAACTGCAGATAATACTATAACTCTTGGCATATGTTCTAAATCCATATTACCTAATCTTTCTAAAACTCCAAGGCCATCTAAATGTGGCATTATAATATCTAATATTACTAAATCAGGTTTCTTTTCCTCAATTAATTTTAAAGCTTCAACCCCATCTTTTGCAATTCCTGAAACTACAACATCCCTTTGAGTTAATAAATAATCATGTAAAATGTTGCAAAATTCTTTATTGTCATCAGCTATTATAACGTTAATTTTTGAATCTTCCATTTCAACCTTCCTTTCTATTATTTCCCTTTTATTTTCCATATGTTAACATTTATTCCATTCGACAAACAATATTTAATTTCCTTCTTTTTGTAATAAAAAAATTTTTCAAACAAAAAAAATGAGTAAAAAATATTGAATAAAATATCTTTTACTCTTATTTTACTATTTTTAGCTTACTTTTACCAGTTATTTTGATATAATTTTAGCATCTTTCAACATCCACTCTATATAAACTCCATATCCCACATCAGGTTTATTGACTAAAACATGGGTTACAGCACCTACTAACTTATTATCTTGAATTATTGGACTTCCGCTCATTCCTTGTATGATTCCACCAGTTTTATCTAATAAACGTTTATCTGTTATCTTTATTACCATACTCTTTGGTCCAGGTGAATCTTGAGGTAATAGCTGCTGTATTTTTATATCATATAACTCAGGTTCTCCACCATTTATTGTTGTTAGAACTTTTGCATTACCAGGTTTAATTTCATTTCTATAAGCTACTTTTAGTGGTTTATTAAACTTTTTAGATACCTCTATTTTATCACATTCTCCAAATATCCCACAATTAGTATTAGATTTTATATTTCCTAAAGTGCTTTCTTCATTTACAAAAATACCTTTTAATTCTCCAGGTTCTCCCTTTACGCCTTTTTTTATTGAAATAATTGAGGAAGAAATTATTTCTCCATCTCTAACTTTTAAAATATTACCAGTGTCCATATCTGTAATTGCATGGCCTAATGCTCCAAATTTTTTGTGTTTTGGGTCATAAAAAGTTAACGTTCCAATTCCTGCAGTAGAATCTCTTATCCATAATCCTATTTTATATTTATCTTCACTATATGATTTTTGAGGCTTAATTTTCCTATTAATTAAATTTCCTTTTCTTTCAATTAACAAATTTAATTCTTTTCCATCTGAATGTACTACTTCTTCTGATATCTGTTCACAACTAGTTACTTCCTTGTTATTAATTTTTACTATACTATCTCCAACTCTTATTCCACAATCACTTCCTGGACAACACTCTTTTCCGTCCTCACATTGAACATCTGATAATGCAACAACTAAAGCACCTTTTGTATTTAGTTTAACACCAATAGGCTGTCCTCCAGGATAAACTTCAATGTTTGGATGAGCATTAACTGTAATAGGATTAACACAATTCGTACATACTTTATATTGAAAGCTTAAAATTAAAATAAAGAGAGGAGTTAATATGAAAGATATTATATTAGAAATTTTTTTATTCACTTCTTCGCCTCCAATCTTTGTATCCTAATTTTAAGTTACCCTTTTATTTACTCTATTATGCTATCATTTAGCTTCATTAAAAGTTAATCATTAATACATAAAACTATTTTATCTTATTAATAAAAATATAATATTTTATAACTTTATTTTCTTAGTATTGCTATTTTAACAAAAAACAAAGTACAAAGAAGAAAGAAAAAATAAGGAAGATTTTCAAAATAAAAGTTTTTCTGTAAGAAAAACATCCATATTTTAACTTTGTACTTTGTACTTTATACTTTATATTTAGTTCTTTTAATTTTCCACTGTCATTTGTCCACTTTTCTTTATTGTTGCTATATCAATTAATTCTCTTGCATTTTGTAGCGTTAACTCTGTAACATTGCTTCCACCAATCATTTTAGCAATTTCATATTGTTTTTGTTTTTCATCTAATTTAACCACATTTGTATAAGTTTTATTACCTTCTATAATTTTTGAAACTAAATAATGATAATCTGACATCACAGCTATTTGTGATAAATGTGTTATACAAAAAACTTGATGTGACTTAGAAATCATATACATTTTTTCCCCAACTCTTTGAGCTATTCTGCCGCTTATACCAGTATCAATTTCATCAAATATAACTGATGGTATATCATCTTTGTTTATAAATACATTTTTTAATGCTAACATAATTCTAGATAACTCACCACCAGAAACAACTTTAGTAAGTTGCTTTAAAGGCTGTCCTGGATTTGTAGATATCAAAAATTCAATACTATCTTTGCCTTTTTCATTAAACTTTTCTTCAACATTTACTTTTATATTAAAAATACTTTTTTCAAGTCCTACATAATTTAATTCATTTTTAATTTTATTTTGAAGTATATTAGCAATATTTTCTCTTATCTTATGCATCTTTTCACACAATTCTTGCATTTCACAGCTTACTTCATTTTTTTCTTTATGTAATTTATTAATTATTTCTTTACTGTTTATCATTTCATTATATTTATGTGTTATTTCATCTTTATATTGCAAAATATCTTTTATAGTTTTTCCATATTTTCTTTTATAATTATCTATTTCATAAATTCTATTATTAATTTGTTCTAATTCATTTTCATCATAATATGCATCTTCACCTAAATTTCTTATATTATCTGTTATATCTTGTACATTGTAATATATTTCTTCTATAGTATCAGCCATTTTGGCTACATCATTTGAAGTATCTTCTATATCTCTTAAATTTTTCAAAACAACATTTAAAGCATCACATACTGATGAATTAGAATTATCTCCATAATGAAGAAGATTATAACTTGATGTTAATGCTTTGTTTATTTTTTCATAATTTGATAATTTTTTATGTTTTTCTTCTAACTCAATATCTTCATTTATATTTAAATTTGCCTTTTCAATTTCATCAATTTGATATTTTAAAAAATCTATAACTTTTTCCTTTTCTCCATTTTTTCCACTTAACTCTTCAATTTTTTTCTCTATAAATTTTAACTTATCATACTTAGTTTTATATTTCTGTATAATACTATAGATTTTATCATTACCAAAAGTATCGATAAAATCTATATAGTTACTACTATTTAATAAATTTTGGTTCTTATGCTGACCATGTATATCAATTAAAGTTGAAGTTATTATTTTTAATTGAGATAATAGTAGACTTTTACCATTTACTTTTGCAATATTTTTTCCTGATTGGAAAGTTTCTCTGCTTATAATCAATATTTGATCTTCATATTCTATGTTCATTTCATCTAATATTTCTTTTGTTTTTGAATTTTCGATAGAAAAAATTCCTTCAACATACGTTTTCTTCTCTCCAATTCTAATTAGATCCTTCTCAAATTTACCACCTATAACATATTGAATTGCATCAATTAAAATAGATTTACCAGCTCCTGTTTCACCTAAAAATACATTAAATCCTTTTTCAAAGTTAATAGTTAATTTTTCTATAAGAGCAAAATTACATATATTTAATTGTAGGAGCATACTATTCCTCCTATTCACTTAACATTTTTTTTAATTTTTGAACTATTTCATTTGCTTTTTTTTCACTTCTTATTAATAAAAATATAGTATTGTCGCCAGCTATTGTACCAGCTATTCCTTCAAAATTCATTGAATCTATAGCTTCTGCAGCTCCTGGAGCTGATCCTGATATTGTCTTTACTACTATAAAATTATTTATTTGCTCCACATACAAAACTGTTTGTGAAAAAATACTAATAAGTTTATCAGATAAAAAACTCTCACTAGGTGAAATTGTTGCATATTTATATTTTCCATTTGATCCTAATACCTTTATTAATTTAAGTTCTTTAATATCTCTAGATACAGTAGCTTGAGTAACTTCTATTCCATTTTTTCTTAATTCTTCTGCAAGATCTTCTTGAGTTTCAACTTCCATTGAATTAATTATTTCTATTATTTTGGCATGACGGGCTAATTTCATTTACATTCACCTTCTTCATATTTGTTTATTCTAAGCATAATTTTTTTTCTTAGAGTTTCAAAATAGTTATGACCTTCTAATCTTATTAATTTAGATTTATATTTGGATTTTTTTATAATTATTTCACTTTCACTATTTAATTCAAATGCTTCCTGACCATCAACTGTTAGAAAAACACTTTCATTTTTTTCATCAAATTTTATACTTATTTGACTATTTGAATCTAAAATCATGCTTCTCATATTAAGTGATAATGGACATATAGGCGTAATAGAAATTAAATCTAATGTTGGATAAATTATAGGTCCACCTGCAGATAAAGAATATGCTGTTGAACCTGTTGGCGTAGATAATATTATTCCATCTGCAATGATATTATTATAATAGTGACCATCTATATTCATATTATAATTAATAACTCTTGACAAAGCTCCTTTAGAAATTACAATATCGTTTAAAGAAATAATTTCTTTATCTGCCTTATTATCCCTCAAGATACATTGTATCATCATTCTTTCTTCTATGAAATACTTTCCTGCAAATAATTCTGATAATGCTTTTTTTAATTCATTACTTTCAGCCGTAGTTAAAAAACCTAAATTTCCAAAATTTATTCCTATTATTGGTACAGAATATTTAGCCAATATTCTAGCCGTTCTTAGTATAGTTCCATCTCCACCTATAGAAATTACTATATCTAACTCTGAAGCCATATTATTTATTTTTTTAGAATCTCTAAAAATATATGTATTATATTTATCTTTATCTATACAATTTAATATTTCTTTTAAAATTTTTTCATTAGGATCTTTATTCGCGTTTATATTAATACCTATGTTCTTCATGTTTCCTCCTATTTCAATCCTTTGTGTGCATTCCTAACTAGTGGAATAATTTCACTAAATGAAAATTTTTCTTCACGGTTTTGATCTTTTGTACAATAAACTAAATATTCAATATTACCTTCTGGTCCTTTTATAGGTGAATTTGTTACTCCAATTATTTTTAGATTATGTAATTTTAAAAATTTAATTATTCTCTCTATTACTTCTACATGTATTTCTGGTTTTTTGACTACTCCATGTTTTCCAATTTTACTTTTTCCTGCTTCAAATTGAGGTTTTATAAGTGCAGCTAATTCTGCATTTTCATGTAAAAGCTCTAATACATTTGGTATTATTTTCTCTAATGATATAAAAGAAACATCAATACTTGCAAAATCACCATATTGCCCTATATCTTTAAATTCTAAATACCTTACATTTGTTTTTTCTAGACTTGTAACTTTTTCATGTTTTTTTAATTTATCATCTAACTGATTACTTCCAACGTCTATTGCCCAAACTTTGCTTGCACCATTTTGAAGCATACAATCTGTAAATCCGCCTTTAGAAGCTCCAATATCAAAACATACCTTATTTTTTAAATTGATATCATAATACTCCACTGCTTTTTCTAGCTTTAATCCGCCCCTACTAACATATTTAAGCTTTTCACCTTTAAAATCTATTTTAGAGTTTACATCTATTTTTTTGCCACATTTCATTACTTTTAATCCATTAACAAAAATTTCTCCCTTTAATACACTCTCACGCGCCCTTTCACGAGAAGAAAACAAACCTTTTTTTACAAGTAGCACATCTAATCTTTCTCTATTTTCACACATAAAAAACAATCACCTTCAACATAATTTTTCCAAAATATTTTCTGTAATTCCTTGTACATCTAAATTATTAATTTTATGCAGTGTTTTTATATCTCCTTGTGGTACAAATTTATCATCATACCCCAAATTAATAACTTTACTCTTATGACCTAATTCATTAACATATTCTAATACACTGCTTCCCATACCACCTTTAATAATATTATCTTCTATTGTTACGATATGAAATTTATTTTGTACTAAATAGTGTAATAATTCTTTATCTATAGGCTTTATAAAACAAGCATTTATAACTGTACATTCCACTCCTGATTTATTTAATCTTTCTTTTACTAATAGAGCTTTCTGAACCATATTACCTACTGCTATTAATGCAATTTTCCCTTTTTCACAAAGAACTTCCCATTTACCCTTTTTAAGTTCCTTTATACTTGAAATATTTAAACCTGGATAATCTCCACCTTTAGGGTATCTTATAGCTACAGGAGATTGCTCATTTACAGCCCATTTAAGCATTGTACGCAGTTCCTCAGTACATTTAGGACTCACTATAGTTAAATTGGGAATATGAGATAGATAAGAGATATCAAATATACCATGATGTGTTTCTCCATCATGACCAACAACACCTGCTCTATCAATTGCAAAAATTACTGGCAAGTTTTGCAAACAGACATCATGTAATACTTGGTCATATGCCCTTTGCAGAAAAGTAGAATATACAGCAAAAACGGGTTTAAATCCTGATGCTGCTAACCCTGCACACATAGTAACTGCATGCTGCTCAGCTATTCCTACATCAAAAAATCTTTTTGGAAATACTTTGGAAAAATTTTTAAGTCCTGTTCCATCTGGCATAGCTGCTGTTACAGCAAGAACTTTATCATTGTCTTGTGCTATTTTTATTATTTCATCGCCAAAAACCTTTGAGTACGTTACCTTAGATTTACTTAACACTTCACCACTTTTAAAATCGAAGGGACCAATTCCATGAAATTTGTTTGGATTTTTCTCAGCATATTTATAGCCTTTTCCCTTTTTAGTTATAGTATGTATAATTACTGGTTCATCAATATTTTTACACATAGCTAAAACTTCACTTAACTGTCTTATATTATGTCCATCTATTGGTCCTAGATATTTTATTCCCATATCTTCAAATAACATTCCAGGTACAACTAATTGTTTTACACCCTCTTTTAACCTTTGAATAGATGCAGTAACACTCTCTCCCACTGCAGGTATTTTCTTTAATCTACTCTTAAAATCATGTTTGAACTTATTATACTTAGGATCTGTTCTAAGTTTGCTAAAGTATAGTGACATTCCACCTACATTTTTATCAATTGACATTTGATTATCATTTAAAATTATTATAACCTTACTTTTTGAATATCCTATGTCATTTAATGCTTCTAAAGCCATACCTCCTGTTAATGCTCCATCACCAATAACTGCTACTACTTCATATTTTTTATTTTGCAAATCTCTAGCCTTAGCTACTCCTGATGCTGCTGAAAGGGATGTACTACTGTGACCAACTTCAAAAACATCATATTTACTTTCACTTCTTTTAGGAAATCCACTTATTCCACCATATTGTCTTAAAGTATCAAATTGATCTTTTCTTCCTGTTAATATCTTGTGTACATATGCTTGATGTCCCACATCCCATATCAGCTTATCTTCATTAAAATTAAAAGTTTTATATAAGCTTAAAGTTAATTCCACTACTCCTAAATTTGAAGCCAAATGCCCACCAGTTTTTGATACTTTATTTACCAAAAAATTGCGAATTTCTTGTGCAAATTCTTCTAATTCATCATAGGACATCCTCTTTACATCATCTATATTATTGTAATTTTCAAGTAAATTTCGCATTATCATCTATCCCTTTTTGAAACAATTTTTTTTAGTGTACATATAATCTTTGCTACTTTATATATTATATCATGACTATTTTTCATTCCAATTCCTTTTCCTATAGCTTTACCTCCTATTGTTATTGACGCTATTACAGCTCCAATAAAAGCACTTATCATGGTAACATTTACACTAGGCAAATATACTCTAACTTTCTGCGCTATTAAAATACCAACAGATCCACTTACAATTCCACATATATCTCCAATTACGTCATTGCAAAAATTGGATACCTTATCAGCATTTTTTATCATTTTCACACCCACATTACCTTCAGCTATTCTTTTTGATGCCATAGAATTAAAAGGAGTTTCATCTGCTGCAGTAACAGCAATTCCTATTGTATCAAAAACTATACCTATTAATATAATTGAAATTAATATAATAAAAGCTACTAACATATTTACTTTTCTTAGTAGCGTATCAGATAAAAGAGTAACACTTCCACAAATAAGTATTGACAAAAAAATTATGTTAATAACCCATTTTTGCTTGCTCCGCGAACCCTTTTTATTATTTGATTTATTTTTTGACAATTTAACATTCCTCCAATTATGTATGAGGTGGTCATACATTAGGTAAACCTTGCGGCTTAGGTCCAGTAGGTTTTCCCACAGAATAATCAAAACGTCGCCATTTTGACGGTTTCCCTTTAATATTCTATCTACCATGTTACCATGAGTAGGACTGGATTACCACTTAGTCCGCACTTCAATCCCTAATGTATGTTACACTGAACAGTCTAGGAGTTTTCCTCAACAGTTAGGTACTTTTCTAGCCTCTTTTGCAATATAGGTTTCAGTATGCGATAATTTAAAAATTGTGGCCACAACTTTTAAATCTGATCATACCTCTCCCTATACCACTTCAAGGCAGGCTACGCTGCACATAGCTGTCTACCACAATGCAGGTTTAATCCATTGTCGTAGAGAAGGTATCTAACCTAAACCACAAGCAATGGTCTCCACGGAAGTAGGGTCAAGCTCGCATGCCGTTGCGTTTGCCCCATCCTCCTTACTTCCAGCACCAACCCATGACTGGGCGTCATAAGCCAGCACAAGAAACTTCATCGATATGCCCTTTAACGGATTTTTAGCCCCGCCTTTGAAAAATACTTACCTGACTAGAATACTGCACCACCTCGCAGTGGTAATTATATCATATGTCCTAAAAATATTCAAAAATATTTAAATGGTATCTATAATATTTTAATCAATAATTTCTCTTCAATAGAAACATTGTTAAATCCTCTAAATCACTAGTATTTTTATCTAGTTCATGCAATATTTCTAAACATTCTTTTGTAATTTCAACACACATCTCTTTACACTTTTCTATTCCAAAAGTAGTAATAAAATTAGTCTTATGATTCTCTCCGTCACTGTTTACATTTTTGCCTAATAATTTTGTATTTCCTACAATATCTAATATATCATCTTTAATTTGAAATGCAAGACCTATTTTCTCTCCAAATTTGCTTAATTTTTGGATTTCTTCCTTATCTGCACCACCTAAAATTGCTCCTGAAATAATAGGTGCCTTTATAAGTTCTCCTGTCTTCTTTTTATGCATATACATTAATTCATCTTTTTGTATATTCTTATTTTCACTTAATATATCTACAATCTGTCCACCTATCATTCCATCTGAGCCTGCAGCTTTACTAATAACATCACATGCTTCTACAGCCTTTGGATTTTTTAAACAATAATCAAACATTACACTCATTGCTTCATTTAAAAGTCCATCCCCTGCTAAAACTGCTACAGCTTCTCCAAAAACTTTATGATTTGTTGGCTTTCCTCTTCTTAGATCATCATTATCCATGCAAGGTAAATCATCATGAATTAATGAATATGTATGAATCATCTCAATTGCACAAGCTAGTGGTAAAATATTTTTGTAATCTTTCTTATATATACCATATGTTAATAACATGAGAAGAGGTCTTATTCTTTTTCCACCACATTCTATACTATAATACATAGAATCATAGATATGTTTATTATATGTTCCCTTATTTTGAAAATGTCCCTTTAAACAATTATCCACTTCTTCTTTCATAAATTCTAAATTCATCTTTTAACCATCTTCCTTCAAAAAGTTTTCTTCTCCATGTTCATTTAATATTTTTATTTTACCCTCTGCTTCATCTAATCTCTTATAAAGTTTATAGTATAGTTTCATACCCTTTTCATAGTTTTTTATAGCATCTTCTAGGCTCACATCATTATTTTCCATGAGATTAATAACATTTTCAAGTTCACTCATCATTTCTTCATAAGACTTCTTTTTTGCCATTATATATCCTCCAAAAATTCTATTTTAAATTTACTTTCCCCATCTTTCATCTTAATGTTTATGCATTCATTTTTCTTTAGTTCTTCTATATTTTTGATTATAGTATTCTCATCATTTTCTAAAATTGCATACCCCTTATCCAATATATTTAATGGATTATGAGCAAATAGTAAAGATTTAAGATTCTGCAATTTACCCTGTTCTGTATTTAACTTTGAATACATTATATTTTTTAATCTGATATTATAATTATCTAGGGTATTATATAAATTCACAATATAATTATTAGGATTATTTAACTCTAGTTTTTTATGTAAAAATTCAAATTTACTGTAATAATCATTTATCATGCCTTTCATACTCATTGAAAGTGAAGTTTTTAAATTATCTAACTTTTGATTAATTTCATTAATGTTAGGCACAACAATTTCTGCAGCAGCAGAAGGAGTTGGAGCTCTTCTATCACCTACAAAATCTGCAATAGTAAAATCCGTCTCGTGTCCTACCCCAGTAACCACTGGTTTGTTACATTTGTATATTTCATAAGCTAAAGCCTCATCATTGAAAGCCCACAGTTCCTCTATAGAACCTCCCCCTCTAGCTAAGATTATTACGTCAATTTCTTTTATTTTTTGGAGGTACTTAATACCTTTTATTAAATCTTCACTGGCCTTTTCTCCTTGAACTAAAGAAGGATATATTAAAAGATCTACAAAAGGATTTCTACGTTTTGCAACATTTATTACGTCTCTTACTGCTGCTCCACTAGCTGAAGTTATTACACCAATTTTTCTTGGATATTTAGGTAATCTTTTTTTATTATCTTCATCAAATAAACCTTGATTTTCTAACTTTTTTTTCAATTTTTCAAAAGCTATATGTAATTGCCCTATACCTTCTATCTCCATTTCATTACAGTATAATTGATACAAACCTTCTTTGGGATATGTAGAAACTCTTCCTTTTACTATAACATTGTTACCATTTTCAGGTGTAAAAGTTAGATTACATGCATCACTCTCAAACATGATACAATTAATCTTTGAAGCACCATCTTTTAATGAAAAATATATATGTCCTGAACTATGAATTTTTAAATTTGAAATCTCACCTTTTACACATATATTTCTTAATATAAAATCATTGTCCATTACCTTTTTAATATAACTATTTAATTTAGTCACACTTAAAGTTTTAATATACATTTTTAAGGCTTTATACCTCCCATATTATCATTACTTAATGATAATTATTTTTGTATCATATTACCTAGAACACCATTTACAAAAGCTGGTGATTTATCTTCTGAATATTTTTTTGCAAGTTCTATAGCCTCATTTACTGATACTTTATTTGGAATTTCTTCTTCACACATAATTTCATATGTAGCTATTCTTAAAATTGCTAAATTTATTTTAGATATTCTGTTTATCTTCCATTTTGTTGAATGTTCTTGTATTTTTTCGTCTATACTTTCTTTATTTTCTTCTACACCTTTTAGTACTTTTTCTATATAATCAAAATCTACATTATCTAATTTTTCTTCAGTATTCTCTTTGTAGTTATTAATAATATCTAAATAGTTTTCCTTGTTAATTGACATTTGATAAAGTAATTTCATTGTAGTTTCTCTTGATATTTTTCTATTCATAATAATTTCCTCCATAATCTTTAGTTTTTCTAATCGTATAATATACTATATCTTAAATTATTATCAAAAAAAAAGTAAATATACTAATTATTTCACAATATTTGAACAACGAAACACCCTCTGAATTCAGAGGGTGTAATTTTTATTCTTCCTTACTACCTTCTATGTTAGTTTTAGGAAAAATAACATTTTGAACATAAATATTAACTGCTGAAACTTTTAATCCAGTCATAGTTTCTACTGACTTAATAACGTTCCTTTGAACCTTATCACAAACTTCTGGTATGCTTACACCATATTCAACTACAATGAATAAATCTATAGTAGCACTTTCTTCAGCAACTGTAACTTTTACTCCTTTTGATAAATTCTTTTTACCACTTAGGATTTGTGTTATTTCTCCAACCAAACCAGCGCTTATTCCTGCAATTCCTTCTATTTCTGATGCTGCTAATCCAGCAATAATACTTACAACTTCATCAGAAATCTTAACAATACCAACATTTGATTGTTCTTTTATATTTTCATCCATATTGTTACCTCCTTGCGGTGACATAAGTAGAACATACAATCTTGAGTATATTATATCAAATCTACATTCTTTTTACAATTATTATTCTTGTCTTTCAATTTGAACGTCAGAAAGTTTTGTTACACCCATAACTACATCTTGTATTTCTTTAGATTGCTTTTCAGTTAATTCTTCCTTCGCTTTAACAACTACTCTAACTTTATCATTATCTTCAATAGTGCATATTGCATCTTCATATCCTTTACCTTTTAAAGCCAACTCTATTTTAGTCTCTTTATCTGCATTAGTAGATATTTTATTGAATTCTTCTATAGTTTTACTTTTTTGGTCTTTCTCTACATTTTCGTCATCTATTATTGATTTTAAATTTTGTAAAGTCTTTGTTGTTTGTTGATCTTTAACCATTCTTGCTTCTACAAAATAACTAGAGCTACTTGTCTTCTTATCTTCATCACTATTCAATGAAATTGCACTTTTTTCATTTGTATCTTTACCTTCTTGACCAATTAAAGGTCCATTCACTTTAGTAGCTACTAGTCCAACTGAAACAATAAGTACTAACAAAGCAACAATAATAACAGCTTGTTTCTTATTCATTATATAACCCCCCATTTTTTTCTTACAACAAATTATATGCTATTTTTTCATAGGATATACATTAACTTTGTAATTTGGCAAATTAAACAAAGTGCATACTGCTCTACTTATCCTAAGTTCAGTAACTTTATTTTCAGCTCCCTCTGCAATAACCAAAACTCCTGTTATTTTAGGCTTATATTTTTTCAATATAAGTGGTTTATTATCCCCATTTTCATTAGTAATCACCACATTTCTATCATTATCGTTTTGTTCAATTTTTCTTTTTCCCCCTGAAGTATCTTGTTCATTAGTTACGCTGTCTGACTCTTTCATATTTACCGCAGGCACTTGTTCTTCTCCACTGTCAAAATAAATCATGACATCCACTTTTCCTATACCTTGTATCTTTTCTAATTTACCTTTTAGTTCATACTGAAGATCAGTCTCATAATTGCTTATATTAATTTTTGTAGACTGATTTTTATCATTAGGATTTAAGTTTTTTGATGCATTAACATTTTTTGTATTTTTAAAAAAATTACTTGCAATTATTAATATCATCCCTATCAAAACTAATACCAATAGATTAAAAACTTTTTTATTTGATTCATTATCTTTAAACTTTACTTTTCGAAGATTAGATAATATTTTCTTAATATCCATAATAACCTCCTTAACATTCGTAAATAGTTATTACTCCTTCAGGAATTTTAAATTGTTCTTTTATATATTTTTTTATTTTACTGCTATAAGCATCTTTTAAAATTTTTTTACTTTTAACATCAGAAGTATTAGTTTTTATATCTACTTTTTTTACTTTATCTATCTTAGATTTTTTGATGCCTATATTTATAGCACTTATTAAAAAGTTATTATTTTCAGAATCAAATTTTACACACGCATCTACTACATAATTATCATTAGGATATTTTTCTTTAAGTTTTTTAATACATGCTTTTTCTACATTAACTTTAAAATTTTTAAGAGTTCCCTGTATATTTTTTTCTTTACAGTTATCATATTCATTTTCATACACTTTTTCCTCAAAACATTCAGATGTTTTTTCTAAATATGTTTCTATATTTTTTCCTTTGTCCACAAATTCTATTAACGGATTTATTATTACTACTATTAATATGAGTCCTAAAACAAATCTTGCATATTTTTTTATACTATTATTTGGTAAGACCATTTCGATAGCTACAATGAAAAATACTGCTGTACTTATATTTATAATCCAATTTTTAATATATTCAATCATACTTTACCCCCCCAACACACCACTTCCAGCAGCAGCTATTATGGAGATTAATATAAAAAACATCACAGATACACAAATTAAAGTAGACATTAATAGTATAAGTGAATCCCCTGTACCATTTAAGCAGTCAACTATTTTTTTATCAGTAATTGGCTCTACAAGTGCTGATGTCAACTTGTACATAAAAGCTATAACTAAAACTTTAATTATAGGAACTATTATTATAGCTAGTATAACGATAACTCCCAAACTGCTTAAAGCATTTTTCAAAAGGAGTGAATATCCTGCTACAGTTGCAATGGCATCTGAAAGACATTTTCCAACTACGGGAACAAAATTATCTACAGCATACTTAGCTGTTTTAGCTGTTACTGCATCTATTGTTTTTGATGTAATACCTCTTATCGTCACAATTCCAATAAATATAGTCATTAATATTCCTTGTGTCCACAGTGCAATTTGATTAGAAAGCTTTGTTAGATTACTTATTTTATAATCTTCAGAAATACTATTTACAAACTTTAAAACAAAGCTCATTAGAATAATAGGAATTATAAATTTTAAAAATATCTGTGCAAAAATATTTATAATAGATATTATTATAGGATCCATTACTGCAGCTTCTACCACTCCTCCTACACTGGCTAAAAGAACCATTAATCCTGGAACTAAAGCAGTCATAAAGTCTATCATATTTTTTATTGTACCCGTTACTATATCAATTCCTATTTTGAAATTTTTAGCAATTATAATAATTATCAATGAATAACAAGCAAAATATGCTATATTTGTTAAATTATCATTGTTAAATGCACTTTCTAAATTTTTTAATAAAGCTGATATTATACAAATAACAATCAACATTACCATTATTTTTAGCGATGCAATAATTTCTTTAAATACGTATGTAGTTACTATTTTTCTTACATCTTTTACTGATAACTTGCCGCGTCCTGTTTTTATATAATTTTTTACATATTCTTTTGGATTTATGTCCTGCAGCAGTTCATATTTTGTTTTAACATTTGTCAAATAATTATATAAACTTTGAATTTCTTTTTCATTTTGAATTTCTGCTTTAGTATTATTGCTGTCTGTATAAGCTTGTACATTGAATGGAATTAATAAAATTATTAATAAAGCTATTAATAACCTTTTCATTTTCATAACCTCACATAATCTTCAAAATTGCTTCTAAAACAGCCATTAATATTGGAATAGACAGCGCTAAAATAAGTATTTTACCACAAAACTCCACTTTAGAAGCTATACTTTTTTCACCTGCATCCTTACAAATCTCGCTGCAAAATGTTGTTAAAAATGCTATTCCTAATACCTTAAACACAATATTTAAATAAACAAAATCTATATTAGCTTTAAAGGCTAGTTGTTTTAGAAAATTTATTATTATAGTTATTTTATTCACAATAAATAATAAAATTATAACTCCGCATACTATACTGATTGCTACAGCAATATCATTTCTTTCTTTTCTAAATATTGAAATTACAAATAATACTGTAAAGGCAAAAGCTGTAATTTTTATTATTTCCATGACTGCCTCCTAAAACTGAAATAATGTTCTTACAGTACCAAACAACTTATTAATTAAACTTATTACCATCATTAAGATTATTACAACACCAGCTAAATTAGCTATAACAGCAAACTCATCTTTTCCTCCACTTTTAAGTACTTTATCTAATATTATCATCAAGACCCCTACTGCACCTATTTTAAAAATCATACTTACATCTAACATGTTTTCCCTCCTAAATTAACATTATTGCCAGTACGCATCCCACTGTAAATCCTAAATATCTATACATTTTTACATTTTTTTTCATTATATATTCTGCTTCTTCTTCCTGCTTTTTTATATTTTCTAGTGCTAAATTTAAAATTGCTTGCTGTCCAGATAAATCAGATTCACCTAATGATTTAGCTAAATTCAACATAATATTTATATCATCTTCGTTAATACTTAACTTATTTTTTTGAGATTTAATGCTAATTTTAAAAGCTTCATAAACATTTTTTACATTTCCTTCGTACAATAAATTTGATACACTCAAAAATATTTTGCCTATAAAAGTCTTTGACTTTTGGAAAACAAAATAAAAAGCTTCTGGCAGTGATGTATAAGTATATAACATTTGATTTTTAAGTTCATAAATGTTTCTTTCTAAATCTTTTAACTCCTCTACCCTCTTTCTGCACACTCTTCCATATAATATTCCGATGAAAGTAGATGAAAAAATTATTATTACACAACCTATAATCTTAATCATAATATTTGACTTGTAATTTATCTCCTTTCACAAAATCATATATATATTCAATAGTACCAATACCTTTTTTATTACTAAGTATTATAGCTCTACTAAATACTGAATTATCTATAATATCTTTAAATACGGATCTTCTATATAAATCTTGTTCATTATATCCATGTATAGTTGTTACTAAACTCACTCCCGAATTTAATGCAAGTATTATACTTTCCATATCCTTGTAAGTACCAATTTCATCACACACTATAACCTCTGGTCCCATACTTCTGATAGCCATAATAATTCCTTCACTTTTAGGACAATTATCTAAAACATCTGTTCTTATACCTACATCCATTTGAGGAATTCCTTTATAGCAACTACATATTTCACTTCTCTCATCAATTGCACACACTTTTTTTCCACTTACATTTTCAAATCCATTTGATATATTACGTGTTAAATCTCTAAGCAGCGTAGTTTTTCCACATTTAGGTGGTGAAATTATTATAGTATTTAATATTCTATTATCCTTTACTATATAAGAAATTAATTTATTAGAACATCCTTTTACTTGTTTACATATTCTTATGTTTATTGAACTAATATTTTTAATGGTTTTAACTCTATTATTTTCTATAACGCAAATGCCACAAATGCCTACCCTATGTCCACCTTTGATTGTTATATATCCCTTTCTTATTTCTTCTTCAAATGCATATATAGAATAATTACTAAACCTTTGTATCATTGTTTTTATATCTTCTTCTTTAGCACAATAATTTGTTATTATTTCCTTATTACACAGTTGAAATATAACTGGTTTATTTATTCGTATACGTATCTCTTGAATTTCATTTAAATCTTTAATGTTTTGTAAAAGTTTTTCTATATTGTAACTTAAAAAATTTTTTATTTCTGTAAAGTACATCATTATATCCTCCTTTCTATTTAATGTGTATTGAAACTTTTATTAAATTATTACTATTTTTACATAAAAAAAAAGCTATTGGATTTCCAATAGCTTTTTTACGGTTATATGATTATTCAGCTTTGGTACTTTCTTCATCTTCAAGTACTATACCATAGCGACAATTAGGACATTCTAATTTTGTTTTATCATCAAATAAACTTTTTTCTATATATATGGGTTCTCCACAATTAGGACATTCTAATTCCTTAAAATCATCTTCATTGTAATCAGATCCATCATCTATATCGTCATATACTCCATAAATTTCATCTTCAACATCACTCAAATCATTATCAATTTGATTGATATATTCTTTTAAATTCTTGTTTTCTTCATTGATACGACAAAGCTCATCACTTATGTCAAATAAAACACTACCGATTTCACAAATAACTTTACCTTCTTTTGTTTCGCTATCAATGCCTAAACCATCTATTAGTCCATTTAAATATGACACTTTTGATTTAATAGATTTCATATAACCACTTCCTTAATAAGTAATGTTAGCACATTTATTATTATGTACTAAACTCTTTCCATATATTCACCTGTTCTTGTATCTACTCTTATCACTTGACCTTCATTGACAAATAATGGTACTTGAACATTTGCTCCTGTTTCTAATTTTGCTGGTTTCATTACATTTGTAGCTGTATTTCCTTTAGCACCTGGTTCTGTTTCTACTATTTGTAATTCAACAAAGTTTGGTGCTTCAACTGAGAAAGCTTCATTTTTATAAAATTTAATAACTGCAAACATATTTTCTTTTAAGAATTTTATAGCATTTTCAACTTGCTCATAGTTTAAAGGTATTTGTTCAAATGTTTGTTGATCCATGAAATAATATAATTCTCCATCAGAATATAAATATTGCATTTCTTTTCTTTCAATAACAGCTTCTTGAAGTTTTTCTGTTGGGTTAAATGTTTTTTCAACTACTCCACCAGAAATAACATTTTTTAATTTAGTTCTTACGAAAGCTGCTCCTTTACCTGGCTTAACATGTAAGAATTCTACTACTGTAAAAACTTGTCCATCTAATTCAAAAGTTGTTCCTTTTCTTAAATCTCCTGCTGAAATCATCCAGTATCCCTCCAAAATCAATTAATTCATTATATATTATAACCTTTTATAGGTACTTAATACAACTAAAATTACATGTATATTAGTTCTTTAGTATATAACTAAACCACTGTTATTTTATCAAAAGTCTTTCATATTTGCAAATTTTTCTTCACTTATACTTTGTTCTTTCTATTTATAAAACTCCATACACATTTTTATTAAATTTTTATTTTTGTTAAAATTTAACTTATTTATCCTATAAAAATTTTGTTTTTTAACAAAATTTTGTATCTCACAATATAAACTTTTAATATCTTTATTATACTCAATCTCTATATTAAAAAACTTATCATCATTGCCCATAAGGTTTATACTTTTTATGTTAAAGTTTTTTGAATTATATATTTCTTTCAATACATCACTATATCTACAACTTATATTTTTCTTTTTATTGTCTCTTTTATAACATGTACTTGTGTTAAATCTATCTTTAACCTTAGTAATTTTTTTCTCCACATTTATATTATAATACATTAATCCAAAACAAATAATTAAACATATCATTAGTATCAATAAAGCTTTTCTTCTTATCATTTCACCACTTCCACTGTTATATTAAACTCATTACTAGTTTTGCTGCATGGAACTGTTAAATCTACTATTCTATATTTATTATCATTTTCTATTTTTTTAATAAAATCAAAATAAGTATTTATATGTTGAATTTTTAGTTTTAAATTAATATAATTTTTTTCCAATATAGTATTTTCAAAAATAATTTCACCTTTATAATCATGTTCCATTTCTAAAAATGCCTCCATGCTCATCAAAATACTTGTATCTTTAACCATTTTTGTTGTTTTGTTAGTATCTGCTTGTTTTTGTATACTTTCATGCCTATGGGTTAAAGTATTTAATTTATTTCTTAAATTTATGGATTTTATAAACAATATTGCACTTACTATTAACAACACTACTATTATATTTTTTACTATTGAATTAATTTTTCTTGTCTTATTATTTTTATACCATTGTGGCAAAAAATTTATCTTCTCCATATTGTACCTCTCCAACTTCTCAATAAATAACTTAATATTTCTTTTCCGTCATACTTTAATTCTTTGCAATTATATTTTTTAGAAATCTTTGACTTAATATTTTCAAATTGAAAGTTTACTAAATATATATTTTCTAATACTTGATTAAAGTTTATATGACTTTTTAGTATATAGTTAAATTCATTAAAAAATTCTTCTTCATTTCCATTGAAATCTTTCATTATAGTATTGTACAGCATATATTTTTTTAAAATATCAATAATATATAAGTTAGAATTATAATAAAAAATCATAATATAGTTAACTTCTTTTATATACTTTTTAAAATAGTTCAAAAAAACAAATTGAATTAAATTCACTCCTTTTATTTTTGTATTACTATTTATATAATTTTTAAAAGGATTAAGGGTTTTTGAATTAATACAAAATACTATTATTTCATAGCTAGTATTTAATTCTTTGGATATTACATAATCAAATATTAAATCCTCTATGTTTTTAAAATAAAACCTTAACTCATTTTTTACTATTGTATAAATTTTATTCTTTTTAACCTTAGGAATAGTCAGAAGTTTAATATATACTCTCTCACCCTCAACTACTAAATATAGATTTCTATTTTTTAAATCTACATTGACATCTTTAAGATTTTTTAACTTTTGATTATTTATTATAGATAGATTTCTATCGTTTATTTCTAATATGGTATTCTTCTTAAAAATCAATTCCTTTCCACCTTCTTTAAATATTCTTAGAAAATACATAATTAAACTTTATATTTTCACCTTCTACAATACATTCATATATATCAACTACACAGGAATCACCATCTTTTAAATTTGGTATTTGAAAACAATTTTTAACAGACTGTTCTGAAATTTTCGAATATTTATCACAATAATCTATAAAATCACATTCATTTTTTATTTGCTCAATCTTTTCTGCTTTAAAATACTGCTTCATAGAAACATCCATACCATTTTGTATATATTTTATTAATTCATTTACTTTTTTTGATTTTGGTACCTCATTTGACTTTTTTAGTTCTTTCTTTTCTAATTCTTCCTTTTTAAAATATTCGTTTATAGTATTATTATCTAATGGCTTAACATTTGCTAGTATATATGCTTTTAATTTAGTTAAAATATATTCTCTTTTGTCTACTTCTAAATCTTTTTTCTTGAAAAAATCCATTTTATAATTATTTACTTTTTTATTATCCATTTCTATTAAAAAGCAATATGTAGCCATATTTAATAACAGCATTCCTACAAGCATTACATAAACTAAAATAAACCCTTTTTTTAATTTCTTACACCTATACATCCATAACACCTTCGTCCTGCATCATCCACGATACATAAATACATTACATTATCTTGCTTAGTCACTGTAAATTCTTTTACTCCCTCTTGAAGTATGTTTGCACCTATTACTTCCCAGCCACTAACTATTTTTTCTTTATAAGTAATTTTTAACTTATCTACATCAAGTGTAATTATTTTTCTTTTATTTAAATCTTTTGTAAAATGTTTATCATTTTCCTTATCATCACAATAAGTTATTACTATATTTTTTATATTATCTCTATTAATTTGTTCATCTGATGTTCTTTTATTAACTTCCACATTAACTTCCACATTAGCTCTATTTTTAGTTAATCTCTCAATTATATTTATAGTAGCTTTGCTTGAAGAATTAACTTGACTGGAATAGATATATTTTTTATATTTATTTGTTTGTGTAACTATAGTTTTAGTTATTGAAATAAGTATAGTACTTATAATGCTTAAAGTTATCACTACTTCTATTAATGTAAATCCTTTTTTTCTCATTTATAATTCCCCTTAATAAATTCTGTCCCTATATTTCTATTTTCATCGAAATAATAACTTATTTTTATTTTAACTATTTCATCATTTTGTAACTTATTAATATCAATTTCAATATGTGGATAACTGTACTCTTGATTTTTATCTTTACGTTTTATAATATTAATCAAATTTCCCTCTTTAAGTAAATCAAACTTTATATTTTCGTTACATATATACAATTTACTATTATTATTTTCATCATTTTCATTATGATTTTTATTTAACTCAATGACTTCATTAAAAGAAAAATTATTTAATAAATTTAGTTTTACTCCTTGTAAAAATGATGCAGAATTATTAATATCATTATTTTTTTTCATTAAATTTAAAGTATTTACATATACTTTAACTGCCATAAAAAATAAAATTGAAAATATGCACACACTACATATTACTTCTGCTGTACAAAATCCTCTTAGTTTTCTATTCTTATTTAACTCTAACATAATCACTTCCCACACAAATAGTAATATCCCTAGTTTGAGGTAAAATTTTTATTGTTATAGTTCCACAATTACTACACACACCATCTCTAGCTATTATTAATGTATCTTCTGAAAGATTTGTGGAACATTTGATTTCATTACTTAACTTTAATAAACTAATTTCATCAAAAGCTATCTTAAACTTAAATTCATTATGTTCTTCATCATATATTACTTTCCCATCTATACAATTAGTTTTGCAATACTCCCTGCAGCAATTAATATAGCTTGCTATTTTATTATGATAATAATGAATTTTAGTGCTTTTATTAAATTTACCTATATTTTTAATTCCTATAGAACCAATACATACTATACATCCCAAAATAGATATAGCAACTATAACTTCTATTAAAGTAAATCCTTTCTTCTTCAGTATGTTTTCACTTATTAAACTTTTATTATTTTTAATATTAATATCATTCTTTCTCATATACTCTTCTCACAGCCTTAATACTATTTGTTGTCCTTTGCTCTTCTGGTCCCACTTCTTCTACATCACATATCTTATCTTTTTTATCATTAATTTTAACTATACACCTATACTCCTTTTTATTATTCAAATAATTAGTAGTTACCTTGTTACATGAATTTTCATTTGAAATTCCTATACTTTTAATATTATTAATACCAATATTTAGTGAATTAGCTATTTCACTTCTTAATTTATCTTTAGTTTCTTTTGATGCCCCTTCCTTTAGTTCCTCTTTAAATTCATAATTCACAACACATAATTGTATTTGCCTTCCTAAATTTAATGCTGTTTCTTTTTCTGCATACTGTTTATATTTTAAATACTTAGGTGCAGCAATCATTGCTATTATAGAAATAATTGATAGTACTATGACTAATTCAATTAAGGTAAACCCTTTTTTATTAAATTTTAACCTTAACATTATATTAATTCCTTTCTAAAATTTATTTACATAGAAATTATACTGGTCATATTCATAATTGGTAAAAATATTGATATTATAGTAAAACCTACAAAAACTGATACTAATATTATCATTATAGGTTCAATTAATCTTAAAACTCTTTCCAATACATCCTTAAAATCATTTTTTATAATAGTTTCTATTTTTTTCAATGCTGAATCTAACTTTCCACTTACTTCACCACTTGCAATCATAGAAACAACAAATGGTTGAAATATTTCTATTTCTTTTATAGAATCAGCTATTCCCATACCTTTATTGATTTTTTCCAGCATAGAAGAATATTTATTTTTCAAAAGATAGTTGTCCGTAGTTTTAATAATTATATCTAAAGACTTTGTGATATTCACTCCACTATTTAATAATATAGAAAGGCTTTGTACATATTTTATTTCTTCTTTTTTATAAAACAAAGTTCTAACTATAGGCATCTTAAATTTTATTTTATCTATGATTTGTAAATTTTTATTACTTTTAAGCAAAAACAATATTAAGATCAATATAATTGGAAATAACACTAAAAAAGACTTATTAAATATTTTCATAAATATCACAGTTATTAATGGTAATTTTACTCCCATAGACATAATACTTTCAGTAAAAGCAGGAACTACTTTCATAATTAAAAAAACAGTCATACAGATAGTTGTTATAAATACAAAGATGGGATAAATAAGTGATGATACTAATTTCTTTTTAATTTCGTATTTATAATAATAGTATCTGTGTAATTTTTTAAATACTCCTTCTAAATTTCCACTTTCTTCTCCCACTTTTACCATTGTTGTTAGAAATACTGGAAATATATCTTTAAATCCACTCATACTTTCATATAAACTTTTTCCTTGTTGAAGTTCTTCTTTTATTGTATTTACGCTTTCTTTTAATCTTTGATTTGTACATTGATAATTTATAATATTAAGTGACTCTACGATAGGTATACCAGAAGTTATCAATTCATATAATTGTTCACAAAATTCATATATATCTCTTAATGAAACTTTTTTTCTCACTATAGATTTCAAACTATTTATTTCCCTATAATAAGTAAGAAAAAAACCTTTATTCCTTATGGTATAATACAATTCTTCTACACTATTACATACATAATTTCCTTTTATTTCTTGTCCATATATGTTTTTCCCTTTATAACAATACTTTTTCATTTCTTCACCTTATTATTTTCAACTCAACTTTCACAACAAAAATACTGTCTAGCGAAGGGAAATGATATATTGCGTAAGAAACATTTGAACAAAGTTTACAAGTTCTTAGCTTTGCGAATTTGAAAAAAGTTATTTTTTAATTACTGATTCCTACGGAATATTAATTAAAAAATCTTTTTTCAACATGAGTAAAGCTTAGAACTTGTTACTGAAGTGAAAGGTTTCTAAGCAATCTATCATTTCCCGTAGCGGCTGTTTTTCATATGCGAAAGTTGAATTTTTAATTTACACTTTTAAGCACTTCCTCGTAGGTTGTAACTCCTTTTCTTACTAATTCTAAGCCATTATCTATAAGTGAAATCATTCCTTGATCTTTTATATATTTTTTTAACAGCTTAGTATCTTTCATATCTCTTATAAATTCTTTTAACTTTTCATCTACAACCATAACTTCACACACTACAGTTCTTCCACTGTATCCAGTATTATTGCATTTATCACAACCGGTTCCTTTATATAAAAACTCACCTTCACATAAATTAATTTTCTTCTTTTCATAATCATTTGGAATATATTTTTTCTTACAGTTAGGACAAATTTTTCTTACTAATCTCTGTGCTATTACAGCTACAAGAGTATCTGCTATAAGATAATTTTCTACACCCATATTCATTAACCTTAGTATAGAACTTACAGCATCCTTAGTATGCAGTGTAGACAATACTAAATGTCCTGTCATAGCAGATTTCACTGCAATTTCTGCTGTTTCTCTATCTCTTATCTCTCCAAGCATTATTACATCAGGGTCTTGTCTTAAAATACTTCTAAGTCCAGTTGCAAATGTTAATCCTGCTTTTTTATTAACATTTACTTGATTTATATATGGCATATCATACTCAACTGGATCTTCAATAGTAGTAATATTATTTTCTTGTTTGTCAAGTTCATTTAACATGGCATATAAAGTGGTAGATTTCCCACATCCAGTAGGTCCAGTTACAAGAATCATTCCTTTAGAATATTTAATACATTTTTTTATTGTTTCATAATTTTTATTGTTATACCCAAGAGAGTTTAATGAACTATTACAACAATTTTTATGTAAAATCCTAAGTACAATTTTCTCTCCATTTATTGTTGGGAGTGTTGAAACTCTAATATCATATTTTTTATTATTTAAATCATAAAGGATTTTACCATCACCTGGTATGAATATTTTAGAAATATCCATATTAGAAATTATTTTTATTCTTTTACAAATAAATTCGAAAATATTTTTTGTTATCTCTGTAAATTTAATCAATATACCATCTATTCTAAATCTAATTAATACTATATCCTTTAAAGGTTCAATATGTATGTCACTAGCATTCATTTTAATTGCTTCATTTATTATAAAATTTACTATCTTCACTGCTGGAGCTGTTTTTATATTTTGTTTATATTTATCACTTAATGTACTCATATAATTTGTTTGTTTTTCCATTTCTAACTCTTTAACTGCTTTATTAAAACTTTGATTTTCATAATATTTATCCATATAAGATTTTATTTTATATGGCTCTACTATATAAACTCTTACATCCTTTTGATATATGAATTTTATGTAGTTTATTATATCCTCATTTATAGTTTTACTTGATGCAACACATACCTTATTATCTTTTATGTCGAATGGGAAAACACCTAATTTATTTGCCATTTCTCTAGATATTTTTTTAACCACATCCATATTTATGTCATAACTATTTAAATCAACATAAGAACTATTTTTAATAAGATTAGACATATGTTTTAATTTAATGCCTCCTTCCATTTTATTACTTATTATTTATTTTTTCCTAATTATGCTTTCTTAATCACTTTCAAGCAAATTTTTTAGTGATAATTAAAAACAAAAGCTGCTGCAAAGGCTTTATGCCTTTGCAGCAGCTTTTATTTTTCACCATATATTCTATATATACCTGAATGATTGGTTATTAATCTAGTTGTATTATCTTTAAGATTATACAAATAAACATCATTGTCCTTATTTTCTAAATTAACCCCTCCAAAAATCACATTATAATCCTTATCCATAACTAATCCAGCTTTTTCATCCACACTTTTAGGTAAATCATAAGTTATTCTTTCAATTTTTGTGTTTTGTAAATCTAATTTATATAATGCCGTATCATTCTCACCAAAAATTTTTCCTAAAAAATATACTACATTATTCTTACTATCAAACACAGATTTATATATTTGCTTAATACTATTACTTAATACTGTTTTTTTGTTTTTTTCAGAGTCAAAATAACACACTCTACTTTCTTCTTCGCTATTTTCTAAAAACAACACTCCCTTATTTTCTATAGGGAAAAAATACATGCAGTATCCGTCTATATTGTCATAATAAACCTTCTCTTGTTTACTTCTTAAATCATACTTATAAATTTTATTTGAATTTAATTTTCCTGGAATAGCTCCATAATACAATATTTCATCCTCATTTAACCATTGATATAAATTGCCTGATATAAGAACTTCACTATCTATTTTTATCTTTTTAAATTCTTTAATATCATATATAGACATTCCTTCTGCACTTGTTATAGTTTTATCTTTAAAACTCCTATATGCAATTTTCAGTCCATCTGAAGACATTTTTAAATCTGAATATAAAAAAGATTGGTTTAATATAACTTCATCATTACCTTTTTCAACTTTAATCTTATTATGAAGAACTCCTTCTTTATCAAAAGTATTCAATAAATATATATATACAGATTTATCTTTGTTATATAACAAACCACTTAAATCGTCTAATTTTCCGATATCACTCAATTTGTAGTCTTGTAAATTAAATATGTCATTTTCATTTCCTTTTTGACGCACTATAACTACATCAGAAAAATTCAAATGTTTTTTTGAACTTTGTTTGTTTTCCAGTTTTGATTCTTCCACAGTTGAATTAGAGATATCCTTCTTATCGCATGCTGTAAAATTGAAACTAATCATTCCCAATATTAGTGCTGCTATTAATTTCTTGGACGGTTTCATTTATATCTCACATTCTCCTTTAAACACACTTTCTGCACTTCCTGTCATAAATATGTCACCATCTTTTAATTCTATTATTAACTCTCCCCCTGGAATGTAAACTCTTACCTTTTTATTTAAAAGCCCTAATCTATTACCTGCTGCTACTGATGCACAACATCCTGTTCCACAGGCAAGAGTTGCTCCTGCTCCTCTTTCCCAAGTTTTTACTTTAATTTCATCTTTATTAAGTACTTCTATAAAGTTAACATTAGTTCCATCTTCGAATAATTCATACTTTTCTATATACTTGCCTTCATTTATATTGAATTCATCTAACTTTCCAAATATAGCAGTATGAGGAACACCCATTAATAATGATGTAATTTTATAATTTTTATTGTTTATTACAACTTCTTTATTAACTATTTCCTCACATGATTTTGATGGTATAGATTGCGGTTTAAAATTAGGTTTTCCCATATTAATAGTGATTTTTTTTACAACTTCATCTTCACTATCAATTAATACTTTCTTTATACCATCTCCAGTTTTTATATTAATCCTATTACCCTTTACTATTCCTTTTTCCAATACATACTTTGCAAAACACCTTATACCGTTGCCACACATTGCAGCATAAGAACCATCTGCATTAATTATTATCATTTCAATATCTGCTTCATCAGTATTTCTTACAACTAAAATACCATCAGCTCCTATACCAAAATGTCTATCACAAAGCTTTTTAGCCACATCATTCAAATCATTAATATTTTCATTCAAATCTTCAATTAGTATAAAATCATTTCCACATCCATGCATTTTAGTAAATTTTATATTTGACATTTTCTTCACCATCCTCATCCATAACTTGCATATTTTATTTTATCATAAAAAAATAAATATTACATATTATTTTAAATATACTTTATTAATGTTATACTAATGTATACGAAACTTTTGTTTAATACTTACTAAAATTTCATATTTTTATAAAAGTATTCAGAAAGGATGAACATTATGGCATTAGATGGAGTTTTTTTATATAGTATCATTAATGAACTAAAAAATACTATTATTGGATGTAAAGTTGACAAAATCAATCAACCTGAAAAAGATGAAATATTACTAAATATTAGAGGAAATAGATGTACAAATAAATTACTTATAAGTGCTAGCTCAAATTATCCAAGAATACAATTAACTAAAATATCAAAACAAAATCCATTAAAACCACCTCTATTTTGTATGATTTTAAGGAAATATTTAAATGGTTCAAAAATTATTGATATAAGACAATTGAATTGTGATAGACTTCTTTCAATTGATTTTCAAACAGTAGATGAGCTAGGGTTTGATAGTATTTATTCATTAATAATTGAAATAATGGGTCGTCACAGCAACATTACTTTAATAAGACAAAGAGATAATATAATTATGGATAGTGTTAAACATATATCTTCTGATATAAATACTTATAGAAAATTGTATCCTGGAATTGAATATGTTTTTCCACCTGAATCCCATAAATTAAATCCTTTGGATTTTAATTTTGATGAGTTCAAATCTTTTATAAGTGAAAATTCAATTGATTTTTCGGAAATATGTTTTGCTAAAATCTTTACAGGTATAAGCAAACAATTATCTAAAGAATTATTTTATAGAAGTACTAATTCTAAATTAGACTTATCCTGTGATAATATAAAAAATTTATATGATTATTTAACTGAAATTTTTCAATGCATAAAAACTAATAAATTTAACTTTGTATGCTACAGTGATTTAAATAACTATGTAAAAGATTTTCACTGCATTGAATTAACTATTTTAAAAGACATGTTTAACAAAACAGTATATGATTCACCTTCCTATTTGATAGAACACTATTATTATCAAAAGGATAAAAATGATAGACTTAAAAATAGAAGTGCAGATTTACAAAAATTAATTCATACAAATTTAGATAGATGTAATAAAAAAGTTAAAATTCTAAACAAAACATTACAAAAATGTAAAAGTAAAGGTGAATATAAACTTTTTGGCGAACTTTTAACTGCAAATATATATAATATAAAAAAGGGTGATACTAAAACTAAGGTATTAAACTACTATAGTTCAGAATCCGAATATATAACTATCAAATTAGATGAAAATAAAACCCCTTCTGAAAATGTACAAAATTATTATAAAAAATATAATAAGCTAAAAACTTCAGAGCGAATGGCTAATATTCAATTAGAAATTACTGAAAAAGAAATCAGTTACTTGGAGTCAGTTTTAACTAATATAGAAAATGCTGAATCCTATGACGAAATTGATGAAATAAAAAAAGAATTAATCGAAACAGGTTACTTAAAATTTAAAAAACATTCTAAAGGAAATAAAAAGAAAAAGTCTCAACCTTTACACTTTATTTCAAGTGATGGTTCACACATATATGTAGGAAAAAACAATTTACAAAATGATTTTTTAACATTAAAGTTTGCAAGAAAAAGTGATATTTGGATGCATACTAAAAATATACATGGCTCACATGTTATCATTAAAAATGATGGAAATATTAGTGGTAAAACTTTGGAGGAGGCCGCTTCAATAGCTGCGTACTACAGTAAAGCAAAAAATTCAACAAAAGTTCCTATAGATTATACTGAAGTTAAAAACGTAAGAAAACCGTCTGGTGCTAAACCAGGAATGGTTATTTACTACACTAACAAAACTATATATATTGATCCTAAAAAACCTGAATTAGAAATGTTACTTAAATAAAAAAAATGCTGTTGTAAGCTTTATTTAAACCTACAACAGCATTTTTTTATTCTTTCTTCTTTTTAGGAAGTTCTCTAAAGTATTGATAATAATAACATTTTATTCTTCCATTATAGAGTTTTCTATTTTTATCTGCTTTCTTACCAAAATTCCTTTGGAAATTCTCATTTGAAGTTATTATAAAAAATGACCAAGTATCATTTTCCTTGTATAATTTTCCCATAGTTCTATATATATCTTCTATAGATTCCTTATCTCCTATTCTTTCACCATAAGGAGGATTACATATAACACATGCATATTTCTTTTGTGAACTAAACTCTTGAATAGGCATCCTTTGGAAATGTATATACTCGAAAACTTCAGCCTGTTGAGAGTTTCTTCTAGCAGTTTTTAAAACTCTTCCATCTATATCATATGCTAATATTTTGACTTCCTTATCATTAATTTTTTTCCTAGCATATTCTCTAGTTTCATCCCATATTCTTCTTGGAATTTGAGGCCAAGTTTCAGAAACAAAATTTCTATTTATCCCTGGAGCTATATTTTTTCCAATTAGAGCTGCTTCAATAGCAATAGTTCCTGAACCACAACATGGGTCAATTAACATTCTAGAATTATCCCACTTACTTAAAAGCACTAAAGCTGCTGCCAAAGTTTCTTTTAGTGGGGCTTCTCCTGCTCTTTCTCTATATCCTCTTTTATGTAATCCAGGACCTGATGTATCAACTGTTAAAGTTACTACATCTTTTAGTAATGCTACCTCTATTTTATATACTGGTCCATTTTCTTCAAACCAATCTTTTTTATATTTTCTTTTCATAGACTCAACTACAGCTTTTTTTACAATACTTTGACAATCTGGTACACTAAAAAGTTTTGACTTAATAGATTTACCTACAATATGCATAACACCATTTTCAGGTATTAAATCTCCCCAATTTACTTTTAAAGTACCTTGATACAATTCTTCAAAACTTTCTGCTTTAAATTCTGCCATTTTAAGAAGTACTCTATCTGCTGTTCTTAACCAAATATTACAAAGTGCAATATCATATTCGTCTCCCTCAAAAACAACTTTACCATTTTCTACTTTTAAAATTTCATATCCTAAACTTTTTAGTTCTTTTGCTACTACCGATTCAAGACCGAAAGTAGATGTAGCTATAAGTTCATACATTTTAACTATCACTCCTATTTAAAATAAAAATATTTACATTAATTAAGGTACACCTCTAGGTGTACCCATTACCTATTATTTTTCATATATATTTACCAAGTCTTCACCATCAATTTCTGAAACTTCCACAGAAACTAACTCTTTTTTAGCAGTTGGTATATTTTTTCCTACATAATCAGCTCTTATTGGTAGTTCTCTATGTCCTCTATCTACAAGCACAGCAAGTTGTATTCTCTCGGGTCTTCCATGATGTATGACTGCATCAATAGCAGCTCTCGCTGTTCGTCCTGTATAAAGCACATCATCTACTAAAATTACAATTTTATTTTTTACCCCAATACCCATTTCTTCATTATTTACTATAGGTTGTTCATCTAGTGCAGTTAAATCATCACGATATAATGTTATATCCACATTTCCAACTGGTACTTTTACCCCTTCTATTTCTTCGATAAGTTTTGCAATTCTCTTTGCTATTGGATATCCTCTTCTTTTTATTCCCACTAAAATTACATTTTCAATACCTTGATTCTTTTCTATAATTTCATGTGATATTCTTGTTAAAGTTCTTTTGATAGAATTTTCATCTAACAAGGTTGTTTTTATCTTCACTCATACCGCCTCCCATATTATAAAATTTTTTCTAACTTTTTAATAACATCCTCAAAATATTGTGGAAGAGGAGTAGAAAATTCTACATAAGTTTCTGTTGAAGGATGAATAAATCCTAACTTATGTGCATGAAGTAGTTGACCATTTAATTTAAACTTTTGTTTCTTATACCCATATACAGGATCTCCTACAAGTGGATGTCCAATATACGCCATATGTACTCTTATTTGATGAGTTCTTCCAGTTTCTAAAATACATTTAATAAGTGTATTTGACTTAAATCTTTTTATTACTTCAAAATGTGTAACAGCACGTTTCCCATTCTGTACAACCGCCATTTTAATTCTTTCTTTAGGATGTCTACCCACTGGTTCATTTACTATTCCTTCTTCATCCTTAACATTTCCTTCTACTAAAGCAATATACTCCCGTACCATTGAATGGTCCTTAAGCTGATTTGCTAAACTATTATGTGCAAAATCATTTTTAGCTACTACCAAAATTCCAGATGTATCTTTATCTATTCTATGTACAATACCAGGTCTCATAACACCATTTATGCCTGATAAATCATCACAATGGCTTAATAATGCATTTACCAAAGTACCACTATACACTCCAGGAGCTGGATGAACAATCATACCTTGAGATTTATCTACTACTATTACATCTTTATCCTCATACAATATGTTTAATTTTATAGGTTCTGGTTTAACATTTAACTCCATAGGTTGTGGAATTTCTATACTTATTTCATCATTTTCTTTTAATTTATAATTGCTTTTTTTAATGGTTGAATTAATTTTTGCATTACCATTTTTTATCAATTTTTGAATGTAAGACCTTGATTTATCTTTTATTTCAGAAGAAAGAAATACATCTAATCTCATATCTTCAAATTCTTTGTCTACTTTAAATATATATTTATTCATTCTTATCTTCCTTTATTAAATAAATTATTAATAAAAATGTACCTATACATACTAAAATATCAGCTACATTAAATACTGGATAGTAATATATATCTTTATAATGAAGTAATATAAAATCTATAACATATTTGTAATATATTCTATCTATGAAGTTTCCTACAGCACCAGCTATTATTAAAGATAAACTCCATCTTAATATTGTTGATTTAGGCTTTTTTACTACTATATAATATATCATAATACCTAAAACAACTAAAGTAATTATACTTAAAAAAAACAATTTATTCTTTAATATACCAAAGGCAGCCCCTTTATTTTCTAAATAATAAAAACTAAAATAGTTTTCTATTATTTTTATTTCTCCTATTTTTGATAAACTATTAGTAGCCCAAATCTTGGTTAATCTATCCACTAATATTCCTAAGAAGATAATAATTATTTCCATACCCATCCCCCAATTTACTAGTCTGGTAACTGATTCTTATATTGCATATTACTTACGCGTTCTACAGATTCAACATATCCTTCTTCAGCATTGTAATCATCATAATCATAATACTCACTAATATTATATAGTCTATTAAATCTTTCTACACTTTGATAAGAATCTTCAGCATCAAATTCAATTTTATCATTTAAATCATTATATCCATATCCGAAAGGTTTTCCTAGCACACTTTCTTCTACACACCTGTTTCTATCAGAAGTATTTAATCTATCATTAATTTCTTTTTGACATTTAGCACAGTATTGAGTATATGGTATAAATTCTAATCTTTCCCTTAAGATATCTTTATGACACATTTTACATGTACCATAAGTACCTTTTTCTACATCATCTAATGAATTATCTATTTTTTTTAGGATAGACATTTCATGATCTTTAAATGCCAATCCTCTTTCTTTGTCATATAAGTTTCCTGCTGCATCTGCAGGATGATTATCATAATTAGATAATTCATTTTCCATGTCTCTATTAGAATTTATAGTATCATTTTTCTTCATTGTATATAAAAGTTGTTCTATATATTCCTTTTGATTTATTAATTTTTCTTTAAAATATTTTAAATCCTTATCATTCATAATAACATCTCCTTATAAAACAAATAAGTCTTTTAGTTATTTTTTCATAAGAAGAAGTTTTTTATTACACATATATTACTTTAAATATTTTATGTATGTTTTTATATTTTCTATTATACTTTCTACTGTCTTTATGGATACTGTTTGTCTTGCATCTGAAACAGCATTATCAGGATAAACATGACTCTCTATAATAAGTCCATCACACCCTGCTGTTATTGAAGATATTGACATTATTGGAACCAGTTCCCTAAGTCCAGTACCATGACTAGGATCAACTATAATAGGTAATCTATACTTTTGTTTTATTACTGCAACAGCATTTAAATCAAGAGTATTTCTAGTATACTTCTCAAATGTTCTTATTCCTCTTTCACATAAAATAACATTTTCATTACCACATGACATTATATATTCAGCTGCATACAACCATTCTGAAATAGTGGCACTCATTCCTCTTTTAAGCACAATAGGAACCTTAACTTTACCTAATTCTTTAAGCAAACTATAATTATACATATTTCTAGAACCAACCTGTATTATATCTAAATATTCCAAAGATTTTTCAATATCTTTTGTATCCATTATTTCAGAAACTACAGGCATATCAACTTCTTTACCTACTTTACTCAAGATTTCTAAACCTTCAAATCCTAAACCTTGAAAATCATATGGAGAAGTTCTAGGCTTAAATGCTCCTCCTCTTAATATATCTACTCCTATTTTTTTCAACTGTTTTGCAATTTCTATCATAGTATCGTAATTTTCTACAGAACACGGACCTGATATTACTACAGGCTTATCTCCACCAATTACAACATTTCCTACTTTAATTTTAATATTTTCTCCACTACATTTTTCTACTAATAAATTTTTCATTAAATAATCACCTACATGATACTTAGCATATTTTTTAATATATTACATGAATTTTCTACTGCAATATTTTTAAACTCTTCATAATCTATATGTGCATCATTACACGCATTATCTGAAATAGATCTTATTACTACAAAAGAAATATTGTTCAAATAACAAACTTGTGCAATACTTGCACCTTCCATTTCACATGCAAGAGCTTTGAATTCTTCATGAAACCATTTAATTTTGTTAATATCATCTATAAATTGATCTCCTGAAACAATTCTACCAATAAATGATTTATGATCTATTACATTTTTACAAGCTTCCTTTGCTTTTTGTACCATACTTCTATCACATTTAAAATCAAATGTATCTAATCTAGGAATTTGTCCAATCTTATCCCCAAATGCAGAGGTATCCATATCATGTTGAACCAAACTATCCCCTATAACAATATCACCAGGACGTATTTCTTCTCCAATTCCTCCTGCAATACCTACATTTATAACTGCATCAACATTAAAGTCATCAATTAATATTTGAGTACATACTGCTGCATTTACTTTACCTATCCCACTTCTCACTACAACAACTTTTTTATCCCAAAGTTGTCCTAATTTAAATTCCATATTAGCTTTTATTTCAGTTCTTTCAATATCTAAATTATTTACTAAAATCTCCACTTCCTCATCCATCGCACCAATAATTCCTATAACCATTTTTATTCCTCCATATTAATCATTTATGATACTTACCTATGTATTTATCACTCTATTTACGTTAAATAGAATACAAAATCAAATAATAATTGTCAAATTTACTTATATTTTTGACTATATAATTATTTTAATATACCTATTTAAATATACTATTTTATGAACTTATTGTAAAGTGAAACACATTTTAAAAAAATGCAAAATAAAAATGGTAATACTTTACCCATACAGAATAAATAAAGTATTACCATACTTTTTTATAATTATTCTTCGTTTGCAAAAAAGCTTTTTATTTCATTTAAATTATCTTCTGCAAAACTTTCTTTTTCAATATCCTTTGCCTTGAAATCATTTTTATCTTCATTGATTTTAGTATTATCCAAATCATTACCATATTCAATGTCTTTTTCAACCATTTGATCTACTGGCTTACCAATATTATAATTTTTTACAAAATCTTTTTCTAAGCTTTGAAACATTTCAAGTTGACTATTCATAAAGTTTCTAAACTTACTTGTAAATTTAGCAAACTCTTGTTTAATTCTATCATAATCATCATTTATTTTAACTACATCGTTGTGAGCTTTATCTAAAATTCTTTGTGCAGAATCATTAGCATTTTTTATTATTAAATCAGCTTCCTTCTGAGCAGTTTTCTTAGCTTGATCTGCTGCATTTTGTGCCAAAATCAAGGTATTTTGAATAGTTGATTCTATTTTAGCATAATGCTGAATTTTATCATTTACAACTTCTAATTTATCTTTTAAAGATCCATTTTCCTTATATAGTTTTTCATAATCTTCATATAAGAGCTCTAAAAAATCTTCTACATCATCGATATCATATCCTCTAAAGCTCCTTTTAAATTCTTTATTTTTTACATCAATTGGAGTTAACAAATTGATCACCTCATAATATTTAGATAAATTTTTTGACTAATACTTTTATTTTACCTTTTTGTGTAAATCCAACTTGCTTATCAATTTTAAATTTTCCATACCCTCGTATAGTTAATATGAAATTTTCTCTTAATTCCACATCCTTTTTGTTAGTACAAGCATAGTCGATTAACACTTTACCATTTTTAATTAACTCAACACTTTTACTTCTTGATATATTACAAAGACGTGATACAAAAGCATCTAAACGATTTGAATTCATTATAATTATCTTATCTTCAAAATCATAACAAGGTATACTACTTTCTCTCATGTCAACCTTCTGTACTAAGCAAGGACTACTACCTATACTTTGTAAATTATATATTATATAATCACTTACATCACTACTAACCGCTGCGTAACATGTTTTTCCTTCTAAAATTAAATCTCCTAATTTTTCACGTTTTATTCCTAATCCTAATATCGCTCCTAAAAAATCCTTATGTTTTATATTAGTAAAAGATGATTTTAACTTAATCTTCAAAAGATCTAAAGGATATTCAAGTTCACTATAAAAATCATTAGAAAAAGCTAACATACGTCTTTCACTTTCCTCAAATATCCCAAAGCAATATGTATTTATGTTAAAACTACCTCTCATCTCAAGTAGTCTTTTCCATATATTAGGCGTATAAAACTCAGAACAATATATAACTTTTGGAATTTTATTTGCCAAAATAATTTTATCATAAATATTAGATAAAATTATTTTATCGGCATTATTAAAACTATTAATAAATTTATCTTTATTCATTTCAACATCCTTACTAAACTAAAAAGTTATTAAAAGAGTATATATAACCCTTCTTAAAATTGCTATAATAAATAATGCAATTATTGGTGAAAAATCAATCATAAGATTAGGAATTAATTTTTGTTGAATAATTCTTCCCGGGCGAAGAAATGGTTCCGTTATTGTATGTAGGATACTCGTTAATTGATTTTCTCTTCTTTGTGGTATCCAAGATAAAATTACTTCTATAAGTATTGCATATTCGATAACCCTAAATAGTATATTTACAAAGTAAATAAACATAAAGTCCTCCATTTCTATTTAGTAAAATTAAATATCCCCTTAGTTGATAATTCGCGTTTTAATTCATTACTAACTGATACATTTGATGGAGATAATAAATATATATTTTTTTCAATTTCTTGAAGTCCACCATCTAAAACGTAACAAGCTCCACCTATAAAATCTAATATACGCTGTGCAACTTTACTTTCTAAGTTACTAGTATTTACAACTACAATTTTTCTATTCTTCAAATCATCACAAATATCTGCTGCTTCATCAAAATCAGTTGGCTTTATTATTACAACTTTTGCAGATGATGCTGTGTGTATATTTACTATCTTATTTTGCTTTTGAGAATTCAACTCAACAGCTTCTACTTCATCTTCTTGTGAGTTATCATTTTCTTCCTGCTCTAATTCATCATAGTCATCTTCAAAACCAAATAGTCCCATTACTTTATTCATAACTTTACCTGACATCACAACAACCTCCTATTTATATTTTCTAGGCCCAAAAATGCCTTGACCTACTCTTACCATATTTGAACCTTCTTCTACTGCAATTTTATAATCTCCTGACATTCCCATAGACAATATATCCATGCTAATGTTTTGGTATGATTTTTCTTTAAGTTTGTCAAAAATCAACTTTGCTTTTTTAAAATAGTGTTTACATTGTTCATTTGTTCCCTTTGGTATTATGCACATTAATCCTTTAATTTTTACATTTTTACACTTTTCACATGCTTGTAATAAATCTTGTAATTCTTCCTCATATATCCCTGATTTATTTTCTTCTCTTCCGATATTTATTTCTATAAGCATATTTGCAATTAAATTTTCCTTACCATATCTTTTTTCTATTTCATTGAGTAATCTTACACTATCTAATGATTGTATTAAATCTACTTTCCCTACAATATATTTAACCTTATTTCTTTGAAGATGTCCTATAAAATGCCATCTTACATCTTTATGAAATTTTTCTGTTTTATTTATAAGTTCCTGAACTTTATTTTCACCAAAGTCTCTAACTCCTACTTCATAAGCATGTTCCATTTCATCAATATTGCGTGTCTTAGATACCGCAATTAGCTTAACATTATTATTTAAATTTTTTTCAATCCCTAATATGCTTTCCTCAATAGACAATTTTATCGCTCCCCAATTAAAACGTCTTAAATTTTCTTTACTATATACTATTCTTCATAAATTCTCAAATTCCTTCATATTCATTTAATAAAATTTAAAATTTAATTTAAATTTTATTTATTTTGAATAACTTCTCTAGCGTGTTTATAACTTTTTTGTCCTATGTATGCATTTATTTTAACATTATCCTTCATTTGGATATCCACCTTAATTTTTCTACCTACCATCATGCCTTTTAAATAGTTTTCATCCATAAGCATAAATTTATTTATTACTTCTTTATTTCCTATAGCCTTTATATAAAAAGGGGCTACTATTTTAATTCCATTAAAATTTATATAAGGCCCTCCACAATAATCATAATTTCCATCTATTACTCTTTGGCCATTTACTGATATAGCCTCTACACCTGCATTTTTCAAATCATTTAATAAAAACATAATATCATAATCGTGAATTAAATACAGCTTATCACTAGTTTCATTATATTCTTCTATTGCATCATTTAATCTTATTTCAATCCCCTGTCCCTCAACATCCGTCATGCCTAATTTAGTTTTATTCTCGTCTAATTCTTCTTGAATATCATTTGATATTTCATACTTATTTTTCTCACTGTATCTGTATTTTGAATATTTCGAGTTATATTCTTCATACTGTTTTCTAAGATTACTTATGTCATTGTATAACTTATTTCTCTCTGAATATGCATCTTGATATTGATCAACTGTTAAAAATTTAATATTTGTTTCCTTTTTAAAATTAATATTCAAAGATATTAATAATCCTAAAATTATAGATGCAACAAACACAAATATATGAATTTCGTTAGTTCTCATTTAATCACCTTCATTGATGTGTCTTAGCTTTTTCAATGAGTATTCTTCTTATAGTTGCGAAATTATCAAACATCCTGCTTCCAAAAACTATTACTGCTGCTAAATAAATTGGTAATCCTAACTTATCCCCAAGATATGCTAAAACAGCCGCAAGTACTGCATTACCAAAAAAACCTGAGATAAAAATGTCAACTCTAAACTGCTTTGATAAGTTAGCTTTAATAGCTCCAAAGACAGAATCTAAGCAAGCAAATATAGCAACAGAAATATATGGTGACAATTTATCTGGAATATTTATATTCCAAAATGCCCCTACTAATATACCTATAATTAATCCAATTAGAGCTATCATAAATATGTCCTCCTATTCTTTCTTCACAGTTTTAGCATAGTTAAATTTAAATACTTTACTACTTTTCTTTATTGAAATATCATCTTCTGAATTAAATTTCACTTCACAAAGCTCATATAAGTTAGCTGGTATCCCTCCTGGAAAACCCAATGTAGATTCTAAAACAGTTTTATCTCCTATAGCTTTAATAACTATTCTTTGTTTAGGAGAAATTTTATTACTACCATCTATAAGTATAGATCCTCCAGCATTTCTTATTCCACTGTTAAGTGTAAGCCTTATGTCATTTATAGATACAGCTTCTGCACCACTTGAATATAATTCATTAACTATGTATATTAAGTCTCTGTCATTTACTGCATTTGGTTCTGAACCTACTCCTACATTAAAAATATCACTTTTAGGAGTTAAATATAATACTATTCCTTCCCCTTTAACATCTGTTTCACCTAATAAAACTCTATAATTATCTAATTCATCCTTTAACCTTTTAGTAATGTCATCTCTTCCTACAGCTTTATTTTCGTACTCTCGTATTTTGTATTGTAAGTCATTTACCTTGTACTCTAATTTTTTCTTTTCCTTCTTCAACTTCTCAATTTCTACAACAATTTCAGGATTATTTTTGCTTGTATCAACACTTTGATTTCTTTTATTTATAACCTTAAGTTGATAGGTAACCATAAATCCTAATAAACAACATACCAAAGCTATAGAAACCTGCCCACTAACTTTTTTCATACTATTCCTCCTATTTTTCAATAAAAAATACAGGATTACCCTTAAAACTTACATCTATATAACCTTTTTTATTTTTAATACCTTGTTTTTGTATTATATTTATAGCTTTATTAAATTTGTCTTTTAAGTTTGATTCATTGCCTAATTTTATACATATATTACCATAATAGGCTTTAATATCATAAACATTTTTTATATCCACAACGCTCATTTTCATACCATTATTGTTGCTGTTTATTATATCTGTTATACTTCTTATTATTTGTTTTTTTCTATCATCATTACATGGTAATGGTTGTCCAACTTGTAGATTATCACTATCAAATCCAATTATTTTCACTAACTGCATAAAATTTATTTTTTCCTTTTTTTCCAATACCATAGATTTTTCGTCTATTATATAATATTCTTTATTAACATATGCATAAAATGTTGCTTTTCTTTCATTTACTTTTATTAATATTTGATTTGGCAATTTTCTTTTTATATCCACATTTAATATATACGGATTAGAAAGTATATTAGTTACACTTTCTTTTGTATTAATATAAAAAATATTACTTCCTATTTTAAAATTTGATAAATCCATAATATCGCTTTTTGTAACATTTTTATTATTAACAACAACTATATTTTTTATATTAAAATATGGTAATTTAAACAACAATGTCAAAAATGCTGATATTAACAATATACTTATAAAAACAATTCTAATTATTGTTCTTTTACGTTTCCGGCTTCTTATAAGCTTTTCTCTATTTTGTATTATGTATTTACTCTCTTTTAAATATGTAATATTGTCTTTATTATTCTTTTTTTTCATCATCTCATTTCACATCTTCCTATCGAACTAAATTCACAATTAATTATACCATGAACAGACTATAAATATCCAATTTTACTTCATAAAATTTATTATAAATTAACAATTTATTAAAATTTATAATTTTATTCAGTTTTACCATAAAAATTTATATTAATAATAAAGAACAAATATTGTGTAAAAATTAATTAACTCAACTTTTGCAGATGAAAAATAGCCGCTACGGAAAATGATATCTTGCTTAGAAACCTTTCACTTCAGTAACAAGTTCTAAGCTTTACTCATATTGAAAAAAGATTTTTTAATTAATATTCCGTAGGAATTAGTAATTAAAAAATAACTTTTTTCAAATTCGTAAAGCTAAGAACTTGTAAACTTTGTTCAAATGTTTCTTACGCAAGATATCATTTTCCTTCGCTAAGCAGTGTTTTTTTACTGCGAAAGTTGAGTTAATTAAATATTAATCTATCCATTAGTTTTCCGTGATATATTTAATAATGTTCCCATAGCAATCATATTAAATATTAGGGAAGAACCCCCATAACTTATAAAAGGAAGTGGTACCCCTGTTACAGGCATAGAACCTGTAGCAACCGCTATGTTAATAATAGCTTGAACTCCAATAACAGAAGTTATCCCTATGGCTAAAAGGCTGCCGTAAACATCCTTTGCATTAATAGCAGTCTTTATTCCTCTCCAAACAAAAATAAGAAATAAAGTAATGATTACAACGCATCCTATCATTCCAAGTTCTTCTCCTATTACGGAAAATATAAAATCATTATGAGGCTCTGGCATAAAATTCTTTTGCCTAGATTTTGTAAATCCTACCCCTAAAATTCCACCTGAACCTAAAGCAAGAAGTGATTGTATAAGTTGATAACCATCCCCTCGTGGGTCTTGCCAAGGATTTGTAAAATTCATAAGTCTTTTCAATCTATATGGTTCTAATACTGTAAATGCCACACCACCAATAACTAAAAGTATAAACAGTCCAAAAATATGTTTTTTCTTTGCACCAGAGCAAAATAATATTATTACAGTAACAATCATTATAACTGACGCAATACTCAAGTTTTTTCCTTTTAAAATTAATCCTGCATAAAAACCTGATACTATTAGAAAAGGCATAATTCCATAGAATGCACTTTGAATTTTTTCTCCTTTTCTCTCAATTGTTTTTGCCATATATAAAACTATAGTATATTTTGCAATTTCTGAAGGCTGAAATTGAACTGGTCCTAATCTTATCCATCTTTTAGCACCATTAACTGATGGAAAAGCAAAAACTGCTAGCAGCAAAATTGTAGTAATTATCATAATCATTTTATTATATTTTTTTAATTTATGATAATTAACATTTAAAGATATAAACATAAAAATTGTTCCTAATATAGACCATACAATCTGTCTTTTCAAAAAAAGAATCCATCCTTTTTAAACCATAAAGCACTGTTATAACTAGCACTTCCCACCAAAACAACTCCTAATGCCAGCAATAACATAATACTTGAAAATAATACAAAATCAATTTGTCCCCGCTTTAATTTGGGTTTATTCATGCTTTATATCCTCCCCATAAATTACTTTAAAGGAAATGACAAAAATGCCAACAGACAAAGTATAACTGTTATTATACTAAATATCGAAACAACTTTAGTTTCATGCCATCCACATAATTCAAAATGATGATGAATTGGACTCATCTTAAACACTCTTTTACCTGTTAATTTAAATGAAGCCACTTGAATTATTACAGATAAAGCTTCTATAACATATATACCTCCAACTATTACAACTATTAATGGTAACTTAAGTAACATTGCAACAGCGCCTACAGCACCTCCTAGTGCTAAAGAACCTGTATCTCCCATAAATGTTTGAGCTGGAAATGCATTATATTTTAAGAAACCTAAAAGACCACCTGCAATTACTCCACAAAATATAGCTAAAGTATACTGTCCCATAGCAAAACTTACAAGTGTAAAAAATGTCATAACTAGTATTGTTATTGAACTAGCTAATCCATCTAACCCATCTGTCAAATTAACTGCATTAGTTGTCGCTGCAAAATAAAATATTATAAAAGGAATGTATAACTTACCCAAATCCCATGTTTCACCTAAGAATGGTACAATAATTTTAGTACCAATACTAGGATTATTAGCAGCGTAATATCCTAATACACCTGAAACTATTAACAAAAGAATCATTTTCTGATAAGCTCTTAATCCTAAATTGTTTTTATGAACTATCTTAAGCATATCATCAATAAATCCAATAGCTCCAAATGCTATAAAAGCATATAAAGCGATCATTGATTCATCACTTGGATCTCTTACAATTATAATCATAGTAATAATAGCTGCAACAATAAATATTAACCCACCCATTGTAGGTGTTCCAGCTTTTTTCATATGACTTTTAGGACCTTCTTCTCTTATGTTTTGACCAAATTTTAATCTATGAAGAATTGGAATAAGAATTGGTCCTCCAATTAGAGATAGCACGAAGGAAACCAATATTGAATAAATTATTATATTCATTTTTAAAACCCCTTCTTTATCAATTTATTGTCTGTAGTTTTTCAGTTATATTTTCAAATTTCATATAACGTGATGCTTTAACTAATATTATATCATCCTTATTTAAAAACTCTTTTAAATAAGTTATTAATTCTTGTTTATCCTGGAAACTTTTGTAATTTTTTTCACCAAAACCTTCTTTAAAGGCTTTATTAAATTCTCCTAAAGTACATAAATAATCTATGCCTTTTTTCTTTGCATATTCTGCCACACTCACATGTGCTTCATATGCTTTATGTCCAAGTTCTCCCATAGAACCTAAAACAGCAATTTTCCTAGTACCTTTCAAACTAATCACTACATCAATAGCCGCTTTAACAGAATCAGGACTTGCATTATAACAATCATTAACTATAGTAAATTTTTCACCTTTTATGATATCTAATCTCATAGATGTAGTTTCTATATTATTTAAACCTTTTTTAATTTCATCATAATTTAGTCCAAAAGTTCTAGCACATGCAATCGCCATCAAAGAATTTAATACATTATGTTTTCCTAATACATTAATATTAAATTTTTCAATTTTATTACGTTTTTTATCATTGATATTAAACGTAATATCTTTATGTGTTACACTTATATCTTCAGCATGATAGTCACTGTGGCTTTCTATTCCTATTGTATTAATTTTAAATTTATTACTAATAATTTTACTTAAGAATTTATCATCATTATTAACAATTAATGTATTCTCACTAGTAAAATAATCGGTAATTTCCATTTTAGACTTTAATATGTTTTCTTGTGTTTTTAAATTTTCTATATGGGAAATTCCAATATTCGTCATAAGTGCCACATCCGGTCTAGCTGTATCTACCAATCTATGTATTTCTCCAAAATTACTCATACCCATCTCTAAAACTGCTATATCAAAGCTATTATCCATTTCTAATATCATAAGTGGAAGCCCTATTTCATTGTTAAAATTTCCTTTAGTTTTAAATACCTTATATTTGCAACTTAAAGCAGCCGCAACTAAATCTTTTGTAGATGTTTTACCTGTAGATCCTGTTATACCTACTACTTTTATATCTAATTTATTTCTATAATACTTGGCTAAACTTAAAAGTGCCTTATGAGTATTATCTACTAAAATTATAGAAGTTTCAGGTTTTATCTCTTTTTCATCAAATTTAGCTTCGCTTACAATACATAAATGTGCACCCTTTTTACTGGCGTCTACAATAAAATCATTTGCATTAAATCTTTCTCCTTTTAATGCAATAAAAATACTTCCATCTCTTAGTTTTCGTGTATCAGTACTTACATTGCTGTAATCTAGTTTATTTCCTTTTAAAATTAATTTTCCATTAACTGCTTTTGTAATTTCATCTAAAGTCAAATTAAACATTTAAAACAGCTCCTTTATTAATTCTGAAACAATTTCTCTCTCGTCAAAATGGATTGTTTTATCCTTTAGTATTTGATAGTCTTCATGACCTTTTCCTGCAACAACTACAACATCACCCTTTTGAGCAATTTTCATAGCCTTTTTAATTGCTTCTTTTCTATTTTCAATAGTTACATAATTATCTTTTTTTATACCACTAATTACATCTTGTATAATGCTCATTGGATCTTCAGTTCTAGGATTATCTGAAGTTACTATAGCAATATCACTTAACTTACTTCCTATGTCTCCCATGATAGGTCTTTTAGTTTTATCTCTATCACCACCACATCCAAATACACTGATCAATTTTCCTTTTGTAAATTCTCTTGCTGTTTTTAATATATTCTCAAGACCATCAGGAGTATGCGCATAATCAACAATAACATCAAATCCTAATTGATAATTTTTTGTTACAATTTCACATCTACCAGGTACTTGAAGTTTTTTAAGTCCTATTTTTATATCCTCTAAACTTATATTTTCACTTAAACATGCAGCTATAATACCTAATGAATTATATACATTATATTTCCCTGGTATTGACAAGTTAATTTTTTCTGTTTTATTCTCATAACAAATTTCAAAATCAATACCCTTAGAATGTATCTCAATATTTCTAGCCACAATATCAGCTTCATTATCAATACCATAAGTCATCTTATTATTATCTACATCTTCATATACTCTTTTACCATATTTATCATCTATATTTATAATTGCAGTACTACAATTTTTAAACAATTTTAGCTTTGCATTATAATAATTTTCAAATGTCTTATGAAAATCTAAATGATCTTGAGTTAAATTTGTAAAAATAGCTCTATGAAAGTTCACACCAAATACCCTATCTAAACTAAGTGAATGTGAAGACACTTCCATGACACAATACTGTACATTGTTTTGCACCATATCATAAAATAATTTTTGTAATTCCAATGATTCAGGAGTTGTTCTCACTGAATGTATCTTTTTATCTCCTATATAATTTGCTATTGTACCTATAAGCCCAACTTTATGACCACATTGCTCTAAAATAGATTTAAGCATAAATGCAGATGTAGTTTTGCCATTAGTTCCAGTAATTCCAATAACTTTCATCTTTTCACTTGGATTTCCATAAAAATTAGAAGCGCCTCTTGCAAGTGCTTTTCTAGTATCTTTAACCTGTATAACTGTACATTGTGGTATAGATTGTGGTTTATCTTCACAAACTATAACCGATGCCCCTTGTTTTACTGCATTATTTATAAATTTATGCCCGTCTACATTAAATCCTTTTATGCAGAAAAACACATCTCCTTTACCTATTTTTCTTGAATCATATTGAATATTGTTAACGTCTAAGTTTAATTCTCCCTGCATTAACTTAAATTCAATATTTTTAAGTATGTTTTTAAGTTTCATAGTATCACTCCTATTTAATCTACAATACAAATGCTGTTGACAATATATAATTTTTTGCCAACAGCTTTATTATTAATCGCCAATAACATTAAGTTGTAGTGTAATTGTTGTACCTTTCAAAGCTTTTTGCCCTGGTTTTATACTTTGACCAGAAACCAAACCATTACCTGTAAATCTAACTTTTAAACCTATACTATTTAAAACTTTTGATGCTCTTTCTGATGTATATCCATTAAGATTTGGAACTACAACTTCTTTCTTATTATAATTTCCCTTGCTTCCAGTGTAAAGTATAATTTTACTGTTTTCTTTTATAGAATATCCTGGTTTAGGACTTATATCTGTAATATAATCTCCACTACCTTCAATTTTTACATCAATTTTATTTTCCTTTAATATTTTAGTTGCTTCTGATTTTTTTAAACCTCTAACTTCAGGTATCATAATATCTTTAAGTAAACTCTCTGCAATTTCTTTTCCTGAAGCATCAGGTTTCAATGCTAAATAATTAAAAACATCATAAAAAACTTGTTTTGCAACTGGTGTTGCTATTTGTCCTGCATAATAATTTGATGGATCAGGTTCATCTATCGAAATTAAAACTGTTATTTTAGGATTATTTGCAGGAGCCATACCAGCAAAAGATGCTATATATTTACCTGCACCATATCCTTTGCCATTTTCAACTTTTTGAGCTGTACCTGTTTTTCCTGCAATATGATATCCTTCTATAAAAGCTTTTCTTCCTCCACCTTCAGATATAACCTTTTCCAAATAACCTCTAAGTTCTACTGCTACATCATGATTTATAACCTGTTTCTCATCATACTTATCATATTGTTTTATGTCAATTTCTTTATTATTTTCATTACTTACAACTTTCTTCATTACATGAGGTCTTATCCATTTTCCTCCATTAGCTATAGCATTAAACGCTGTTAAATACTGAACACAAGATACTGTATTTGTTTGACCAAAAGATATTGTAGCTAAATCCAATGGAGTTATTTTACTAGTTTGCTTGATAATTCCCTTAGCTTCTCCATTTAAATCTACTCCAGTTTTATTACCAAATCCAAAAGCTGTTATATATTTATTTAACTTTTCAGCTCCTAATTTTGCACCTAAATCCATGAAACCAACATTACAAGAATTCTTTAATATATCTACAAAAGTTTCATGACCATGTCCTGTTCTTTTCCAACAATGAATTCTTTTATTAAGAACTTGAGAAGAACCATTACACACAATTTGATATGTTTTAGGATCAATTACTTTTTCACTTAAAGCAGCAGTAGCTGTTACTACTTTAAATATAGAACCTGGTTCAAAAGTATCACTAACAGCTCTATTTCTCCATTCCTTTTGTAATTCATTATAGCTTACCCCTTCTTTCCAAGGGTTATTAGGATCATAGTCTGGCTTATTAACCATAGCTAATATTTCTCCATTGTTAGGATCCATAACTATTATGCTTACAGCCTTAGCTTTATTATCCTTCATTGCTTGATCTGCAGCTTTTTCTGCAAAATGCTGTATCATCTCATCTATTGTAAGTACTACATTAAATCCATTTACAGGTTTTTCATACTGAGATATTGAATAAGGTAATTCTTTCCTTCTACTATCTGTCTCTGCTATCTTCTTTCCTGGTCTTCCTTCTAAATATTCGTTGTACATAAGTTCAACGCCAGTAAGTCCTTTTCCATCTGAATTAGTATGTCCTAAAACATGTGCTAGGAAATTATTGTTAGGATAATATCTTTTTGTATCCCCTGAAATTACAACACCATCAATATTTAATTCCCTAACTTTATCTGCTGCATCTTTTTCAATTCTTCTTTTTAAAGTAGCTGCACCAATTTTTTTACCATTTATAGTCTTATTAATAGTTTTAAGTACTTCCTCTTCTTCCATTTCTAATGCTGCGGCTAACTTATTTGCTATTTCTTTATCAGATACTTTTTTCTTACTCATGTATTGTCTAAGAGTATTCAAATCTAAATCTACTCTGTATATATTAGCACTAATTGCTAATGCATTTCCATTTCTATCAAGTATATTTCCTCTTATAGGATCTATTTTTATTACATTAGTCCATTGATTTATAGCTTTATTTTTATAATCTGCTGACTTTGCAACCATTATATATCCTAGTCTAAGAATTAAAGCAAAAAACAAAATAAAAAAAGCAAAAAACGCAAATATCATTCTACGTTTAACTATAGTTTTGTCTTTGTAAACCTTTTTTGACAACTTATTACCTCCATTAGAATAATTTGTTTTTTATAAATTCAATTAAATTATTTTTACTTTTTGAGTCATCGTTAGTATTTTTGTTTTTGTTATAATTCTTCTTATTCAAATCACAGTAAACAGCATTATCCATGGAAGGCTTTACCATGTTTAGTTTCTCTGTAGCATATTTTTCAATATATTCTAAGTTATTATATTTTAATAGCCTAATCTTTAAGCTTTCATTTTCTTTTTTTGCTTTAGTTATCTCTTGTTTTGTATTAAGTACTTCTTGTTTTATATTACATATGTATGCATACCTGCATACTAGTACCATACCAACTGCAAAAACTATTCCAATGTTTCTTATAACCTTAAGTTTCTTTACAGCATTTCTCTTTTTAGCATTTTTAAAACTTTCTCTCTTGTTATCCCTCTCTACATTATTTTTTTCTTTGGGACGTGATACATTTGCATTAGATGATAACACTGTATTTCCTTCTATATCTTCTTTATTCATCATTATCACTTTATTCACCCCATTTCAATTTTAGAACTATATTCTTTCACCTATTCTCAATTTAGCACTTCTACTCCTAGGATTCTCTTCAAGCTCTTCCTCTGAAGCTACTATAGGTTTTTTGTTAATCATTTTTAATTTTGGAATTTTACCGCATATACAAATTGGAAAATCTTTCGGACATGTACATGGATTTTGTAAGTTTCTATATTTATTTTTTACAATTCTATCCTCTAAAGAGTGGAATGTAATAATTACAACTCTTCCTTTTTCATTTAAGTGTTCTACTGAATCCTCAATAGTCTTATTTAAAATTCCAAGTTCATTATTAACCTCAATACGTATAGCCTGGAAAGTTCTTTTAGCTGGATGAGGTCCTTCTCTCCTAAATTTAGCAGGTATAGAACTTTTTATTACATCAACAAGTTCAAAGGTAGTTTCTATAGGCTTTTCTTTTCTTGCCTTTACTATATTAAATGCAATCCTTTTTGCAAATTTTTCTTCACCATACTCCTTAATAATTCTTACAATTTCTTTTTCTTCATACCCATTTACTATATCATAAGCAGAAAAATCTTTATCTCTATTCATTCTCATATCTAGAGGTGCATTGTGCATATAACTAAAACCTCTTTCAGCCTCATCTAATTGATGTGACGATACACCTAAATCCATTAATATTCCATCTACTTTTTCAATGTCCAATTCACGTAAAATATTATCTATATTACAGAAGTTATCATGAACATAAATCACATTCTCGTATTCCTTTAGTCTTTCTTTTGCTGCATCTATTGCATTGGTATCTTGATCAATTCCAATTAATTTACCCTGTGGAGATAATTTTTTTAATATTTCCTTAGAATGTCCTCCTCCACCTAAAGTGCAATCGACATAAATACCATTCTCTTTGATATCTAATCCATCTATACATTCTTCTAATAATACAGATACGTGTTTAAAATTCATACTATTTCATTCTCCTCACTAATTATTGTTATATTCCTAATTCACTCATTTTTTCAGCTATAGAAGCAAAATCAATATCTGAGCTGTTATATTCATCCCATTTTTGTTTGCTCCATATTTCAATTCTAGTTGCTACCCCGATACTTACTATTTCCTTTGTTATTTTCCCATATTCTAATAAATTCTGAGGGACTAAAGCTCTTCCTTGTTTATCTATATTTATTAAGTTCGCTCCTGAAAAGAAAAATCTAACAAAGGCTCTTGCATCTTTGTTAGTCAAAGGAAGCTTCCTCAATTTTTCCTCTAACTGTTTCCATTCATCCATAGGATATGCATAAAGACATCCATCTAATCCTTTTGTTAAAACAAATGTATTTCCTAAACCTTCTCTAAGTTTAGATGGTATAATTATCCTATTTTTACTATCTATAGCATGACTGTATTCTCCTATGAACATAATTACACCTCAGTTAACTACTTTACTCCACTTTAAACCACTTTTCACCACTTTAATTTTTTTATTCTATATACAAATTAAAATTCCTTTATTTTTTAATAAAATTTTAATATTTTTTTTAAAAATATTAAAATATACATATTTTTCTTGTAAATTAACCTTATAAATTGCCTTATACACACTGGAAATAGTATACATATATAAAAAGTCAGTTTATGCATAAAATAATAATAAATATTACAAAAGGAGATGGTTTTCGTGTTTTCACGACATAATATCATAAAACATCATAAATTTAAAAATTTAAATAGAAAAGAAAGGATGTGCATTGCCAGCATCATAGGCTGCAGCTTCATGAGAGGAATGTTCATCGGCTTATATTTATCTGAAAAGTAAACAATTCTTCATTTTCTTGAAATACATAGAATTCTAGAGTATAATTTTAGTTGACTTGTGACTAATATGTTTAAGACACAAGTCAATTTTCATAATAATACTCGTTAGGAAAGGAATGTACATAGATATGAAACTAGGAATTGTAGGATTACCAAATGTAGGTAAAAGTACTTTATTTAATGCTATAACTAAAGCTGGTGCTGAATCAGCAAACTACCCTTTCTGCACAATTGAACCAAACGTTGGGGTTGTTGCTGTTCCTGATAAAAGATTAGATGTATTAGAAGAAATGTATACTGCTAAGAAAAAGACTCATACATCTATAGAATTCTATGATATTGCCGGTCTTGTAAAAGGTGCTAGTAAAGGTGAAGGCCTTGGTAACAAATTTTTATCTCACATAAGAGAAGTTTCTTCTATAGTTCATGTTGTAAGATGTTTCGAAGATAGTAACATAGTACACGTTGATGGTTCTATAGATCCAATTAGAGATATTGAAACTATAACTCTTGAATTAGTATTTTCTGACCTTGAAGTACTAGAAAGAAGAATGGATAAAGCAACTAAACTTGCTCGTTCAGGAGATAAAAAAGCTAAAGCTAATTTAGAATTAATGAATAAAGTTAAAGCTCACCTTGAAGAAAACAAGCCTGTAAGAACTTTAGAGTTAGATGAAGAAGAACAAAAATTTGTAGATGAATTATTTCTTTTAACTTCAAAACCAGTACTATATGCTGCCAATATATCAGAAGATGATTTAATGAATGGTAACACTGAAAATGATATGGTAAAAAAAGTACGAGAATATGCTGCAAATGAAAATTCAGAAGTAATAACAATCTGTGCCAGACTTGAAGAAGAACTTTCTACTCTTGATGATGAAGAAAAAATGGAAATGCTTAGTGAATATGGTTTAAAAGAACCTGGCCTTAATAAACTTATTCATGCTAGCTATAAATTATTAGGTCTTATAAGTTTCTTAACAGCTGGTGAAAAAGAAGTTAGAGCTTGGACTATTACTAATGGTACAAAAGCTCCTCAAGCTGCTGGAAAAATACACACAGATATGGAAAGAGGTTTCATTAGAGCAGAAATAGTTGATTATGATAAATTAATAGACTGTGGTTCTGAAGCTGCAGCTAAAGAAAAAGGATTTTATAGACTTGAAGGTAAAGACTATATAATGAAAGATGGAGACGTTGTTGTATTTAGATTCAACGTATAAAAACAAAGTAAAAAGTAGAAAGTAGAACACTCTTTCTTCTTTTTACTTTTTACTTTATATTAATGTTATCTTTTGTTTCTCTTTAATTTTGAGTATTTTTTCATTTCTTTTTCTACTGCAGCCATAATTTCTAATTCATCTTTTCCTAAAAGTATATATGCTGCATCAAATATATTCTCTACAGTATAAATAGCAAATTCTTGTGATTTAATAGACTCTTCTACTTCCTTATCTAAAACTAAATCATCCTTATTAGATTTTGGTATAATAACTCCTTTATCTTTTACACTATCCAAATGCTTACATACTTTATAAAATCCTTCAATTTTTTCATTGGCACCACCTATAGGTTGAACATTACCAAATTGATCTATAGAACCCGTTACTGCAATGTTCTGTTTTATTGGAATTTTACTAAGAGATGATAACATAGCAATAATTTCTGCTACTGAAGCACTATCTCCCTCTAGATATCCATATAATTGTTCAAAACTCAAATGAAAATCTACAGGTATCTTTTCATAGCCTCCTATCATATTAAAAATACATCCTTTTAGTATACTTATAGATTTACTATGAATATTTCCACTAAGATTACTCTCTTTTTGTACATCTATTATATCTCCATCTCCGCTATAACAAGAACAAGTTATCCTTACAGGTCTTCCAACTCTAAAATAACCACTATCTATAACTGAAAGACCATTGATTTGTCCAATAATACCTTCATTTATAAATATAAATCTTTTCTTTTCTTCATAACTCTTAATTATATATTTCTCAATTAATTCTTTAGGATACGCAGCCTTAATAATATCATCACGATTTATTGACTTTTCATTTTTTTCAATTGCAATAGAATTTGCTAAATTTAATATAGTACTAATTTTATTTTTATCTAAATATATTTTTTTCCTATTTTCTACTTGTCGTGATAAATATTTAATCAATTCTTTTTCTGCATCATCTTCTAGTTCAATAATATTATTTTCCTTACAAACTGTTTTTAATTTATTCTTAAATATTGAAATAGATTCCGAATTAATATCCACTATTGGATCATATTCAACTCTCATCTTAAAAAGTCTTTTAAAATCCTCATCATACTTATACAGTAAATCATAAGTTTCATAATCACCTATAAGAATCACTTTCACCTTAATTGGAATAGCTTCAGGCTTCAAACCACTTAATGATAATAACTCCAAATACCCTCTATTGTAATTAAAATCTACTTTTTGACTCATTAACGATTTTTTCAAATAATAGTATGCAGGTGGATTTGAAAGCAAACTATTTACCCTAAGAATAATACAACCTTCATTTACTTTTAAAAGCGAACCACTCTTTATGAGATTAACACCCGTTGTATATACACCATTATGGTTTTCATACTCTATGTTTCCTATTAAGTTATATACATTTGGATCTTCTTCAAATACACACAATGGTCTGTCGTTATCTGAATTATCCACCAAAACATTAACCTCATATTTATTAATGATTTCACTAATTTTTTCTTCATCATCTTCATAATTCATGGAATAATTATCTATTATGTTACTTTCTATATTTGAACACATATCATCTAAAAATTCTATCACATACAAATCATTAAAAAACTCATCTTTATATTTTATTTTTATTTCTCTAGCTTTTGATTGATAATAAATTTTTAATATATCTTTAATTTTTTCTATTTGAGCTAATTCCATTTTCTTTAACTGTTCTATTATATCTTTTGACATATTTTTTAACACTGCAATTTTATCTAAAATATCTTGCTTATTATCCTCACTTAATTCATCATACTCATTCTCTGTCATCTCTTTACCTTCTTTTATAGGTATAAACGTAAATCCACTATGCATTGCCTTCATATAAAAACCTTTTTCTTTTGCTAAACTAATAAGTTCTTCTATATATTTATTTCTTTGTTTTTCTATAAAGTTAACCACTTCTTCTTTTTCTTTATTAACAGAATTATTGTAAAAATCAAATGTATATTCTAAATAAATCTTTTTGATTTCTTCAACCATCTCTTTAAATACTTTCCCTTTTCCATTAAGTAAAAATATTGATTTGGGACATTTTATATCTTCACCTGAAACATAACATATATCTTTTGGTGCTTTTCTTTTTATATAAAGTTTATTTATATAACTCTTTATATCCTCAATTTTATCTTTATCAAAATCATCTATAATATAAGTATTATATCCTTCATTTTCTATCTCCATAGATGTTTTCAATTTACTAAATACATCATTATAATCAGAAACTTCTTCTCCTTCCACTATTTCATCTTTATCAAACTTTATATCATATATTACCTCCTCAGGAGCTAACTTTTTATTCATACTCATCCTCCTTATTAAATTCCTTATTATAATGTATTCTTAATAACCCATTTTAGGAACAAAAATACACAAAAAAAGATGACTAAAAAGTCATCTAAACATAATCTACTTATTTTCTTCTTTACTTTTATTTTCTTTTGCCTTTGCTTTTTCTTTTGCCTTTGCTTTTTCTTTTGCCTTTGCTTTTTCTTTTGCTTTTGCTTTCATTGCTGCTATCACTTTAGGATCTGGCTTTGGAGGAAGTTTTTTTGTAAATGAACCTTTCACAATAAAATCATCTTTATCAGTAGAAACCATAGAGTACTCTTTTGTAAGTTCTATTGCTTTTTTAGGACAAAAATCCGCACACATATTACAAAATGTACAAGAACCAAGATTAAATGACATTGTTATTTCTTGTTCAGTATCATTTAACTTCTTAATATTCTTTGAAATTGCACCAGGTGAACATACTCTTATACACATTCCACACCCAATACACTTCTCTGCATCAAAATTAATCTTCCCTCTATATTTTTCTGGCATCTTAATAGGACTTTTAGGATATTTTTCTGTAATAGGTGCTTTAAAAAGATTCTTTAATGCATGCTTTACATAAGGAATTTTAGCCATTACTTAATCCCTCTCTTCTCTTTTAAAATTTCTACACCTTTTAATATTCCATCAATTATTGCTTCAGGTTTTGCAGCACATCCTCCTACCTGTACATCAACATGCACCCATTTATCTAAAGGTCCTACGACACTATAACTTTCCTTAAACACATTACCTGATGCCGGACAAGAACCTACAGCAACAATCACTCTTGGCTCTGGAACTTGAGATAATACTCTTAACATTCTATCTTTAGATTGAGCTGTAACAGGTCCTGTAACCACAACAATATCTGCATGTCTTGGTGTACCTGTTAATTTTACACCTAATCTTTCTACATCATATCTAGGGCCTAAAAGTGACACCAACTCTATATCACATCCATTACAGGATCCTGTATTCAAATGATATATCCACGGAGATTTAACTCTACTCTTTTCTATTAATTTATCAAACATATTAATCTCCTTTCTTAAATAAATTAGTATTACTGCTGTATCTTAATTAAAGTCCTAAGTAAGCTAATACTAAACTTAAAATACCAAGTGTTGTTGGTACAATCCAAAAGAATTTTAATGTCTGCTCTATTTTTATTCTACCCACTACACCTTTAATAAATGATATAGATATTATTGTTATTACTATACACAGCACTATAAATAAAATTATATTAGCAAATAAATTTCCAAAACCTCTTCCACCTAAGAATAATACAACGAATAAACTTGTCATTATGACTATTTTTACACTTGAAGTTAATTTATATATTCCAAGGTATAATCCACTATATTCAACAAGCGGTCCTTCACATATTTCCGTTTCCGCCTCCGCTACATCAAATGGTACACTGCCAACTTCAGCAGGTATAAGCAGCAAAAATGCTATTGCAGCAGGTATCATACTCAAATGAGAAATCATCGTTCCATTTTGAACTTGGTAATCATTTATCTTTGCTAATGAAAAAGTAACTCCCCCAGTTACATCTAATCCATGTCCCACCTTTAATCCTACAGCTAATAATACAATAACTAAAGGTAATTCATAGGAAAGCATTGCTACCATTTCTCTTGAAATTCCTACTCCAGCATAAGGAGATCCTGAGGAAGAACCTCCAATCATTAAAGCTACAGCAGGTATTGTCAATAGATATATTATAACAATTATATCTGCTGCATTAGGTACAAAAGTAAAACCAAATATAGGTATAAACAAAGATATTGTAACTGCAGCTACTAATCCTATTATTGGAGCCATAATAAAAACTTTTCTAGCTGCCTCTCTAGGTATAATACGTTCTTTTCCTATAAGTTTGAATAAATCATAAAAAGGCTGCAAAATAGGTGGTCCAACTCTTCTTTGCATCTTTGCAACAACTTTTCTATCTATACCTGAAAGAAATAACCCAAATACAGTACTAAATAAAAACCCTGGAAAAATTAAAATATAAAACAATAATTTGAGTATTTCCATTATGTTCCCTCCTTCCTACGGCATTAACACAAATAAATATATTGTTACTATACATAAACACCCAACTACCCACAAAACGTAGTCATTTACTATTCCACTATGTGCTTCATGAATAACCTTAAAATATCCACTCAATTCATGCTTTAGTCCCCAAAACAAATCATGTCCAGCAACATGTGTAAATTCTTCTTTTTCACCGCCCGTAAATGTTTCATATTTGGAGTCTAATTGCTCTACTGCATCTACTGTTGTCTTATTAGTCCTTCTTATATTAATAGTTAATACAAGCATAAAACCTACTAAAAGTATTAAAAATAATACAAGCCATGCTTTAGGATTCCAATACCCTGCATAAACATAGTTTAATTCTGGTATTTTTATTTCTCCAAACATCTTAGCTGCATATCCCTTTCCAAACATAACATCCACATACTTACCTATGTTATATATAGAATACGCAGCAGGTTCAATTATATATTTTGATATGAATTTAGGAAATATGCCTGCAAAAATGCATATGAATGCAAGAATCCCCATTGGTATTCTCATACTTAATGGAATTTCCTTAACATTTTTATGTTCCTTTGGCATTCTACCAAAAAATACGGATTGACCTACTTTTACAAAAGACGCAAGAGTCATAACAGATACAAGTAATGCTATAATAGTTATTGGAGCATACCCTGCTTCATAGGTTGACTGATATATTAACCACTTAGATACAAATCCATTAAATGGTGGAATACCGCTAATTGATGCTGCACCAATCATGAATAATATAGTTGTATGAGGCATCTTTTTCGAAAGTCCACCTAATTTATTTAAATCAGTAGTACCTGTTCTATACAATACAGCTCCTGCACACAAGAAAAGTAAACATTTAAACGTAGCATGATTTAACATATGATATAATCCACCCATTGTACCAAGAACAGCAACCTTTGAATTCAGTGCTAATCCCACTCCTAATGCAGTTACTATATAACCTATTTGAGATACAGAGTGAAAAGCTAGTAATCGTTTAAAATCTGTTTGAATAAGTGCCATAGTTACACCAATAAACATAGTAATTGTACCCCAGAATATAATCAAAAATTCAACTTGAGGAAGTCCCATACTTTGATATAACATATATAAAACTCGTATTATACCATATACACCTGTTTTACTCATAACTCCTGATAAAAGCATTGAAATAGATGATGGTGCTGACATATGAGCATCTGGTGGCCAGGTATGACAAGGAACTAAAAAGGCTTTTACTGCATACCCAACTAATAAAAGAGCTAGTGCAAAAATTGATACTGTACTATATCCCTGTTTGTGAAGAATAGCTGCAATCTGAGCTAAATTCAATGTATGTACTTGTGCATATAGAAGTACCGTTCCTAAAAGTATAAGCGATGATCCAAGAGAACCTATTACAATATATTTAAAACCTGCTTCAATTGCCTTATACGTATTATTTCTAAATGATGTAAGTGCAATTGCTGCAAAAGTCATTATTTCAAGCATTACATACATGTTAAATAAATCACCAGTAAATACAAAACCAAGCATACTGGCAGTTAATAATAAAAATAAGGTGTAATATTTATCAAGCCCATTATCTTTTTCCATATATCTAAAAGAATATATACTTGACAAAAAACAAGTTACAGCAATTATCAATCCAACAAACAAGCCAAGTCCATCTACTTCTAATCCTATACCTATAGCCCAATTTTTTTCTGGAATCCAACTACCCATCCAGTAAGAAATTATTTCATTCTTTAATAAAATAGGTTTTATAAGTAATATAACCATTATTAAAGAAATCAAAGTACTAAAGAAAGCTATTGCTTTGTGTATTTTTACACGTTTACTACCAAAAAGGCCTAGTAAAAATGCGCTTGTAAAAGGAATAATAATAGCTAGCATGGGTAAATTGCTAATATTACCATTCATCCGTTTAACCTCCTAACCTTATCTGCATCAATAGTTCCATAATGCTCTTTTATTTTTATCACCAAACATAAAGCTAGTGCAGTAACACACGCTCCTATAACTATTGATGTTAATGTTAATGCTTGAGGTACTGGATCTACGAAAAATGCTCCTTTTTTTAAATCATTCATAAATATTGGAGCTGTACCTCCTACTCTAAATCCAACCGATATTAAAAGTAAATTTATTCCTGTATCTAAAAGAGACATCCCTATAACAATTTTTATTAAGTTTTTTTTCATAATCATTATATAAAGTCCAAAAATTATTAACAAAAAGGATCCTATATAATTAATTGACATAAAATATTCACCTCTTTTCTTCTTTCTCATCATCTGACTTTAACGTATTCGCCATTATCAATATAAGAAAGCCTATCCCTGCTAAAACTTTATAACCCACCGCAAAATTCATCCAAAATATTGTACCTGCACTGTATACTCTTCCAACTTCACCAGTATTATGAATTATATTTCCAAAAAAACTAGTTCCATATATTATTCCTAAACTTGCTAAAAAAATAAATCCAAGTGCTCCTAAATCCTCTGAAACTTTTAGTCTAGTAATATTGAATGTGCTTCTTATAGTATCAATTCCGTATGCGCTATAAAGTATAGCAACTGCACCTGCTATTAACACTCCACCTTGAAAACCTCCTCCTGGACTTAAATGTCCATGAAGTATTAAGTAACATCCTAACGTCAAAGCCAATGGAAGCACTATATTAGCACAACTCTTTACAATAGAATCTCTACTTTTCAAATCATTTTTCATGAGATTGCTTTCCTCCTTTAGCTTTTACAGATTTTCTCAATATAGCAGCAGAACCAGTAATAGCAGTAAACAATACAAAAGATTCTCCTAAAGTATCATATCCTCTAAAATCAAACACAACTGCTGTTACAGAATTTATTGCACCTGTTTTTTGCAAGGTATCTTTTACTATTAAATTTGCTATACCATGGTATGTAGATGGCAATACAGCCATTTTTATACATACATAACAGCCAAATATAAATATTACTACTAATGAAAACCAAGCAAACCCTTTCTTCACTCTATTTGCCTCCTTTTTCATTTTCCGTTTTATTTTTATCTTTTGTTTTTGATAAAGTTATTATAAATATTATTGGAGTCAAAATTGCTCCTACAGCGCCCTCCGCAATAGCTACATCTGGAGCTCTTAAAATCAAAAATTCTATAGCTACAAAAGTACCAACTACTGCCATTGAAATAACACAGGGTACTATGTCATCTATTAAAACCGTACAAAGTCCTGCGATAACAATGCCAATTATTATTATAGTATTTAGAATATTAATACTATTCATTTTGCTTGTCCCTCCCATATTCATCGCATACGCTTTTTTCATTCATTTCTGCTTTACTTTTATATGCGGCTTTTGCCATAGCATGAGATGCGGCTGGATTAGTTAATAATATAAAAACTGCTATTACTATAGATTTTATTCCAATTGAATTATTTCCAATATAAAATCCATATATAGATGTTCCAATAAGTATTGATAATCCACCCATCGTTACTATATTGGTTGAGGATTGAAGTCTACAAAATGTATCTGGCATTCTTATCATACCAACTACACCAGCAAATATAAAAAATATTCCCAGTATAAAGAATATATCTATTAATACTCTCATTATATTTTTCCCTCCATATATTTACTTATCAATACTGTTCCAATAAATCCTAGCAGAGCAACAATCAATCCTAAATCTACATAAATTCCTCTACCTTCATAACATCCAAACAGAACCATAACAAGCCCTATTATTACATCAATACAATCTGCAGCCATAACTCTATCAATAACATGTGGTCCTCTTATTACCCTGTATAAAAGTATCAAAGCTAAGACCGCTAATATAATAGAAACTAAGATAATATCTGACGTCATCATCTAAAAATCCTCCTTACCCATGGTTCAAAATTACCTTTAATCTTATCTGATGCTGCCTCTATATTTTTATCTTTTACATCTATCCAATGTATATACATGTAGCATTTATTCTTTTGTTCAACTATATCCATTGTTATTGTGCCTGGCGTTAACGTTATACAATTTGCCAGCATTGAAAGGCCATAGTCAGATTTTAACTCTGTTTCGATTTTTACTATTCCTGGATTAATATTCACTTTAGGTGATAATGCTCTAAGAGCTACATCTAAATTTGCCTTAAATAACTCAACAAAATAAATTGGTATAAAAGCTATTAAAGAACCTAATCGTTTAAAGTTGAAAAGCCAAAATGCATCTTCTCTAATGAAAAATTTACTACTAAATAATGCAACTATAAATGATACTATAATTCCAGCAACTACTTCTTCACTATCTACCTTACCACCACTATAGGTATATAAAATCCAAAATATAAAACATAAAATAAACGTAGAAAAAATTGCTTTATAATTCTTCACTAGAATAACCTCCTTTCCATAAATTTATTTTTTAACTTTATCTTCAATCCACTCAGCAACTTCTCTTATTCCATTTTGATTCACTGAATTAACTTTAAATATACTTGAATTCTTATTAATTGTTTTTACTTCATTTTCAACTTTTTTATCATCAAAATTAAATATATCTTTTAAATCAAATTTATTAATTATAAGAGCATTAGATCTTGTAAACATTAGTGGATATTTAGGTACTTTATCATCTCCTTCCGGAACACTTAAAATTGCAATTTTTAGATGTTCTCCTATATCAAATTCAGCTGGGCATACCAAATTACCAATGTTTTCAACTATTAAGATATCTAAATTATCCAAATCAAAATTGGGTAATATGTTTTTTATAGACATAGCTTCTATATGGCATGCTCCATCAGTATTAAGTTCAACAACAGGAATACCTATTTCTGCTATTTTTTCAGCATCAATTTTACTTGCAATATCCCCTTCAATAACCCCTATATTATATTTATCTCTTAAGTTGTTTATTATAGCTTTTATAAAAGTAGTTTTTCCTGCTCCCGGAGATCCCATTACATTAATTAAAAATACTTTCTTATCATCTAAATATTTTTGGATTTCATCATGACAATTTTCATTCCATTCCATTATTTGTCTAACCACTTTTATCTCCATCACTCTACCTCCAAACTCTCAATAAAAAATTCATTTCCACCAATAATCTTAATGTTATAACTATTACACTTTGGACAGCTATATTCCCCTTTTTTTATTACATTTATATGTCCACATTCATTACATTTTATTTTAATTGGCATTTTTTTTATTTTTAGCAATGCCCCCTCTACAATAGTATCCTTACTTGCTATGTTAAAATAATATTGTATGCATTCAGGTATTAACCCACTTAACTCTCCTACATGAATTCTTATTTCCTTAACAGTTTTAACATTATGTTTTACCGCCTCTTCACTAGATATATTTATAATACTTTGAGTAACAGCTAACTCATGCATATTATCTATCCAAACATGAGAAACAAGGATCTATACTAGCTACAATTAACCCTGCATCTGCAATTGAATTATCTCTTAACATTACTGGTATTGTAGGAGCATTCTTAAAAGTAGGAACATGAATATTAACTCTTAAATTCTTTTGTCCTCCATCTGTAACTACATAATATGTTAGTTCTCCTCTTGGTGCCTCAATTCTAACACAAGTTTCTCCAGCTGGAATTTTAGGCATCTTTATCCCTAAATTAATTGGAGTATCAGGCATATTTTCTGCAGCTTGACGAATTATCTTCATACTTTCTTCAATTTCAAGAAGTCTAACTACCACCCTAGAAAAAACATCCCCATCTTCTTGGAATGCAATATTGAAATCAAATTCATCATAACAACAATAAGGATCATCTTGTCTTACATCACCTTTAATTCCAGATGCTCTACCATGTGGTCCACAAGCACCATATACCCATGCATCATCTTTTGTTAATTTTCCAACACCTCTTGTTCTCATAGATATAGTTCTGTCATTTGCAAATATATCAAACATTTTCTTATATGGTTCTTCTAATTCATCAATCATTGATTTTAATTCTTCAAGCTGATTTTTAGAAAGGTCTCTTCTAGCACCTCCAACAATATTCATAGCATAGTTAACCCTGTTACCTGTGAGCATCTCTAACATATCCATTACCTTTTCTCTTGCTCCAAAAGTATGCATAAAAGCACTATCAAATCCTATTATATGTGCTGCAAGTCCTAACCATAAAAAATGAGAATGCAATCTTTCAAGCTCACAAATTATTAGTCTTATATAAGAACCCCTCTTTGGAACTTCCATTTCACTAATACTTTCAAGAGCTAAGCAATATGTTAATGCATGTGAATGAGAACAAATTCCACATACCCTTTCAACTAAAGTTATAGTTTGTATAAAATTTTTCTCAGTGCAAAGCTTTTCAATCCCTCTATGATTGTATCCAATATAAACTTCAGCCTTTTTAATAGCTTCACCTTCAGTAAATAATTTTACATGTATAGGTTCTTCTAAAGAAGGATGATATGGACCTATTGGTACTACATAACTCATAACTTTTTTCTCCTTTCTTGTATGTTATCCCTGTTTCTCACCTTTTTTTAACTCATTCAAAGGTACAACTAATATCTGACCGGACCCGTCAAAATCATCAGGTAAAAATAATCTATCACCTTTTTTTAGTCCTTCAAAATCTATTGGCATCATTTCACAAATTTCTTCTTCACACCACTGAGCAGAACCTCCATAAATATGTGTTATAGAAGGTAATTTTTTTTCACCCTTACACATGTATGTTACTAACCTATCATCTATTTCATAGTTATATACTATAATATTATTTCCTTCTTTATCTACATAGCCATTCATTATAACAAGTCGTCTTTTTTCTTCTAACATTTTTTGTGCTAATGGAATGATTTCATCTTTAGATATTTGTATAATTTTAGGCTTTTTCATGCTCCCTCTCCTTTCTTGTTTTTATTAACATATTCTTGGAAGAATATCATAACTCAATTTATCCAATATTCTTTTTCCTCCTAATTTGCCTTCTAATATAACTTTAGATTCAACATAATCAACGACCTCTCCTATAATTTCAGAATTTTGGAATATTTGTTTCTCTTTTAATTTTTCTAACAATTCATCGCAAGCGTCTCTCGATACTACAATTAAAGCTTTCCCCTCATTTGCACTATAAAGAGGATCCAAACCCAAAAGATTTGCAGCCATCTTCACATCAGAATCTATTGGTATTTTATCTTCCTTCAATTCTATAGAAAATTTCATATCTTCCACAAATTCATTTAATGTAGTAGCTACCCCTCCTCTAGTAGGGTCTCTCAAAATTTTTATGTCATCTTTGTATTCTTGTAATATATCAATTAAATCTATTAAAGGAGCACAATCCGATAATATGTTTTGCTCTAATAAATTTTCTCGCTTACATAAAATAGAAATACCATGATTTCCTACACTTCCACTTACAATAATTTTGTCTCCAATTTCTATTTTATGTTTACCTAATTGTAATCCTTTTATTCTTTCTCCTATTCCAGCTGTATTAATGTATATCCCATGACCATGTCCTTTATCTACTACTTTTGTATCTCCTGTAACTACTTTTACACCTATTTTTTTTGCCACTTTTTGTATAGAGTTAATAATTACTTCTAGTTCCTTTATTTTAAATCCTTCTTCTAGTATAAAAGATAAACTTAAATATTTCGGTATACTCCCACACATTAGCAAATCATTTACTGTACCACATACACTTAATTTTCCAATATCACCTCCAGGAAAAAAATAAGGATATATTACAAAACTATCCGTTGAAAAAGCTATTTCATTTGAAATATTTAATAAAGCCCCATCCCCTAATTTTTTAAGTTCATCGTTTTTTAATTTAGGAACTATCAACTCATTTATTAATTTTGATGTTTTTTTTCCTCCATTTCCATAAGACATAGAAATTATCTCTTCCATGTTTATCATCTCCGTTCTATTTACTTGTCAAAATTGATTGATACTTAAAATATGCTGCACAGCTTCCTTCTGAAGAAACCATACAAGGCCCTATAGGGTTATCTGGTGTACATGCTTTGCCAAACAATTCACATTGATTTGGTTTTATTTTACCTTTAAGTATTTCTCCACACTGACACCCATTAAAAGTGTACTTTTCTTTAAAGTTAAATGGATAAATTTCTTCTATATCATGATTTTTGTACTCTTCTTTTAATTTTAATCCACTGTTTTTTATTAATCCCATTCCTCTCCAGTAATCATCTCTTACCTCAAAAACTTTATTTATTAATTGTTTAGCAGTTACATTACCTTTACATTTCACAAGACTACTATAGGCATTTTGAACTTTACATCCTTTATTTTTTATATCATCTATGAGTAAATATATGCCATTTACTATTTCTTCTAACTGGAATCCAGTTAAAACTCCAGGGCACTTGTAACTTTTTAAAAATTGAAAACCTTCTTCTCCAATAATAGCACCCACATGACCTGGACATATAAATCCATCAATTTTAATGCTCTCATCTTCAAGAAGTACTTTCATTACAGGTTCTACTAATTTATGAAGAGATATTAAATAAAAATTATCAATTTTATTTTTTACAGCTTCTAAAATTGCAACAGCACATGAAGGTGTTGTAGTTTCAAACCCTATACCTAAAAAAACAACCTTTTTATCTCTATTTGACTTGGCTATTTTTAAAGCATCTAAACTTGAATACACTATTTTAATATTTGCACCCTGTGCTCTAGCTTTTTCTAAGGTTATGTACGGTTTACTTCCGGGCACACGTATCATATCACCATAAGATGCAATTATTACATCTTTTTTTAATGAAAGCTCATAAATATAGTCCAAATATATGTTAGGTGTAACACATACTGGACATCCTGGACCTGATATTAAATTTATATTTGAATTTAGTACACTCCTAAGCCCATACTTACTTATTGCCATTGTATGTGTGCCACATACTTCCATAATATTAACAGATTCTTTGTATTTATTTATTTTTTTAATTACTCTCTTTGCATATTCAAAATCAACACTATTATACAAAGCACTCTCCTCCAAACTTAAGCCACTATAAAAGATATTTGTCTACTCCATTGCCTCATTAACTTCATTCACTGCTTCCATGATATCATTTGCATTTTTTTCATCTATTATTTCAATAGCAAACCCTGCATGAACCATAACATAATCTCCAATTTTAACATTCGGAACAATATCTACTCTTATTTCTTTTTTAAATCCATTAATTTCTCCTAAAGCTTTATTTTTATCTATTTCTATAATTTTTAAAGGTATTGCCAAACACATACTATCATTCCTTTACTTTGAAATCATTAAATATTTTGAATTTTTTAAATCGTTAAAATTTTATCTTTATTCTATTAACTATAATATCATATTTTTACATTTTATTTAAGTAAATGCCATAAATTATTAAATTTATTTTCAAAATAAATTTATATATAATCAAATCTTTCTCAGTATTAATATTTTAAAATAACATACTCTATGTTATAATATATCTAAAAATGCTATTTTTAAATGTTATTTTAGATATTAATAATAAATATTGTAATGGCATAATATAATTATACAAATTGTATATACTAAAAATTATAGGGCAAAGGAGTAGTAACATTATGGGATTTAAAGAAAAATTTTCTAAACGTTATACAGAAGCTTATCTAAAAAAATACGCTGATAGACTTACACAAGTCCAAGGGAAAGTTCTTTCCATAAAAATACATGAAAAAAGTATATTATGGATTTTTCATAAACTAACAGTTTCTCTTGTTGTAAAACCTGATAGAAGCAGATCAATTTCAAAATGTGAATATAAAAAGAATCGTTGGTTCAAAAAACCACCTTTCATGAAAATTTCTCAAGGTCATTCAGTAATTGTACAGGGATTAAAAGGTAAAAAAGGTAAAGAAAACAGAGAAAGTATTCAAGTAGTAAACATCTTGAATATGACAACTAAAAACAGCTTAGTACCGATAGACGGTGGAATACCTAAAGTTCAAAAAATAAAAGCGCAAAATCAAAAGAAATTAAGATAAAAATAAAAATAGCACGTACTACGTGCTATTTTTTATGTCTAAAAAATAGATATACACTATTTATAAATGAAATTATACTTGAGAAAAATATTATAATTAACCACTGTCCTAAATTTAAAGGCATTGTATGAAATACCTTTTGTAAAAATGGTATATATATAATAAGTAAAAGCATTGCAATAGATACCATAACTGCACCTACTAAATAAGGATTAGTAAATAATTTAATCTCAAAGATAGAATGTTTCTCTGATCTACATTCAAAAACATGAATCAATTGAGACATAATAAGCGTACCTAATGCTAAAGTTCTACACGTTGCCAAATCCATTCCATATAGTTTTCCACCTAAAAAAGATAATATAGTACATATACCAATTAATGAACCTCTTAACATAATCTTTTCTTTTAATCCTCTTGAAAATACACTTTCATTTTTTTCTCTAGGTCTTTCAAACATAATATCTTCATCTTTAGGATCAACACCTAATGCAATGGCTGGAAGTCCATCTGTAGCTAAATTTACAAATAAAATTTGTATTGGTAAAAGAGGAGTTTCTAAATAAAATAATGATGATAAAAACATAGTCAAAACTTCACCTAAATTACATGAGAGCAAATATCGTATAAACTTTCTTATATTATTATAAATTACTTTTCCCTCTTCTACTGCAGAAACTATTGTGGCAAAATTATCATCCATTAATATCATAGAAGATGCTTCTTTTGTAACGTCTGTTCCTGATACACCCATAGATATTCCAATGTCAGCTTCTTTAACTGCAGGGGCATCATTTACACCGTCACCAGTCATTGCTACAATATGTCCCTTTTTCTTAAAAGCTTTAACAATTCTAAATTTATGATTTGGATTTACTCTTGCAAATATTGTTATTTTATTTATTTTCTTTTCTAACTCTTTATCTGATAATGCATCTAGTTCTTTACCTGTTATAACTTGATTTATATCATTACATATTTCAACTTGCTTTCCTATGGCATATGCCGTATTTTTATGATCTCCAGTAATCATAACAGGTTTGATTCCTGCTACCTTACATTTTAATACTGCATCCTTAACTTCTTTTCTTGGAGGATCTATTATACCTGCAACACCTACAAAAATTAAATCATTTTCCATATTTTTTTTATTTTCTACCTTCTCTTTATAAGCTCCAGCAATACATCGTAATGCATCATATGACATTTTTTCAACAGAATCATAAACTTGTTTTTTATAATTAGAACTAAATAATCTAACTTCATTATTCACTAATATATATTTACATCTTTCAATTATTCTTTCTGGTGCACCTTTTACATAAGAATTACATTTAATTCCTTCTTTAATAATAACAGACATCATCTTTCTATCCGAATTAAAAGGAATCTCACGTATTCTTTCCCCACCTTTTACAAACTTCTCTAAACTCTTCGTATCCTTGAAAAAAGCCTTTATGAGAGCTGTTTCAGTAGGATTACCAAATAATGATTTGTCTAATTTCCTATTTTTAAAATCAAAATTGCAGTCATTACAATATGTAAAAGCCTTTACGAGCTTGTCATTTTGTGGAATATCTTCTTTATCTAAATTATACATTTTATTGTTAAAATAAATAGCTTTTACAGTCATTTTGTTTTCAGTTAATGTACCTGTCTTATCACTGCATATTATAGAAGTACATCCCAATGTCTCTACAGCAGGAAGCTTTCTAACAAGAGTGTTTCTCTTAAGCATTCTAGAAACTCCTAATGCTAAAGCTACTGTAACAATTGCTGCTAATCCTTCTGGTATGGCTGCAACAGCAAGACTAACACCTAATAAGAACATTTGATATGCATCTTGTCCTCTTATAATTCCCATAATAGTTACAGCCGCACAAACTACAAGACAAAGAATAACTAATACTTTTCCTAAATGTGCAAGTCTTTCTTTAAGTGGTGATTTCTTATTTTCAATATTATCAAGCATATGAGCTATCTTGCCCATTTCCGTATTCATACCTGTACCTAAGACTTTTGCCATTCCTTTTCCTGTTAAAATAATAGTCCCCATATATACACTTCTATTTTTGCCATTTAAACTTTTTTCAACACCTACAGATTCTCCTGTCAAAAGTGACTCATCTACAATAATATTATTACTTTTTATTAGCTCACAATCTGCTGGAATTCTATCTCCACTCTCTAAAATAATGATATCTCCTGGCACCAAGTATTCTGCATTAACTACCATTAATTTTCCATTTCTTTTCACCTTAGCTGTTGGTGCTGCAAGTTTTTTTAATGCCTCTAAAGATTTTTCTGTTTTATATTCTTGTATAAAACCTAAGACTGCATTCATTATTACAATTATAAGTATAGTTATAGCATCTGCCTTTTCATTCATAAAGCCTGAAATTATTGTAGCACCAATAAGAATCCAAATAATAAAGTCATTAAATTGCTCTAAAAAAATTCCAATTGGTGACACTTTTTTCCCATTATTCAATTTATTTAAACCATAACTTTTTATTCGTTTTTCAACCTCATCTTCTGTAAGTCCTCGCACTAAATCTTTTTCATTAATCACTTATATCACACCTCCAAGGATACCTTTGTTCTTTGAACTTTCTTGCCTATAGTAATATATGAACTAAATCCCATCTATATGAAAAAAACATTTATTATTTTGAAATAATGAGGTACAATGTATAATGTATTTATTAACGACTCAATTTTCGCAGAATAAAAATAACTTTTATCATAAATAAATGATATATGTGAAAGTTAGTTTAACGACATTAAGGAGGAAAACGTACTAATGAATGATGTAATATATATTACAGGACATAAAAATCCTGATACTGACTCAATATGTTCTGCCATAGCATATGCAGAATTTAAAAATAAAACTTCAAACAAAAAAGCAATTCCTGTAAGATTAGGAGAAGTAACTAGAGAAACTCAATTTGCCCTTGATTATTTTAATGTAGAGCCTCCTAAACTAATAGAAACAGTTAAAACTCAGGTATCTGATTTAGACATTGATAATGCAATTCCTATTTCACCAGAAATTTCTTTAAAAATGACATGGAATATGATGAAAAAACATAATGTTAAAACTCTACCTGTAATTGATGAAAATGATAAACTATTAGGACTTGTATCAGTTTCAAATTTAACTTCTAGTTATATGGATGTATGGGATAATTATATATTATCAAAAAGCAATACAAAACTAGAAAATATATTAGAAACTTTATGTGCAAAACCTATATACCTTAATGATGAAAATCCAAAATTCAACGGAAAAATCATGGTAGCTGCAATGGAACCTTGCCATATTAAAGAAGTAGTTGAAAAAGGTGATATAGTAATATGTGGTAATAGAGAAGATGCTCAAAAGAGCATAATAAATTGTAGGGCTTCTTTAATTATTATATCTGGAAATCATATTGTTAAAGATACTATTATAAAACTAGCACAAAAAAATCAATGTTCTATAATAGTAACTCCTTATGACACTTTTACAGCTTCTAGATTAATAATTCAAAGTATACCTATTAACTACGTTATGACTAAAGATAAGATAATAAGCTTTTCAACAGAAGACTTTGTAGATGAGATAAAAGATATAATGCTTGATACAAGATATAGAAGTTATCCAATATTAGATAAAAACAGAAAAATAATTGGTACTATATCTCGTTATCATCTAATTTCTAAAAATAAGAAAAAAGTTATACTAGTTGATCACAATGAAAAGACTCAATCAGTAGATGGATTAAATGATGCTGATATACTAGAAATAATAGATCACCACAGAATAGCTGATATACAAACTGGTCTTCCAATCTATTTTAGAAATGAACCTGTTGGTAGTACTTCAACAATCATAGCTACTATATTTTTTGAAAATGGAATAAGACCTTCAAAAAAAATTGCTGGTCTTTTATGTTCTGCAATTATATCAGACACTCTACTTCTAAAATCTCCAACTTCAACTGGTGTAGACAAATTAATGCTAAATAGATTAGCTGAAATAGCAAATATAGATATAGATGCCTTTGCAAAAGAACTTTTCAAAGCTGGAACTTCATTAGAAGGTAAAACACCACATGAAATATTTAATCAAGACTTTAAAATATTTAACATAAATAATTTTAAAATTGGTGTTTCACAAATTGGAACTATGTATATAGAAAGTTTTATTCCTGTAAAAGATTCTATGATGGACTTAATGAATAAAAAATGTAAAAATGAAAATTTTGATTTACTAATTTTAATGGTAACAGACATATTCAATGCAGGCTCTGAACTTTTGGTAATAGGTAACCATAAAGAAATTGTTGAAAAGGCTTTTAATGTTAATTTAACGGATTCCTTTATATATTTACCTGACGTTATGTCAAGAAAAAAACAAATAATTCCACCATTGACTTCTGCAATAAATTCAATAAAATAAGACACGGTTTCCCGTGTCTTATTTTTATGTATTATCTTTTAAATATATTATCTTTTAAGATTATTTGCCATTCCCCACATCTCATCTGCAGTTCTAAGAGCTGTAGAATTCAATTGAAAAGCTCTTTGTGTCATAATCAATTGACTCATTTCTTGTCCTAAATCTACATTGGAAAGTTCTAAAAATCCTTGAAGAACATCACAATTATTACTTCTAGTTACTTGTACATCATCACTTGCTGGAACATATAAGTTATTGCCTATAGATTTAAAAGATTTATCACCAAGAGCAGTATATACACCTATAGTACCAACTTTTACTCTTCTTTCCCCTTCATTTTGATATATATTACCTTTTTCATCCATAATAAAGTTCTTTTCTGATATTACTACTTTATCACTTATTTCATTACCATTTTCATCTAAAATACTAACTCTATTTCCACTATAATCTACTAATTTACCATTTGGATTAATATTAAAGTCACCACTTCTAGTATAAGCAGCTGTACCATCTTGACGGTAAACCTTAAATATTCCATCTCCATCTATTGCAAAATCTGTTTTTTTATCAGTTGGCATTAAATTACCTTCTGACAAATCTCTTGTTATATCTGTAACTCTTACTCCAGTTCCTGTTTGAAGATTACGTACTCCTCCCTTTGACACTGGATATCCTTTTCTATCAAGAGATTCTTGTAAAAGATCCTCAAAATTTACATCAACTTTTTTATATCCTGTAGTATTTACATTAGCTAAATTGTTTGAAATTGTTTCTAACTTAGTTTGCATAGAATTCATTGCTGATTTAGAATTCCAAAATGTTCTAAGCATAAACTACACCACCTACTCTATATTATCGTACATCTCCAACTTGACTTATAAGTTTTCCTAAAGTTTCATCCATTGTTTGTACTACTTTTTGATTAGATTCAAAATTTCTCATAGTAGTCATCATTTCAACCATTTCATTTATAACATTAACATTAGATTTTTCAACATATCCTTGTTTTACATGAACATTTCCAGCACTTGGCTGAGCATTCGATGTATATAAATTGTCTCCAACTTTCTTTATTTGACCCTCTTCAAAATTAGCAAACTGAAACTTATACTTCTGATTTCCATTTAACAATATATTTCCTAAGCTATCACATTGAATTTTACTATTTCCTACATTAACAGGCTCTACATTATTTGTTTGAGTATTAACTCCCAAAACTGAGTTTCCATTATTGTCTACTAAATTTCCTTTGATATCCACATGAAAACGGCCATCTCTAGTATAATATCTTTTTCCATTAGAACCTTCCACTGTAAAAAAACCTTTACCATCAATTGCAAAATCTGTTTTCTTACCAGTTTCAGTAATTGGTCCTTGAGTAAACTTAGTTATTACATCATCAATTTTACTACCCATAGATAAATTGCCTAATTCCTGTCTTACATTTTTACCATTAACTACCTTATCATAATTGTTAAGCATTACTTCCTTAAAATCCTTAACTCTTAAATCATCACCTTTATATCCATTAGTATTAGCATTTGCCAAATTATTAGTAATAACTTGTTGTCTAGCCTCTTCAGATATAAGTCCTGAAACGGCAGTATATAATCCCCTTATCATTTTGTTTTTGCCTCCTTGTCTCTTATGACTCTCATTTCATCTGGATACTGCATACCTAAATCTCTAGCTTTTTGTTCAATTACTGATTTATCATAATTTGCATTTATTTTAACTCCTGTCATAACTACAGAAGATATAATCATCCCTATACCAATTCCTATAATTAGTTTTCTATCACACAAAAAATCAAATATATTCTTTATTTTGCGTACAATTCCTTTATTAATAGTACTTCCCCCTTACCTATATCCAATTTTTCTGAAATTTCATCTATGGATACTCCCTCTTGTAAAAGTTTATCTACTTCTAAAACTTTTACACTTTTGTTAGAAATCTCTAAATCATCTTTTTTATCATTATGTTTTATATCTTTATCATCTTCTATTATCTCATCAATATGTCTTCTATTAATACTATTATCTACTTGAATTTCTACATCTTTTGTTTCTAAATTTTCACTTGTATTTTTTTTATTTTCTACTTCTGTCTTTAAGTATTCAATTTCTTTTTGAATTTCTAAAATAGTTTCGGAAAGTTCACTTCTCAATTTTCCTATTTCTAACTGATAATCTTTTAAATTTTCTTTCTTAAAATCATATGTACTTTTAAAATTATTTTTTTCCTTCTTTATTGTCCTTACATTTATAAGTATAAGTAAAACACCAATAATAATCAAAAATAATGACATATGCACAACTCCACTTCCATTATAATATATTTATGGTTAAAAGTATTTAAGTTTCTTAAAATTATTTCTTAAATGTATGATAGCTCTTCCATGAAGCTGGCAAACTCGTGATTCTGATACTCCAAGTATTTGTCCTATTTGTTTTAGCGTTAATCTTTCATAATAATATAGAGATAATACCGTTTTATCTTTTTCTTTAAGCATATCTATTGCTTTTTCAAGATACTCAATTTGCTCTTTCTTTTCAAATTTTTCTAATGGATTAGGACTAGCTTCATCTTCAATTGCACTTTTAAGCGGTATATCATCATCTTTTGAGAAAATCAGTTCCTCTAAAGAAACAACAGAAATGTAATTTACGTAATTTTCTATATTGCTTAATTCTTTAAGAGATACCTTTAATTCCCTAGCTATTTCAATTTTATTTGGCTCTCTAAGATTAGTTTTTTGAAATTTTTCAATTACATCATTATATCTATTTAATTTGTCCATAGCGCCCTTTGATATAGGACTATTTCTTCTAAGCTCATCAATCATTGAACCCCTTATTCTTATAGATGCATAAGTTGAAAATTTCATTCCTCTACTTTCATCAAATTTACTTATAGCATCCATAAGTCCAAGCATACCATAACTTATTAAATCTTCATACTCTATATATTTTGTTTTGCCGATAATTACTCTTGACGCTAAATATTTAACTAATGGTATATATTTTTTAACAATCTCTTCTCGTTTCTTAGAGGGCATGGCCATTTTCGTATCCTCCTTTAACTTTCTTTTATACCCTTTTTCCTTTGTTCACGCATAATTTGAAAAATATATTGAATTATTGCTTCTCTTTCTCTATTACATAAGTTTAAAAATATAATTCCACAAATATTTGAACCATCTTCACCTTTATCTACTCTAACAACTTTACACTTAATAACCATTTCTCTCTTTTTTATAGGCATTTTTATAAGGATATCATCATTTAGATTAATATTATAGCTAGTATTAATCCTACATCCCCCTCCACTAATGTCTACTAATATGGCTTTATGAACATCATTGCATTTATCATCATAAAAATCTTGCACTAAATTATTGTTCACATCTGAATCAATCTCTAAAAATTTTATATCTTGCAGGTGATTAATTCTAACAAACCTTCTTCTTTGTACCTTTTTAATATTTTCAGGATAAGCTAATAATATTATCGGAATATTATCCTTTCTTCTTCCAATAACTCTAGTTGTAAATTCATACAAACATCGTTCCTCATAGTAAACAACATCTACCCTACTTCCTACTGATAATGATACATACGAACCATTATTTACAGGAATACTTATTCCAATATATTCATCTTTTACATCTTGTACATTACTTAAATATTCTTCATCATTTAGTTGTATTTTTACTTTGTTATTTACAATAAAGTCTTTTTTTTGCACTACTAATCCCCCTTAACACTTTATGAAAAGATGTTAAATATTTTCTTAAATAGCCCCTGAATTCCTATACTTTTGTCACTTTTATTATTTCCTATAAGACACTTAGCAATCATTTTTATGTCTCTTGCTGCATATGAATTAGGATACTGAACAACTAAAGGTTTTTGTTCTCTTACTGCTTGAATAAGCTTTTTATCCTCTGCTACCTTACCTAAATAGTAAATTTTCATATTTAAGAACTTATCAACTGCATTTTTAAATTTATTAAATGTTCTATTGGCTTCATCCTCATTAAGTATTTTATTTACTATAATATAAGCTTCATTTTTTATTTTAAAATGATTAATAGCTTTCATTAAACTGTATGCATCAGTTAAAGAAGTTGGTTCAGGAGTAGTAATCACAATAAGTTCTTCACAGGCTGCAACAAAACCTAATACATTTCTATTTATTCCTGCTCCTGTATCCATTAGTATATAATCAAATCCTCTAAGACTATTTAATTTATCTAAAAATCTATTTCGTTGTTCATTAGTTAAGTCTTCTACCTTAGTTACTCCAGTTCCTCCAGGCAATAACTTAACTCCATCTGGTCCCTCTATTATTATTTCCTCTATTTCTTTATTCTTAAATATTATATCAAACACTGTATATTTAGGCAAAAAACCCATTAATATATCATCATTTCCCATACCAATATCAGCATCAAAAATTAATACTTTTTTGCCCATTTTTTGAATTTGTATAGCCAAATTAACTACTATGTTACTTTTTCCTACTCCACCTTTACCAGAAGTTATTGTAATAATTCTAGGTTTATCATTATTTTCTTGTTGATGGCTATTTCTTTTTAATGCCAATTGTCTTAATCTTTGTGCTTGATCTAACATATACTATCCTCTCCCAAAATAAGTTTACAAAGTTCAGAAGAATTCATATTCTTAATATCATCTGGGACATTTTGTCCTGTTGTCACAAAGCTAAGAGGTTTTTGTGCTAATCGTAAAATATTTAGTATAGACCCATATGTTGTTGTTTCATCCAATTTAGTAATTATCACGTTATTAAAATTCAATTTTTTATATCCTTCAATAATTGGCAAAATATCTTTGTTTTTAGTTGTAGAACTAACTACTAAATGTATATTATCTGTATTTGCTTTTGCAATAAATGCCCTAAGCTCCGAAATTTGCATTGAATTTTTACTACTTCTTCCCGTAGTATCTATTAATACAACATCGCAATCTTTCATGCTTTCTATTGCACCTTCCATATCACTAATATTAAATACTACTTTAAATGGAATATTCATAATATCTGCATATGTCTTTAACTGTTCAACTGCACCTATTCTATATGTATCTACAGTTATTAATCCTACTTTCCTATTATCAATTAGGGATAACCTTCCTGCAAGTTTTGCTATTGTTGTAGTTTTTCCTACTCCAGTAGGACCTACTAATACCATTACCCCAGTAGTTTTCTCTTCCCAAGTATTTAACATCTGTGCTATTACTTTTTTAATTTTTTCTTCATCTTCTATATCATCTTTAATACTATTAATATTATTATTAATATACTCAATACATTCATCATCAATATCAAGTTCTTTAAGTTTTTGTATTAATTCATTATCAGTTGTAGATATTGTTTCTTTTTTTACCAAACTATTTAAGATATTTTTCATCTCTTGCATTTCTTGTAATAATTCATTTGAAGTATTTTTTTCCTTCACACCATCTTGCATTATCTTAAAGTTTTGTTTTTCAACTTTTTCAACTTGATTTATTTTACTTATATCTTCACTTTTATTTGAAATATTTGACCTTTTACTAACTGCCTTTCTAATAGCCTCTAAGCTATCTTTAAAATCTTGTGTATTCTTATCAGTAACATTTTTATTGGAATTATTTGATGCTGCCGTTACTTCAATGAGTTTTTTAGAAAAAAATCCTGCTATACCTGGTTTTCTAATTTTTCTCTGATTTATTATTACAGCATCTTGTCCTAAATCATGTCTAATTTTATTAACAGCTTCATTCATATCTTTTACAACATATTTTCTTACTTTCATTGTAGAGTAACAACTCCTTCTGTTTTAATCTCCACATCATTTGGTATTTCATTTATTGAAAGAATAACTACATTTGGGAAAACTAACTCAGTAAGTTTTCTAAATGCTGGTCGTATCTTTGGAGATACAAGAAAAACTGGTTGATTTTCATTAAAATATACATTATCCAATATATTTTTTATTGAGTTAAACATTCTTTGAGTAGTATCAGGATCTATAGCTGGAAATGATCCCTGCATAGATTTTTGTATATTATTTGCCATTAACTCTTCTATATGTGGATCTAAAGTAGCTACTATAATAGCTCTATTCTCATCTAATAGTGGGTTACATATTGTTCTTGAAAGAGAAAATCTTACATATTCAGTTAACACTTCAACATCCTTAGTATTTACAGAGTAATCTGCTAAAGTCTCCATTATTGTAACCATATCTCTTATTGGTACTTTTTCTTTTAATAAATTCTGTAAGACCTTTTGCACTTCACCAATAGTCATTAAGTCAGGAATTAACTCCTCTACAACAGTATTATATTTTTCTTTTACAGAATCTATAATAATCTTAGTTTCTTGTCTTCCTAAAAGCTCATATGCGTGAGACTTAATAGTTTCTGTTAAATGTGTAACCATAACTGTTGTCGGATCAACAACAGTAAATCCCTTTATTTCTGCATCTTCTCTTTGATCTTTGTTTATCCAAACTGCGGGAAGACCAAATGTAGGTTCTATAGTTTTTATTCCTTCAATTTCAATGTCTTCACTAGCAGGATCCATGCATAAAAGCATGCTCGGCATTACTTGGCCTTTTTCGATTACAGTACCTCTTATCTTAACCAAGTAATCATTGGTATTTAACTGCAAATTATCTCTTATCCTAATTGGTTGTACAATAATTCCCATTTCTATTGCACACTGTCTTCTTACAGAAGCAATTCTTTGAAGCAAATCTCCACCAGATGCTTCATCTGCAAGAGGAATAAGTCCATAACCTATTTCTATTTCCATAGGTTCTACCTGTATTAGATTTGCAACATTTTCAGGTTCTCTCTTTTCAGTTTCAATAATTTCTTGCTTCTTCATTTTCCATTTGAGCAATAACTTTTTCTTTTTCATCTTTATAAAGCAAATATGCTGCAAAACCTATTGCACCAGATAAAATAAGAAATACTGCTGTTGGTAATCCTGGAATAATTCCAAGGAAAAACAATACTGCAGAAGCAATACCCAAAACCTTTGGGAAACCTGTTAATTGTTTAGCTACAAGTTTACCAAAACTAGTTTCATTAGAAGAACGAGTAACAAGTATACCTGAAGCTACAGATATTAAAAGCGACGGTATCTGGCTTACAAGTCCATCTCCAATGGTAAGACTTACAAACTTTTTAGCAGCATCTCCTGCCGGCATTTTCATCATTACAACACCAATAATTATTCCACCTATTATATTTATTAGTGTAATTACAATACCTGCTATAGCATCCCCTTTTACAAATTTAGATGCACCATCCATAGCTCCATAAAAATCTGCTTCCATTTGAAGTTTCTTTCTTCTTTCTTTTGCTTGCATTTCATTGATAAGTCCTGCATTTAAATCTGCATCTATACTCATCTGTTTTCCTGGCATAGCATCTAATGTAAATCTAGCTGTAACTTCTGATACTCTACCTGCACCACTTGTAATAACAACAAACTGTACAATAATCAAAATTAAAAATATTATTATTCCAACTACATAGTTATTTCCTGTAACAAAGCCTCCAAAGGCTTGAATTATTTTCCCTGCATTAGCTTCACTAAGTATTAATCTAGTAGAAGATAGATTTAATCCTAATCTAAATAGTGTAGTAATAAGCAGCAATGTGGGGAAAACTGAAAATTGTAGAACTTCTGTAGTAAACATAGTTAATAACATTATTACACATCCAATAGTTATATTAAGAGCTATTAATACATCTAATATTTGTGTAGGCACAGGTATTATCATCATTAATACTATCAGCATTACACCAAATGCTAGAATAATATCAATATTATTTTTTAAACCATTAGCAAACTTACCATGTTGTTCCAAATCAATCACCCTTTATCTTTTTGTCTTCAATTTGAATACTATTGCAAGAATTTCTGCTACAGCTTCATACATCTCCATTGGAATCTCTGAATCTATATCAACCTCTTTATACATAAGTCTTGCAAGAGGCTTATTTTCAATTATAGGCACCTCATTTTCTTTAGCAATTTCTTTTATCTTTAACGCTACATTATCTTGTCCCTTTGCAACCACAACAGGTGCACTACTTTGCATTTCATCATATTTAAGAGCAACTGATATATGTGTTGGATTGGTAATTACTACTGTTGCATCTGGAACACTTTCCATCATCCTTTTTGAAGCCATTTCTCTTTGTTTTTGTTTTATCTTAGATTTTATCTGTGGGTCTCCTTCATCCTGTTTAAACTCCTCTTTTACCTCCTGTTTACTCATCTTCAAATCTTTATTATGCTGATATATTTGATAAATATAATCGGCAAGAGAAATAACTAACATTATTAAAGTTATTTTGAAAAATATTTCTACAAATAAATTATTAATTTCACCAAACAAAGCATTAATTCTTAAATTACCTAACTTTAAAATATATCCATAGTTTTTCATCAAAAACTTATATCCAATAAACCCTACAATATTAATCAAAATTAAATCCTTAACTAATTCTACTAACGTTCTTGTAGAAAAAATCTTCTTAAAACCACTTATAGGATTCAACTTTTTAATATCAGGTTTTAATGTTTCTGTAGTAAATAAAAATCGTGTTTGCAATAAATTAGCTGCAATTCCGAATATCATAATTGGTACTGCAACTGGCAATATTACTAAAGCCATTCTTAAAATAACTGTTACCATTATTGACCTTAAACTATTTGAATCTATATGTGTATTCATATATGTATTTAAAAAAGCTATCATATTAGAACTTAAATTTTTTACTACATATTCCCCCAAAACTAATATAATTAAAGTAGATGCTAATAACGTAAGAGTTAAACCTAACTCTTTACTTTTAGCTATTTGACCTTTTTTTCTAGCATCCCTCTTTTTTTTAGGTGTAGCTTCTTCTGTTTTATCTTCAGATGCAAATACAATTAAAACAGGAGCTAGTTTAAAAATTTGTCTAAACATATGGGGCAACTTATCAAATGAAGAAATTATAAAATCAAACGTCATTGGAAGAGCTAATGATACACATAAAAGCCCAATAACTATTTTTATTGGAAGTCCTAAAATCATTATGTTAAGCTGTGGAACTGTTCTTCCCACTAAACCTAATGTTAAATCAGTAATAATTATTACCAATAAAATTGGCAATGCAATTTTTAAACCTATTGTAAAAAAAGAAACAAATGACTGTATTACAAGCATTGAAGACTGCTGGTTTAAAATTAAATTCCCTAAATTTACTGTATTAAAACTCTCAATAAGTGTTTTAATAAGCATGTGGTGTCCATCAACTATAAAAAATAATACAAGACTAATCCAATACATAGCCCTTCCAAGTACTGTTACATTTGAACCTGATTGAGGATCAAACATATTCATCATAGCAAAACCTATTTGCATATCAATAAATTGTCCTGCCATCTGCACAGCAAAAAAGCAGAATTTTATAATATAACCAAGAATTAATCCAGTAAAAATCTCATTTATACAGCACATAAAAAAATACGCACCATTATTTATATTACTTATATTTGAATACTTAATTCCAGGCATAAGTATAAAAGATAATATTAAACAAAAAGCTATAACCACCATTTTGGGAGTGCCCTTAGGAAAAAATACTGGCGCTGCTATAAACATAGACATAATTCTAAGGAATACAAATATTATTGCTGTAAAATATACTATATCTATCAAAGTTTATCCCACCTACTGAACTATATTTATAATTAGTTCAAATATTCTACTAGTAAAACCATTCATTACATGTATCATCCAAGGAGCAGTAATAAGACCAACTATAGCTACTGCTATAAGTTTTGGAACAAATGTTAAAGTTTGTTCTTGTATTTGTGTAGTTGCTTGCAGAATACTTATAAGTAAACCTACCGCTACACCTGTTAATAATATTGGTGCTGAAACCATTAGTGCTGTTTGAATTCCTTCTTTAAGCACTGCAACCACCATATTCTCTGTCAACTATATCACCTCATTTAAAACTTAAAATTAATGACTTAACAATTAAATACCATCCATCAACCATAACAAACAATAATATTTTAAAAGGTAGTGACACCATAACCGGTGGAAGCATAAACATACCCATTGACATTAATATACTTGCCACTACTAGATCTATAATCAAAAATGGTATGAAAAGTAAAAATCCCATTTCAAAAGCTCTTTTTAGTTCGCTTATCATAAAAGCTGGTATTACACTATATACAGGCATATCCATAGGCTGTACTTTTTCATCAATTTTTGCAGTTTCTTTAAACAATTGTAAATCCTTTTTTCTTGTCTGTTTAAGCATAAACTGCTTTAACGGTTTTGTTCCCTTTTCATAAGCTACTTCCTGAGTTATCTTATTATTTAAAAAGGGCTGAATAGCTTCTTTATTTATTTTTGAAGCTGTTGGTGCCATTATAAAAATTGTCAAAAACAATGCTAGTCCAATAAGCACTTGACTTGGAATGGATTGTTGGGCACCCATGGCACTTTTTAAAAACGAAAATACAACAACAATTCTAACAAAACTTGTCATCATTATAATAAATGATGGTAAAAGAGTTAAAACTGTAAGCATTATGAGTAATTTAATATTATCTACATATTGCTGCGGCGTATTTGAATTATCTACTGATATATTTATCTTTGGTATAGGAAGTTTAGTATTGGGTGCCGCTTGTACTTGCACAGCAGTTAACGATATAATTATTAATGCTAAAAACCCTATAAGAAGTAAATTTGTTTTTTTCTTCATCATACCCTTCCTTTTTGCTTAAGTTTTTGAAATAATTCACGAAAATTATTATACTGAGGAATTTTTTTTGTTAATTCAATTTTTGCAAGTTCTTCATCACTAATTTCAAGTAATATCTCTACCTTTTGAGCTGTATTAGATATTACATACCCTTTTTCTCCTATTTTGACCACTAAAATGCTATTTTCTTTTGACAATTGAACTCTCTCAAAAATTTTCACATACTTTCCATTTTGTAAATCTTGAAGTTTATTTCCTCCAAACTTTAAAACTAAATATATCGTTAAAAGCATTGGAGGAAGAATAACTATAAGTTTCAACAACATTGTAATAAATTCTTTATCCATTATATATCATCCTATTGAATTAATATTTTATTAAAGTACACATCAGTGATTTGTCCGTCTACAAGTTGTGTATTTATTTTATCAATAAGCTGTTTCTTTAGTGCTTGAATATTTTTTGTATTATTTACTTCAGAACTTTTCTTTGATCTTAAATGTAAATTTACAATATCACTTATAATTGGTTTTTTTGTTTCTAACTCTTCTCCTAATTTTTTATTACTTTTTGGGTATCCTAAATAAATATCCACTTTTAAATATCTTCTAGAATCATCATCGCATAAATTAACTAAAAAGTCTCCTAATTGGTATGAATTTTTGTCTTGTACAACTTCTCTAACTGAACCTTTGGTATTTATTGCACTAGAAGATGAATTATTTCTTGATGCAAACCAAAATCCTGCAAATACACACCCTCCTGCAATTAAAGCAACTACAACTACAAGTATCACAATTTTTAATATACCTGATTTTTTCTTAGTTTTATCGCCACTCATTTTATTTTGTCTCTCCTTTATTTTGTGAATTTGGACTAGTTATAATTATATTAACCCTTCTATTTTTAGCTTTATCTGAATCACTATTATTAGATGCTATAGGTCTATACTCACCATAACCAGCAGCTGTAAATCTTCCTGGATTCATCTTATTTGTTTCAACAAAATATTTTAATACATTAACTGCTCTAGCAGTAGACAACTCCCAGTTACTTGGAAATTTATATGTATTTATTGGTACATTATCTGTATGTCCTTCAACAATTATATTACTTTGTGGAAATTTTAAAAACATATTAGTAATTATATTCAAAATCTCTTTACTTTCTGACTTAATATCAGCCTTTCCTGTATCAAATAATACATTATCTCTAAGTCTTAATAATACTCCTCTTTGATCCTGTACAACTTGAACTTTTCCTTTCATTTTACTCTGCTGTACATAAGCATGTATTTCTTCATACATAGCCTTTGTATCATTTCCTGGTTTTGCTGCAGTTTTTAGTGGTTGTCCAACAATTGGTACTTCTCCATTTTCAGGATTTAAATCTAAAATTGTTCTACCTGATTCACCAACTAAAGCACTTTGAATTGCTGCTGCCATTTGTCTAAATTTAAAAGAATCAACAGTAGACATTGACTGTAAAAGAACAAAGAAAGTTAACAAGAGTGTAATGGTATCAGAGTATGTTACTATCCAATCATCGCCTTTTGGACCATCATCCATCCTTTTCTTATTTCTTCTAGACATCTTGCACTACCCCATCTCCTGAAGCTTGAATTTCGCTATATTTTTTTCTTCCTTCTGGTGGTAAATATGAAATTAATTTTTCTTCTACTATTCTTGGATTTACACCAGATTGAATTGCAAGAATTCCCTCAAGCATCATTTCTCTATTAGATACTTCAATTTCAGTTTTATATCCTAAATTGGCTGCTATAGGATTAAGTACTACATTAGCCATTAAAGAACCATAAAAAGTAGTAATAAGTGCTTTTGACATTCCTGAAGACAACGCTGAAGCATCACTCATATTTCCTGCAAGCATTTGTATAAGTCCAATAAGAGTACCTATCATACCAAAAGCTGGTGCATAAGCTCCCCAAGATTTAAATAAACCTGCTCCCATATTGTGTCTTCTTTCCATTTCAGATATTTCAAGTTCCATAACATCCTTTATTGTTTCTGGTTCAATACCATCTACCACCATTTGTAGTCCTTTTTTTAGAAAAGTATCATCAATTTCTTGTATACTATCCTCTAAAGATAAAAGACCTTCTCTTCTAGCTTTTCTAGATAAATTGATAAATTTAGCAATATTATCGGCACCATCCACATTTGGTTCTTTAAAAGCTTGTATATTTATTTTCATTAATTTTTTAATTTGTCCTAAAGGATAATTTACTAATAATGCGAAAAAAGAACCACCTACAGTTATAAATATAGATCCTATATCGAAAAAAGTTTTTAGCTTAACAGCTATTGAACCTTCTCCACCAGTTACTATTCCCATAGTAATAGCTAGAAAACCAGCTATTAAACCAACGGTTGTCATTATGTCTTGTTTTTTCATAATGCGGCCTCCTACAAGTTTTTACCATGTATTTTTCTTTTATATTCTAATACTTCATTAACTACAAAATCTACACTTTCTAATACTATTACTTTTTTTCCATTTGTTAATGTAATAAGTGTTTCTGGTACTTCTTCTATTTGTTCTATATGTTCTGCATTTAATATAAACTCTTTATGATTCATTTTTGTGAGTTTTACCACTAAAACACCCCCCTAGGTTTAGTTATCAGATGACAGTTTACAGATTACAGTTTACAGTTGACAGTTAAGGATGTTTTTCTTATAGAAAAACTTCCTTATTTATACTTTTAACTTTTAACTCTTAACTTTTATCTTTCAACTGTCCTCTATCAACTGTTAATTATCCTCTGCTTTTCTAACTATCTTTTCAAGTTAATAATATCTTGAAGTATTTCATCACCAGTAGATATCATTTTACCACTAGCTTGGAATGCTCTACTTGCAACTATCATATCTGTAAATTGCTCTGCCAAATCAACATTTGACATTTCAAGCATACCTTGAAGCATATCTCCATAGCTGTCACTGTTATCAATAGATTTATCTGTTCCAATACCACTTCTTACGTTTGGCTCACCAGAGTTTGCAGTATTTTGATAAAGATTCTTACCTAATTTCTTAAGACCAGCAGTATTTCTGAAACTTGCTGTTGCAACTTGTCCAAGGGCAGTAACTTTACCATCATCAAGTGTAGCTTTAACTACACCATCTTTTTCTACTGAGAAGCTAGTAACTTTTTTCATACCATCAGCATCAACTACAAATCCCCAACTATAATTAGCTTTATTAATACCATCTTTTACAGCTGGTTCTGTTAAAGTTATTGTACTTCCACCAATTAATTTTTGTGCTAAATCTTGTGCTTCCTTTTCTAATTCATCCTTTTTAGTTGCATCTGTTTCCTTTGCCCATCCATTTTTACCTTTAAAATGTTTTTCTAGAACATCCTTTGTTATATTAGTTTGAAAATCTACTGTTTTGCCATTTTCGTCCAAAAGTTGTTCTCCATTTACAAAATTATGTGCTTTGTAACCTGTTATTTTTCCAGTTGCATCCTTTTCAGCGACAAATTTAATTTCTATTTTTAAATCTTTTTCACCTTCAAATTTCTTTCCACCTGTATGTATTCTAGGTTTAGTAGTTATATCATCTACAGTTCCTATACCTGTGAAAGTCATTTCTTTACCACCTGAAGTATCAGCTATTTTTGATGCATTTACATGCACTGCCTCAGGTATTCTTAAAGGAACTAAAGTACTTCCTGCCTTTATACCATTTTCAGAATCAACATCTACAAAATTACATACGCCATTAGCATTATAATCTATACTTTCTGCTCCAACAAGATTTCCATTTTCATCTTTTTGGCTTATTGCATATCCTAAAATTCTGTAACCATCTGAGTTCAACAAGTTACCTTGATGGTCAAGAGTTAAAGCACCATCTCTAGAATAACTTATCTGCATTCCATTACCACTAGTTATTGTATGACTAGCCTCGTCAACTTGTACACCGGCTCCATTTCCTGCAGGCAATGAACCTCTACCCACCATGAAGTAACCTGAACCATCGATACCAACATCTAGGTTTCTACCAGTTGGCTGCATCATTCCTTGACTCATTACTGTATCTATACCTGCTACTTGAACTCCAAGTCCAACCTGTCTTGGGTTTGAACCACCTTGATTTCTTCCTGGTCCAATTGCCTCTGCCATATTTTGGCTTAGCATATCTTGAAATCTAACTCTCGAACCCTTAAAAGCTGTAGTACCAACATTGGCAATGTTATTTCCTACAACGTCCAATTTGGTCTGATTAACTTTCATACCACTTATTCCAGAATACATTGATCTTAACATCTATAAAACCCTCCCAAGTTTAATATAGGTTTCTTGTTGTATGCCCTGTTTCTTTCATTCCACAGAGTTAAGCTCCCTTGCGGACCAGCCTATGTAAATACAACACTATCTATATTTGTAAATATATTTTCTTTACTTTCTTCCCTACTAAGGGCAGTTATTATTGTTTTGTTTTTAATGCTAGTTATTAGAGCCATATCCTTGTGCAGTATTAAACACTGTTTGCTTCCTTTTCCATTTGCTTTATTAATTGCTGCATTTATCTTTTTCATATCACTCTCATCAAGGTTTATGTTTCTACACTGTAATCTTTTTGAAGCATGATTTGATATTGTAAAACTATCTTCGCTGGAAATCTTTTTACTTAATATATCCTTAAAGTTCTTATCATTGCTTTTACATGTTGAAACATTTGTTTTATTATCACTGCTCTGCTTTTTAATATTTAAATGCGAGAAATTACCAACAGGATAAAGTTTACCATTTATCACTCTATATCCCATTTATATTAAGCTCCCTGTGTATCTGTTTTATCAGAGCTTTCAGGATTATCCTCTTTACCAGCATTTTCATCAACATTATCTACTTTTACTACACAATCATATGGAATATATTTCTCTTCTTCTTTTTCTCCATCTTTTACTAGAACTCTAAGTTTTATACCTTCAGTATCTCTAGTTATACCTTTTACAACACCAGCATACTTTTCTTCTACTTTTTCACCATTAGCATCTAAATGGTACATTACAGCTTCTACTTTTTTATTCATCATATTTGAAGCAAGCAAAAATCCCATATTTCCATTAATAAACTCTAAAGTATTATCTTTATATTCTATAACATCCTGTACATCTGAAAGATTAAACTCTTTAATTGTTCTCTTTCCTTTGTCCATAACTTCAGCAGTTACTTTAATAGTGTCACCATTTTTTGTTACATTTCTTACAAAGCCACCATATTGTCTTCCCATATCGTCATATTTATTAAATGCAACCAATTTCCCTACTAAACCTTGAGCTCCAGAGAATGACATGGTACCATTCAAATTAGACATTTGTTCAAGTGATGAAAATTGTGCTAACTGTGAAACAAACTGAGTTGAATCTTTAGTATTTGTAGGATCTTGGTTTTTAAGTTCTGCTGTCAAAATCCTTAAAAATGCATTTTTATCAAGTTCATTTCCTTTTTTTACGATTCTCGTTCCTCTTCTTGTTGCTCTAGATGAGGCATTAGTTTTTCCTATTCCACTATAAATATCAGTTCCTCTCTTAGTCTGTAGAGAGTTTACTTGATTTTGTCCATTAATTGCCATAATTATCCTCCTTTCTATGTATTATGCTAAAGCATTTACATTGCTTTCATCATAACTACTTTTATCTAATATCTCTTCATCATTATCTAATCTTGTGTTTGATACTTCATTAACCTTGCTTCTTGAATTATTATTTTGAGAATTTTCTTCAGAAGATTGTCCACCAAATTGATTACTGAAAAATGTTGTATCCTCATTATAAATATTAATCTCAGCAGGTTGGATTTTTATATTATTAGAATTTAACTTATCACTAATATCTTGTAAATTACTGTTTAAAATATTAAAAGTATCTTTATTTGACGCATTTAATGCTAATCTCATTCTTCCTGATTCCATAGTTAATTTTACTACTATTTCACCAAGTTCTTTTGGAGCTACTTTAACTGTTAAATCTTTAAGATTGTTTAATTCCATAAACTTAACGGTTTTAACTACATCTAAAACCATATTATTTTTATTGACTACAATATTACTTACTTCTGAAGTATTTGTAACTTCATTAACACTATTAAATTTAGACATAAAGTTAGTAACTCTGTTTATCTTTGAATCAATTTTTGAATTTTTATGAGATTTTTGTCCATCACTAATTAAATTTTTTAACATATCTTCCTCTTTATTATTCAAATTTGATTCAGTATGTTTTTCATTTTTCAATATAGGTATTATATTTTTACCTTTTTCTTTATTTCCTACATTGCCTTTTAAATCTATCTTCACATCATTAGTTTCATTTTCTTTAAGCTTCACACTTAAGACTTTTTTAATAGATTGAATAAAGTCATTGTCTTCAGACTCTAAATTTTGATTTAGCATATTCATAATCTCATTTAGTTTATCTGTATTTTCATTCAAGTTTACTGACTTATCTTTAAAACTATTTAAAAGACTTGTTAATTGTTTATTATCTTTCATATTAAAAACTTGTAATAACTTTTTCTCTAATTGATTTTTATCTATACTTGTATCCACTTTATTGTTTTGAATTAAACTTCCATATAATAATAATGATAATATATCTTTCAATTTTAAATTTTCACTGTCTAACAAATCTTTCATTTCCTTTAACTTATCATCACTGTTATCTCCATTTAAAATATCCATTAAACAATTTACAAGTTTTTTTAGATTATCCCTATTTGTTACTTGTGAATTTTCATCATCACTTACAGTACCTTCTTTTAATACTGTATTATTAGATTCTGATTTCACATTACTATCAACACTTTTTTCCTCATTTTTTACTTTTTCTTTCTTTAATAAACAATTTTCCTTTGTCGTTTTATTTCCACTTGTCTTTTGATTTTCATTAGTTTTTTCTTTTAATTTTTTATCAAAACTAATTTTAATATCTGTATCTTTAAATTTATTTTCTTTCTTTTGTGAAGATAATTTATTTTGATTTAAATTAATCATATCTACCGTTAAACTTTTCACTTTTTTCACCTCCTCTCCCTGTTTTTACGAATAAATCCATATAACGCAAATTCATCATTTGCTTTTTGCTCTATTAAATTTTGTTCCTTAACAAAAGCTTGATATTTTTTTTCTTTTAATACTTCAACTATTTTCCTATCAACTTGTTTTTGTTTTAATTCATCTCGTTTTGAATCTAATTCTTGAATTTTGCTTTTAAGTGAATCTTCTGTTTGGTTTATACCATAATTTAATGCATTCAAATAATTCTGTTTTATCTTCCTATGTACTGTAGAATTTCCATTATGTACATTTCTATATTTATTGTAATCGTCTTTTAACATATTAAGCTTATTTTCAACAGCATTTTTTTCATTTTGAACCTTTTTAAATTCCATCTTGCATTTTTCTTCCGTGTTAAGTCTAATATCTAATAGTTTCTGTAATTTAAAGTTGTACCCTTGCAACGTAATTTACCTCCCTTTTCCTAAGAAACTTGGGAAAACATTTGTACTAAAATGTCCACACTATCATTAAATTCAGCTTTTTCTATTATACCTTGTTTTAAGTATTTTTCTAAAATATCATAATACTCTAAAGCTCTATCTACTTTTTTATTACTACCTTTTACATAAGCTCCTATATTTATCAAATCCTCAGAATCTTTATATGTTGCGAGTATATCTCTGCCAATTGATGCAGATTTTTTATGTTCATCACAAGAAATTTCAGGCATAAGTCTACTTACACTGCTTAAAATATCAATAGCTGGATAATGATTTTTAGCTGCAAGTGCTCTTGATAATACTATATGACCATCTAATATACCTCTTACAGCATCTGCTATTGGTTCATTAAAATCATCACCATCTACAAGTACAGTGTAAAAAGCAGTTATAGAACCTTTATCTGACATGCCTGCCCTTTCCATAAGTCTTGGAAGCATTGCAAAAACAGATGGAGTATATCCTTTTGTAGCAGGAGGCTCTCCTATAGCAAGTCCAACTTCTCTCTGCGCCATTGCAAATCTTGTAACAGAATCCATCATTAATATTACTTTTTTACCCTTATCTCTAAAATATTCTGCAATTGCTGTAGCAGTAAAAGCACCTTTTAATCTAACAAGAGCAGGTTTATCTGAGGTTGCACATACAATAATTGATTTTTTAAGACCTTCTTCTCCTAAGTCTTTTTCAATAAAGTCTAATACTTCTCTTCCTCTTTCTCCTATTAAAGCAATTACATTTACATCTGCTTTTGCTTCTCTTGCAATCATACCCAATGTAGTACTTTTACCTACACCACTTCCTGCAAAAATTCCTACTCTTTGTCCTTCTCCACAGGTTAAGAATCCATCAATTGCTCTTATTCCTGTAGGCAAAGCATCTTTTATTCTTCTTCTTTTAAGTGGATCTGGCGGCTCTGTATCTAAGGAATACAGAGCTCCATATTTAAGTTTTTCTCCATTAAGTGGATTTCCAAGACCATCTAACACTTTTCCAAATAACTCTTCAGAACAGTTTACACTCAAAGCTCTTCCACTTGGAACAACTCTGCAGCCAGGTGATATACCCACTAACTCTCCGAGAGGCATTAGAATTACATTTTTTTCTCTAAAACCAACTACTTCACACTTTATTGAATTATTCTTTTCATTATATATAGTACAAACCTCTCCAATAAAAGCTTTTATACCCTCAACCTCTATTGTAAGACCAATTACTTCCTTTACTTTTCCTTCCCTATATATAAAGCTTGTTTTTTCAATATTATTTTTAATTTTTTGAAAATCCACATAAATCATTCAATACATTCCTTTCAGGAATTCTTTATTATTTCTTTTACCTTTTCAAAAGAATTATTAATATCAATCTCTATTTTTCCATTATCTTTATCAATTTGAACAATACCCTTTTTCAAAGAATTGTCTCCTAGTACAAACATATCGCCTTTAAATCCCATACTTTGTTTCCATGTTTCAATTTTAGATTTTAAGTCTTCTACATATATATCATTACATCTAATAATGAAGGTTTTTGTGTCTTTACAATCTCTTATAGCTTCATAGATTATCTGTGAAACACCATCTTCTAGATCTATTTCCTTCATTAGGACATCTCTTATAGTAGATATTATTAAATCTTTTATATATTCACTTTTTTCATTTAAATACTTTTCATATTCCACTTTTGAACTTTTCAAAATTTCTTCAGCATTCCCTATTATAACTTTAGCTTCATTTTGTACATCTTCCATAGCTTTATTATATCCAGCTTCATATCCAGCTTTCTCACCTTTTTCATATCCACTGCTGTATCCTTTTTCTGCAGCCTCTTTCTCCAAAGTATATGCTGTAGTATATGCCTTTTGGACTAATTTTTCACTTTTCTTTCTTGCTCCGTCTATCATAGCTTTAGCAAGATTTTCATAATTATCTATGTGATTACTATATTGTTCTTCATCATCGTTCTCTTCAGTAACAACTCTTTTGATTTCATAATTGAGTTTTATCTTCTTTTCTGTACCTTTTTTTACACTTACACTTTTTATAACATTAGACGATGATTGCATCTTCTCCACCTCTCGAAATTACTATTTCTCCTGCCTCATCAAGTCTTCTAATTATGGCCACAACCTTCTGTTGTGCTTTTTCAACATCCATAATTCTAACAGGTCCAAGGAATTCTATATCTTCTTTTAAAGAAGCAGCTGCTCTCTTAGATTGATTTCTAAATATAGCATTGGCAACTTCTTCTGAAGCACCCTTCAATGCAAGAGCAAGTTCTTTTGTCTCTACTTCTCTTAAAACTCTTTGTATTGATACATCGTCTAAAGAAATAACATCTTCGAAGACAAACATAGATTGTTTTATCTTTTCTGCTAATTCCTCGTCTTCTGATTCTAGCCCTTCTGTTATATTCTTTTCTGTTGTTCTGTCTACTCTGTTTAAAATATCTACAAGAGTTTGAACTCCACCAACAGTAGTCATATCTGACCTTACAACAGAAGAAAGCTTGCCATCTAAAACTTTTTCTATTTCCTTTATTACCATAGGAGAAGTATTACTTAAAGTAGCAACTCTAAATGCTACATCGCTTTGAAGTTCCTCAGGAAGTGCTGAAAGTATTTGTCCAGCCTTTTCAGGCTGTAAATAACAAAGTATAAGAGCAATAGTCTGAGGATGTTCATTAGAAATAACATTCAATAACTGATGAGCATCTGCTTTTCTTGCTATAGCAAAAGGTCTATATTGTTGAGTAGCTTCAGTTACTTTAGCTAAAATTTCCATAGCTTTTTGACTACCTAATGCTTTTGATAAAACATCTCTTGCATACTCAAATCCACCTTCAACTAAATAGTCCTTTGCCTTATTCATCTCTATAAATTCATCTAAAATTTCCTGTCTTTGATCTGATTTAACTGCAGTAATATTTGCTATCTCATAAGTTATTTTCTGTATTTCTGTTTCAGGTAACTTCTTTATTATTTGAGATGATGCATCTGGACCTAGTGTTATAAATAATATGGCTGCTTTTTGAACTCCTGTTAATTTACTATTTGTATTTTGGGTCACTGAAATCACCTCTCATCCTCTGCTAGCCATGCTTTAACAATGTCTGCAACTTGTCCCGGTTTTTGTGTTGCATATTTTTTAATTTCTTTTTCAACATGAGTCTTTTCATTTTCTTGTTCAAAATCAATAGGTTCAAAAGATTGTTCATTTTGTTTAGGCTCTATATTATCTCCAATAACAACATCAAGCCCTTCATCTTCTAATTCTTCTTCCTTACGTTTAGATCTTCTTTTTATTATTCCAAATATTATCAATCCAAGTAATAATACAGCTCCAACTCCAGCATACATATATAATTTTCTTTTTCTTATCTCTTCTGCATTTTTCTTCATGTCATTTAAATCTTTTTTAGCTTTATCTTGAAGTGTAGTATCAAAATTCATACCTTCGATACTAATTGTATCTCCTCTATTCTGATCGTATCCAACTGCACCTACTACTAAATTTTTAACTGCAGTTCGTGTATTTTCATCAATATTCCCATTTAATAAAACAGATGTAGAAAGTTTCTTAACATCTCCAGGTGCTTTTATTGTCTTCTTTTCATTTTTTGATATTTCATAATTTCTTGTTTCATCTTTACGCTCTGAAACAGTACCATTATTATTTTCTTCACTTCTTGCAGACATATTATTATCTACAGGACTATTGGTATTAGCCCCATTATTATTCTTAGTAGTATCTGTAATAATATGTTCACTTACTACTGTACCTTTAGGAGCATATTTTGTTTCATTTTCTTGAATTGCATCAAAATTAAAATCTGCATTCACCTTAACTACCACATTATTCTTACCATATACTTTTTCTAACATAGCTTGTATTTTACTTTCTATTTCTTTTTCTCTTTCTTTTTTAATCTTTTCCTGATTTTCTGTACTTGCTACATAATCTTTATTTTCTTCTTTAAATAAATCAGGTGTTGTTAGAAGTTTTGTAGAATTATTACTAGCAGCTATTATTTCAACATCTTTTTTGTCAAGATTTTTCACACTACTGCATAGTAATGCAATAATAGCTTTTACTTGCTGTGGTTTTAACTCTTTTTGGGGTTTTAATTTTAATGTTAATGATGCGCTTGCTGAAGTTGAATCTTTTACAAATACAGAATCTTGCGGCATAACCAAATGCACTTTTGCATCTTCTATTTCAGGAAGACCTTTAATTGTTCTTTCTATTTCTCCTTCAAGTGCTCTTTGATATTTAATTTTCATTTCTTGATCCGTCATTCCAAATTTATTATCATCAAAGATTTCAAATCCAACACTACCATTTGTTAATGGAACTTGTGACGCAAGTTCAAGCCTTAAAGTATCCACTTGTTCCCTTGGAACCTTAATAGCCTTTCCTTCAACCTTATATTCAATTTTCTTTTCCTTTAATTTTGCTAAAATAGAACCTAAATCTTTATCATTCATATTTGAGAATAATACCCCATACTTGTTAGAATTAATAGTTATAGCAAGAGCTATTAATGCAGCTATCACACCTATAGGAATAATAGTAAAAGCTATTTTTTTCTTTTTACTAAGGTCCTTCCATTTTTCTTTAAGTTTTTTAAACCCTTCCGACAGTTTATTCATTTCTTGCACTCCTTATAAGTCTAAATCTTTATATTATATCTGCATTCTATTTAGCTCTTGATATGCTTCAACAAGCTTATTTCTAACTTGAATTGCCATATCTAATGACATTTTTGCTTCTTGAGTGGTTAGCATTACATTATGTACATTTTTTTCTTTTCCTTTTATGAAATCTTCTGAAATATTTTCAGCTTTTACTTGCTTTTCATTTACTCCATCTAACTTTTCTTTAAAAAATTCCTTAAACTTGTCCTTACTATTACTTTCCTTTTTCTTGTTAACATCCATTTCATTAAAAATCTTAGTATCTGGTGTAAATTTATTAATTTTCATATACTGCATCTCCTATCTACCAATCTGTAATGCTTTTGAAAACATGCTTTTTTCCGAATTAATTACAGAAATATTAGCCTCATAAGATCTAGATGCTGCTATCATGTCTCCCATTTCATTTAATATATTTACATTAGGCATTTCAACATACCCATCATCACCTGCATCTGGATGTGAGGGATCATAAACTTTTCTTAATGGTGAATTATCTTCCTTAATACCTATAGACTTTACTCCTCTGAAGTTTTCACCACGTTTTCCAGAAACCTTGTCCATTTCTTTTTCTAAGTTTTCCTGGAATACAGCTATTTTTCTTCTATAAGCCTTTTTTTCTCCTTTGTCATTTCTAGTAGTCTGGGCATTTGCTATATTTGATGCAATGGTATCCATTCTAAGTCTTTCAGCGGAAAGTCCACTTGCACTTATTCGCATTGTACTAAATGCATTAAACATCATTATCTGCCTCCTTTTATTACACTTCTTCTCATAGCAATTCTATTATTTATATCAGTTATTAAAGAATTGTACATAAGAGCATTAGCTGCCTGATTCACTTCTTCATTTTCAATGTCTACATTATTACCATCTTGTCTCATACTACTTGATTCATCTCTTTTTATATTTATTTCACCTTTTTTCTCGTTAATAGGAATATGCTTTTTGTTTGTTAATGTTAAGTTATCACCTTCTACAGCATTATTAAGCGTTTCTTCAAAAGAAACATATTGTCTTTTATAACCTTTTGTGTTAACATTCGCAATATTGTTAGCAATAACTTTATTTCTTGTTGAAGATGCATCTAATGCTTGTTTCATTAAATTATAACTTTCTACATTTTTATCGTAGATTTTCATATTTTCCCTCCTCTTTCCTATATTATATTAAACATCCAATTAAAATTTCCTCTATTTCCATCAATTTTTTTTAATGGAATAACATATTTCTATTATTAATGTTAGTATATTTTATAATTTGTCTTATATGTACTTTTTTTAATTCTATTAAATACTCCATTAAACATATTTTAACACAGATTGCCTCAATATTGCAAATATATGGTTAAAGTTTTTTTGACATTATGTCATTTTTTTTTAGAATTTCGGTTATTTTTTAACTATATTAATATTTATATTTAACTTAACCTTTTTAATTGTTTTAATTACAAAAAAAGTCTTCTTTGCAAATTGCAAAGAAGACTTTTAATAATTATCTACTTTTTACATTTTCTAATATTCTAAGTATATCTTGAGGGAACTTATTACTTTGAACCATCATAGCATTTGATGCTTCAACTAATATATTATCTCTAGAAAAATTCATCATTTCTTCTGCTATGTCAACATCTCTAACTTGACTTTCTGCCCCTTGTACTCTTTCGCCTATTTCATTTAATTTATTCATAACACCTTCAAATCTATTTTCAATAGCACCATATTTACTTCTAACACTAACTACAGTAGTCATCGCTTTATCGATTTTTTCTATTGCTTCTCCCGCACTTATAGATTTTTCTGATATCTTTGATAAATCATTTAAATTTATTACATCACCATTTTTATCCTTAATAGAAGTACTATCTAATTTATATGTGTTAAACTTAACAGTTTCACCAACATTAGAACCTACTGGCATTTCTAGCTCTTTGTCTGTATTTAATAGATTAACACCATTAAATTCAGTATTATTGCATATTTCATCGTATCCTTCTACTAATTGAGATAATTCAGTTTCTATTATCTTTTTATCATTGTCAGTGTTTGTATCATTTCCATATCTAACTGCAAGTTCTCTCATCCTTGTAAGCATGGAAGTCATATTTTCCAAACCACCTTCTGCTGTCTGCAGCATACTTACACCATCTTGTGCATTTCTTGATGCCATATTAAGTCCTCTTATTTGTATTCTCATTCTTTCACTTTTAGCTAAATCATTAGGTGATTCACTCGCGCTATTAACTTTATATCCTGATGAAATTTTTCCTATAGCTCCACTCTGTCTTTGTAAAGTCTTTGTATAATTTCTAAATATATTTAAGGATGCTAAATTATGCATAAGTCTCATAAACTATCACTCCAATTTTATATTCTCAGTTGTTATTCCTACATATATACATCGTTATACTTTAGATATTCTTTATACTTTTTATTATTTTTCCTTTTTTCTTCCCAAAATATCTTCATAAACATCATCATCTAATAAGGTATAAGTTTTTAAAAATTCTACGACTTCTTCAGGTACAATTTTTCCTTTTTTTAAGTCTTGACCAAGAATATATAATTTTAAATATAAATCATCATCTAAAAACTTTACTCTTTTCATTTCATTATTAATTAGTGTTTCTAACTTTTCTATGTTTTCATCCAAATCCAATATATTATTATCAATAAAAGCAACTAGAGTTTCTATCTCTTCTTTAACACGTTTTTCTCTAGAAATTCTTTTTATTCTTTCCAACTTATTTTTTATTTTCTTCATAACCTCCAATGATACTTCTATATCATCTTGCAAAATACCCACCCCTTTTTTAGTTGATAGTTTTAATTAACCCAAACTCCTGTGTTGATTGGAACATTGTAGTACATCCATTTAATATTATTCATTCCTACTCTAATACATCCGTGAGAAGCTCTCTTTCCAAGTGTACTATCAACAACTGTTCCTTTTGTATTTACTAAAATAGAATGAAATAAATAATTTCCATAAAATCTTATCCAGTATTTAGCACCTACACCATACTTACTATAAAAACTTCCACCTCTGTCTCCAATAGCAAAATTTCCTCTTACTGTAGGTGTAACATTTTTTCCTGTAGCGCAGCTAAAACTTACTTTATATTTCCAATGTGCTTTACTTCCTGTAAAAACATTTATAATTTGTCTGTTTAAATCTACCCAAATAAAATATTTAGTTCTACTTGAAAAACCCTTCTTATTAATGTAAGCTTCCAATTGTTGTGTAGTCATTCTACTTCTATTAGTAGCTGGATCACTCGGAATACTTAAATATCTTCTACTTATAGTTGCATATCTACCATTTGCATAAACTCTATAACTTACTCCATTACTAATGTCTTTAATTATTTGAACCTTTTGTCCTCTTTTATATCCTGATACATTTGCTGTAACTGTAGCATATACAATTGATGGTTTTACAAGTTTGTCCACATTAGCGTTTTGATTCTTGTTTGTATTATTATTTTTTTTAGGTGGAACGACTTTAGGTGGTACTTTTTTTGGTGGTCTCTTTTTCTTTTCTAAAATGGTATTAGGCATTATTTTTTCTCCACCTAAAAGAACAATATTTTCATCTTTTATTCCCTTATTTTTAACAAAATCTTTTGTTTCATAAGCATCATATACACTTACTAAAACTACAGGTGATTTTGTTTTACTTGCTATTACTGATCCACATAATGCATCTGGAAAGTTCTCTCCTAAAGTTAAATATACTTTATTGAATGATACATCGCTGCCAAATTCATTTAATATTGCTACATTAGTATCATATCTATTTTTACCGCCAACTCTTTTGCAGTTAGAAATATTAGCTTTTACTTTATCACTTACAACTCCAGTACCACCTACAATATAAGATTGTGCGAGCTCTTTATTTGATATAAATTCTTCAACTTTATCTGGTAATTTATCTTTTTGAGATAATAAAATAGGCATTTGCTTTGATGAAGCAATAGGTGCTATAGATAGTGCATCTGGGAAATTAAGACCTGAAGCAAAAACAGCACCATTATCTAATCCAACTTCTTTTGCTATTTCTAAAGAAGTTTCATATCTTGTTTGTCCAGCTAATCTTTTAGATTTTATATTTAAAGCATTTAATTCTGAAATAACATTATTGGATACAGCGCCTTCTCCTCCTATTACAAAAGCATTTTCTGCCTTTAATCTCTTTATTTCATCTATAGCTTCTTTGTTTAATTTATTTCCATCACATAAAATTATTGGAGCATTTAATTTTTGACCAAGCGGCCCTGCACAAAGTGCATCTGGAAACTTTATCCCATTTGCTATTATAACATATTTAGATTCTTGCCATCCTTGACTTGAAATTTTAGTTGATGTTTCATATCTAGTTTGTCCAAATATTCTTTTGAACTTTGCGCTTTGGTTTTGATCACTAGCATATGCATTTGTGCCAGCACATGTAAAAAAGCAGCACATACCACAGAACGCTGCAATGATTTTTGCTTTATTCATTTTATCTCCCCCACTAATTTGAAACTATATTTGTCCAATATATTGAATTATGGATAATAGTTTCTAAAATTGATTAAATTATTTAATAAGGTCTATTATAACATATTCGTTTATTTCTGTGTAAACTTTAGCCAAACTGTAATTAATACTTAAGAATTTGGCTTTAGCATAAGTGTAGAATAGACTCCACTCCCATAAATGATATTTTGCTACAAAACCTTTAACTGCATAAAGTAATTCAACTTTCACAGGTAAAAAATAGCCGCTGCGGGGAATGATATCTTGCTTAGAAACCTTTCACTTCAGTAACAAGTTCTAAGCTTTACTCATATTGAAAAAAGATTTTTTAATTAATATTCCGTAGGAATCAGTAATTAAAAAATATCTTTTTACTTTCTACTCTTCCATAAACTCTTTACTTTATCCATGTACATTAAAAATTATTTTGTCATACAAAGTTAAGTGGACAAGAAAAATTCAAAGTGGACAGTGTTAATTCCACAGTATAAAATAAAAAAGAAAAGGAGGTGAATGTGGTGATAGAATTAATAAAAAACTTAATAAACAACTTAGGTTATATTGTTTTAATAGCTTTTATCGTTTCTAGATTATCTAGCTTTAAACATATTATTCAAAAGGATAATTTTGAAAAAGGAAATTTAATTATATTATCAATACTCTTTGGTGGTTTTGGTATTTTAGGAACTTATATTGGTACTGATGTAGATGGTGCTATTGCTAATAGTAGAATTATCGGTATTATGGCAGGAGGAATTTTATGTGGTCCTTTTGTTGGCATAAGTTCTGCAATTATAGCAGGTTTTCATAGATTTTTTATTGATATGGGTGGTATAACTTCAATTCCTTGTTCTCTTACTACTATTTTGGCTGGAATAATTTCTTCCTATATATATAAGTTTACAAACAAACAAAACAAATGGTTTTATGGATTTTTAGGTGGTGTACTTGTAGAAAGTTTAGGAATGCTTTTAATTATAATAATTACAAAACCAGTTTCTACAGCTCTTCAAATAGTAAAAAACATCTATATACCAATGGCTTTCATTAATGCTATAGGAGTTTCTATACTTATTTTATTTATTCAAAATATATTTGAAGAAAAAGAAATAATTGAAGCAAAACAAGCAAAAACCACTTTAGAAATAGCAAATAAAACCTTACCTTATTTTAGAGAAATAAATAGTAACTCTTTGGATAAAATTTGTACTATTATAAGAGACTATATAAAATGTGATGCAGTTGCAATCACTGATGATAAATTTATCTTATCTCATGTAGGAGCTGGTTCAGATCATCACATACGAGGAAAACAGGTTTTAACTAAATCAACAAAGCAAGTACTTAAAACTGGTGACTTGTTATGTTTAAAAAATTCTAATCAAATAGATTGTCCTAATAAAGATTGTCCTTTTAATTCAGCTATTGTAGCTCCAATAAAAGATAAAAATAAAATTATTGGTACTTTGAAAATATATTATGTTAATAAGGATGCAATTTCTTTTAAAAATAAAAACCTAGCAATAGGTCTTTCTCAAATAATATCTACTCAATTAGAACTAAGTAAAATATCCAAATTAAAATTTCTGGCAAACAAAGCAGAAATCAAAGCTCTTCAAGCTCAAATTAATCCTCATTTTTTATTTAATGCACTAAATACTATTACTTCTTTTGTAAGAATTAACCCTGATAAGGCAAGAGAACTAATAATCGATTTATCAACTTACTTAAGATATAATTTAGAAAACATGGAGAATTTAGTAGATATTAATAAAGAAATAGAACAAGTTAAAGCATATGTAGCTATTGAAAAAGCTCGGTTTGGAGACAAGCTTAATTTTGAGTATAATATTGAAGACCATATTAATGTAGAAGTTCCACCCCTTATTATTCAACCAATAATAGAAAATGCCATAAAACATGGTATACTAGAGGGTAGTGGAAAAGGAACAGTAAAATTGGAAATAAGAAAATTAGATGATAAAAAAATCAATATAATAATTGAAGACGATGGAATAGGTATTTCTACAGAAATTATTAAAAAAATTTATATGGAGAAAGTAGAGAAAAATAAAATAGGTCTTTCCAATGTTCATAAGAGATTAAAACAAATATATGGAAGAGGATTAGATATAACTAAATTAGAGAAAGGAACAAAAATGTGTTTTACAGTTTATGATTTAGAGGGGTGATTTTATGAACTGCATAATCGTAGATGATGAATATCCAGCAAGAGAAGAATTAAAATACTTTATAAATAAATTTAGTACAATAAAAATAGAAAAAGAATTTGATGATGCAATAGACACATTAAAATATCTAGAAAAATCTGCTATAGATGTAGTTTTTCTAGATATTAATATGCCTAAATTAGATGGTATAAGTTTAAGTAGAATAATAAGTAATTTTCACAAAAAACCTAAAGTCATATTTAATACAGCATATAAAGAATATGCTGTAGATGCTTTTGAAGTAAAAGCTTTTGATTATATATTAAAACCTTATTCTGAAGAAGAATAATAAGTACACTAACAAGACTAGAAGAATGTGAAGAAAAAAACGCAAAATGTATAAATAATAAAATTGCATTAAAAGAAAATGATAAAATTGTAATAGTTAATAAAAACAATATTTATTATTGTAAAGCCTGTGAAAGAGAAACTTTGGTTTATACTAGAAGCAAGTGCTTTTCTGCAAATTGCAGCATATCAGAGTTTTACAAAAAACTTAATGAAAATAATTTTTTTAAGAGTCATCGGTCTTATATTGTTAATTTAGATAAAATATCAGAAATAATTCCTTGGTTTAACAATACATTTATAGTTAAATTTCCAAATTTAGATGTAGAAATACCTGTTAGTCGAAATAATATTTCTGAATTTAAGCATTTGATGGGTATATAAATGCATCTTATGTAATCATTTTTGCTTTTCATGTGAAATTTAATATTTTATCCATACATGATTGTATAATTAAATTAAAAATACGTCATGTATAGGAGGAATCATAATGATAACGTTTTTAATATCAATTGTTCTTTTAATTATTGGTTATTTTGTATATGGAAAATTTGTTGAAAAAACATTTGGAGCAGACGATAATATTAAAACTCCTGCTGTAAGACTTGAAGATGGAGTTGACTATGTTCCACTTCCAGGTTGGAAGATATTTTTAATTCAATTCTTAAATATCGCAGGTTTAGGACCAATCTTTGGTGCAATTGCTGGAGCACTTTGGGGACCTGTAGCTTTTCTTTGGATTGTAATCGGTTGTATCTTTGCAGGTGGAGTTCATGATTTCTTTTCTGGAATGCTTTCAATAAGAAATGATGGTGCCAGCATCTCTGAAGTTGTAGGTAAATATCTTGGAAATGGATTTAGACAATTTATGAGAGTTTTCTCAGTAGTTTTATTAGTTTTAGTAGGTGTTGTATTTGTTAAAGGACCTGCTACAATACTTTCTAACCTTACTAATGTTAGTAGTGTTGAAATATTTGTATATGCTATTTTTGTATATTACTTAATTGCTACTGTAGTTCCTGTTGATAAATTAATAGGTAAAATTTACCCATTGTTTGGACTTGCATTACTTGTAATGGCTATCGGTGTTGGTGGTGCAATGGTAATAAAAGGAGTTAATATTCCTGAAGTTACTCCTTCAAATCTTATAAATATGCATAGAAACCCAGGACAAAACCCTATTTTCCCATTAATTTTCATAACTATAGCCTGTGGTGCTCTTTCTGGATTCCATGCTACTCAATCACCATTAATGGCTAGATGTTGTACTAAAGAATCTCAAGGTAGAAAAATATTTTATGGTTCAATGATTGCAGAAGGTATTGTAGCATTAATTTGGGCTGCTGCTGCTATGAGTTTCTTTGGAAGTGTTGATGGACTAGCTTCTTCTATGGCAGTAAAAGGACATAATGCTGCATGGGTTGTTAACATTGTATGTAATACTTGGCTTGGAAGAATTGGTGGTGCTCTTGCTGTACTTGGAGTTGTAGCCTGTCCAATAACATCAGGGGATACAGCTTTCAGAAGTGCAAGACTTACAGTTGCTGACATGGCAAAATTAAAACAAGGACCAATTAAAAATAGATTTTTAATAAGTATACCTCTATTTGCAGTAGGATTTATATTGACAAAAGTTCCATTTGATATTGTTTGGAGATATTTCGGATGGGCAAACCAAACTCTTGCTACTATAGTTCTTTGGGCTGCTGCAATGTTCTTAGCTAACCAAAAGAAAAATTTCTGGATTGCAGCTATCCCAGCTACCTTCATGACAGCCGTTTGTATATCATATATAGCAATGGCTAAAATAGGATTTAATCTTTCAATTAATATTGCAAACATATTAGCTGTAATTGGAGCTGTAGCTGCTCTTGGAATATTCTTAACTAAAAAATAAGGTAACTGTGACCTGGGGTATTTTCCCAGGTCACAGTTACCTTATAAGTTTTGCCACATTCTCTGTATCTTGGTTAGCATATACTACCATTGAATCATTATATTTTTGAAGAATGTTATGTTTTACGTATTCCATCATAGATTTTGCCATATCGGCGTCTTCTATCTTTGATAAAGAAGCTGTTGTACTTAACTCTGCAGTACTTGCATTCGCAGCAGCACTTTTGAGTGAATTTAAAGAAGATCCGTAGTCAACTCTAACAGCTACTACTGTTTCTATAGCTTCATCCACTTTTTCTATTGCCTCAACACAATTATTTTTATCATTTAAAGAAACATCTTTTAAACCAGTAGACTCTAAATCTAACTTATGTAACTTTACTTTTGTAAACTGATATGGATCATATTTTGTCTGTATAGAAAGTTCTTTGTCTTCTTTAAGTAATTTTATACCATTGAACTCACTTTTATCAGCAACAGATTGAATTTCTTCTTTTAATTGTTGAAATTCTTTATCAAGAGCTTGTCTGTCAGTATCTGTTAATGTATCATTAGAACCTTCAATTGATATTTCTTTCATTCTTTTTAATTGTCTTCCTACATTTTCAGCACTTGCATCTGCTGTTTGCATAAGGGAAATACCGTCTTGAGTGTTTCTAAAGGCTTGTGACAAGCATCTTACTTGAGACTTAAAGCTCTCTTGAATAGCCATACCGGCTGCATCGTCTCTAGCTACATTTATTCTTTTTCCTGAAGTTAGTTTTTCAACTGATTTATCTGACTTTTTTTTGACTTTGTTTAATCTATCAAAAGTACCTAACACAAGAGCGTTATTAATTAGCACCGTTTTCACCCCTTTCCTACATTTATAATATCGAGATAATATGTGGAAACTTTATAGCGAAATCGGCAAAGCTAGACCTAAACTCCGATAAATGATATTTTGCTACAAAACCGTTAACTGCATAAAGTAATTCTAAGCTCTAAAAATTTAACTTTGCTAAAAAACTCAAACTCGCTATACTCAAACAATGAGTTTTTCTTAACGCAAAGTTAAATTTTTAGAGCAAGAATTACTAATTATTTGTTAAAATGGTTTTTACGCAAAATATCATTTATCTCCGCAGGTGCAGCTTGTAAACTAAAGGAACAAAATTAAAGAACTATATAGTCTAAGTCTTACTCATATTCAAAAGAAGATATCTTACAAATATTCCAAAGGAATTGATTATCAGAAAATAACTCTTTTGAAATTCGTAAAACTAAGAACTTGTAGACTTCGTTCCAATGCACTATAGATATTTACTACTGGCAAAATAATTAATTATATTACCCTCAACAAAATACTGTCACTATTTTCTTTGGTTTATCATTAACTTCAATTATGCTTTCATCTGTTTCGCCCATATAATTTTCTGTCTTTCTAAAATCAAATACCAAAAGATGACCTTCATCCAATCCATATTGTTCTAAATATTGAGCTAACTGTATTAATCCTCTTTTATGGTATTCTTTTCCTCGCCATATCTTCAGCTCTAGTATATACATTTTCTTTTCATATGTTATTACGATATCAAATCTTCTTTCTTCTCCACCTTGCACTTCTTTAAATGCAAAACCGACTCCATTTATTATTGGACTTATAAAAGCTAAGAATAACAGTCTCCCATCTTCTTCTAAAAATGCTTCTCTCTTTTCTGAATACTCATGTTTCATAAACTCTTGAAACTTTATAAGTATTTTTTCTATATTTAAATTACCATCAGATTTTATAAAATTAGCTTTATAATTATATTTGGACATTATAGAATGTTTATCTTTTCTTATAACCTTAATCATCATATGATTATATATAATCTGCTCATATATTCTATTGTTTATTTCACAATTGCCATTTTGTTCTTTTAAAATTCCATACATACTTCCTTTATTTATAACTTCATCTGTTTTTACATAAGGTATTTTTGCACCTTCTAAAACTATTGTTTTTACAAAATTATATAACTCCCTATCATTTTCTATATTTTTAATCAAACTATCAAAGTTTGTATTACTCTCAGTTAAAAGCTGTTTTACAGCTTTATCCATATATTCTTTTTCCCAATGCAATTCATTTTTAGGCATTATCTTTTCATCTATTATTTTGCAAAGTTTACTTACTAAGAAAGGATAACCTGAAGTATAAAAATAAAGTCTTTCTGCAAAATAGTTTTTATCTAATTTTACTTTTTTATTTTCAATGTAATCATCAAGCATAGTTTCTATTTCTTCTTTTGAGAAACTCATGTCTATATCAAAATCTGAGGCTATGTTCCAAGGACTATTGTATTTGTGCTCTTCATCACTTCTTATCTTTATTTTAAGACTTTTAACATCATGAACTCCAGCTAAAATCACACTGTGAAAAGTAATATCTTCTCCTTCATTTCTAAGTAAATATTTGTTTCTAAGCATACCTAAAAAACTTAAAAACAGCTGGTTATTGCTGCTTTTGTCCACTTCATCTATCATTAAAACTACTTTTCTATTAGATTTTATAATAAATTTAGTTATAACTCTTGATAAATCATTTAAAGTTTGAACCTTTTCTTTTTCTTCTACTAAAAAACTTGCTAAGTCTTCGTGTCTTAATATCAAGTTTGTACTTACTAATCCTAAGAATTCCTTTGAAAAAAGTTCTTCTTTTTCGAAAATTAAATCTCCTATACCTTCAAAGCTTATTTTTATAGGCAAATAATTTTCACACTCTTTAAGTTTTTTGTTTAATAAAAATAATGTAGTAGTTTTACCATATTGTCTTGGTCTATTTATAATGAAATATTCTTCATCTTCTATAAGCTCCATAATATTTTCAATTTTGTTTGATATGTCAACCATATAATGTTTATGTGGTATACAAGTCCCCGTTATGTTGAATTTCTTTCTCATTTTTCTCACCTCTTCTCATACTTTTCCTTATGCTTTATTTTACCACATTTTATTTTATTTAAGCACATAAAAAAACTATAGAAGCTAGTTCTATAGTTTGAATTAATAATTAATTGCCTTTATAGCATTGACTTTAAAAGTTCTATTACTGAGTTTGGTTGTTTGCTAGCTTGAGCAAGCATTGCTTGGGCTACTTGTTGAAGAAGACTGTGTTTTGTATACTTCATCATTTCTTTTGCCATATCAGCATCCCTGATTCTACTTTCTGCTGCTGTTAGATTTTCAGCTGCATTATCTAAATTTTCTATGGTGTACTCAAGTCTATTTTGCATTGCTCCAAGTTCAGATCTATGAGATGATACAGCATTTATAGCATCACTATATATCTTAATAGCTGCTGTTGCATTTTCATGATTTGAAACATCCAAAGCACACTCTACTTTTTTATCTCCTGAACCACTTGTAACCCCTGTTGTTTTCGTATATTTTGCTGTAACTGAACCATCCTTTGAAGTTACTGTTCCATCTTTATTACTTCCACTTATTTTTAAAACTTTAGATCTCATATCTTCTAATTCTACTCCAATAGTTTGTCCTGAATTTGCACCAACTTGAAGCATTATTTTAGATGAATTTCCAAGTAGATTCTTAGTGTTAAATTCTGTTGTATTACCTATTCTATTTACCTCTGATGTTAATTGATTAATTTCCTCTTGTATTGCATCACGTTCTTCTTTTGTATTAGTATCATTAGCTGCCTGAGTTGCAAGTTCTTTTAATCTCTGAAGAATTGAATGTGTTGTATTTAATGAGCCTTCTGCTGTTTGAATTAGCGAAATCCCATCTTGTGCATTTCTAGAAGCCATATTAAGCCCTCTAATCTGACCTCTCATTCTTTCTGAGATTGCAAGACCTGCAGGATCATCCGCAGCTCTATTTATTCTGAGCCCTGTTGACAACCTTTCCATAGCTCTTCCTGCCATAGCAGAATGCCACATCATGTTTCTGTAGGCTCTCATTGCATTCATGTTATGATTAATGATCACCCTTAAACGCCTCCCCAAAATTTAGATATCACTAGATAAATTTAATGATTTTTGAATTATAGTTATGCTAAAATAAAGTTTTAAGTTGAGGTAAAACATTAGTATAATCTATTAAATATTCTTGTTTTTGTGTTTTTATTTTTACATAATCATCTAATTTAAAACAATTACTTTTTCCTATTTCTATATTAAATTTTTCTAAATTATTAATTGTATACTTAAATAATTCTAAAAAATCTGCATCTAATCCATGATTGGTTGATTTAAAAATAACACCATCTACTTTATCGTTTGATATTTCATTATATAAACATTTTTCAATGCTTAAACAAAATTTTCTCTTATCAATATTTGTTATTAATGAATCTGTCGTTCCATGATAAGAAATTATATTACAATTATTTATAAACTTAGAATATAATTTAGGTAAATATATCAATTCTCTATCATAATCTATTTTTTTAGCTAAATAATCAAATTCTACAATCAACGATAAATCACCTATTTTGTACTGTATCGCTCTATTTGAATTTAAATATATTGGAAATAACCAAGCTGAATTATCTATTATAAGTGAAAATAATTTAGGAGCAAAAGCATTACATAAATATGCTAAATATGCCCCTTGAGAATGACCATATATAAATACCTTTGAAGCATTAAACTCATAATTATTATCATATATAATATTCATAACCCTCAATACTGCTCCAATATTATCTATAGCCTGTATTAAACTCATATCATTAAAATTATTATAATTTTCACCTGATAGATCTTCATTGACAGAAAGCTTTATATTATATTTTGAGCCTATATTTAAAAATTTATTAAAATCCAAATTTCCATTATTATAAATTCGTAATAACTCTTCTTCAGTAAATATTTGTTTCAATTCTTTATAATCTAAATTTGGATTCTTAATCATCTGAGATTTTTGCATAAACTCCCAACCAAAATAATTACATTGTACTGTTACAAAATTATATTCATCTGCAATTTTCTCTCTCATTTTTTTATATATGTTAGAATTACTACTTCCACCAAAACCAGCTATAAATAAAAGTATCCCTGTATCTGAATTTATTCCGTTTTCTGGCTCTGAAAAATATATATCATATTTTCTTTTATTATAATTTTCTTCATCATTACTACACTACTTTCATAAATGCTATTATGACCATATTCATTTATGAAATATGATTTTGCCACTATATCACATCCTTATTTATACCTTACATCCTAATTAATTGTAATATACATACTTGTGTATGATATTTTTTGTCTAAAAATTCACTTTTCATATTAAATTAATTCTTGAATTTTCCTCTCCCTAGTACCTTTAATTTTTGCTCCCCTGCTGCAATTTATAAAAGTAACCTTTGGATTATCTTCTATTATTGTTTCAATATTTCTCTTAAATTCGAGCATACCTGAGTTTGTATTTAACATTTCACCATTTACTCCTAAGACTCTTCTTAATATATCAGTACATTCACTGCTCTCATTTTCATCTCCAGCATGAAATTTATTATCTACAAATGCTAAATCCTGACCTGCAAATATAATAGTTTTAGCACCACTTTTTACTGCTATATCTAACGCTGCCACTGCTACAGTTTTTCCAGTTTTTATTACAATTTTTCCTTTATTATTTTTATCTTCAGTGTTAAAAAATATATATTTTTCTCCCTTATAACTTTCTACTGCATGCTTTGAAGCTGTACTTAAAAACAATAAAGGTATACCTATTTTTTTATAATCTTTTATCTGTTCATATATTGCCTCACATGGGTCAATAATTGTAATATTATCTGGTTTTATATTATGCTTCATAAGTATATCAATTGTTCTTCCAAGTGCAAATATATAAAATTTATCTCTATAATTACTTAAAATCTCTAAACTATCTTCTAGTGAAGGTCCTCCTGATGCTATTACCACAGGTTTATCTTTAAAATTATATTTATTAAAAAATTTCTCTAATGTAAAACTATTCACCTTTATATTTGATTCATAATTTTGTTTTGCTACTTCTCCAAATCTTTGTATACCTATTTTAGCTAAATCATAAGATTTCAATATATCTTTAATATTTGAACATTCGTCAGGAAGAATATTTACAGATGGTTTATATATAATCATATCTTCTACTAAATTAATTTTTTTACATAAATTTTGAAAAAATTTTTCATTATATCCTAAAAATAAATTCACCCTGTTATCCTTCTCAAATTCTTTAAATACAGTAAACTTTTTACATTTATCTATTATTTCACTATCTGCATCAAAAGCATATACTTCGCAATCTTTATCCACTTTTTCTAAAAGTACTTTTAAATGATATCCCATCCCTATACCATACAATACTATATTTTTCTTATGTTCATATATTTTTTTATTAGCTTCAATAAACTTTTGTGCTGCTTTTAAAGGATAATATTTGCTATGTAAATACACTTTATCTACACATACTGTATAATTGTTTTCTCTTGTTTTTACAATATCTATACTTCTCATTTTTTAACTCCTAAATATTCCTATATTATTACTATATAATTTTTATTTCTTTACTTTACATTTGCAATTTTATCACATACTTTTTTTATATCCTTTATTGTTAATCCAACAGAACTTGGTAAATTAATTCCTTTATCATATAATTCATTGGTGATTGTCATATCTCCATGAATACAATTTACATATGGAGGCATATTGTGTATCGGCATAAAGAATGGTCTTGATTGTATTCCTTCTTCTTCTAATACTTTAATCAGTTCATCCCTAGTAATTGGGAAATCATCTTCTATCAAAATTGAATATAACCAATAAACATTTTTTGCATAATCTTTCTCTGTAGGAATAGTTATACCTTTTACACCTTTTAAAATGTTATTATATATATTTGCATGTTCTCTTTTAACTTTTATGTATTTTTCTATATTTTCAAGTTGCGCACACCCCATAGCTGCAAGCAAATTAGGCATTCTAAAATTATATCCTATTTCTGGATGGTAAAATGATTTATTTTCATTTACTACCTTAGTTTGAGTAGATAAAAATTTTGCTCTTTCACCATACTTTTCATTATTAGTAACAAGCATTCCTCCTGCACCTGTAGTTATAAGTTTATTTCCATTAAAACTAAAACATCCTATATCACCTATAGTCCCTACATACTTATCCTTATAAAGCGAACCCAAACTTTCAGTTGCATCTTCAATCACAAATAAATTATATTTTTTAGCTATTTTCATAATTTTATTCATATCAACTGGATGCCCATAAATATGTACTGGTATTATAGCCTTAGTTTTTGATGTTATAAGTTGTTCTATTTTATCTGCATCCATAACATAGGTATCTCTACAAGCATCAGCAAATACCGGTTCTGCCCCTACATACTTAATAGTATTTATGGGAGAAATAAATGTTAAAGAAGATACTATAACTTCATCTTCTTCTCCAATTCCTAATGTTCTTAGAGCAAGTTCTAATGCTGTAGTTCCATTCATGGTAACAACTGATTTTTTTGCATTAATATATTTTGAAAAATCTTCTTCAAATTTATTTACAAAACTTCCTACTGAAGAAACCCAATTTGTATCCAAACACTCTTTAATATATTTCCACTCATTTCCTTTTATTTCTGGTATACATAATGGTATCATACTATTAACTCCTATTCTAAAAAATTATAATATACTTTTAAAAAAATTTAATTTATACATTATAAATATCTGTTTTAAAATACTCCATGTTATTTTTTATCCACTCTATTGTTTCAATAATACCTTCATCCAAAGTATACTTAGGCATCCACCCTGTTAATTCTTTTATTTTTTTATTATCCGCCCAAAGTCTATTTACTTCACTTTTTTTAGGTCTTATTCTTTCTTCATCACATAGAATTTCAACATCTTTGCCTATTAATTTTATAATCTTTTTAGTCAAATCTCCTATACTTATTTCATGATTTGAACCTGCATTAACTACTTGTCCAATAGTTTTGTCACTTTCAGCTGCCTTTATAAAAGCTTCTGCTGTATCTTTAACATAATTAAAATCTCTAGTTGGAGTTAAACTTCCAAGCTTAATTTGAGTTTTACCTGCAAGTATTTGAGATATTATAGTTGGAATAACTGCTCTTGCTGATTGCCTTGGACCATAAGTATTAAAAGGTCTCATAGTTGCTACAGGTAATTTAAAACTTCTATAAAAACTTTCAGCTATTTTATCTGCACCAATTTTAGAAGCTGAATATGGCGATTGTCCTTGCATTGGATGTTTTTCATCTATAGGCACATATAATGCTGTTCCATAAGTTTCTGAAGTAGATGTATGAACTACCTTTTCTATATTATACTCTCTACAAGCTTCTAAAACATTTGTAGTACCTTCCACATTAGTTTTAACATACGCCATAGGTGAAAGATATGAATATGGAATAGCAATTAAAGCTGCTAAATGAAATACAATATCCTGACCTTTAATCATTCTTTTCATTCCATCATATTCACGAACATCACCTGTGACTACTTTAATATTATCCTTTATATTTTTATCAAAAGTATCAATCCATCCCCAATTGTTAAAAGAATTATATTGGACAAGAGCAGTAACTTCTGCTCCAAGTTCAACTAACCTTTCTGTTAAATGACTTCCTATAAAACCTTCTGAACCCGTAACTAATACTTTTTTTCCTATAATTTTCATTTAATAAATTTCCTCCATATTATATAATATTTCCTATTTTGTTGCCTCTATAATCCATATCTTACTACTATATTTATCATTTCCATAGCTTCTTACTACATAATCTATTTTCATATTTTTAAATCCAATAGAAGTATATATTTGTACTATTTCCTCTTTAGTAAAAAAATGATGTAAATTACCACTTAGAATTTGTTTATTAACATTTGTGAAAGTATTTTCTTCTATTTTATCTCCAGAACCATATCCATATGTTTCCGTGGAAAATGTAATAGAAAACATTTTTCCTCCACTATTAAGTAATCTGTAAACTTCTTTTAGTATATTTCTTATTTGTTTTATAGTATTACATTGAAGACATTGTATATCTATTATACAATTAAAATATTCATTCTCATAATTAATTTTTTCTACATTTCCAATATTTAAATTTGCTTCCAAATGTTCTTCTTTCAAATATCTCTTTGCTTTATTTATAGCACTTTTAGAAAAATCTATACCAAATGTATTAAATCCTTCTTTTGCAAGATACCATATATTAGCACCTTGTCCACATCCTAATTCTAAAATTTTAATTTTATGTCTATTTTCAGCATTATAATAATTTTTAGCTATAAATCGTATCAACTCTTCTGGAGGATATTTTCCCCACCTTCTATTATTATGAATCTCTTCCCAATCTAAGTTAGAATTAATTGAACTCATATTTTTCCTCCTTATTCACACTAATACTCTTTATTGAAATCCCTTTCACAATAATTCTATCTAATAAATAGTTATTGAATTGAGGAGTAATTTTCTCATTTTTGTATAACTTAACTATTAATTCAAGAAAATTAATTCCAGCCTCATGAGTAGCTGGATATCCCCCTCCTAATCTTGGGTTAATATCTAATACATATATATTTTTTTTAGTTTCTATAACATCACAATCTAATGGTCCAAAGTGTTTTAATATTTCTGCAAGTTTTTTTGTTACATCAAATATATTTTTATTAAAAATTGTTCTAGATTTATCTGTTTCACCACTTCTCATAGAAATTTTTTCCTTTATAACTATTCTTACAGGAGTATGTTGTAAATTATTAAATATATCTACCCCATATTCAGTTCCTTCAATGTATTCTTGTATTATCATACCATCGCAAAACAATGCTTTAAGTTTTTTAAAATCATCTACTTTGAATGAATTAGTACTCCCGCTACCATATATAGGTTTAATAAAAACTGGGAAATTTATCTGTTCCTTCTCTAGAGCTGTTTGAAAAGTTTTAATATTATTAAAAGTCTTAATCACATTAAAATTATTTTTTAATAAAAACTCATTCATAAATAATTTATTATAGCAAATTTCTAATACATCTCTTGATGAAACTATTATTAATATTCCTTTTTTACGAAATTTTTCTTTATACTTAGAAAGTATATATATTTCTGGATCTATGACTGGAATAATTATTTTTATTTTTTTTAATAAACAAATATTCATTAATTTTTTTACATATAATCCTTCATCATTAGTAGGCCTTGGTAATATAAAATATTCATCACATTTACTATATAAACCACTAGCAGTATAATCACAATCTGAAACATATATATTTCCAATAAAATTAGATGTATTTCTTAAAAAATCTACTAAATACCCTCTTCTTCCTATATTAGTTATTAGAACATTCATTTTTTTTCATCCTTTCGATAAAATCTTTACAAAATATATTAGGTAGTCCACCTGTATTTATATAGAGAAGATTTTTTTCTTCAATTTCATCATTTTTAATCATCGATACCATAGTTGAAAACGCTTTTCCATTATAAATAGGATCTAAAATTATACCATCTGTATCAATTAACTTCTTTATAGTTTTTAATTCTAAATTAGTTATTTCACCATAATCATCCAAATATTTATCTACAACATTTACATCCTCTAATAAAATTTTATAGTTTTTAATAAATTTTTTATCTAATTTATCTAATATGTATTTTATCTCTTTTTGACATCTTTGCCTTCTTCTAGCTATGGATATTCCTATTATATTGATATTTAAATTTAATAATTTACATCCATAAATAAGACCTGCTTGGGTAGTTCCTGTACCTGTAGGAACTACAATAGTATCAATATTTATATCATTATCTTTACATTGCTTATATATCTCATACATAGCTCTTACATATCCCAATGCACCTTCTGCTGTATGTCCCCCCCCAGGAATAAAACAATATCTTATACCTTCATTATTTTGTTTTTTTAAATGATTATCTATATATTGTCTAGCTTCTTTTATATCGCAATAATAAACATTACTTCCATAAATATTCAACAGCAATTGATTACCTTCTACTATTTTTTCTTCATTCTTGTTTTTTAAAATAATTACATCACAATCTAAATTAAACATCTTCGCTATACTAGAGGTAATCCTTATATGGTTTGAATGTACACTCCCAAAAGTTATCAATTTTTTAACATTATTTCTTAAAGCTTCAAACACTATATACTCTAATAATCTAACTTTATTACCTCCTATTCCAAAATCTATTAAGTCATCTCTTTTAATAAAAATATTCTTTTTACCTGTGCTTAAATTCAACATGTATAAAGGCGAAATACTTTTAATTAAATTTAACTTATTATTCATAAATTTATATTCCATCATATTTAAATTACTCCTATAATAATTTCTTTCTTAATAAATTAGAATTTTTATAATTACATTTTAAAAAGTTAACTATTTTAGTACTTGCATTTCCATTACCAAAAGGATTATAACATTTTTTTACTTGCTTCTTAAAATTTTCATCATCAATACATCTTTTTATAGCTATTTCAATCTCTTTTCTATCATACCCAACATCTATAACATTACTAGACCTTATTCTTCCACTTTGTCTAAAACCTATATTAACTGCTGGTATTTTAAATATAGGTGTTTCTAATAATCCACTACTAGAATTTCCTACTACAGCTGAACAATACTTCATTACACTTAAATATCTTTTTCTACCAAGGCTTTCCACAAATTTAAAGTTTTTTACCTTTCTATATTTGTGATATTGCTCTATTATATCATTACTTCCGATATCAGAATTTGGAAAAGTTATTATTGTCTGATACCCTAATTCCTTTAATGCTTCTAAACTCTCAATTATTTGTTCTTTAGACTTTTCATGTTCTGAAAAAACTGGGTGTTGAGTAAATAATATTACTGGTTGTTCAAAATTAATATTAAGCTCATTTTCTAGTTCACTTTTTAATACTATTTTCTCTTGCAAAATAGTATCCATTGCAGTAGATCCACTTAAGCATACTCTCCACTCCTCTTCTCCTAACCTTCTCACATTATTATAATTAGTTTCACAAGTTACAAAATGTAAACTAGCAAGTTTAGTTATAGCATGTCTAATTATATCATCCAAGCATCCTCCCGAAGTTATAGTTCCTCCCCCTTCATGTGCTATAGGTACTTGTGAAAATAACGCTGCAGAAGCTGCTGCATATGTTTCATATCTATCACCTAAAACAAAAAAATAATCTGGCCTTTCATTAATTAAAATCTTTCCTACCTTATCTATTATTTCTATAGATTCTTCATGAATACTATTTTTTCTTTCTTCACTTTTCATTAACTCTATTTTATAATCTACATTTATACCTTCATATTTAATTTCTTGTATCGTATTTCCATAATTACTATTCAAATGTGCTCCTGAAACTATAAGTTTACATTGTATATTACATTTTAATGCTTCTTTTATTATAGGAACCATAAGTCCAAATTCTGCCCTATTTCCAGTAAAAAAGATTATTTTTATTTTTTTATCCATCATTTTTTATACTTCCCACCATTTCTAACGTTAATATAGTATCTTTTTTTAAATTTGTTGTAGCTACTCTATTAATAATATTCTTTAAATATTTCGAAGGTATACCGTTTCCTGGTTTTTTTATACTTAAATTTTCAATGGTAAACCTCTCCCCTTCTTTTATATTTTTTTCTACAACAATACTTTTTCTTGAAACTTCTCTAACTCTCATTTCCTCTTCAGATATCTTTTTCAAATTACTACCTAATGCTTTTTCTATATTTCTTATAGATGCTACAAAATGTTTTAACTCCTCACAATCCATGGATGCTTTATGATCTGGTCCTTCCATTGTTTTATCTAATGTTATATGTTTTTCAATCACTCTAGCTCCTAAAGCTATTGAGGCTATTGAAGCTTCTTCTCCAATGGAATGATCTGAAAAACCAATTATACAATCATCATATATCCTATTTAATGTTGCTAAAAATTTCAAATTTAATTTATCAAAATTACAAGGATACAACGAAACACAATGTAAAATAGTCAACTTTTTATTATTATAATTTCTTATATAAGTTATACATTCATCTATTTCAGCTAAATTAGCCATCCCAGTAGATACTATTATAGGTTTATTTTTTAGAGCTATATGTTTTATTAAAGGAAAATTATTTATTTCTCCAGAAGGTATTTTAAAAAGTTCAACTCCTAAATTATCTAACAAATCTACATTATCTTTATCAAATCCTGTAGATAAAAATGTTATCTTTTTCTTATCACAGTATTTTTTTAATTTAATATGTTCTTCTATCGATAATTCTAATTTTTTACTCATCTCAAATGCATCTTTATAATTAGTATTTTCTTTCTGATACTCCGCTAAAGGAGCATTCCTTATTTTTTCATTTTCCGAAGTAAAACTTTGAAATTTTACTGCATCTACTCCTGCTTCTTTTGCTTTATCTATTAATTTTTTTGCTGTTTCAATATTTCCATTGTGATTAACTCCTATTTCCGCTATGATATATACACTACTATTGCTCATATGTTTTTCTTCCTTTCTATATTTATGCTACTTTTTTTCATATAAAATTCAGCTAATTCAAAATCATTTAATGTATCTATATCTATTGAACTAATTTTATCCATTATATACGGTATTGTATTTTCTGTATACCATGTTTTATTTTGAAGTAGTACTTGTGATTTTATTATATAAATTGCTCCATTTGTTATATATGTCTTAGGAATATCCTGCCTTCTCTCATATAATTTACCTTGCTCTAAAAAATACTTTATTTTACCATCCTTTATCTTTTTCATCCAATAAGGCGTTTGTTCACTTTCACATAATGAAATTATCGAATCAGCTTGCTTACTGAACATTTTATTTAAAGCTTCATGTATATGTTTTCCTTTTCTAAAAGGTGAAGTACATTGAAGTAAACAAACATAATCTGATATATATCCCCAATTTTTTTTTAGCCACTCTACACAATGAATAACTGGTTCTATTCCTGGTGTATTATCCCTAGCCAATTCTTTAGGTCTTAAAAATGGTACTTCCGCTCCATAATTTTTACTAATACTAGCTATTTCTTCATCTTCAGTTGAAACTATAATTTTATCTATATATTTGCTTTTTTTAGCTTCTTCTATGGTATACGCTATCAAAGGCTTACCATTTAATAATTTTATGTTTTTTCTTGGTACTCCCTTTGAACCACCTCTTGCTGGAATAATAGCTAATACTTTTTTATTATCAATCATCTTCATCACCTACTTCACTACAAACTATTTGTTCAAATACATAATCATTAACTTTATGATAATCTTCTATTCTGCCTATATCCATCCAATAATCTTTTATTTCATAATTCCCTACTTTTTTACCCATTTCTATACATTTACTTATTAAATCAGTTATTTCAAAATATCTATTTTTTGGAATGTACTCTAGTAATTCATGATTTAAACAATACACTCCTCCATTTATTAAACAATCTATAGTTGGTTTTTCTTTAATTTCTTTAATATTATTGTCTTCGCTTTCTATAACTCCATAAGGTATTTTAAGAGAATGTTTTCTTGTTCCTACCGTAATATCAAAACCATTCCTTATATGGAATTCCATCATTTTTTCTATATTTAAATTAGTAAATATATCTCCATTTATAACAAAGAAAGGCTTGTTTATATAGTTTTCAGCAAGTTTTATTCCTCCAGCTGTCCCCATTCTTTTATTTTCTCTTATGTACTCTATTTTAACTCCATAAGCATATCCATCTTGAAAATAATTTTCTATTACTTCTGCTTTATAATTTACAGCAATAAATATTTTGTTATATCCATACTTTCTAAAATTATCAATAATATGCTTAAGTATTGGATCCTCACCTACTTTTAACATAGGTTTTGGAATCTCCTTTGTTAAATCTTTTAATCGCGTTCCAAGTCCTCCTGCCATTATTATAACAATATTCTCTTTACCCTTAGGAAGCAGTATATCATTTATTGTTATCATATCTTTAATCATACCATTTTCATCTATTATAGGTACTTGCTTTACAGCATTTTTAATTAGTATTTCCTTTATTTCCTCTGTCGAAGTTCCTTCTATTACTGTAACAGGCTTTTTAAACATTATATCCCCTATACAATTATCTAAGCATATATCCTGCAATATAGCTCTCCTTATATCTCCATCTGTTACAGTCCCTAATAATTTTTTACATTCATCAATTACGAATACTATACCTTTAGCTCCACTATCTAATATCTTAAGAACTTCTCTTATAGAATACTCTGGATACACTAGTATTTCATTTACACTATTCAACATACTATCATTTCCTTTTTAAATTAAATATAATTACATCTTTTGTTTAATGTTATATATATTCATTATCTATATTTTTTCTATTATTTTTTTAATTTTTCAATTAAATTAGTCGTTTCATTATAATAATTTTCTACTATAGGCTTAATTTCATATTCTAACAAATCTCCTATCAAAATATAATCTTGATTTTCAAAAGCTTCTACTATCTCTTTAATTTTATTTGTAAATTCATCAATTCCCATATTTCCAGTATATATATCATTTCTTGATACTATTAATTGTATTATCCATTCTAATCCATCAGTAATATTAATTACTAAATCCATTCCTTTATAATAATCTTCATTTTGTATATACTCTGCAGCTTTTAATATAGCATCATTCATATTTTCCATATACTTTTTAGCTATTTTTAAAACTTCAATATCTTCCTTATTCATATTTTTCACCTTCCAACTCATTTATCAATTTATCTATCATAGGATTAACATCTTTAACAGCTTGTATAAACGCCTCATAAATTGGCTTTGTTTGTTCTATTAACTTCTTTATCCTTTGTAAATCATTATCCTTACTATTCTCTCTATATTCTGATTTTGATACAATTTTATTTATAATTGGATTTATAAGAGAATTAAGTATCTCTAATTTTTGAATTTTTTTATTATTGATTTTTACATCTTTAAGTATCTTAATTGATTTTTTATTAATTTTAATACCTTTTTTGTCTATTTGTTCTATACTATTTAGGATTTTTTTACTTTTATCATCTATTCTATTTAAGTGTTCTATAGTTGATTTTAAATTACTTATTATTTTTTCTTTATTAAATATTTTTTTATTCTCTTCATCTATTTTTGTATTTAATATTTCTTTGTTTATATTATCCTCATGTTCATTTATTACTTCCTGTAAATTCATTATTTTAGTTCCCTTTATATTTGCTCCACCTTCTGTAGCATTTATAAATTCTACGTCATTAACTCTATCTATATATTCTTCTAGGTTTTTCTTGTAAAAATTTAATATCTTACTTGTCATCACTTTATTTCCATAAATATCATCTACATAGATAGTATTTTCTTCTTCAATTTTACCATTGTTTTTGACACCAAAATCTGCTTTATCATCATGATATTTATTGTTTGTATAAGCTAAATCTTGTCCTATAAATATAATTTTATTACATCCTATATAATTTGCAAAAGAAGTACAAGTATGTGCAACAGAACCTCCATTCCATAAACTATCTAACTTGTATTCTAAAATACTATCACTTAATTTTTTAAAATTAAACTCTTCTTTAAAAATAATTTTATTCCCTTTATATGCATTTACTGTTCTAAAATTAGATACTTCACAAAACACTATTTTAGCACTATAGTCTCTACTGTCTTGCACAAATTGTAAATTTGCATCTACCGGGTCTATTATGCAAACAAAATCCGGAATAACTCCTACATCTAATAACGGTTTTAATGTTCTAGCACCACATATAATTATAAACTTATGTTGAACATCTTTTAATTTATGAATATTTTTACTTAAAGAAGGCCCTGCTGATACTACTATAGCTGGCATACTTTTACATATATTTTTATAATAATTTATAGGAACACTCTTTATAATATTTTTAATATTGTCTAGATAAACTTGTATCATTTTTTTTGAAAAAAACATTTCTGTATTCATGTTTATTAAACATTTTTCAATTACTTCAATACACTTCTTAAAAAATTCTTTAAATTCACTTTCATAAATTCTATCATAATTAGAATACTCCAAAACTTCAACATTATTAGAATCTATTTGTGTTATTATAGACGTTATTATATCTTTAGTTTGATTTTTCTTATATAAACTTAAAATAAATCTATCATTTTCCAAAATATCTTTTGATGTGTTCAATTTTAAGAATGTTTTAATCACAGATACATCTGGTTCAACCACTAATATTTTATTGTATTTAGTATCATTTAAAATTTTTAATACATGTTCTCCTGCACCTAATCCAAAAATTATAATTATAGTTTCTTCATTTATTTCCCCTAATTTTTTATAAAAATTTTTTATATCTCTATCTACAGAATATTTACTTCCTAAATATATATACTTATCATTTTTTAAAATTCTGATAATATTTTTATTATCCTTACTTTTTTCAATAGTATATTCATCTACATTTCTAAAATCTATATTTTTTAATGTATATTGTGTTATTGCATTCATATTTACCTCCAAATATTATTTAGTCTATTTTAAATATCGTAAATTATAGTAAATACTTTAATAAAAGCATAAAAAAGGTAGGACTTTCATCCTACCTTTTGGTGAATTTTCCGCATTACTTGCTTAGGAAAATTTTAAACTTAATTATTTTAAGGAAACTCGGCTTCATATCTTCAGCCGAGTAAGCGACTCACACAATTTTAAAAACCCACTAAAATTGGTTCGGTTTAAGGAAACCCGACTCCCGTTGGTCGCTGGGTAAGTTCCACTAACTAAATCACAGATTTAGAGTGTCACTTATCTTAATAATTGAAGAACTCCTTGTGGTTGTTGATTTGCTTGAGCAAGCATTGCTTGAGCAGCTTGGCTAAGAATATTTTTCTTAGAGAATGTCATCATTTCTTTAGCCATATCAACGTCTCTAATTCTAGATTCTGATGCTTGTAAGTTTTCTGATGCTGTATCTAGGTTAGTTATTGTATGTTCTAATCTGTTTTGTAATGCACCTAAGTTTGATCTTTCTGATGATACTGTGTTAATTGCATCATTTACTGTTGTTATAGCTTTTGCTGCTGCTGAACCTTTATCAATTGCAACAGAAGAAGTAAGTCCTATTGCACTAGCTCTCATATCTTTTATTGTTAATTGAATAGTTTGTCCTTCATTTGCTCCTACTTGGAAGTCTTTTGCACTGAAAGAACCATTTAATAAATTTTGAGTATTAAATTCTGTTTGATCACCTATTCTTGTTATTTCTTCTTTTAATTGTTTAAATTCATCGTTTAATGCTTTTCTATCTTGAGATACATTAGTATCATTTTTTGATTGAACTGCTAATTCTCTCATTCTTTGAAGAATGCTGTGAGTTTCATTTAAAGCACCTTCTGCAGTTTGAATTAAAGAAATACCGTCTTGAGCATTTCTAGAACCTTGATCTAATCCTCTGATTTGTCCTCTCATTTTTTCAGATATTGCAAGACCTGCTGCGTCATCTCCAGCTCTGTTTATTCTTAAACCTGAGCTTAATTTTTCCATTGATTTTCCTGATTTTGTTATGTTGCTCATCATGTTTCTATGAGAATTCATAGCGTTCATATTGTGATTGATTATCATTGTAAAAAACCTCCTTGAAATTTAAGTGTACTTCCTTGCACACTGTTTTATATATTTTCAAAAGTCATATTGACTTTTAAAGCAAAGTTAAAATTTAATTAAAAATTGATAATTAATAGTTAATAATTGTGGTGAATTTTCCTCATACTTGGGAAAATCTTTAATTTAAATTTTAAATTTAATTTGTAGAAATTCCCTAAAGGAATTTCATCCTTCATTATTAATTATTAATTATTAATTTTTCATTATTAATTCTTTTATAAATCTTCATTACCTAATTGACTTAATTTTTTAATGTTCTTATATACCTAAAAAAAGAATCAATTTCTTATCTTCCCCACTTCCTGTGGTTAGATAAGTAAATTGACTCCTCCATGAGTTTACATATTTGTTTTTAGTGTAGATTTTCTTGTTCCCAAATCTCTCCTCGTTTGATTTTCACACTACGAGGTGCATCTATTGCTAATCTTAAATCACCTTTATCACTTTTTACAACTTTAACTTTAATATCTTCACCTATCATTACATATTCCCCTGGCTTCCTGCCTAATACTAACATTAATAATTACCTCCTTGTAAATTAACAATTCAACTTTTGTAAATGCATTAAATATTTATAATATATTTCCTTTATGTATATTATAATACAATTTAGTATTAATTTGTTGTTTTTAGTAATATTTATAATTATTTTAATTTTCACTAAAAAATGTACTATTTTTCATATTTATGCAAAAAAAGATGATTAATAAGCCTATCTATAATCTGCCTCCTGCAGAATAAATAAGTTTATTAATCATCCCTGTGCAATATATAATTTTTAAATATCCTCACTATTTTTATAAGCTTATTTCAAATCCTTTGAAACTTTTTATCGCTTATACTTATTATATCGTTTGATATTTATTACACTTTATACTTATTTTATATTTTTTTCATATTTTTTCTTACATACTGTAAAAAATAACAACTAATAAATTCATTAACAATACTGCATCCTTCAGTTTGAATAAATTTATTAATCGTCCTGATAATACATGGATTCAACTCCTTTGAACCCTTACGCTTATATAATCGTTGTATATTTATTTTACTTTACACTTTTTTTGATATTTTTTATTAATTTATCTAATTTTTTATCAAAATGGACATATAAGCCATAGTTGCCAATTCATCTTTCTTAAGAAGGTCATACATGTATTCCAAAAATATATTATTATGTTCTACTGTTTTTGCAAAAGATTGAATAAGTTTAACAATGTGTTCATCACAAAATTTTTCTTTATGAAATGCAGATATACCAATAAGGTGCATCTTTATCATAGCATAATGCATCACAAGCATCACATAATTATCAAAAACTTCTTCTCGTTCTCTTACAGGAAATAGATTTTTAAAAACATAATTAACTAAATAATTTTCTAATATATATTCATGTTCTTTCATATAGGGTTCATAATATTTAGTATACGCTTTTTCATACTTCTTAACTAATTCTTCATTTGTAGCTTTACCAGTATATCCCATACCCTGCATAAATTCTAAAAAACATTCCAAATATCTTCTATTTTCTATACCTTTTAATATTCTTTCATTAGTTAACTCTTTTAATATTACCATTTGAATATTTTTATAAGAAGGAATTTCTTTTAAATATTCATGAAAAATTCCATTTTTTATATTATTTCTATAATTCTCAATAAGATTTAACGTTTCATCCATATTTTCTTCTTTAATATATGCACTTAACTTTTCATAAAACATACCTAAAATAATAAGTCTTTCCCAAAGTTCATAATCTCTATTTTGAAGAACTTCTATTGTAAAAATCCTAAGATTCCAAAAATATTTTTCTATTTTATTTTCTGTAGAACTTTGATTAGTATCAATCTTGTCGTTAAATGCATTTTTTCTACTAATATCAGGTTCTATATAATCAAATTGCATAACTTCTGGATTTAATAAAGCTAAACGTGCAATTTCTGGACAAGACATAGTAGCGCACTTTTCCAAAACACCATTTACAGCATTAAATATTCTAGGATATTGTGTACATGTAATAGAAAGATATTCCTCTCCTAAATTTGAATGTATTTTACATAATTTATCTTGTGTTAAAAATGGGCAAGAATTACCATTATTCATTTTTATTTCAGCATAATCATATTTTGAAGAACTTGAACGATTACGTTTTACTTTTTCGCCAAGCATACCTTGTAATTCTTTATTTTTACATTTTCTATATTGTTTATATGTATTTTTATCTATCTGAACTCTCCATCCAATACAGCAGCTATCTTCACAACTTGAACCTATACATTTGAATTTATGCATGTATTGTGGAATGAGCATTTCTCTTTTTTTATTCACCATATTCACAAACCTCCTGTAGGTTTTGTTTCAATATTAAACATCCTTCCTTAGCTTTTTAACAATAATTATTAACAAAACAGCTAAGAAATAAACTTAAAGAAAGTATAAAGTTAAAAGTAGAAAGTTGAAATATGGGTATTTTTCTTTCAGAAAAATTTTTATTTAAATTTTAATTCGTTGCTTTTCAAAAGCTTGCTTCTGAAAAGCTTCCTTATCTATACTTTCTTCTTTCTACTTTATACTTTACTTATACTTTCTCCTTTATACTTTGCTTATCTAAGAAGCTGAAGAACTCCTTGTGGCTGTTGATTAGCTTGTGCAAGCATTGCTTGTGCAGCTTGCTGTAAGATATTATTTTTGCTGAATGTCATCATTTCTTTAGCCATATCAACATCTCTAATTCTTGATTCTGCTGCTTGTAAGTTCTCTGAAGTATTTTGATTAACTTCTAAAGCATGTTCCAGTCTGTTTTGAACTGCTCCATAATAAGATCTAATATCAGAAACCTTATTTATAGCATCATTATATTTTGTAATTCCATCTTGTGCATCTTTTGAAGCATCAATTTTGTTTATACCTAATGTACTTGTATCTATTGAAAATAAATCAATACTCATTGAACTATTTTCATTTGCTCCCATTTGAATAGAAAGCTCTGTTTTCTCCTTTTTAATAGGTTCTCCTGCACTTTTACTAGGTGCAAAAGTAGGCCATATTTCCTTAAATCCTTCAAGTGGATCATCAGTTAAATTCTTATCATCAGCCACAACAGTTTCTGCAGTTTTAGCTCCTGCTCCTCTAGCATCAGCTCCCCCTGCGGAACCTGTATCGTTTTCCTTAGTTCCTACAGCTTCTAAAGTTATGTTACATTTATTCTTTAAAAAGTTTGCTTTATCACCATTGTAGTCAGTTTTTATCTTTTGCAATAATGTTTTTTCTGCTGTACTAGCATCAGCAAAAGTTGTAGAATCAATAAAATTTAAAGCATCTCCTAATTTCTTAGTTTCATTTCCTGGCTTAGATAAATACTCCATAACATCTTTTATGCTGTGATCAGCTCCTAATTTATCTCCTACATATTTATCCAAATATCTAACTGCAATATAAGATGCAGAATAGTAACTGGAAGAAACTGTAGCATCTGAACCTGCAGGTATCCATTTTGAAGGATCTGTTTCATCTAAATAACTTAATATTTTATCAAGTCCTGTAGTTCCTCCGCCATTGTTTGCTATATCATTTTTAAGTCTTTCATCTGCACCATGAGTAAATTCTGCAGCACCTTCTTTAAACCAAGTATTAAGTTCTGCAAAATTCATAGTTCTTCCCATTATAGCGTGAGTCATTTCATGAGCTATAATTCTATCATTATACATAGGAGCGCTTCCGCCATTAGGCCATGTAGGAGGATCAAAATCTGCCATATCAATGTGCAGTTCTAACTCAGTTGATTTACCTGGTCCTGTTGAAGGTACCTTAGAACTTACCCAAGCAAGTGCTCCTCCCGCTGTACCTGGAGTTTCTAAAATTATTTTTAAATCTACTCCATCTGCTTTTAATCCATAATTTTCATAAATCATTTTTTCACTCTGCTCAAGCCAACCTTGTCTCAAAAATTCAAGAACCTTAGCTTCATTTGTATCCTTAGGTACAAGACCTCTACCTGTTGTATTTTTTTTGTTTAAAAGCTTCATAGTATTAAATTCTGTATTTTCAGATATTCTTTGGATTTCTTCATTTAACTGTTTTATTTCTTTTTGAATATTTTCTTTATCAGAATTTACATTAGTATCATTTGAGGCTTGTACACATAATTCTCTTCCTCTTTGAAGTATAGAATGTACCTCATTTAAAGCTCCATCTACTGTCTGAACAAGAGATATTCCATCTTGGATATTTCTAGAAGCTTGATCTAATCCTCTGATTTGTCCTCTCATCTTCTCAGAAATTGCTAGTCCCGCTGCATCATCTGATGCTCTGTTTATTCTAAGTCCTGAAGAAAGTTTCTCCATACTTTTTCCTGCTTTTTTAACACCACGGGCCATATTTCTCCACGCACTTATAGCATTCATATTATGATTAATTATCATATGTTTTACCTCCATGTACTTTTGGAATCGGTAAACATCCCTGTTTATCAATTTTAAAATATAATTAATTATATTTTAAAAAGCCGGAGAAGATTTCTCCTCCGACTTTTTTATTAAATATCATTTATAAAAAGAATAACAATAGTTTGTTTTAAGGTAACTCAGCTTCATATCTTCAGCCGAGTAAGCGATTCACACAATTTTAGAAAAGTACTAAAATTGGTTCAGTTTAAGGAAACCCGACTCCCGTTGGTCGCTGGGTAAGTTCCACTAACTAAATCATAGATTTAATTTATTCTTTTAAGGAAACTCGGCTTCATATCTTCAGCCGAGTAAGCGATTCACACAATTTTATAAAAAGAATAAAATTGGTTCACTGCTTATCTTAATAACTGAAGAACTCCTTGTGGTTGTTGGTTAGCTTGTGCAAGCATTGCTTGAGCAGCTTGTTGAAGAATATTGTTTTTGCTGAATGACATCATTTCTTTAGCCATATCAACGTCTCTAATTCTTGATTCTGCTGCTTGTAAGTTTTCTGATGAAGTTCCTAAGTTGTTTATTGTATGCTCTAATCTGTTTTGGATAGCACCAAGTTTTGATCTTTCGTCAGAAACTTTATCTATTGCAGTTTGGATAGTTGTTACAGATTTTGAAGCTGCACTAGCTGAAGAAACATCAACAGCAGATTCTGCCATAGTATTATCTGTTCCATTAGTTACACCTTTAGCACCTGCAAAAGCATCTCCACCGTTTTTAGAAGAAATTCCAAGAGCTTCTGATCTCATATCTGTTAATCCTAAAGACATTGATTGATGTTCATTAGCACCAACTTGGAATGTTAAAGAACTATCTTCAGTTTTATTTACATCTGCTTGATCTAATTTAATTGTAATTTCTGAATTTTCTGCAGCAGTACTAGTTTTGAATGTAAATTTAACTCCATTATTATCATAATTAATAGTTTTACTATTTACATCAGCACCTAATACCATATCTTCTTTTATTAATTGAGTGCCATCTTTATCACTTAAAGTTACTGTAAGTGTTTTGCTAGCTTTATCTAATTGAACTTTAACTGATGCAAGTCCTTCTGGTTTTTGATCAGAGTTTGTGATTTCAAATCCTTCAATTGTAGAAGCTTTAGTAGCATCTGAATCATTTGTTGTCCAATCATTTTTAGTTGCAACATTCTTAGCAGTTAAGTCTACAGCTGCAGTAGCATCTTTTGTTATGTTTAATGCAACACCTTTTCCATCAACTGATTTATCAAAATCTGCTTTTGATACTTGGAATGAAATTCCGTGGTTATCATATACATAAGCATCTCCAGCTGCATTTAATGTCATTTGCTCAGAGTCTATTGTTAATTTAACTCCAGTACTATCTTCAAAAGTTCCATCAACAGTAAAAGTTCCATTAGCTTTATCTGCTTTTATAGTTAATGTATTCTTTCCATCACCATTTGCTGCTTTTGTCCAGTCTAAACCTGATGCATTATCTGTACCTGCAAATTTAACTCCACCTGTAGTTCCATCAGAAGTTATATCAAATTTATAACCACCTGCATCCCAAGTAGCTGCTGGAGCACTTGACATATTTCCATAAACTTTAGCTGTTGCTGATTTTACTGTGTTAACAACTTTTTGATCACTATGACTACCATCTAAAAGTTTCATAGTATTGAATTCAGTAGTATTACCTATTCTGTTTATTTCTGATGTTAACTGATTGATTTCTTTTTGGATTTGTCCTCTGTCTGAATTATTGTTAGTATCATTTGAAGCTTGTACTCCAAGTTCTCTCATTCTTTGAAGAATTGAGTGAGTTTCATTTAAAGCACCTTCTGCTGTTTGAACAAGAGATATAGCATCTTGTGAGTTTCTTGATGCTTGATCTAATCCTCTGATTTGTCCTCTCATTTTTTCTGAAATTGCAAGACCTGCTGCGTCATCTCCAGCTCTGTTTATTCTTAAACCTGAAGATAATTTCTCCATAGATTTTCCTGATTTTGCTACATTACCCATCATTTTTCTGTGAGCATTCATAGCGTTCATATTGTGATTGATTATCATGATAAATTCCTCCCTGATTTTACTGGGCTTCCATGCCCATTTTTATATATATTAAAAGTTAAATAACTTCTAATAGCTTAATTTAATTTTAATTATCATAAGTTTTAAGTTTTATTAAGTTTTACATTTTAGTTATCGACAATATTTAATATAACTTTACACTTTTTTATTATTTTTTTTATTATTTTTCCTTTTTTTATTATTTTACGTCTCATTATTTTTATTATCGACATTTTATTCTATAACTTTATACTTTTTTAAATAAAATTTAATATAAAGCAAAAATAAAGTTTTGAATATAGGAAATGGATATTTTTCTATAAAAAAATATCCATTCATTTTCTATCCACTTTTAATTAAAATTTCAGTTTTACATACTTTTAATTAAATCTTCTGCTTTATAAAATAAGAATTTTTCGTAAAGGCACTATTGTACACTTGATGAGCTGTCTTTTTCTTTTTAACTTTATCAATTTCTCTCTTGCATTCCATTTTTTTATTTTCTAATATACCCCTTAACTCATTTTCTAAATTCACAATATCTAAGTCTGATGCAACTTTTTTAAACTCTTCTTTACTATAATTCAATTCATTTATAGAATTTATAATTTCCTGTCTCTTTTCTAACAAGTCACCTATATTATCTATTTTTTCATTGCTAGCTTCTTCTATCATTTTTTGTGTTAACTGCTTATACTCTTTTAATTTATCTTCTAGTATATTAATCACATCCTTAAAACAAAGTAAAAAGATTAAAGATTAAAGAACAGATAAAGATGTTTTTCTTTCAGAAAAATTTATAATTTATAAATTTTCAAAAACAAACTTTTGAAAATCTTCCTTATTTGTACTTTTCTCTTTATACTTTATACTCTTATATTCTATTGTCCCATTCCAAGTTGTGAATACAACCAATTTGATTGAGCATTCATATTGTTCATATAAGTTTCGAGTTTTGCAAACATTTGATAATAATGTTCTTGCTTCCTATACAACTTCTTGTCCATATCTTTTATTGTCTTCTCATATTTTTTTATACTCTTACTCAAATCATTACTAGTTACCCATCTTGTATCTGTATAACCAGCTTTTTTAATTAATGAACCCTCAGAACCTGTATAATCATTAATTATATCTTTAAGTCTTGATAATACTCCTTCTTCTTTATATCTTGTAGTTTTATCTGAAGCACTAGAAGTCTTAGTAAATAAATCTACTATTTGATCACCACGTGTCTCTAAAGCTTTCTTTAACTTTTCTTCATCTATTTCGATTTTTCCTTTTTTTGAATAAATTCTTGATGTAGATAGTCCCATTTCTGTTAAACTAATACCTGAGTCTTCAACTGAATCATAAAAGGCACTTCTCATTCTTGAAACCATTCCATCTAAATAGTTATCATTTCTAAGTATTCCTTGCTTAACCTTCTCATCCCACTTTTTAATTTCATCTTTTTCCATACCCTTTTTTTGTTCAGCTGTAAGTGGCTTATACTTATAATTCTTTTTCTCTGAAATCTTTTTATTAACTTTATCTATAAGCTCATTATATTTTTCTACAAATTTCTTTATTTTATCTACTGTTTTTGATGTATCAGATGTTACATTTAGTGTTATTGCTTCTGTTGTGTCTTTAAATGTTCCATCAGAATTTAATACATCTGCCTGTTTATCTCTTAAATCATACTGTATATTATCTATTGTAAAAGCATTAGATGATTTTTCTACAGTTACAGGTGTTGCCTCACCTGGAGGAGTTATTTGTACCTTAGCATTTTGACCTTGATCTTCTTTATTAATTCCAAGAGTAGATGCTATATTTCCTGTCACATCTTCAATTTTTAATGAAGCCCTTTCTCCTGTTTCACGCGTTTCTATAGTTAATTTTTTTGTAAGTTCACTATAATGTACAGTAACATAATTACCTAAAGAGTCAGTTTTTTTATCTTCAGTTATTTTAGCCCCACTAATGTTATTCATAAAATTATTTAACGTATCATCTGCACCAATTTTTACATTGAATTCTTTTCCATTTGCTGTAATCTTTATTTCTGAATTTGCAGTTATTCCTAAATTTGATAATTTAGTATTTGTACTAAGGCTTAGAATAGATTTATCTTTTAAATTAGCTAATTGCGGAGGCATGTTTCCAGAATCTTGAATAGTTACTTTATCAGAACTTAAAGCTTCAAATTTTAATCTTCCATCAGCTGTATCTGAAACTGTAATCTCTTTAGCTAAATCTACATCTGAGTTAATAATACCTTGTATTTTACTTCCAATATCTGAAACCGTATCTGTATCATTTATACCTGATATAGTAATTTCTTTTGTTGTACCATCACTTAATTCAAATTTTAATTTTTTATCATTCCATTCTGTTGCATTACCAGTTGTAATTTTATCAGTTATAATATTATTAGGAATTATAGAATTCAAATCGTTGCTTTGTACTTTAGCATTCTCTGCTATTTGTCCAACTTTTATTTTGTATGTACCATTAGCTGCACCTGCACATGCAGTTGCTGATGCTATATTTTCATTTGAACTTGTAATTTTAGAAGTTGAATAACCTGAACTTTTCATCATGTTTGTATCTGCATCTGATAATATATCTAAAAATTCACTGTTAAATGCCTTTGTATCTTTAATTATACCTACATAAGCTTCCTGCTTCCATTCAAGCATTTGCTTAGCTTGTTTTTGTTTTTCTACTTTTATATTTTCCGCTGCCATCATTTTTTTTACCATTGCGTCTGTATCCATACCAGTTGCAAGTCCTGTAAATCTCATTACATTACTAGTACTTATGCCGCCTGCTTCTCCCATGTCATATTCCTCCTTCTTTTTTAAATCATAAAAACTGATTCAATTAAAAGTTGACAGTTGATACTTTTAATGACAATTAATAATTAAAAATTAATAATGAATAATTAATGTTGATTTTTACTTTAGTAAAAATCTTAGATTATATATTTATTATTTATTTTTCCATAAGGCAAAATTTCTTTAATTGTTAATTATACATTATTAATTATTTATTATCTTTTTAATAAAAAGTTCCTGTTCTTAGTCTTACGAATTTCAAAAGAGTTATTTTCTGATAATTAATTCCTTTGGAATATTTGTAAGATATCTCTTTTGAATATGAGTAAGACTTAGACTTTATAGTTCTTCAATTTTGTTCCTTTAGTTTACAAGCTACACTTAGCGGAGATAAATGATATTTTGCGTAAAAACCATTTTAACAAATAATTAGTAATTCTTGCTCTAAAAATTTATCCGATAGTTAAGTTTCTCTAAAACTAACTCTTTTTCTATAAGAGTTAGTTAAGAGACACTAAACTCCTGGATAATTTCAACTAACCTTCAAATGAAGTAAAGATTTCATTTGAAGCTAAGTTTCAATTTAATTTTGCGTTAAGAAAAACTCATTGTTTGAGTATAGCGAGTTTGAGTTTTTTAGCAATGTTAAATTTTTAGAGCTTAGAATTACTTTATGCAGTTAAAGGTTTTGTAGCAAAATATCATTTATCAGAGCTTAAGCTTCGAAGCTTGTGCCCATTTTCTATCCATTTTGCTTGGAAACCTTATACGCTTCGTGCCATGTATCTTTTACTTGCTCTATTAATGATATTGCCTCATCCATGATTTTTACATCCTTCTTAATGTTCGCATCAGCTAACGTTCTTACAATAAACTCATATATTGACATAAGCTGCTTTGCCCATTCTCCACCTTTATTCACGTCTAAAGTAGCCATCAACTCATAAAAAATATCTTGAGTTTTTACAATGTTCTCATGAGACTTTGGAATATTCTTATCCACAATAGCTTGTCTGCCTATCTTTGAAAACTTAACAGCTCCATCTACTAACATAAGTAAAAGCTGTTCTTTTGATGCAAAATTTATACTATTATTTTTATAAACATTATACGCTTTTGCTTGACTACCATACATAGGTTATACCTCCTACTTTTTTACATCTAAAAACGTTCCTCTTGATCTAACATTACAATCACATTCAATTTCCTCTTTAAATCCTTTAACATCTATATTTTCAGCTTTGTAAGCTTCTACCTCAAATTTTTCTTTATTCTTCTTATCTTTCTTAGCTTTTTTTAAATTATCTTCAAAACTTCTATTTGATGAACTATCCTTATTTTTGTCTTGATTAATTTTTATTTTATCTTTTCTATGAACCACACCAGATTTTGTAGTATCTTTAACTCTTTGTCTAAGTTCTACGTCAATTTTATTTAATTTATACTCCATATAACCACCCCTTATCAGTTGATAGTTTACAGTTAACAGTTGACAGTTATGGGCACCTTTCTGCTGATTCAGAAAGCTTTCAATTAATTATTTTGCTTAAAGGTAAAATTTCCTTTATCTTTACACTCATCAACTGATGTAAATATCAATTTACCAAAAGATCAAAGTATAACATCATGCAAATTTTCTTAGAATTTATGATATATCAACGTGCTAACGCACATATATAAATATTCATCTTAAATTTCTAACTTACATTTAAATTATAATCTTATCAAGCACATGCTATCGCATAAAACCTTTATTAGTGAATGTAAAATTCATTTAAAATCTTATCACTATATTTAAATAAAAGTTTTTCTGTAAGAAAAACATCCTTAACTTGTCACTTGTCACTTGTCACTTGTCCACTGATAAAGACTTAGAACTTGTTACTTCCGTAACTCAATTCTATTCACTATATATAGTATGTCACAAGCTACACCTAGCGAAGATAAATGATATTTTACGTAAAAACCGTTTGAACGAGCATTAGTAATTCTTGTTCTAAAAATTTAACTTTGCGTTAAGAAAAACTCATTGTTTGAGTATAGCGAGTTTGAGTTTTTTAGTACTATATCATTTATTACCCTTTTATTCACTGACTTGTAACTCTCTGCCTGTGGTAAATATCTATATAGTGTATAGGAAATCATTGGAACGAAGTCTACAAGTTCTTAGTCTTACGAATTTCAAAAGAGTTATTTTCTGATAATCAATTCCTTTGGAATATTTCTCAGAAAATCTCCTTTTGAATATGAGTAAGACTTAGAACTTGTTACTGAAGTGACACGATTCCTAATACTATATAGATATTTACGCCACAGGCAAGGTTTCAGCTTGTAGCCCTAAGCCTTTTCGTCTACAAGAATTCCTATCATTTCACACATTTTTGCTACCATGTCAAGAATCTTCTTAGGTGGTATCTCCTTTACAACTTCCTTCGTTTCATTATCAACTATCTTTATAATATACTCGTTAAACTTATCATGCTTTTCATATTCAATATGAGTTGCAGTATCCTTAATTAACTTATTTATACCATCAACTACATCTCTTACATCTTTTTCGCTTACCTGCTTTAGATATACAGAATCTGAGTTATTATAAACATTTCTATTCTTCTCAGTGCCCACTGTTAATTCATTATTATAATTCTCAAACCCCTGTTTTTGTATAACATTATTCAATCCCATTGAATACCACACCCCCATATTTATTATACTGGCTTGCAACTCTCTGCCTGTGGTAAATATCTATATAGTGTGTAAGGATATCATTGGAACGAAGTCTACAAGTTCTTAGTCTTACGAATTTCAAAAGAGTTATTTTCTGATAACTAATTCCTTTGGAATATTTTTCTGAAAATCTCCTTTTGAATATGAGTAAGACTTAGAACTTGTTACTGAAGTGACACGATTCCTAACACTATATAGATATTTACCTCACAGGCTGATTCTAGCTTACACCCTTAATATTTATATAAATGTTACTTTTTCAATTTATTGAGTATGTCTTTATTAAATGTAATTGCTTGTTTATTTTCATTTTCCACTTCTTTTAAAAGCTCTTTTCTAAGAATTCTTATACTTCTTGGTGCATCTATTGCTATTTTTACCGAATTATTTTCCATATCTACTATATTTATTTCTATATTATCCCCTATTAATATAGCTTCACCCTTTTTTCTTTTAACTACTAACATTAAACTTCCTCCTTAAATAAAGGATATTTTACTGAGTATTTTTCACTATTTAATATTATTTGTTCCCCTATTTTTCCTTTTATATTAATAATTATAGGTGCGATTAAGTTAGTAGTTATATCTTCAACTTTTGAACTTATTGTAACCGTAGTAAAAACCAACACATCTTCAGGTTTTTGTACTTCTAAGTTTTTAATAGTATTATCCTCAAGTTTAAATTCGTAATCCTTTTTTACTAAAAATGGTGAAATTAATGTAAGTCCTATGTCTTTGTCCTCTATAGACTGCATTATTTTAAAAACTTCGTTTTCTTCTACTGGAAATATTATAAATTTCTTTAGTTCAGGAAAACCAGGAATTCCTTTTTGAAAAGTTATTACGTCACTATCTTCGTACTGTCTCACTCCGTGATATTTAGTATTTATACTTTTCATCATTACCCACCTTTTTAAATAATTTATCTTATGTAATCCATAAGTGTTGGTTGAAGTACTTTAGCACTTGTTTGAAGTGATGCTATATATACTGTTTGCATTACTGCAAATTCCATAGTTTTTTCTGTTACATTAATATCTTCTGTATTTGATAATATTTCAGTCATATTAAAGTTTTGATCTTCATTTTTAGATTTAGCACTATCCATTCTATTCTGCTTTGCACCAACTTCTGAACGAAGTTTAAGTACGTTATTCATTGCATCTTTAATATTTTGTAAATCTTCATTTACTAATTTTTTAACAGCATCTACATCTACATTTTCACCATTATCATCTTTACCATCTAAATGATTAACAATGTTTTTGAACATATCTCTCATGTCTTTTCCATTGAATTCTAAAACTTCTCTTGCATTTACATTATAGTCCATTTTAACACCTTGAGAAATTTCTACTGTTAATTTTTGATTTATCATATCATATTGAGGGTCAGAAGGACTTAGTTCTCCGCCGCCTTTTTTATAATACATAATTCTTGTATTAGTGTCTCCACCTTCTACAACTGTCTTTTCAATTGTTTTACCTTTCCAAACAGTATCATTATCCGTACCTAAATCACAATCAGTTATATTAATTTCTGAATCATTCTCAGATATAAACCTTATTGATTGTTCTTTACCATTATATACTGAAGCAACTCTTAATTTTCCCTTTAAACTGCTGCCATCTAATTGTGAATTTATATCTTTAGATAACTCTGCTGCATCAGTATAAGATTTTTTACTTAAAGTAATTTGAACATTATTGGTAGTGTCATAGTTTAACTTAAAACCTATGGTATCCCCTGTTTTCTTATTAGTTATTGCCTCATTTAATTTATCTATATCAATTTTAACTGGCTCAGCATTTTTGTATTTTATTCCACCTTCTACATCTACAGGTTTAGTTGTTCCTCTTGTTCCACCAAAAACGTACTTACCATCAAAGCTAGTATTAAGTATTTGAGAAAATTCTCCTATTTTTTCGTTTATCTCATCTTTAACGGCACTTCTCTCATTTTCACTATATCCAGCATTTCCTGCAGATATTAATAATTCATCTATTCTTTTAAGTACATCTCCAGCTTGTCCTAATGCTGTATCAGTAACATCTAACCAATTTATAGTATCTTTTATATTAGAATTATATTGTTTGTTTGTATTTATTTCTGTATGAAGCTGCATCGCCCTTACTACATTGAAGGGATCATCCGAAGGTCTTCTAAATTCTTTACCTGATGTTAATTGTTCCTGTAGTTTCTTCATATTTGTAAGATTTAATCTCATATCGTTAAGAAACTGATTTGATAACATTCTGTTTGTTACTCTCATTTTATATCACCTCTATTTAAAATTAACGCTTTAATCCATTTACAACAACATCTAATAGTTCATCAACTGTAGATATTATTTTAGCATTTGCTCCGTATGCATGTTGAAATTGTATTAAATTTGCCATTTCTTCATCTAGTGATACTCCTGATACTGAAGCTCTACGTTCCTCAAAGTTTCCTAAAAGTTTTTCTTGATTTTTTACTATTCTTCTTGCTTCATCTTCTTGTATACCAATTGTATCTACTGTATCCTTGAAGTAATTATCAATTGTCATTCCATTAATATCAGAATGTATTGTTTTTACTCCTCCTAGATCATTGTCTTCTTTAAGACCACCAGTCATTTTATCTATAAAATCTTTTCTAGTAGTTTCACCATTTATATTTAAATCTTGAATTTTAAATAGTGTATCTCTGATTCCTGCAATAGCCAAAGCTCTCTTTCCGTCAGTTTCTCCGTCTTCATGATTTTCCGTAGCAGTAGCATATTTATCATCATGAATTCTTGTTTTTATTTGCATAACGTCTTTTAGTATATTCTCATTTATAGCTATATTTCCAGCATTAATTTCTGTTTCTCCACTTAAAACTTCATCTAAATTAGTTATTTTACCATTTGAATCATATTTAGCTTTGTCACTATTTACAAAGAAAGGCATATAATCTTTATCTGGCTCTGGTGGTGTTGATGGATTATTTACAGCATCTGAAATTCCACTATGAACTGCATTAACAGCAAAAGCCATTGCTTTTGCAAGCTTATTCACATGGTCTTCATACTTATCTACATCTTCTTGAACCGACATATAACCTCTTAATGAACCTGATGATGGATTGAATAAACCTAACTGTTTATCTAAACCATTAAAATCTGTATTAGATGTACCTTTGATTTGTATAGTTTTATTATCAGAGTAAGCAGTTCCATCTTCTCTTGCCCATACTACTCTACACTCATCAACATGTCTGTAAACTTGTTGTTTCTCCGCTTTACTAAGTCCATTTACATCAATTTTTATAGTTTTTCCTGGTGCATTACTATCTCCATTTTTAAGATAATGTATTGTTATAGTATTTGTACTATCATCTATTTCTCCCCTTGGTGGTTCTATACCATTTACATAAGAAAATCTACTTACTGCATAATTTGGTTCTTTTCTTACTAAAAGTTTTTCTCCACCATCAGGTACATTTTCAATATTATCTGGAGACAAATCATAAGCATCAAAGTTTTTCTTTTTTAAATCAATATTAAATTCTTTACTTATTTTATCAAATAGTAAGTCTCTTTTATCCATTAAGTCATTTGGCTCTTGACCTGATACTTTAACATTCATTATTTGTTGATTTAATTGGTCTATCTGACTTAACATATTATTTATTTGAAAAACTGTATCCTTAATAATAAGTTGAGTATTACTTCTCGTTTTTTGAAGTTGATTATAAATATGATTTAATTCATTTGTAAGTGTTTTTGACTGCTGAGCTACCTTTGTTCTTGCTGTTGATGTTTCAGCTTGAGTTGATAGCTGCTGCCATGCATCAAAAAACTTACCAACAATATTAGATAGTCCCTCATCTGAAGGTTCATTAAATACTGCTTCTACATCACTCAACATTTTATCTCTTGCTTGATACATGCCCATAGTACTTGATTCATTTCTAACTTGAAAGTCTAAAAATTCATCTCTTACTCTTTGTATTATAGATACTTGGGCTCCTGTTCCAAGTTGTCCTGGTCCCATAGCGTTATTCATAGAAGGCATTTGGAATGGTCTTGTAGTCTCTAATAATGCTCTTTGTCTTGAATATCCTTCTGTGTTTGCATTTGCTATATTATGTGATGTTACATCTATACATTTTTGTTGTGCAAAAAGTCCTCTTTTAGCTACATTAAAAGTAGCAAATAATCCTGACACTTATATCACCTCTAATTGTTTTATCTTCTTAATTTTCCTGTTGCTCCATAAGTTTTTGCTGATCTCCTAGATGGACTTAAAACTTGAAGCATTTTATTTGTATATCCAATCCCTTGTTTTATTAAAAGTTCATTTGTTTCTTTTTGCAAAATAACTTCATTAACTATTTTTCTTATTTTTCTATAATTCTCTTCTAACTCATCATTATTACTTTGAAGTATTATATCACTAATTGCTTTATCTTTAGTTAACTCTTTTCTCAGCATCTCTACTTTAGCAATTTCAATATTGCATTCTTTTATCTCATCTACTATTTTTTCCATTTTAAATGCATCTTCTTTTACTATATTGTCATGCTGTTTTTCTAACATTTCTAATAAATTTTGTAAATTTTTAGTTTGTAGCACAATTATATCATTTAATTTTTTATCCATGATTAAATTTCCTTTCCTTCAATCATTTCCATAATTTTTTGTGATAATGCTTTTGTGTCTACTTTGTAAGTACCATTTCTTATTTGAGTTTTAATCTTTTCTACAGTTTTATTATCTGGAACTATGTTATCCTCTATAGAAAAAGAACTTAAGCTTTTTCCCAGTTCTGAAATTTGTAATGAGTCTTTACTATTAACTTTACTTTTTGATTGTGTTTTGCTTATATTTCTAGCTTTATATAAATTTATAACTTTATTAGTACTTACACCACTTATTTTCATACTACAATACACTCCTTGAATTATTTTTCTACTTACATTATCGGTATTTCAGTACAAAAGTTTAGCATACATATTAAATTTATTTAATAATAAAAAGTTAGGGATTAAATTTCCCTAACTTTTTATTATCTTCCTAAACTTTTAACTCTATCAGCACTACTTACTATACTTGTTATTCTAACACCGAAGTTTTCGTCAACAACTACAACTTCTCCATAGGCTACTATTTTACCGTTAACTAATATTTCCACAGGTTCCTCAGCAAGTTTATCTAATTCTATCAAAGAACCTGTACCAAGATTCAATATATCCTTAATAGTCATCTTTGTTTTTCCAAGGACTACTGATATTTGAAGAGGTACATCTAAAATTAAATCTATATTTTTTGGTGCAGAACTTACTGCAACATTTGGTAATGCATCAAAACTAGCCTTTTGAACTTCTACCTGTGGCTGTGGAACAGTAGTTTCTATATTCTTTTCAACTACTGGCTGCTGCACATTACTCACATTTTCATGTACAGCTTGACTTGGAGTATCTTCCTTTTGTTGTACTGGTTCATCACTACCAGTCATTATACTTACTATTTTTTTAGCTGTTTGTACAGGAAGTATTTGCATTATTTGACTGTCAATTAAATCTCCAATCTTTAATTTAAATGATACTCTTACTATTGGTTCATCTTCACTTATTCCTTCTGCAAGTGGAGAAGTTAAGTCATTCCATATTTTTGATTTAGGTGGTGAAATATTTACTTCTCTTGCAAACATTGTTGCCATTGAAGTAGCGGCAGAACCTATCATTTGATTCATTGCTTCAGAAACTGCACTTTCTTCAATTTCTGATAATTCTTTTATACCTGCCTCAATTTTTCCGTCTCCACCCATCATTAAACTTGCAACTACTGCTGCATCATTTATCTTCATTACAAGTAGATTTTCTCCTATTATTCCACTTGTATATTCAACCTCTAATGATATATTTGGTACTTCAAAAGTATCTCTTAATATTTTTAATGTTGTAACTGAAACTTGAGGAGTGGTTATATTTACTGGTTGATTTATTATCGTTGAAAGTGCTGTAGAAGCAGAACCCATAGAAATATTACCAATCTCGCCAAGCAAATCTCTCTCATTTTCAGATATAATTTCTTCAAATGTTTGTGCCTGTTCTTCTACAGATTCATCTCCCCCTTTTAAAAGAGAGTCTATCTCTTCTTGTGAAAGAAAATCGTTACTCATAATTTTCCACATCCTTATCCTTAATATCTATTACCTGTACCCCTTTGTTCTTTCCTATTGTTCCAACTTTAGCATAATAGTAAGAATCATTACCAATATCTAATCTTATAGGTTTATCTATTTTTTGATCTAAGGTTATAACATCTCCAACCGATAATTTTAAGAAGTCATCAACTATTAGATTTGTACTTCCCAAAACTGCTTTTAAATCTACATCTACAATATTTAACCTTTGTTTTAATTTATCCTTAGATTCTTGTATTAATTCTTCATCACCCTGTTTAAACCAATATTGTACAACAAGCTTATCTAAACATTTTTCAATACTCAAATATGGTATACAAATATTAATAAATGAGCTTGTATTTCCCATTTCTACAGAAAATGTTATTAACGCTACTGCTTCATTTGGAGCTAATGTTTGATTTAACGCAGGATTAGTCTCTAAGTTTTCTATTTCTGGTTCTCCTACTTGTAAAATGTCTTCCCATGCCAACTTTAAGTTAGATATTAAATCCTGATTGACTTTTTTAATTATATTTTTATCAATATCAGTGAATTCTCTAACCTTAACCTCCCTTGTACCATTTCCTCCTAAAAGTATATCTATTACTCTTAAAACAAATTCAGGATTTGCTTCAAATAATATAGAACCACTTAAAGGTGCCATCTTAAATACTGTTAATATAGTTGGATTTGGAACTGAGTGTATAAATTCTTCATAAGTTATCTGCTGTACAGACATTATTCTAACCTTAATGTTCGTTCTCAACTGTGCAGATAAATAATTAGATATTATTCTAGAATAATTATCATGAATAAGTTCAAGTGTTCTAATATGATCCTTGGAAAATTTTTGTGGACTTCTAAAATCATATAATTTTACTTTATGCTCTTCATCTTTTGATAGCTGATCTGGTTCCAATTCCCCGGAGGATAAGGCAGATAATAGGGCATCTATTTCGGTTTGGGATAATACTTCTGCCATATTAATACCTCATTTCTATTTAGTTTAATTTGACTAACTTAATATTAATTTGTCTATATCTACTAAAGTTACTATTCTATCTTTAAACTTTATAACACCTTTTATATATGCTTTCCTATCTGAATCACCAATAGCTTCAATCATACTTTCATTAACATCTAACACTTCATCTACTTGATCTACACTTATTCCTACTACTTCTTCATCCATAGATATAATTATTATATTTTCTTGATTTTCACTTGTATTGTCAATATCTAAAAGTAAATTTAAATTCAATAATGAAATTATATTTCCCCTTAGGTTTATTAACCCTCTTATATATTTTGGTGCTTTTGGAACCTTTGTTATTTTCATCATATCACTTATATTTTGAACTTTTGCAGTTTCCACTGCAAATTGTTCATCATTTAGCCTGAAGATTACAACTTGCATATTCTCACCCCTAGCCAAGTACTTTTTTTATAGCTTCTAAAACTCTATCAGCTTGAAACGGCTTAACAATAAAATCTCTCGCACCTGCTTTTATTGCATCCATAACCATTGTTTGTTGTCCCATTGCACTACACATTATTACTTTTGCACTTGCATTAATTTGTTTTATAGCTTTCACTGCTTCAATACCATCCATATCTGGCATTGTAATATCCATAGTAACTATATCTGGTTCAAATTTTTTGTAAAGTTCTACAGCTTGTATTCCATTGTTGGCTTCTCCAACAACTTCAAAACCGTTTTTCTCTAAAATATCCTTTATCATCATTCTCATAAAAGCAGCGTCATCAACTATTAGTACTTTTGCACTCATTTCTATCTTACCTCCACTTATTTTATTCCTATTGAAGTTAATATTTTTTCTAATGATCCAGGCATAGGTATATAATAAAAATGCCCATTTATTTTTAAATTATCTTGTAAAAATGCAGTTTCGATATCTAAAACATAATCATCGAACTGACCTGATTCAATAAATGTTGTAGAAAGCATCGCACCTAACATATCATAAGTAGCTGCAGGTACTGAAGGCATTATCACTAAATTAGTAAACTTTGCTATAGAATTCATATATGCGCTAGATACAATATTTCCTATTTCACATAATACAGAATTTCCAAGCTCAGTTATTTCTTCAGTATCTTCACCAGTAAGTTTACTTATAATACCCAATGCAACTTTCTTTTCAAATATAAACAATATATTTCCAGGAGTATCTCCAAGAACCCTTACTAAAACTCCTATAACTACCTGTTCTCCACCTATTTCTGTAAATATATCATCAAAAGAAACTACATTAATTGATGGAACAGTCATATTTACTGTTGTAGACAGTAATTGTGACAAAGCGGTTGCAGCATTTCCCGCTCCAATATTGGCAACTTCCTTAAGCGCATCTAATTGTAAATCATTTAGATCTAAATAGCTCATGGTATTCCTCCTTATACTAGAGCTGCAACATCAAGAATTAGCGTAACAAGCCCTCCTAAGATTGTAGCACCAATATACTCTTTTAGTCCTTGTAAAGTTTTTCCTAATGGCTTTATTACTATTTCCTGTTGTCCAAGTAATGAGTCTACCAATAGTCCAACTGTTTTTTCACCAACTCTAACTATGATAATATATTTCTTACTATCTTCATCAGTTTCTATTCCAAGTTTTTCATTTGCTCTAATCAATGGAATTACAGTATCTCCATATAAAATAACTTCTTTATTATTTGTTTTCTTTATTAATTTTTCTTCATAATCAATTACTCTATCAATATATCCAAGTGAAATTGCCATAGTTTCGGTACCAACTTTTACAAGTAGCGCTTGAATAATTTGCAGTGTCAATGGTAATCTTATAATAAAAGAAGTACCTTTGTCAATCTCACTAACTAAATCTACTGTTCCTCCAAGAGTAGTAATCTTTGTTTTAACAACATCCATTCCTACTCCTCTTCCTGAAACATCTGTAACTTCTTTATTTGTACTAAATCCTTGTTCAAATATTAAGTTTCTTAAATCTGAATCATTCATTCCTTCAGTTTTTATTCCAAGACTTTCTGCTTTTTCTTTGATGACTTGAGGATCTATTCCTCCTCCATCATCTGATACTTTTATTACAGCTTTTGTTCCTTCTTGATATGCTATAAGTTTTATTTTACCAACTGGGTCTTTACCTTTTTTAATTCTTTTTTCTGTAGATTCTACTCCATGATCTGCTGCATTCCTAAGTAAGTGAATAAGTGGCTCACCTATTTCATCAATTACAGTCCTATCTAATTCTGTCTCTTGTCCTTTTATAATAAGTTCCATATCTTTTCCAAGTTCAACAGATAAATCTCTTATCATTCTAGGGAACCTATTAAATACAACCTCTAAAGGAAGCATTCTTATCTTCATAACTAAATCTTGAAGATCAGACGTTGTTCTTGCTATTTGTTCAAGAGTTTCATTAAGTTCTAATAATTTATGATTTTGACTTATTTGTTCTAATCTTGTTCTATGAATTACAAGTTCTGAAACCATATTCATAAATTTATCTAATCTTTCTAAGTCTACTCTTACTGATTGATGCGCTTTTTTATGATGATTACCTGATTCACTAGAAGATTTTTTTCTTTTAGTTACATTCTTTTTCTTTGGTTGTTTTTCAACTTTATCTTTTTCTGTATTTTTATCTTTCTCTTCAGCTTTAGTATTTGTTTTATCATCTGAATTCATATTATTTTTTTCATTTGTATCAAATTTAACTTCATCTACTATAACTTTATCTACTTCTGAAATGTTCATTACAACATTATATACTTCATCTTTACTCTTTTCAGTTAGATAAACAAGACTTATTGTTAAATCAAAATTTTCATTTTCAATATCTTCTGTAGCAGGTATAGATTTAATAATCTCTCCCCAATCTTCCAAATCTTTAAATATTAAAAATGCTCTAGCTGATTTCAATAATGTATTTTCATTTAAAAATACATGTATCTTAAAAGCATTGAAGTTTCTATCTTTAGCTTGTTTTATTACATTAATATCATACTCATTTAATTGAATTTCTTGTACTTCAAGATTTTGGTTTTGAACAGGAAGAGGTTCTTCTTCTTTTTCCTCTTCTTCTTCCTCTACATTTCCATCTGTTAAATTTTCTAAATCCTCCATTATTTCATCAATTGGAGTATCTTCTTCAGTTTCTTCTGCTATATTGTTAATCATTTGTTCTAACGTGTCTAGACACTTAAAGAGTATTGTAACTACTTTTTGTGTTACTTTTAATTCTCCGTCTCTAAACTCTGTTAGTACATCTTCCATCTTATGAGTTAATTCGGCAATCTTTGAAAAACCCATTGTTGCAGCCATACCCTTTAATGTGTGAGCTACCCTAAATATTTCATTTAGTTTATCAACATCTTCTGGATTCTGTTCTAATTCCAATAATGAATCATTTAGAATTTGAAGATTATCCATTGATTCTTCTAAAAACATTGACATATATTGAGAAGTATCCATTATCTTTACCTCCTATATTTTCTTATATATAAACGTGGAGGACTTTTCAAAACCAAAATCTTTATAATTATATATACTTTCTGTTGCTCCTACAAATAGTAGCCCTCCTTTTTTAAGTGATTCACTAAATTTTTTATAAATTGCATCTTTTATATCAGGTTTAAAATAAATTACAACATTTCTACATACTATTAAATCAAAATTTTTATCATAATTTTGTAGTATTAAATCATGTTTCTTAAAACTTACCATATTCTTTATTTTATCTTTTATAACATATTTATCGTTACTTTTTATAAAATATTTATCTAGTAAATTTTTCTTTACATTTTTTATCTCTGTTTGTACATATTCTCCTTTTTTTGCTCTTTGTAAAATATTTGAATCAATGTCAGTAGCTATAATTTTATGATTAACTCTTGGAGAACATTGATCTAATATCATTGCTATAGAATAGGGTTCTGCGCCTATAGAACATGCTGCGCTCCATATTTTCAATGGTCTACTGCTGCTTAAAAGTTCTTGTTTTATTTTTTTTGATAATTCTTCAAAAATTTCAGGATTTCTAAAGAACTCTGTTACATTTATCGTAATAAAATCTAAAAACTTTTCCCTTTGGGCTTTATCTTTTTTTAATAAAGTTACATAATCATCTACTTTATCTACACCCACTCTTGACATTAAACTTAATATTCTTCTATGAAGTTGATTAGATTTATAGGCCGATAAATTTATATTAAATTCTCTAAATACCCATTTTTCAAACTGAACCAGATCCATCTTTTACCTCCCTGTTTCTTTTACTACTTTGGTAATTTCATCAGATATTTCAGTAAGTGGTAACACAATATCTACTTTTCCTGTTTCATAAGCTGCTTTAGGCATTCCATATATTGTACAAGTAGATTCATCTTCTGATACAGTGATTCCTCCATTGTCCTTTATATATGCTGTTCCTTGTGAACCATCTTTACCCATACCTGTAAGGACTACGCTAATCAAATGTGCCCCATATACATCTGAAGCAGAATAAAATAACTTGTCCACTGCAGGTCTTACACCCCAAATTGCAGGTTCTTTATTTAAATGAATTCTTTTATCTTTTTCTACCTGCATATGAAATCCTCCAGGTGCTATATAAACAACATTTTTTTGTATAATGTCATTTTCACTGGCTTCAACTACTTCTAAATTACTATTTCGGTTTAGTCTATCAGCAAAAGCTTTTGTAAATCCTACTGGCATATGCTGTACAACAAAAACAGGGACATTTAAATCTTTTGGAAGTTTTGTAATAACACTATATAATGCTTTTGGTCCTCCAGTAGAAGCACCTATTACCACAGCATCGATTCTTTTGCTTATTCTTTTTAATCTTGGTGTTTCAACCTTTTTCTTTCTTATTTTTACTTTATCATTTATTTCTTTTGCAGCTACTCTAATTTTTTGTATAAGTTCTTTTTTTACTTTATCTATGTCTAATGATATTGCCCCAGAAGGTTTTGCTAAAAAATCAAACGCTCCTTTGGCAAGACACTCCATAGTCAAATTTACACTTTGTTTTGACACACTACTTAAAACTATTGTAGGAATATTCATTTTTCTATTTCTCATTTCTTTTAGTGCAGTCATTCCATCCATCTTAGGCATTTCAACATCTAAAGTAATAATATCTGGATTAAATTTTGGTATCTTTTCTAATAACTCTTGTCCATTTCTTGCTGTAGTTACAACTTTCATATCTTGTTCTGAATTTATCATATCAGAAATTATTTTTCTCATTAAAGCTGAATCGTCTACTACCATAACTTTTATTTGATTCAAATAAACCACACTCCAATATCTAGATTTGTTTGATTCCAAATCCTACTGTTTTAATTTCTACTATACCAGTTGAAGTATCAAATATCATTGTTCTTCCCTTATTTCCTCTAATTTCTTCGCCTAAAATTGGTATTGATAATTCCGCTAATACCTTTTTCACTGATTGACAATTTCTGTTTCCCACATCCATTATCATACTCTTATCTGAGAAATTAAACATGGAGGCCCCTCCAGCAATCTTGGCCTTAAAATTTCTTCTTTTTGCTCCTTTTGATTCCATTTTCTGAATCAATATAGGAATAGCTAAATCAGCAAATTTAAATTGGTTAGTTACTTTTGAAAATTGTGTACTATCAGGAAGCATTATATGTGCTAAACCACCTATTTTATTAATTCTATCATACAATGCAATTCCAACACATGACCCTAATCCTACCGTTATTAACCTATCTGGTGGAGATGCTATATTCAAATCTGCTATTCCTATTCTAATATCTTTTGATTTCATTTTTATCCCCTTCTGTATTAAATACTATAGCCAGCGTATATTACATAATCATTTCTTTTTCTTCATTAGTAAGTATTTCTGAAATATTTAAAAATATGATTATCTTACCATTTATTTTAATTAACCCTTTTATATATCTTTTTGAAACGCCTGCTACAATTTCAGGTTGTTCTTCAATATTCTCAGTTTTTATATCTTTTACTTCTGAAACTACATCAACTATTATTCCAATTTTATCTTTATCTTGTTTTGCAACTATTATTTTTGCATCATCTTTAATTTCATTACAGGGTAAATTAAATTTTTTAGCCAAAGATATCACTGGCAATATCCTATCTTGATAGTTCATGACTCCTTCTACAAAACTAGGAGAGTCTGGCAATTCAGTTGGTACTGTATATCCAACTATTCTTTCCACTTCCATTATATCAGCAGCATAATATTCTCCATTAATATTGAAAATTAAAACTTTAACTTCTTTTTCATTCATGGCATTACCCTCCTACATCTTCAATTTTTCTACAACAAGTTCCCCTGCAGTATCTAAATATACATGTACGTCTCTACTTGCTATATCTAAAACATACTCCTTAGTACCGACTACAAACAAAGTATTTTGATAAGCATTTTTTGCCCATATATGACCATCTTTCTCCACATAAACTTTAGTAGATACTCCTCCATAGCTTCCTAAAATAGAACATTCTACTTTATTTTTAGCCTTAATAATGCCTCCTCTAGCTACTGTCCTTTCTCCTTTAAAATACACACTATCATTTGCTGTTATTTGAGATACATATTCTCCTTTACCTGTTATATATATACTTCCAGAACTTTCGATTTTTGAGTCTTGGCAATAATTAATATCAATATCCACTGGAAGTTTTAATTTAAGCTTTAAACTTTCTACTTTGTCTTCAATAAATTTAACCACTTTGTTTAGCTCTAAAACATTTTGTATGTTTACTGGAGCCAATCCTATAAATTTTTTATTTATTAATTCAGTAACATCATCAATATTTTCTTCACCGTTTAATTTATATCCACATAGCTTAAAGTAGAGTTTAGGTATATCCCTATATTTTTTCTCTACAAGCATTTTAATAATTTCTCCATCTTTAAGTACTCTGGAGTTTTGAAATTTCTTCACTTGCTTTACCGCATCTATTAAAGAAACTATGCTGTGTGTTATTTTATCTAAATAATCAATTTCTTTTTGGAGATACACATCTTTGCCACCTGCTGCTACACTTGATAAAATAATATTTTTCTTAATTGTAACGTTATTTTTACTAAATATTTCTGCATTAGTAACATTACCATCTATTACAACATTCCCTGCTGCCTTTACTTTCATTCCTTCTGTAATATTCCCATGCACTATTACTTCACCAACAAAATCAATATTACCACTTTTAAGATTTACATCACCATGAACTTCATGTACAGGATATACAAAAAATGTACTATTTCTAAAACTAGGCTTTCCATCTATTAATGCTACTACCTTATTTTTCTCTTGAATTTCACATCCATCAGAAGCTTTAATAGCCACCTTTTTACCTCTTTTTCTTTTTATTACTTTTCCAACAACATTATTCCCATCTTGTCCACTTTTACCTAGATGCCTTACAGCTAAGACTTGACCTTTGATTACAGTATTTATTTTCTTTATATTTTTGTAATCTACTCTATCTTCGTCATCAACCTTTATTTGATTATCAACTTGAAATTTATATTCAATGCTATCATCATCATCATCTACACACGCAACACCTTTTGCTACCAACATATTATCTATGCCTTTAGCATTGGTACATTTAATAACATTTTCTTCTATTATACCATAATTTATATCATTTTTCGCTAATTCTTCCTGAATTTCTTGTTTTTTGTATATAGGTGGATTAATCTTTTGCTTAACCTCTTCTTCCAATGTTATAGTATTTTTTTCTTCTTTATCCTTTAAAGCATAAATACATTGAGCCTTGTATTTTATAGTAATATATGCTTCCATTTTATTATTACTAAACTCTATATTAAGCTTTCTTTCTGCTATATTTTCAGGCATTATAATTTGGATATCACTTTCCTCATTTACCTCTTTTTTAGCAAATATTTGTTTATTGTCAACTAATACTTTTACATTTTTTGATGGAACTATGTATGCAGCTCTACCACCTTTTTTAGGATTTTTAATTGTTAATTTTCCATTTTCAACTTTAGCTGTACCATTTATTTCATCTTTCTTAATTTTATCTTTTTGTGTTTGAACCTGGTTACTTTGTTCTTTTTCTTCGTTATCCTTATGCTCTATTTTAACCTCTATGGTTGTCCTTTTTATAAATAACCCATTTTTTTGTTGTATAATTTCATAATTTAATTTATCTTCTGCAATATTAAATTCTTCACTGGCCTTCTTTATACATTCCTCCAAAGTTCTACATGTAATTGTTTTATTTTTCATATCTCAAACCCCGTTCCAAAATATTCTCTCTTATATAAAATATTCTTAAACTAAGAATAAAGTGATTATTCACATTTATATTATCGTATGAATTTTTCTATTCTTTATTGCATAATATTTATTAATTTCTTTTAGATTTTACATATTTATTAATATGCTCATCATATTTACATTTAATTCTATTTAAAACTACGTTATTCGCAGATTCGAATTTAAATTCATCAACTCTACTAATTGGAAGAACCTTAGGAGATGTTCCACAAATAAATAACGCATCAAACTTTTTAATATCATTGTAATGGACTTTTGATTCTTTTACGTCTAAACCCAATTTGCTGCAAAGTTCCATTATAACTGCTCTAGTAACACCAGGTAATACATCTTTAAGAGGTGCTGTTAATACTTCATTATCTTTAACCATGAAAATATTGGATTTGCTTCCTTCTGTTATATTACCATCCCTATCTACTAAAATAGCTTCATATGCCTTTTTTGAGTCTATTTCTATATTCACCTTTTTTCTAAAATCACTATCAATTACTTTAGCATTAGGATTATTTCTTTCTCCATGATACAAAATTGTACTTACTCCTTTATGATACATATCTTGTGTTGGATATTTATGTTTTATAAAATACATCATAAAATTGTTTTCTTTGTTAAAGTTAAATACTATTTTTACATTTCCTGCTTCAACTTTATTTGCATTTACAAGTTCTATTATATATTCTTCTATTTTTTTACTATCTAACCATACATTTTCCCCTGTTAATTTAGATGAATATTGAAGTCTTTCTAGATGCTTCTCAACATATAGAGGAACTCCTTGTATAATCCTAATTACTTCATATAATGATTTCCCTTCTTTTAAATATTTTTCATCAAAATCTTCACTTTTCTTGATCTTGTCATTAAAGACATAGTAATTGTTTACACATTCACTCATTTAATATCCCCCTCACATTAATGTCTTTTATTTTAAAAATATTCAACTTTAGCAAAAATTGAGTTAAATACTATTTCCAATTTAGTACTTCAATATTATTATACCTTTTTCTTGAATTTATTAAATATGGATGTCCTACTAATTTAAATAAAGGTAAATCAGCTAATGAATCTGAAAACATATATGATTCTTTAAAATCAGCTTCTATTTCCTCTTGTTTTAAATATTTCATTAATCTCTTAACTTTTTCTTCACCCTTACAGTTTTCTCCTTCTATTACCCTCTTATGAATACCTTCCTCTATTTTAAATCTTGTTCCAATAATTTTATCTACTTCCTTTATATTATATAACTCTTTTAAATAAAATTCTGCTGAAGCAGAAATTAAAATTACTTTATACCCTTGATTTTTTAATTTTCGCATTGTATCTATTGCATCTTTATATAAAATTTGACTTAGTTTGCTTTTATAAAACTCCTTAACTATTTGTTCCATATCCTTTTCTTCTATTCCATCAATGAATCCTAAAAATCTTTCTTTAGCCTTACCTGCATCATATATCTTTAACACATAAAAAAGGGCAGATATAAAACTTTTTGGTACATGAGCTATAAATGTTGGATTCTTTTTCAACATAAATTTTAAAAATTCAAATGCTGTTTCTTTTTTTGTTAATGTATAATCTACATCAAATATAGCTAATTTCTCCATCATCTCATCTCCTGTTTCATCTTGTATTTCAATATATTATTCAAAGATATCACCATAATATGTTATTGCAAAAGAAAGAGTCGATGCAAAAACAGCGACTCCTAATTCTTATTCTTATTTTTCTTCTACTAATTGTTCGTAATAACTTCTAACTTCTTCAAATTCTTCATCATTAGGAACAACTAACTCTCCTACTTCTTCATCTTCGCCTACAACTTTGAATAGATATACTACACCATCTTCTGGATTTTGCACTATTGCATATTCATTTTCTTTGTAAACAAATCCATCTACTACTTCACATTGTACTACATTTCCTTTTTCATCTTCAAGTTCTACAAAAATAGGATTGTGTTGTTCATGGTCACATCCACATTCGCAATTCTCTCCGCAATTACATTGCTGTTCTTTTTCCTTATTCATATAATTATACCTCCTGTTTATGGGTTATGGTATAATTTTACCCTTTATTTTAAAATAATAAAAGTGTTTTTTTAAATTTTATATTGTTTTAAAACATTTTTTTAACTCTTCTACCCATTTTTCTCACATTTCTTGTAAAACCATTCATCATTCTTTGCATTCTCATTCTTCTCATCATTCTATTTCTCATGAATAATCACTCCCTTCACTATATATTTTGTACTATTTTTATTTTAAATACACTAGAAAGTTAAAACACAAATGGAAACAAGAACAAAGGTATATATTATATAAAACAAAAGAGGCTTTCTCATTTCGAGAAAACCTCTTTAAATACTTAAAACTATCTATCAGCAAGTTCTTTATAAGTTGCTAATCTTTCTTTAGCTTCTTTTTCATTCATTTCATATAATCCATCTGCTTGATCTGGGAATACTTTCTTAAGTGATGCATATCTTACTTCACCTAATAAGAATTCTTTGAAATCACCAGTTGGCTCTTTAGAATCTAATGAGAATGGGTTTTTACCTTCTGCTTTTAATGCTGGATTAAATCTATATAATCCCCAGTATCCGCATTCTACTGCTTTTTTCTCTTCTAATTGGCTCTTGCCCATTCCAGCTTTTAATCCATGGTTTATACATGGAGCGTAAGCGATTATTAATGATGGACCTTCATAAGCTTCTGCTTCTCTTATAGCTTTAAGAGTTTGGTTTTTATCTGCTCCCATAGATATTTGAGCAACATAAACATATCCATAACTCATAGCCATCATTCCAAGGTCTTTCTTCTTAACTCTCTTACCACCTGCTGCGAATTTAGCTACAGCACCAGTTGGAGTAGATTTTGAAGATTGACCACCTGTGTTAGAGTAAACTTCTGTATCAAATACGAATATATTTACATCTTCGCCTGAAGCTAAAACGTGATCAACTCCGCCGTATCCGATATCATAAGCCCAACCGTCTCCACCAAAGATCCATTGAGATTTCTTAGTTAAATAATCTCTTCTTGCATATAATTCTTTAGTGAATTGATTTTTATCTTTTTCATTTTCAAGTAATGATACAATTTCAGCTGCAGCAGCTTGTGATTCTTCACCTTTGTTCATTACAGTTAACCATTTTTCTAAAGCAGCTTTTAATTCTGCACTTACACCAGAGTTTATAGCTTCTCTTATTGTATCAGCAAGTGATTCTCTTATAGCTTTAACTCCTAGGTACATTCCGAAACCATATTCAGCATTATCTTCAAATAATGAGTTAGCCCATGCTGGTCCATGACCTTTTTCATTTACTGTATATGGTGATGTTGGTGATGAACCACCCCAAATTGATGAACATCCTGTAGCATTAGCTACCATCATTCTGTCACCAAATAATTGAGTTACAACCTTAGCGTATGGAGTTTCTCCACATCCACCACAGGCACCTGAGAACTCTAGTAATGGTTGTTCAAATTGGCTACCTTTTACGCTAGCTTTGCCCATTGGATTTCTCTTTGGAAGTTTAGCAGCATAATCGTAAGCTTCTTGTTCTTTTTCTTGAGTTCCAAGTTGTTTCATAACTAAAGCTTTGTCTTTAGCTGGACAAACTTCTACACAGCTTCCGCATCCTGTACAATCTAGAACACTTACAGTCATAGCAAAGTTTAATCCTTCAAAGTTCTTACCGCCCATTGCTTTTTTAACTTTCATTCCTTCTGGAGCATTCTTAACTTCTTCATCAGTAAGTAATGCTGGTCTTATTACAGCATGTGGACATACATAAGCACATTGGTTACATTGAATACATTTATCCATTTGCCATTCTGGTACGTTAACAGCAACTCCTCTTTTTTCATATGCTGCTGTTCCTGCAGGTAATGTACCATCTTCATAACCATCAAAAGCACTTACTGGAAGGTCGTCTCCTTCTTGTTTGTTTATTACATCTGCAATGTTTTTAACATATGATGGTCTTTCACCACATGCATTTGCAGTTTTTTCATCAGATGCATTTTTCCAGCTTGCTGGAACAGTTACTTTAACGATTCCTTCTACACCTTGATCAATTGCTGCATGGTTCATGTTAACAACTTTTTCACCTTTTTTACCATACATATTAACAACTGCTTCTTTTAAGTATTTAACTGCATCTTCTACTGGGATTATGTCAGCTAATTTGAAGAAAGCAGATTGCATGATCATGTTAATTCTTCCGCCAAGACCTATTCCTTGAGCTATCTTAATAGCGTCTATTGTATAGAATTGGATGTTATGTTCAGCAATATATTTTTTCATTGTTGCTGGTAAATGTTCATCTAATTCTTTTTCATTCCATATAGTATTTAATAGGAATATTCCACCATCTTGAATTCCAGCTAATACGTCATATTTATTAACATATGCTTGGTTATGACAAGCAACGTAGTGAGCTGAACTTATTAAATAAGTTGATTTGATTGGTTTTTTACCAAATCTTAAGTGAGAAATTGTAACCCCACCTGATTTTTTAGAATCATATGCAAAGTATCCTTGTGCATACATGTCTGTTTTGTCTCCGATGATTTTGATAGCACTCTTGTTAGCTCCAACAGTACCATCTGATCCTAGACCCCAGAACTTACAAGCTGTAGTTCCTTTTGGAACAGTTACTACATGTTTAGTTATTGGTAATGATGTATTAGTAACATCATCAACTATACCTATTGTGAAATCATTCTTTGGAGCATCAGCACTTAAGTTATCAAATACTGCTAATATTTGTGATGGAGTTGTATCTTTTGAACCTAATCCGTATCTTCCACCAACGATTTTTACATCTTTATTTCTTTCAAAGAATGCGTTTCTAACGTCTAAGTATAATGGTTCACCTTCTGAACCTGGTTCTTTAGTTCTATCAAGTACAGCAACTTTTTTAACAGTTTTTGGTATGTACTTAAAGAAATGATCTAATGAGAAAGGTCTGTATAAGTGAACTTTAAGAACACCAACTTTTTCTCCTTGTTCATTTAAGTAATCAACTGTTTCTTCTATTGTGTCACAAACTGAACCCATTGCTATTATAACTCTATCAGCATCTGCTGCTCCATAGTAGTTAAATAGGTGATAATCAGTTCCTAACATTTCGTTTATTTTTCCCATGTATTTTTCAACTATTTCAGGAAGTGCATTGTAGTATTTGTTTGATGCTTCTCTTCCTTGGAAGTAAATATCAGGGTTTTGTGCAGTACCTCTAGTTACTGGGTGTTCTGGGTTTAAAGCATTGTTTCTGAATGCTTCTACTGCATCAGTATCTAACATTGTTGCAAGATCTTTGTAATCCCACATTTGTACTTTTTGGATTTCATGAGAAGTTCTGAAACCATCAAAGAAGTTTACAAATGGTACTTTACCTTCTATAGCAGCTAAATGTGAAATTGGAGATAAATCCATAACTTCTTGAACTCCACCAGAAGCTAGTAATGCAAAACCAGTTTGTCTTGTAGCCATTACGTCTCCGTGGTCTCCGAATATTGATAAAGCATGAGTTGCTAGTGCTCTAGCACTTACGTGGAATACTCCAGGTAAAAGTTCTCCTGCTATTTTATACATATTAGGAATCATTAATAACAATCCTTGAGAAGCTGTGAATGTAGTTGTTAATGCTCCTGCTTGAAGTGAACCATGTGTAGCACCAGATGCTCCTGCTTCTGATTGTAATTCGCTTATTTTTACTGTTTGTCCGAATATATTTTTTCTTCCTTGTGTTGCCCATTCATCAACATGTTCTGCCATTGGTGATGATGGTGTTATTGGGTAAATTGCTGCTACATCAGTAAATGCGTATGCAACGTGTGCTGCGGCAGTATTACCGTCCATTGTTTTCCATTTTCTTTGGATTGGACTCATTAATAATCATTCCTTTCTCATATTATAATAACTAAGCTAGACATTTATTTTTTTATAAATTAGATATTTATTTATTAATAAAGGTTGTTATTAAATAACATCCTTTGTTAGCAAACCTGTACATTTCCATCATTGCTTAAATATTATATCTTGTTCTTTTTTGACCTTACACAAGCTATATTGCCAAAAAAGTAATAAATTTATTCAAGACCTAACTATAATTATATACTATTAGAAAAATAATTCAAGAATAGTTTGTTTAATATATCACAAATAATTTAAATTTCATTAAAATATAACAAAACATTATACAATTTCCTTACTTTTTCCCTATTCTTCAGTACTATTTAAGATATTATCAATTTTTGTTAATAGCATGTTTTTATCAATATTTTCTATATTATCATAATAGTCAATAAGTTTTATCAATCTTTCTTTCATACTTAATTTGTTTATGGATTCCATTTGATTAATTTTATAGATTTGCCCTAACTCCATTATTCTTGCTTTATAATCTTTAGCGTTTAATAATTTTTTGAAACCTTCTTCAGAATCTTCATTACCATGCACTAGTAAAATTTCTCTTGGTTTCTTCTTTAATTTTTTTATCCAATTTAAAAGTCCTGCTCTGTCCGCATGACCAGATAATCCTTCTAAATTATATATTTTTGCGTTAACTGTAACTTCTTCTCCAAACAATTTAACTTTTTTCTTACCATTAAGTATAGAATAACCTAATGTTCCTTCTGCTTGATAACCAACAAAAACAATTGAACATTCTTTTCTCCATAAATTATGTTTTAAATGATGTCTTATTCTACCTGCTTCACACATTCCACTAGATGATATAATTACAGCTCCACTTTGAATTTTATTAACCATCATAGAATCTTGAACTGATTTAGTAAAAACTAATCCTTTAAAATTTAATGGATTATCACCTTTTTGAAGTAATTTTTTCGCATCATCATCATAGTAATTTTTGTATTTTTCAAATATTTTTGTTGCTTCAGTAGCTAATGGACTATCTACATATACTGTAATATCTTTTAATATATTATTTTCTGCATATTCATTCAATATATATAAAACTTCTTGAGTTCTTCCTACTGCAAAAGATGGTATTATAACATTCCCACCTCGTTTTGTTGTTTCTTCAATAATTTTTATTAATTCATTAAGTTGATTTGTTATATTACCATGATATCGATTACCATAAGTTGTTTCCATTATAATATAGTCAGCATATTCTATATATGTAGGATCTTTTAATAATGGTACATTTATGTTTCCTAAATCCCCTGTATACACAAGTTTAGTTTCTTCATCATCATCTTTATCTTTTATAAAGATTTCAATGATTGAAGATCCTAATAAATGTCCTGCATCTTTAAACCTAATTTTCAATCCTTCAAAAAGTTCTATAAATTTATCGTATGAGTATCCCCTAAATAAATTCATAGATGCTTCTGCATCCTGTGTGGTATATAAAGGTTCTATAGGCTCAAGCCCTTGTCGAACTCTTTTTCTATTTCTCCACTCTACTTCCATTTGTTGAATGTATCCACTGTCTTTTAACATAACATCACATAAATCCATAGTTCCTTCTGTGCATATAACATCTCCTCTAAACCCCATTTTATACATCAAAGGGATTCTTCCACTGTGATCTATATGAGCATGTGATAAAATTATGTAGTCTATATCCTCTGGATTAAATATAAAATAATTATTTCCTCTCTCTTTTTCATCTTTCCCTTGAAACAATCCACAATCTAACAAAACAGTTTTATTTTGTATTCTTAATATGTGACATGACCCTGTTACGCAGCTAGCTGCACCGTAAAATTCTAATTGCATGTTAACACCCCTTATTTGAAGTTTTAAAAATGACAAGTGATAAATTTAAAGTGACAAGTTGCAAGTGACAGGTGATAAGTTACAAGTTATAAATGATAAGTGAAGGATAATTTTCAGAAGACAAGCTTCGGGAAATTTTTAGTTATCAACTCAACTTTCACAGTATATCATTTACCATAGCGATTATTTTTCACCTGCGAAAGTTGAGATATTAATTATCTTTTCACTATCTTTCCTTCTTACTAATATTTTTAATTAAATTAACTATTATTTCTGTACCATTACTAAAATCACTATCATTCATATTTTTAATGTACTTTTCTCTGTTTTTTGTTAACTCTTCTATACCTTTTAAAAACTCATTATCATTAGAATTATCTTCTTGTAATACTAAACTATATCCTCTTTTTTCAAAAGATCTAGCATTTAATATTTGATCACCTCTACTTGCTTTTGCTGATAGAGGTATTAATAAATTAGGTTTTTTTAATGCTAATAATTCAAATATAACATTTGCACCTGCTCTTGAAACTACAATATCTGCAGCATTCATAAAATGTGGCAATTCTTCACTTACATACTCATATTGTTTATATCCACTTCTATTATTTAAACTAGTTTCTAAATTATTTTTCCCACATATATGAATAATATCATACATATTTAATAACTTATCAATATTATTCCTTACTAAATCATTTATAAATTTTGATCCTAAACTTCCTCCTATAATAAGTAATATTGGTTTATTACCAGAAAAGCTACATATTTTTAACGCTTTTATTTTACTTCCTTTAAGCAAATTCTCTCTTATTGGTGTTCCACTTATTAATCCTTTATCTTCTTTTATATGTTTTAAAGTTTCTGGAAAAGTTACACATATCTTTGTACAAAAAGGTAGCGCAATTTTATTTGCAAGTCCAGGTGTCATATCTGATTCATGTGATATAACAGGAATTTTATTTAAATGTGCTCCAATTACAACAGGTACAGATACAAAACCTCCTTTTGAAAAAACTACATTTGGTTTTTCTTTTTTCATTATTCTAGTAGCTTGATATATACCTTTTAATACTTTAAACGGATCTGTAAAATTTTTAATATCAAAATATCTTCTTAATTTACCTGTTGAAATAATATGATACTTTATATTTTCTTTTTCTATTATTTTTCTTTCTATACCTTTTTCTGAGCCTATATATTGTATTTCATATCCTAATTTTTCTAACTTTGGTATAAGAGCTAAATTTGGTGTCACATGCCCAGCTGATCCACCACCAGTCATAATAATTTTCATTTCTTTATTCATCCTTTCTAAAAATTCATAACTCACCTTTCACAGTAAAAAAATACTGTCTAGCGAAGGGAAATGATATCTTGCGTAAGAAACATTTGAACAAAGTTTACAAGTTCTTAGCTTTACGAATTTGAAAAAAGTAATTTTTTAATTACTGATTCCTACGGAATATTAATTAAAAAATCTTTTTTCAATATGAGTAAAGCTTAGAACTTGTTACTGAAGTGAAAGGTTTCTGAGCAAGATATCATTTCCCGCAGCGACTATTTTTCACCTTCGAAAGTTGAATTCATAAATAAAATTTTCTTGTTTGCATACAATAATTTTGTTTGATTTTTTTATTGATTTTACTCTTAATTCCCCTTTTCTATCATAATTATATATCACATTATACTAATTCATCAAAAAAAATTATTTTTTGAATTTTTATATTTTTTTCTATTATTAATTCTATTTTCTAATACTTGTACAAAGTACAAGATATACCTCCAATCTACTAATATAATAACTTTAGAATCGGTAACAATAATAGTACACCAATAAAAAAGGAGGTAATTTAAAATGAAAAACTTAGTACCAGAAGCTAAACAAGGATTAAACAAATTTAAGATGGAGATTGCTAGTGAATTAGGAGTTCCATTTACTGATTATAATGGAAACCTTTCTTCAAAACAATGTGGTTCTGTTGGTGGAGAAATGGTTAAGAGAATGGTAGAACAATACGAAAGAAATATCTAGTTTAAATATCCAAATCTAGTGTAAGCATACGCTAATAAGCTTAAAAGAGGTAACACAGTTAAACAATTGTGTTACCTCTTTTATGTTTTGTCTTCTTAAACTATCTTGATATTCTAACATCATTGATTCTAACCTGAACTGTCTTATTTCCCATATATTCATTTTCATATGGAGTAAATATTATATCTAATTTTAAATTCATAGGATTATTTATAATTTGTAGGTATCTTTCACCATAATGTTCTTTTAATAATTCTGTAAATTCATCTACTTTGCCAAATCCTAATGCATCAATACACCTATTACTATTATTAATTCTACATTTCAATTTCAATGTATTTTTGTCTTTTCCTAGTATAGCTATTCTTTGTATACATACATTTTTCTCTGCTAAAACAGGTGATGCATTGCCCTTTCCAAAAGGTTCTAAACTATTTATTTCCTGTATTAAATTAGATGATATATACGCAAAAGGTAATCTTTTATCAATTCTTATTTTAGGTATTATATCTTGATTAGTAAGCGTACAATTTTCTTTTAACTTCTGTCTTAATTTACAAATATTTTCTTCTTCTATTGATAATCCAGCTGCCATTGGATGACCACCGAATTTATAAATTAAATTCTTACACTGCATAAGTTCTTCAAATAAGTTATATTCTTCTATAGATCTACCTGAACCTTTTGGCATTTCCTTTCCACCTGTTAATACTATTGTAGGTACATTATATTTTTCTCTTATTTTACCTGCAACAATTCCAGCTATACTTTCATGAACATCTTCTTTATAAATTAGAAGAACTTTATCATTTTTCATATCACAATTTTCTATACTATCTATAATTTCATCTACATTTTTATTAGTCATTTCTTGTCTTTTTTTATTTAATTGATAAAGTATATCTGCAAGTTCTTTAGCTCTTTTTTCATCTTTGCATAATAACAGTTCAACTGATAGTGCAGCAGTATCAAGTCTTCCAGTAGCATTAATGCATGGTCCTATTTGAAAACCTATAGTATAAGACTTAACACTTTTACACCCTATTAGTTCTATTAGGCATTTCAATCCTAGATTATTAGTATCATTCATTATTTCAATAGCATTTTTAGCTATTATCCTATTTTCATCTACTAAATCAACTACATCACATATTGTACCTATTCCTGCTAACTCTATGTACTCTTTCATATTTTCATTTTTCAAATTAAATTTTTCAAATAGCACTTGAGTAAATTTTAATGATATACCTGCACCACATAATAATTTAAAAGGATATGAACAATCTTTTCTCTTAGGATTTATAACAGCATCTGCTTCTGGAATTACATAAGTTCTTTCACCCTTGTCCTCAATAAAAGGTAATTCATGATGGTCTGTTATAACCACAGTCATACCTAATTCCTTAGCAAGTTTTACCTCTTCTGTACAAGCTATTCCATTATCACAAGTTAAAATTACATCTATTCCTTCATCCTTTAATATTTTTATTCTATTTTTATTCATACCATAACCTTCATTTTCTCTATCTGGCACATGGTATTTTACATTTGAACCTAGCTTTGTTAATGCTTTATATAATATTGTAGTACTTGTAACACCATCAGCATCATAATCTCCATATATACATATCTTTTTATTTTGTTGTATTGCTTCTTTTATTATATCTGTACCTTTATCCATATCTTTCATCAATAAAGGATTATATAAATCTTCTAAAGAAGCTCTCATAAATTTTTTTATCTCCTGTGGAGTATTAATCCCTCTATCAATTAATATTTTTGCAGTAATTGGACTTATATTTGCTTTGTTTGCTAGCTCTTTAACATCTATTTTCGTAGTTCTTAACAGCCATCTTGCTTTCAAAATTATACCCCTTTTCTATAGTTGTCATTAATTTCATTATAACATCTTATTCTATAAAATCTCAATTTTTAAAAATACATTAGAATAAGATTTTTATGGTATAATATTTTATACAATTGAAAGTTTATCCTACAGATATCTACTTTTCTATAAGTAACAGATAAAAATGTTACATCTCTGGATAACTTTTATTGTTATATATGTAACTCAACTTTCGCAGTAAAAAAACACTGCTTATCGAAGGGAAATGATATCTTGCGTAAGAAACATTTGAACAAAGTTTCTAAGCAAGATATCATTTCCCGTAGCGGCTATTTTTTACCTGCGAAAGTTGAAATATGTAATTATATACTTTGACATATACTTAAAGTAAGGAGTGTTATAAGATGGATAGATTATTATTTGGTATTTCAGGATTGCCAATTGGAGATGGAGATAAAAAATTTACATATCAAACTGCTATACCTTATCTAAAAAAAATAGGTTTAGATGCTATGGAACTTCCTTTTGTAAGATCTGTAAATATAACTAATAAAAATAAAGATGCTGTACTAAAATCTAAATTAGAAAATGATTTTTACTTATCTGCTCATGGCTCTTATTTTATAAATTTAAATGCAGTGGAACTAGAAAAACAAGAAAAATCATTAGAAAGAATATTAAAAGGAGCAGAAGGATTAAAAAAAGTGGAAGGTAGAAGTCTAATATTTCATCCTGGATTTTACTTGAAAAATTCTAAAGAGGAGACTTTTGATACTATAAAAAATAATTTATTGAAACTTCCACACATAGGTATAGATTATAGATTAGAAACCACAGGTAAGCCTACTCAATTTGGTTCACTTGAAGAATTAACTCAATTATGCAAAATCATACCTAGTTGTAAATTATGTATAGACTTTTCTCATTTACACGCTAGATACAATGGAAGTCTCAAAAATTATGATGATTATGCAACTATTCTTAAATACGTAAAAGATGAACTAGGTCAAGAAGCACTAAACGACCTACACATACATATGTCTGGAATTAATTATACAGCTAAAGGTGAGAGAAATCACCTTCCTTTTGAAGAAAGCGATTTTAATTATATTGACTGTTTAAAAACATTAAAAGATTTTGATGTTAAGGGATGCATTATATGTGAAAGTCCTATACTTGAAAAAGATGCTCTTCTTTTAAAAGAAAGCTATGAAAAAATATAAAGTTGAAAGTACTTTCAACTTTATACTTTAAATAAACTATTTTCCTTCTATTGCTCCTTTTCTAGGATTCTTTTGAATTTCACTTTCTGTTATAATTTCTGGTTTTCCACTTTGATGATTTTGTCTCTTTTTCTGTTTTTTAGTTTCTCTATGCATAGTTTTCTCCTTTCTATTTCACTTCAGGAACTTGCATTTCTTGTCTTCTTTTTTTACTTTTATTTTGAGGTCTATCAGTTTCCGATTTATCAGGTCTTTTCATACCTTTTTTAGCCATTTTTGATTCCTCCTTCTCTCCAAGTTGTACATTCTGTATTTTTACCTATATTTTATGAATTATGTAATAGGGTAAAAAAAGTATAAAGTTGAAAGAACAAAGTACAAATAAGGAAGATTTTCAAAAGCTTGCTTTTGAAAATCCATCAATATTTTTACTTTATACTTTTTACTTTATACTTTAATAACGGTTTTTCTGTAAGAAAAACATCCTTATTTTTACTTTCAACTTTCAACTTTCTTATTTATACTTTATTTACAGAGTATTTTAACGCTGTATTAACAACACCATATAGAACAAATGAAGCAATAGCATTTATTATAGTAGCTGGCAAAACTACAGTTACTACTAATACACCAAAAGGTGCTGGTAATCCTGCCATTAGTAACGCCGTTGACAAAAATACACATCCACTGATAATTGTACCTATTGATGAAATCACTAAAATTTTAATTCTATTATTAATCTTATCTCCCATTATTTTATATATAAAATATACACATTGAGAAGTTATTATTTTATCTATCACATTAGGAATTTGACCTCCAGGAAAATTAGTAGTTAATGCTGTTAATACTCCTGCTGTAATTCCAATTACTAATGTAGTTTTATAATCTTTACTTACTAATATTGCAATAAACATCATTGCAAGTAGAAAATCTGGTTTCATTCCCATAAGTATAGGAGGTGAAATTTGATGAAGTATCATCCCTATAGCAAGAAATAATGAACTTATAATTATTTTTTTTGATTTCATTTAAAACAGCTCCTTTATTTTTTATTAAATTTTTATTTTTACGAATTTTAAAACTTTTCCAATGGCTACAATCCTCATTTCAAGCCATAGCTCTCACCTCCTTATTCATTTAAAATCCACTTTAAATTTTTTAGATAATAAAAAAATCCTCGCCCCTAATATTATACTAGGGCGAAGATTATATCGCGATACCACCTAATTTATGCAAAATTGCATATCTCAAACTTCAGACACTAACATGTCCTATCCTTTTTAACGGTAGGCTTCCGGTAAATACTACTCCCCAAAACAGGTTTCGGTTTACTTCTACAAGGTCCATTCATTAGAATTAGCAATATCGAGCTTCCACCATCCTCGACTCTCTATTATTACATCATTTTAATTACTCTTCCTTGTCCTAGAATTTATGAATTTCAAATTTGTTATTAATTTTACCACAATAATTATTCATTGTAAAGATAATTTTGAAAATTTTAATCTATATTCCCAAAATATTAATAACATAAATATAGAAAGGTGTTATGACTAAGCTTAATGCTGTACTCAATCCTACTAAGAATGGGACTGAATCTTCCTCAATCTCACATTTTCTAGATACTATAGCTGCTTGTGTCATCATTGGCATACTTGCTTCTATTATAAATACTTTTTTAAGTAATGATGGAATATCAATAAACTGTACTACTATTATCATAATTACTGGCAATACTATAAATTTTCCTATTAGTACAACAACATATCTAATATCAAACTTGTGCTCTTTTAAATCTATGTAATAAATCATTATTCCTATAACAAACATACAAAGTGGAGTTGTTAACCCTCCAATATACTTACATGTTGTCATTATAAATTCAGGTATTTTTATTCCTACAATAATAAATAATAAAGCTATTAAAAATCCTATTAGTGGTGGTGAAAATATCTTTTTAATAATACCAATAATTATTCCATTATCCTCTTTAACATTACACTCTTTTTTCACTCTATTAAACCCTACAGTCCAAAATATAGTGGTATTTGCAAAATAATATAAAAGAACATATGATATAGATTTTTCTCCAAATACCCCTATACATACAGGTAACCCTAAAAATATTGTGTTTGATTGAGCGAACATAGTAGATAAAATACTATTTCCTTTTTTATCCTTACTTACAATTTTTAAAATAATAACACCTATAAAAAAAGCGGTCAATATAACACCAAAACCAACTAATATTCCTTTTCTAAAATGTAAAAGTTCTTGTTTTGTAAATCTTACACTTACACTATAAAACATAAGTACTGGTAATGCTAAATTAAAAATTAAACTTGAAAAAAGTTTAGAAGTTTCCTTATTAAAAAACTTCTTTCTTGTCATCATCCATCCAATAAAAATCATAATAAACATACTTAATATACTTTGTACTGCATTGATCATAATTGTTGTCCCCTTTAACACTTTTTCTTTTGCAAACTAAGGATACCATAATTTAATAAAAAGTTAAACGCTCATGAAAGCTTATTTTGGTTCACTTAAACAGGCTCAATAACTTGAACGGATGGATTTTTTAAAACTTTCTCTATTACTCTTAATATATCATTCTCATTAATTTGTTCTAAATTTTCAAGCTGTTCAAACAAAGCTTTAGGTTTCTCAAACATAATTCCATAAACAGCTAAATTCAAACTTAACCTAATTGACTGTTCTAAGCCTAAAGCTCTTTTTAATTTTATACTTTTAACTAATTTACTTACCTTTTCTTTATTAAAAATATTTGTATTATTTTTTACATTTTCAATCTGACTATCAATTAATCTAATTGTATATGGTATTTTATCTTTAGATGTACCAACATATATAGTAAATAACTTTATACCATTTTCATTTTTTATTGTACTTGTAATATCATATGCTAGTCCATTTTTAGTTCTTACTATATCATATAAAAGGCTGCTTGTACCTTCTCCAAAATAAGAATTAAATACTCTTAATGCCTTAATTTCCTTTTCACTTAAATCATGTATTGGAAATATATATTGAATTTTTGCTGTTTCAATATCTTTTTTCAACTTTACAAAAGTACCTGGATTATTTTTTTCATATAAAGTTGTTTTTTTGATTTTGTTAATATCATCATATTTTTGCTTCATATCATTTTCATTATATACTGCTTCCCAATTTTTGTAATACCCACTTATCATATTGTAAACTTCATCCCATTGTAGTGAAGATACTATACTTATTACACAATTCTTAGGAATATAATGTTTTCTGTAAAATTCAATAACATTATATCTAGAGAAAGATCTTACACTTTCTTCCGTACCTATTATTAAATTTTTTATTCTTCTTTCATTAAAAGAATTATAAAATAATTCATCTTCACAGTATTGTGCTGTATCATCTTTCCATTCTCTTAACTCTTGGCATATTACATCAATTTCTTCTTTAAAACCTTCATTTGGAAATGTAGGATTTAATATTATATCTGAATATAATCCAAAAGCTTTATCAAAATCTTGTGATAAACATGTACCATAATATACAACATAAGGGTAATTAGTCATAGCATTATTAAATCCAAAATATTCATCACATAATTTATTTATTTCTTCCTCTTTTTTAGTTTTGGTACCTTTAAAAATCATATGCTCAACTACATGCGCAAGTCCATTTTCATTTTTTTCTTCTACCACAGCACCTGCATCAAAAGCAATAGAAAAAGAAGTTAATTCTCCACTTCTTTGTTCATATACTATTTTTATACCATTATCCATTGTAATTTCTTTCATTTTTTTCACCTTCTTAAATAATAATCTTGTATAGTGTACAATACACAATTGAATATGTTTCCTCCGTTGTGTTAGGAAAACTTAAAATATATTATATCATATTTTTCCCAAATTCACTGTATAACTGTCATTTATCATATATTTAATAACTCAACTTTCGCAGGTAAAAAATAGCCGCTACGGGAAATGATATCTTGCTTAGAAACCTTTCACTTCAGTAACAAGTTCTAAGCTTTACTCATATTGAAAAAAGATTTTTTAATTAATATTCCGTAGGAATCAGTAATTAAAAAATAACTTTTTTCAAATTCGTAAAGCTAAGAACTTGTAAACTTTGTTCAAATGTTTCTTACGCAAGATATCATTTTCCTTCGCTAAACAGTGCTTTTTTACTGAGAAAGTTGAATTAATAATAAACAACTTAACTTTTGCAGTAAAAAAATATTTGATTTTACTAAAAAATTATTAATTTTTTTCTGTGAATATACTATTCAATATGTTATAATTATTCTTGTAAGTATATTTCTTCATAATTAAACATATATAGGATAAAATTCATACTAAAGATTACTAATTATATTTTCAAATTTCGCATAATAAAAACAATACTTAGGATAAATATATTAGATATGTGAGAGTTAAGAGTGAAAATTTATCTTTTACCTTAGTAACGAGATTTGAATAATAAATGTAAGATGCACATTAAGATAATAATTTGGGATAAAAGTTTAAAATGGAGCGTCATATGAATGAATAAAGAAAACACTCTTAGTAATTTAATGCAATTTATCACTTATGCTTTAGTTGGAGGAAGTAATGGATTAATAAATCTTTTAATTATAAATATATTATCTCGCCTTACAAACATATACTCTGGAAAAACATTGTTTTTATTTGATTTTATAGCATTCATTGCTTATTCTATAAACGGATATTTTTTAAATAGAAAATTTACTTTTAAATCAAAGGATAGTTCATATTTTAAATATGCTGGTGTTTTGGCAATATCAGCAATATTTAATACTATGCTATTTGTTACATTGACAAATAACAATATATTTAATTTATCCAAAAGCATTTGGTTAAATATTTCAAAATTAATTGCTTCTATTACAATCGGCATTATTACCTTCTTAGTTAATAAATTTTTTGTTTTTAAAAAACAAACAACCTAAACAAAAATATTTGCAGGAACAATACGTTCCTGCAAATATTTTTTTAGTACCTTATTCAACTTTCTGAGATAAAAATAGCCACTGCGGGAAATGATATCTTGCTCTGAAACCTTTCACTGCGATAAATGATATATTACTCTAATTCTTAGGATTAATTATCCTCTACAAAATTTAATAACATTCCGTTTTTTAATTCTTTTGCAACTTTAGTACCTTTCAAATTTTCTACTATTTGTAATGCAAAATAAATTGCAGTAGCTGGACCTCTACTTGTTATTATATTACCATCTTGAACAACTTTCTCGCTATCTACATACTTACAATTACCAAGTTGATCTTCAAATCCTGGATATGAAGTTACTCTTCTATTTTCAATAACTCCTGCTTCTGCAAGTACTATTGGAGCTGCACAAATTGCACTTACTATTTTATTTTCACTATTTAATTTTTTTATTGCCTCTATAACTTTTTTATCTTCTTTTAAATTAGCAGCTCCAGGCATACCTCCTGGTAAAATTACTGCATCATATTCTTCAATATTAATTTCATCAATAATTTTATCAGATTTCACCTCAATATTATGTGTTCCTAATACAGTTTTATTTTTTATAGAACATGTATCTACATCTATCTGTGCTCTTCTAAGTACATCTACACATGTTAAAGCTTCTATTTCCTCAAATCCATTTGCTAAAAAAACTAAAGCCTTACTCATATATATACCTCCCTCTATAATCTTTCATTATTTTTAATATACTCACTTATTCTCAGATTTTTATCATCACCAAGATAAAACTGCCTTTTTATCACTCTTAAAATTTCAATTGTAATTACACAACTTTCGCAAGAAAAAAAATCGTTGCTGCGAGAAATGATATACTGTTAACTATTTACGCAATATATCATTTTCTTTCGCTAGACAGTATTTTTTTACTACGAAAGTTAGTGAATAATTATCAAATTCTATGAAAGCTTCACATCCTCTAAATACTCATCAAATACTACTAGCATAATATTTTTACCTCTACCCGCTCTATTTTGAGATTTTATATCATCTAGTAGTACAATTTTTATTTTATTTTTATTAGATGTTAGTACTACTTTTTCATATTTCTCTTTTGTGGTACTAACAGCTATTTCATTTATTTCATCACTAGATACATTAGAGTCAATCAAGCAACTAAAAATTACATAATCTTCATCTTTCAAGCTAATTCCTGTTACCCCTGAAGCTACTTTTCCCATTGGATTTATTGAATTTCCATCAAATCTAATACTCATAGCCTTTTCAGTTATAAGTACTACATCTTTATTACACTCACTATTTATTACTTGAACATTTATTAATCTATCATCCTTATTTTTTAATTTATAAGCAGTTGAACATATATAGTCTCCTTTAAAATCTTTTAACCTTGTTTTCTTAATGTATCCTTTTTTACTAAAGAAGTATATATCTATATTTTCATTAAATTCTTTTATGCAAAAGGCATTTATAACTTTGCTACCTTTATCAAAACCATCAACAATATTAGTTAAATTAAAATTGTTTTCTACACTTTCCACCATATAAGCAGGTATTTGATATACTGACCCTTTATCATCAAATATTAATATTGTTTCGTAAGAATATGTTTTTAATACTATATCTCTTTTAAATTTTCTTTCTGAAACCTTAATATTTCCTTTACTACTTATACCAAAGTAAAATTCTTTAGGAGTATATCCTTTTATGAATTCTACATTTTTTATTTTATTACTTTCACTTAAATTAATTAATTGCTGCCCTTTTATATTTCTGTCCACTTCACTTAGCTCTGGTTCTTTAATTACAAATTGCAATTCTTTTTCAGTAGTAACTTTTATAAATTCTTCTTTTCTATCCTTTTCCATCAAATTAACATATATTAAGTTTTCTTCTTTTCTTATTTTTAAAGCTTGCAATTTTGAATAATTAGTTATGAATTTATCCAAACTAGTTTTCTTTATCATCCCATTATCAGTAATAAAGATTATCTCTTTTGGTTCTTTAAAATTTTGTATTGAATATACTGATATAATTTCTTCTTTATCCAAATTTATACCTTTTATAAGTGAATCTAACCTATCACCTTTTTCTTTCCACTTAAGCTCTGGAATATCTACAACTCTAATTTGATACATATTTCCGCTCTGTGTAAAAAATATCATAGTATGAGTAGTATTTGTTTTAATTAAGTGTTTATTAAAATCTCCTTCTCTATATTCAATATCTTCTACACCAGAATTTAATCTATTATAAGATTTCATTGAAATTCTTTTTATGTATCCTTCATTAGATATTGTTACCATATTATCTTCTTCAATTATAATTTCTTCTACTTGTATTTTAGCTTCGTCGTCATCAGCAATTATTCTAGTTCTTCTTTCATCACCATATTTTTCTTTCACTTGTAATAGTTGTTTTCTTATAACTTTCAAAAGTTCTTTTTCATTTTCTAATATCTTTCTTAATCTTTTAATTATTTTTTGCAATTCTTTATATTCTTTTTCAAAAGTTTTTATCTCTAATCCACTTAGTCTATACAGCATCAATTCAACTATTGCTTCTGCTTGAATTTCAGTAAATCCAAATTTATTTACAATGTTTTTTTCTGAGTCTTTTTTTGATTTAGAAGCTCTTATAGTTGCTATTATTTCATCAATTATATCTATTGCTTTTATAAACCCTTCCACTATGTGAAATCTTTTTTCTGCCATTTGGAGTTCTTTTTTTGTTCTTCGAGTAATTACATCTTTTTGATGGTCTACATAATGTTTTAATATAATTTTAACTCCCATAGTTTCTGGCTTACCATTAGCTAAAGCTACCATATTAAAATTAACATTACATTGAAGATCTGTTTTCTTAAAAAGATACTTTAAAACTTTTTCAACAATATCTCTATCAATAGATTTTTTAAATTCAATAACTGCTCTAATACCATTTCTATCTGACTCATCTCTAATATCTGTAATTGAATCTAAGGTTTTTGAATGCTTTTTATCTGCTGTCATTTCTGAAATTGTTTGAAGTATTTTAGCTTTATTTTTTCTATATGGAAATTCCGTAATAACAATTCCTAATCTTCCATTTTCCAATTTTTCAATTTTAGTCTTAGATCTTAATGTAACTCTTCCTTCACCTGTTTCATAAGCAGATAGTATTGACTTTTCACCTATTAATATACCACCTGTAGGAAGATCTGGTCCCTTTATGTGTTCCATAAGTTCTTTAGTAGTTACGTTGTTATTATCAATATACGCCAAAGTTCCATCTATTACTTCTCCTAAATTATGAGGAGGAATATTTGTTGCAAGTCCAACTGCTATTCCAAAAGCACCGTTCACCAATAGATTTGGATACTTAGCTGGAAGTACTTTAGGTTCCAACTCTGTTTCTGAGTAATTTGGTACCATGTCTACAACTTCTTTATCTATATCCTTTAAAATTTCCAGGGCAATAGGTGTCAATCTGGCCTCAGTATAACGCATTGCCGCAGCACTATCTCCATCTACACTTCCCCAGTTTCCGTGACCATCAATTAATGGATACCTAGTTGAAAAATCTTGTGCCATTATTACTAATGAATCATATACAGAAGTATCTCCATGTGGATGAAATTTACCTAAAATATCTCCTACGATTCTTGCTGATTTATAATAAGGTTTATCAGGAAAAGCTTTTAATTTGTATGCTCCATATAATATTCTTCTATGTACAGGCTTTAAACCATCTCTAACATCTGGCAGTGCTCTTTCCTTTGCTACTTCTACAGCGTAAGGAAGATAATTTTCCGGCATAGCTTCTTCCAGTGGTATTTCAACTATATTATTATCTTTTGGAATATCTATTTTTTTAGCCATTGTCTCATTCCTTTCTAGAATATACAGTGTAGCTCGTTCTACACCAGTAAATTTATTGCTAACAATTCATCTTTCATATTTAATAAAGTTAAGCTCGTCTAATTAAGCTTAACTTAAAAATGAGCTTTAACTCATCGCATTTTCTTATAACTCAATTTTTGCAGTAGCTGAAAAACAGTCGCTGCGGAAAATGATATATTGCTCTGAAACATTTCACTTCAGTAACAAGTTCTAAGCTTTACTCATGTTGAAAAAAGATTTTTTAATTAATATTCCGTAGGAATCAGTAATTAAAAAATAACTTTTTTCAAATTCGTAAAGCTAAGAACTTGTAAACTTTGTTCAAATGTTTCTTACGCAAGATATCATTTCCCTTCGCTGAATAGTATTTTCTTACTGCGAAGGTTGAGTTTAGTAATTTTTAAAAATGTATTTAATTTTGACTTTAATACATTGTATTGTCAGTTAAAATTCCTCATGTTTATATATATAATAGAATTAACTTTATTTTATATATTGTACTTATATTCATAATATGATACTAAAATTCTGCGTATTTGTACATATAATTTCTCCTTGGCTCTACTACTTCTCCCATTAGAAGAGAAACCATTTTTTCAGCTTTTGCTGCATCATCTATAGTAACTTTTTGTAATATTCTTGTTTCAGGATTTAATGTTGTTTCCCATAACTGTTCAGGATTCATCTCTCCAAGACCTTTGTATCTTTGAATAGATGCACCTTTTCCTACTTCCTTTTTTGCACTTTCTAAGTCTTCATCACTATAAGCATATTTTTCTAGATTTACTTTCTTACCATTTTTATATACTTTATATAGTGGAGGAAGTGCAATATATAGATGTCCATTAGCAATAAGTTGTCTCATATATCTATATATATATGTCATCCATAAAGTTCTTATATGATATCCATCTACATCTGCATCACTCATAATTATTATTTTGTCATATTTTAAATCTTTTTCTTTATAATTATCTAATACACCTGTTCCTATAGCTGTATTAAATATCTTAAGTTCTTCACTAGCCAATACATTTTCTAATTTTTGCTTTTCTGTATTCATTATTTTACCCTTAGAAGGCATTATAGTTTGAAACCTTCTGTCTCTAGCCATTTTTGCACTACCACCAGCTGAATCTCCCTCAACTATCACAAATTCTCTAAATTCTGTGTTCTTTGATGTACAAACTGCTATCTTTCCAGCAAGAGGTGCTGTACCTTTTCCTACTTTCTTTTTCTCCGCTTCATTTATTTTTTTTATTTTTTCTCTTCTCGTAGCAGCTGCTACTGCATTATTAACTATATTAGATGCTACATCTTTATTATCCTCTATCCATTCACATAATTTTGTATAAGTTATTTCATTCATCATAGTATAAGCTTCATTATTTCCAAGCTTAGTTTTAGTTTGTCCTTCAAAAATCGGATTACTTATTTTAACCTTTAATATTGCAGTTAAGCCTTCCCTTAAATCTGATCCCTCAAAATCCTGCTTATCTTTCATTAGATTCAACTTTTTAGCCATATCTTTAAATGCACGAGTCATTCCTGTTTTGAATCCTGTTTCGTGAGTTCCAGCTTCTGTTGTAGGAATATTATTTACATAACTAGCAATGTGTTCTGTAGTGGAATCTGTAAATTGTATACATACTTCCGCATATACATCAACATCCCCTACTTTTTTATTTCCATCTATTAAAATAGGCTGTTTGTGTATAGCCGTTTTACTTTCATTTAAGTATTCTATGAAATCTAGTAAACCTCTTTCTGAATGATATTCTTTCTTAACTTCTTCACTGCCTCTTTTATCTATTAGTGTTAAAGTTATTCCTTTATTTTGAAATGCAAGTTCCTGTAATCTCTCATCTATAGTATCAAACTTCATGTCTACAGTACTAAACACTTTATTGTCTGGCATAAAAGTAACTATCGTACCAGTTTTCTTAGTTTCACCAATTACTTCAAGTTTAGTAACTGGAGTTCCTGGCATATCTCTCTTTAATTCTTTATCATATGCATATTCAAATCTTTGTCTGTAAACTTTATTATTTTGATTTACATGTACTTCTACCCATTTAGACAAAGCATTTACAACTGCTGCTCCTACACCATGAAGTCCTCCAGAAGTTTTATAGTTTTTATTATTAAACTTACCTCCTGTATGAAGTTCAGTATATACCATCTCAACTCCTGATTTCTTTTTTATAGGATGTATACCAGTTGGTATTCCTCTTCCATTATCACTTATAGTTACACTTTTATCTTTATTTAATATTATTTTAGCTCTATCACCAAAACCATTTGTTATTTCATCTATAGCATTATCAAGTATTTCCCAAAGACAGTGGTGAAGTCCTCTTATACCTGTGGAACCTATATACATACCCGGCCTTACTCTTACGGGCTCTAATTTTTCAAGTGAAGTTAAATCTGTAACATCGTAATGTGTAGTGTTCATACTCAAACTAACGCTGCCTCCATTCTAATAAATTTCAAAACATATGTTCTTAAATATTCTATAAATTTATAATACCTTAATTTCTCATATAAATGCAAGTTTTTCAATATATGAATACTTTTTTTCCTTAAATTTACATAAGTTTTTATATATTATAGTATAAACTTAAATGATTTAAGTGTCAAAATACAAGGGGACGGTTCATTTTCAAAATAAATCTTTCGTAACTAATTCAAGGGGACGGTTCATTTTATTAGTAATTTTTCTTACCTCAAAACCACCTCAAAATTTACCTCAAATTGATTACTTTTCTTTACTTTTGTCAATAATCTTAAATAAAAAATATAGTAGAGGAGCGATCTTTATGGGAAGAAGTTTTAGAATTAAAATCGAAAATGGAATTTATCACATAATGTTTAATGGAATAAGTGAGATTTCCTTGTACGAGAACAATATCGATAAAAATAAATATATGGAACTTGTAAAAAAATATCAAACTAAGTTCCATTTCAAAGTATATGCATACTGCCTTATGTCCACTCATGGTCATTTGATAGTTGATTCTAATGGTGCTGATGTTAGCCAATTCATGCATGATATAAATCAATCTTATGCCCAGTATTACAATAGTTCTCACAAAAAGAATGGTGAAAATAGAAAAGGTCATGTTTTTCGTGATAGATTTAAAAGTAAAATAGTCGATGGTAATCGTTATTTATTAACCCTTTCTGCCTACATTCACAAAAATCCTAAGGACATAAAAAAATATAGAAATTGTATAGAAGAATATAAACATTCAAGTTTAGCAGTATACTTAGGATTGAGAAACGATCCTTTTAATGTTCTTGATGAAGATTACATTATGCAATTTTTTAATACTGATGTAAAAAAAGCTAGAGCAAATTATACAGAATTAGTATATAACTGTACTGATAAGCTGCTTGAAAAAAGTGCTGAATTTGAAGACGAAAAAACAGAATATAGAAGTGAAAGACATATTATAAAAAGATCTTTTAGTGCTGAGGAAATACTAAATTTTCTTTCTGAATATACTGGTATGCCTAAATGGGAAATTGTTTTAAAAAATAAAAGAAGAAATACTAAAAATAAAGCTGTATATGTATTAATGTTAAAGGCTTTGTGTGGTTTTAAAGATAAAAAAATATGCGAAGTTATTGGCAATATAACTCAATCACGTGTTTCTACTCTCTGTTCTATAGGTATTGATATTGTCCTGAACGATGATAAATACAAAAACATTATTGATGATTTTCTTGCTTGGAAAGCTAGTTAAGAGTTTAGGAACTAACTAATCTACAATTTTAAATTTAAATTGTAAGAGAAAAATTATTTAAAAATTTAAATTAAAAATTTAAATTACTCTATAAAATAGCTTCATTAAAATGATTTTTTAATTTTATTCACCTAATCAAATATTTTCTTTTATAAAAAAGGACAAGCTATCCTTTCTCCTTTAAAAATATTCTTGATAAGATAACTCATCCTTATTTTATTAATAATAAATATTTATTTTTATTTTTGATGAAATATAAAATTACATGTATTCATCTAATAATTTAATAATTTAATCAAATTTATGGTTTTTTGATATAATTATCTTTATACCACTTTTAATGAACCGTCCCTTTATTATTTAAGCACTCCAGTTGCAAAGCCAAGTATACCGACTCCAAACAAACCAAAGATTATCCAAATTGCATTTATTTTTTTCTTTAGAAGTTTCATACAAACGAATGTTAATAACAGTGGTATTAACCCTGGCATTAATTGATTTAGAATATCTTGTACAGTTGTTGTAACCATTTTTCCTGTTTGATCTGGTAATTTAGATACAACTATTGGAATGTTTACTGTTGTCCATTTACAGACTAATGCACCCATAACAAACAATCCAAGTATTGAAGCTCCTTCTGTTAGCTTTTGAAGCCTATTTCCACCCATATCTTTAACAACATCTATACCTTTTTTATATCCATACTCAATTCCATACCATCTAACTGCTAAACGAATTACATTAAATATTAAGAAAAATAGAATAGGTCCAAGTAAACTTCCACCCATTGCAATTGAAGCACCAAGAGCTGCTGCTACCGGTCTCAATGTCCCCCAAAATAAAGGATCACCAACTCCTGCTAAAGGTCCCATAAGACCAACTTTTATACCATTTATAACACCATCATCTATTTCAGCTCCATTGGCTCTTTCTTCTTCCATTGCTGCTGTTACTCCAAGTACTGGTGCAGTTACAAATGGATGCGTATTAAAAAATTCCAAATGTCTTTTAAGAGCTTTTTTCCTTTCCTCTCCTTTATATAATTTCTTTATTATAGGAACCATTTCAAAACAATATCCTAAAGCCTGCATTCTTTCAAAGTTCCAAGAACCTTGGTGAAAATTAGAACGTATGAACATTTTTACACGATCTTTTTTGGTTATCCTTTTTTTATTTTCACTCATAATTAATACCTCCTTTTAAAATTAATCTAATTCATCATCAAGATCATCATCTAAATCATTATTTGACCCTTCTTGGGCTGCCGCTACATTTGCTGATGCTACAGCTACCGTACTATATTTCGGATTCAATTGAATATAAACTATTGCTGCTACTGTTCCCAATACACCAAGTGAAACTAAATTGAATTTTGTAAATGCAGCAACTACAAATCCCAAGAAAAAGAATGGCATTAAGTACTTAGCTTCCATCATATTTATAACCATAGCATAACCAACAACGACGATAAATCCACCGGCTACTTGAAGTCCTCCTGTTATAGTCTTTGGTATTGCATTAAGCATATTTTGTACTACACTTGTTCCAACAAACATTGCAACTAACAAAGTTGGTATAGCTACACGAAGTGCTTGTATTATCAATGCCAACAAATGACATCTATCTATACCTGCACAATCTCCTTCTTCAGCATAGTGATCTGCCCTGTGTTGGAAGAAAACAGTTATAGTTCTTGCAAATATAGTTAAAACTTGTCCAGCTGCTGCTATTGGAATTGCAAGTGCTATTCCTGATCCTATGTTCTGTTTTCCAGCAATAACAATAATGGCAGAAATTGTGCTTGCAAGTGCTGCATCTGGAGCTACTGCAGCTCCAATATTCATCCATCCAAGTGCCATCATTTCAAGAGTACCACCAATTATAATACCTGTTTTTAAATCTCCTAATATAAGTCCTATTAGTGTACATGCAATTAGTGGTCTATGCGTTTGAAATTCATCTAGAACACTACCCATACCAGCTATACATGATACAATAAAGATTAAAATGATTTGAATTACGCTAATATGCATATATAATCCCCCTTAAAATATTTTTGTATAAAAATTTTAGTAAATATTTTTAAATATGATAATACTTTATTGGAAAATAATTATACTATCATATTTACAATCGATTACATTTTAAATCTCAAAACATTTGTCTATCTAAATCATATAAATTACACAGCATAAATCTTCCATAATATTGAATTAAGAACATTACTTAACAACATCAAATAATGAACCGTCCCCAATTTATTAAATCAAGGACATTAAATCAACTTTACTATCTGCTGCAACCTTTCTTATTTCAAGTTCAATTCCCTTTTCATGAAGTTTTTTAAAAGAATCTATATCCTTTTCATCTACTGATACTGCATTTGTAATTTGCTTCTTTCCACTTTTAAAAGACATTCCACCTATATTGACACTTTTGATATCAACTCCACTTTCAACCATTCTTAAAACATCTGTAGGATTAGTGAATAGTAAAAGTACTCTGTCTTCTGCATATTTAGGATTTTTATAAACTCTTGCAGCCTTTGCTACATCAACAACATGTGATTTAATTCCTGGAGGTGCAACTTGTGTTAAAAGAGTCTTTCTTACTGTATCCTTGGCAACCTCATCATTACAAACAATTATTCTTTGACATTTTGTTTCTTTTGACCAAACAGTAGCAACCTGTCCATGTATTAACCTGTCGTCTATTCTTGCTAAAACAATTTTCATTATAAATCATCCTCCTCATCAGCTTTATTTAAAGTTTCTCTAAATGATTTTATACTTTGATTTCCTGAAGTTTTTGCAACATTTACAAGTTCTTCAACCTTAGAAAAACCTCTTGATCCAAAAACTTCTAAGAGCATTGGTAAGTTTACTCCTGTTACAATATCCATATTTTCATTTTCAATTGCTACTCTACTAGCAGCATTAAAAGGACTTCCTCCAAATAAATCTACTAAGATAAGTACACCATCTTTAGTATCAAGTTTTTTTAATTGCTGTTCATACTTTTCTACTAAACCATCTGCACTTTCTCCTGGTTCAAATGTAATACTACTAATATTTTCTTGACTACCAAATATCATCTCTGAAGATTTTAATAATTCTTCTGAAAATCTACCATGCGTTCCAACAATAATTGCTACCACTAAATTACCTCCTTTGATTATTTCAACATTTATTTTTTATTAATTATCTTTGCCCTTTTATAGAGCAACTACCGTGCCAAAAAAGTGTATTAAAAAAACATTCTCAACTCTTGGCCTTATTTTTCAAGGAGTTAAGAATGTTTAATCTTTTTTAGCATTTTGAAATCAATACACTATTTTTCTGTTTTGATACACTTTTTTCAATAATGATTATTTAATTATTTAAACATTTCCGCAATATAGCATATTTCATCATCATTTAGTTTTATATTTAATGTATCTTTAAATACACAAACTGCTTTTTTAATATACTGTAATATATCTTTATCTAATTTTGACTTATCATACTCATATTTCAAACCATCTTTAAGAACCATTCTTTCAAGAGCACAACCCGTATGTATAATTAATCTTATACTCATGGAATTGGAAAATTTCTTTTTCATTTCTTTTTCTAATACACTAACGAAATCCATTAATACACTTATAACCTTATCAGGATTTAAGTATGTTAAAAATTGTTTTAAACTATCCTCACATAAATCTTTTACCATTATGTTCTCATCACTTTCAACTATTTTTATATTATTATTTCTTATTATATCTTTTAATGCTTTTTCCCCTTCTCCATTAATTAATGATTCTAATGATATGAATGGCACATTTATTTTAGGATTAACTATCCCAATTGAAGCAATAATCTGTTTTTGCTCCGATATATCATCAATTTGCTTTTTTAAGTCTTTTATTCCTATAGGAATTACAGGTATATTGGAATCTGTAACATTATAGATTATATCTTCAACTAACTCTTTTAACTTAACTGCTGCTCCTTCCCCTGTAGAACAAATTGTTATTATAACTCCATCTTCATTTTTAACTTCATCTCTGTCCATAAAAGTACTATATCCCTTAAAATCTTTAAGTGAATTATATATACTTTCTAAATCCATATCAGAAATATTTGCTTTTCTAACTGCTTCTAATACTAATGGAGTTGATACCATATCAATTGTTTTAACTCTAATATTTGTCTTCTCAGAAATTATACTTCCAAAACTCATTAATGATCCCATATCTACAAGAAGTAATACACCTTTTCCTCTATCTACTTCTTTAACCTTTTCAGTCATTTCATCTAATATTTCTTCAGGACTCACTTCTAGCGGCATATCAATAGAAGTAATATTTACATATCCCAAAAGCTTCTGTGCTACTTTTACCATACTACTTGCCGTACTACTTCCATGTGCTGCAACTATTATAGAAACACATCCATCTTCTTTTTCATCCTCTACTGAACTCAACAGTAAAGTTAAATATATAACTTCCATTTCTGGAACTTTAATATTGTACTTATTCTCAATCATATTTTTTATATCTAAAGCTACCTTATATTCTTCTGGATTATCTTTTATAGTACTTTCTATATTTGCATATTTTATAGGAGTTTGATTTTTAATTCTCTTGAAAAATGCACCTAAATGAAGACTCAATGCATATAAAAATCTCTTAGTTAACTTTCTATTCAATCTCTGCTCTACTAAACTTTTAATTTCCCCTGCAAAATCTAATGTTTTTTTATCTACTATTTTTAATATTCTTTCACTATTTTCTGTATCATTTTTAAATTTATCATAGAAGCATTTAATATGTATATTTATATCTGTTGTAATAAATTTTTTTATATACTCATCATCCATCCCTTCTTCTTTCAATACAGAAGCTTTATCTTCTATAATTTTATAAAGATTAAATGGAAGTTCATAAGGATCTTCTTGTATCAATCCCCTATACTTTTCAGGCATAACCATCAAGTTTGAACCTATTAACAAAGATATTTGCTCTGACTCTTTTCTCTTAGCAGATATCGATATGAATCCATTTTTTATATTATTGGGAAGCATCTTTAAATCTATGTCAATACAATCCTTTTTGTTAATACTATTCAAAAATCCTTTTGCACAAATTAACTGTATGTTAGACTTAAGTTGCCCTATATTTCCATATGAAGCACTTCCAATCAATGCCTTTACAGCATCTCTAGTTATTCTTATGGGCTTTTTTACCCTATGAGCTTCATTTGAAATCAAATATTTAATAATGTCAATTTTATCTTTTATTACTCTTTCATCAAACGTAGGAATAGTAATAATTATAGGAATTCTTCTTATAAATGTTTTTAATAAAACTGAATCTGGATCCTCTGTAGTTGCCCCTACTATAAGTACATTCGCTTTTCTATTTCTATCATTTTCTCCAAGTTTATTATACGTACCAGTATCCATAAAATAAAATATCATTTCCTGCCCTTCTGGTGACAGTCTATGTATTTCATCTAAAAATAGGATTCCTCCATTAGCCTTTTCCACTAATCCCTCTTTTTCACAATCTGCACCAGTGAATGCTCCTTTTGAATGTCCAAAAATATGTGAAATCAGAAGTTGCGGATTATTATAATAATCTGCACAATTAAATACTATAAAAGGTGTTTTATCATTAAACTTTTTTATATGTTTTCCATAATTGTACATCATATTAGCAAATAAAGTTTTACCAACTCCAGTTTGTCCAACTATTAAGGTATGAAGGCCATTAGGAGGATATATTATTGCTGCTTTTGCCTGTTCAATTTGATTTTTTAAACTTGTTTCTGCACCTATTAAAAACTGAAATGGATTTTTTTCAGTATCCTTACTATCATCATCTTTTATTAATTCATTTATACTATTTATTTCAATAGGTCCTTTAGGAAGTTTATATTTTATCATATTTTCAATACTCTCTTTATGAAAATACAATACCGGTCTTCCTTTTATTTTTATTATCTTGTCCATTCTTAGAAGTTCATTAAGCTCTTTGCTCACATTGTTTCTTAAAATACTTAAGTCATCTCCTATGTCTTGTGCACTAAAACCTTTTATTTCCTTCAATTTGCCTAAATCACATTCCTTACACTTTTCCTCAATGCAGTTATATATTTTTTCAATCCTCTTCATATTCACATTCACCTTATTTCTGTATTTTTACTTTTTTAGTTTTAAAAAAGTCTGATCTAAATAAATTAATCTTACTTATATCTATATAAATTTTTCTCAAACAAATAACTGTACATATAGAGAATAAAAATAACATAGGGAAATTATATCTTGGTTGCCCTTCAAAAATAAAATATATTAATACAAAATATGCAATATTAAAAAATGGTATAGATATTATATATTTAATTTTTAATTCTTTTTTAAACAAACTAACCATTATATTTTTTAAGTTATATATAACATAAATAATTCCAAAAAAACTTAAAATATAAATGTATTTATCAAAAATAGAATGTATAAAGTTCCTCTTTAGAAATTTTGAATATGTATTTATTTTTTTACTATTCATTGCCCATTCATATATATCTCCAGCTCCACTAAAAAATGTATTATGTAATCTGATAATCCCTAATTTGCAAAATCTAAGTGGATGGTTTAATATCCATTTTTTTGATTCACTTTTAAATATTTTATTTATCGTAGGATTTATCATAATTTGATTTATTTCGTTTTTAGAAGAATCTCTATACTTAAAATTACATTTTAAAAACTTATTTTTTAAATCTTCACATACATCTATATCTGCTACAGGCATCCATGCTCCATTTTTGTTATTACTGTTATTATTTATAAATAACACATATCCCCCATTATACGATACAGGAATTAATGAATTAAACTTCTTATAATTTCTATAAGTCCAAGGTGCAACTACTAGACACATAAATATAGAAGAAATACAAAATAGTTTAGCTGCATATTTTATATTTTTATTTTTTAACCATAAAATTATAGACACCAATATAGGATACACTAAAAAAAATGGTTTAGTTAAAGCTGCTATGCCAATAAAAATCCCAATAATACTATATCTAATTTTATAGTTAAAACTACTTAGTTGTAAGTAAATTATAACTGTGAGTAAAAAAGTTATTAGTATTTCTGACCCCAAAACATTATTATATGCAATATAATTAGGAATAAAAGTTATTAGTATATATGATAAATATACCGTGAATTTACTATTACATAACTTTAATAATATAAATAAAATCATTACTAATGTCATAGACGATAAGAACACATTTAGTACTTTACCTAAAAATATACTATTTGAACCTATTAATTTATAAAAGCAGCCTAATATACAAGGGTATCCCATTGGTTGAAATGCTATAGGCTTTCCTAAATAATAATGTCCTCTCCCCATAAAAATATTTGTAGCTATAGTTTGATATTTACTAAAATCAGAAATAGGTTCACAAGATATGTTAAATATAAAAAAAACACGTACTAATATCCCTAACATCATTATTATTAAAAAATTTATCTTATCTGATTTTTTTAAACTGCATCTTTTGAACCCAACAGATGATATTTCCATTTATGAAAACCTCCAAATTATTTGTAACTCAACTTTCGCAGATGAAAAATAACCGCTACGGGCAATGATATCTTGCTTAGAAACTATTCACTTCAGTAACAAGTTCTAAGCTTTACTCATATTGAAAAAAGATTTTTTAATTAATATTCCATAGGAATCAGTAATTAAAAAATAACTTTTTTCAAATTCGTAAAGCTAAGAACTTGTAAACTTTGTTCAAATGTTTCTTACGCAATATATCATTTCCCTTCGCTAAGCAGTATTTCTTTACTGCGAAAGTTTAGCTTGTAATTTTTATAATATATACATTAATTTACTACAATATATATAATATTACTATACTGCTAAATTTTCAAATAACATAGAATAACATGGGGACGGTTCATTTTTATAATTTAAAAATAATGCAGGGATAACTCTTTTTTTTATGAACCGTCCTCATTTTTAATACTCTTTTTAAGGTTAAAATTTAAATATTTTACCGTAATAACACGCATAATAATATAATAATGTAAATTATTTTGAGAGGTGTTTCTTGCATGAATATTCATTGGTTAGAATGGTTAGGTTATTTAGCTTCCCTTATTGTATTAATATCTCTACTAATGAGCTCTATTTTAAGATTAAGATGGATTAATTTAATAGGTTCTAGTTTATTTTCCCTATATGGATTTTTAATTGGTGCATTACCTGTAGGATTTATGAATTTGGGTATTGTTATTATCAACATATATTATCTTGTAAAAATATATAACTCAAAAGAATATTTTAAAATTCTTCCTATTGAAGGCAATTCTCAATACTTTAAGTATTTTTTAGATTTTTATAAAAGTGAATTAGAAGAATATGCTAATACATCTCATTTTGAAGTTAACAACTCAGATGTTAGTTTTTATATTTTAAGAAATATGGTGCCTGCTGGAGTTTTTGTAGGATCAAAGCACGATGAAAACATATTAAAGGTGGAACTTGATTTTGTTATACCGGAATATAGAGATTTCAAGATAGGAACCTATATTTATGAAAATAAAAAAGAATATTTCTTGAATAAGGGCTATTCTAAATTTATAAGTTTTTCATCAAACCCTGTACATATAAAATATTTTAAAAAAATGGGGTTTGAAGAATCAATAGAAAATGGTAATAAATTCTTTGTAAAATCAATCGACAAGTAATAAATCAATAAAATAGGCAAAAGTTATTTAAGACAATTACTTTTGCAATATTTCTTAAATTTATGCTTCAAATGAAAAATTTTCATAAATTACAATTATATATAATTAAATATACTTGTTCAAAGTACACATAAAATTAATAGACTCAACCATAACCATTGCAAAAAAATATATAACCATGAAAAACACTAGCCTTTAAGCTAGTGTTTTTCATGGTTATAGCGACCAAGCCGATAAGCCGAGTTCTGTCGTGAACAGTCATCTATCTAGGGCTCTAGCCGTTCGAACACGTCTTTTTGTACTTTTTTGATTAAGTCTTTTATCAGTATGATAGCCTAATTCTATTACAGTTATATACAATTGTCAACTGCTTTTTAATATTTCAATACACCTATACTCAGCACAATTTTCATTAAGCTAAATCAAAACGTATCCATTATTTATAATCTCATTATTATTCCCTAAGTTAAAAACATTTCCCAACTAAAAATATTACCGTATCATTAACTTTTTTTATTTACTATTGTCACATTGTCCTTTCCCCTTATACATACCTTCTGAAACAAATCAAATTAAATTTATGGAACTAGGGAAAATCCTTTATTTTTAGCTAAGGACGTTGCTGAATGGATTGAACATACTAACCCAACCTTAATGGTTAACAGTGTTGATGAAGAAGAAAAAAAGCTGGACTATGTAATAGATAGTTCAGGTCAAAGAAGAAAAGCAACATTTTTAACAGAAGACGGGCTTTACGAAATACTTATGCAGAGTAGAAAACCAATAGCAAAACAGTTCAAGAAGGAAATTAAAAAGATATTGAAAGAAATCAGACTAACTGGAGGATATTTACCTGTTAATGAAGATGATACTGAAGGTGACATTGTGGCTAAGGCACTCATTATTGCACAGAATAGAATTGAGTTAAAAGAAAAAGAACTTGAACAAGCTAATAAACAGAATAAACAATTAAAGGATATTGCCGAGAAATACCAAGAGAAAGCAGAAGCATATACAACTATGTTTGATAAGAAAGGATTTACTGTTAAGTCAGTGGCAAACGCTATAGGCATAGAAGGTTTAGGTCAAAATAACCTATTTAAATACCTGAGTGAAATAGGCTGGTCAACAAAGAATTCACCAAGAGAACCTATCCAAACTGCCCTAAATAACGGATATGTAACTGGTATCCCATGTTCTCCTAAAAAAGGATACTCTACTCACTGTTATACAAAGATTATATTAACAGAGAAGGGTATTAGAAAGCTTCATAAAAAACTTATTAATGACTTAGGTATAAAGGAAATTAAATCTGTAGAGGAGATTATGTCTACCTTATCTTAAACTTAATTATAATATTAACCCTAGTGTAAAGCTGGGGTTATTTTTACTTTACAACAGTATTGCTATATAATATTTGTTTTAACCTTAATACTTTAACTGAAACTATAGAAATTTAGATATTAATAAATAACCTAACTATTACCTTATTAATTTCAATACGTAATTAACTAAATTTCACTATCTTATTTTTAAAATATGTTTTTAAGTATATTAACTACTATGCAACATTCTAAATTAAAATAATATTGAAATAAAACTTATTAAACCTGTACATCTTAGTAATTTCAGTACTTTCAATACTATTAATATTCTTTAAAAGGTTAATCAAAATGCTACGTAAATATTGAGGGGCTTCGTTTAGTTGAATTTTAACTTTAAAGTATTGCCAAACTAAAGATTTTTACCACACTTAAAAACCACTGTATCTGGTTTTGATTTTCTTCTATTAATTAAGGTACACTATATAAACTTTCTATCAATTAAATATAAAAAAATTACGAGTAGTATATCCACAATACTACCCGTAAACTAATTATTGTAATCTATTGTATATTAAATTAATTATTACATTTTATTATATTTTAATACGAATGAAATGAGTATACGAACCCTTTAGGGTGAGGTATTACTGTTATATTACTTACCATACCAATTTTGGTGTTTTAATAAATGAGATTTAGAATATACGTATCCTTAAATCTTGAAATACAATTCTTTAACTTATTACTTTTATTACAGTTAGATTAAACAGTTCTTATTTCCAGTTCTCTACAGTATATACCCCATGAATACAACCATTTTACAACCAGTAATGTTAAGGAATTTTAAGGAAGTACCTTGAACCCTTGGTATTACTAGGTCTACGAATTGTCTAACTTTTTACTTATAGGTTGTGAGGTTTTTATGTTACCACCCCAATTATAGGTATGGTAGTGCTGCTCTGGTGTCACTTATACATAAAAATAAAGTGATAATACTCTTGTTAATAAACAATATAAGAAGATTAAGACTTAATCCTTTTATCTATTTCTAAATAAATATAACTTATCTGCTAAATCTATTAAATCATTTCCATTAACAGCTTGGACATTTTCATACCATTGAGCATTTATGGTATCTGGGGAAATTGCTCCTGCAATAGCTGAACTCATTGAGGCAACAGAATCACTGTCTCCACCTAAATTAGCTGCTAATAAAGTTGATTTTTCTGCCGATTTAGTAATTAGAGCAAGAACTATAGAAATGGGAACTATGTTAATTGTAGTTTTGGGAAAATATTTGTCATTTAAGTAGTTAATATCTATCTCATTTTGTTGTAATATGTCTTCATACATATTTATTAATATTTCATTATATTTATAATTCCCAGTTGGATTTCTGTATTTTTGCGCTTCTATACTAGCATTAACTGCAATTTTTAAAATTTCATCTGTGGATTTACCATCAATAGCTGCTGAAACTGCTCCAGCAATCGAAGCGGCAGCACATATAGCCAATTGTCCACCGTGAGTAGGAATACAACTCTCAAAAACAGCAGAAACAATTTCGTGTATTTTATCACTTGAATAAATAATACCAATTGGAGCAACTCTCATTGCAGCACCACAGCCATCGCCATCATATACAACTCTATTTACATCTCCAAATTGTTGAAACTTCCCAAGGTGAAGAGTCGGTCTATTGGATTTTTTACATAACATTAGTTTTTCGCCAATTTTACTGTGAGATACTTTTCCTTCTTCTATTATTGCTTTAGCAACAGCAATAGTTTGTTCAGTATCATCTGTAGTTTCTCCAAATTTCCAATCATAGTGTCTATTTTTGTATCTTGGCATTATCGTACCAATTTCACCTTGAAATCCATTTATCCCATTAGGATACCACTCCTTAATTTGTTCAAAAGCTAAAGTTTCTGTTTGTTTTCCTATAGCGTCTCCAACTGCTAACCCCTTCAAGCACCCTAAAATCCTATTTTTAGTTATTTCAGACATATTATCACTCCTGATAATTATTTTCCAACGAACATAATATGTAATATATTGCTACTTTATGATATATTATACCATTTATTTAAAAAAATAGCTATATCTTATATGAAATAATCCCCCACTTTATTCCTTGATGTGGGCTTTGTCAGAAATGTTAGTGCCACCCCTATAGACGGTACTCCCCTTGTATCCCCCTATCTCTGAAAAGTAAAATTTATAGTGTGTATATTTGATAGGTCGGATTGATGGGATATAGTGGTAGCTCTCCCGTTGGTAGGGTATGGAAGTCTTGGTATGAAACGCTAATAAAGAAGGATTTACCAATAAAGTATAGATTACACATAAAGAAAAATTTTAACAATAAAACAATGTGGTAATAGTGGCATAATGTACCAATACATATATATCCATGGTATAAAACAGTAATAAAGTAGATGGTATAACGTGGTAATATTGCCGTGACTATTGGTGTATTATGGTATAATTTTATAGTGGTATATCTATAATTATTATTAGATAAATAAAAGGTTTTTACTTGGTATTATATCCCTTCTTTTTTTACCCGTCCCCCTCTTATTTTGAAACAAATAAATGAAACGTTTTAAAGTGCCTTTATACCGTGGATTTTTAACCGTTCCATATTTTAAAACATTTGAAACAATAGGACTATACCCCCATAAAAAAGAGACTTAGTTATTAATCCAAGTCCCTTAAAGTCATAAATTTTATTTTACTGTGAACTTTTTCTTTTTACTATCCTCCACTGAAATACTATTAGCAAATATATTAACATCATTAACAAGGTCTTTGGCAAACATCTTGCTGTAGTGTGCTACCATATTGGTAGTGCTGTGTTGTACTAAGTGCATAATCTTAGGCATAGGCACTCCTTGAACCACTAAAGACTTGACATAAAATCTCCTAAAAGCGTGTAAGCCGCACCTTTGTACTCCTCTTTCTCTATTATAAAGCTGAACATATTTGTAAAGGCTTGAAGGGGTTATAGGGTCACCATACACATTACAAATTAAATGAAGTTCATCCGTACTATCTTCACCTTGTGTCCTAACTTTTAAATACTGTTTTAATACATTACATAAAGGTAACGGCATAGGCACTGTATGAGGTTTTTTATTTTTAGTATGTCTGTAATGAATAACTTGCCCTGCAAAATCAATGTCCTCTATTTTAATATTAACTAAAGTTCTAGCCCTACACCCTGTATATGCTAATATGTTTATAGCCGTCCAAGTCATTAGTGTAGAAAATTTACATTCTTTTAAATTAGGTCTAACTAATAGCTTTTGTACCTCTTCTACAGTATACATATCTAAAGGAACTTTATTAGGACTTGGTACTTTAATCGAAAACCTTGGTAAAAATCCTTGTTTCATAGCAAAATATAAGAACGTTCTAATCCCTTTAATATTTGTGTGAATTGTGTTTGTGGCTAATCCTTTATCTATCTGATATTCAATATATTCCTGTACCGTATCAGCCGTTATATCAATAATTGAAGTTGTCTGAGGAATATACTTATAGAAACCTTCTAAAACAAAGTGATAGTATTTAATAGTCATTTCTCTAAGTCTGCGGTTCTCCATATCTTTAATAAACAATTCCTGTACCTCTGACAAAGTCAAACTTGTGGCAATAGTTTCCTCAATATCTTCACGTAAATTTACAGTGATTTTTTTCTTTCTTTGAGTTCTTAGTTTCCTTCCGTCTACTTTGTTGGTTTTATCTGTCATATTAATGCCTCCTTTTAGAATTAGGCGTAAGCAAAAAAGGCTACACACCTATTATCATTTCTGATAAAAGACGTATAACCTTTATTGCAAATACAAAGTAGATAAAGTCACACTTTATGCCACTTCACATCACTTATTAATCTTAATTATAGCGACCAAGCCGATAAGCCGAGTTCTGTCGTGAACAGTCATCTATCTAGGCTTATTGTTGCCAATAAGCTCAAGCGATCTTACCCGGAGACAGGACGGGCCGCCCCATAAGTCTCCCTATTCAATCTTGCTCCAAGTGGGGTTTACATAGCCGCAAAGTCGCCAATGCGCTGGTGAGCTCTTACCTCACCTTTCCACCCTTACCATTATAAAATGGCGGTATATCTCTGTTGCACTATCCTTCAAGTTACCCTGACTGGGCGTTACCCAGCACCCTGCCCTATGGAGCCCGGACTTTCCTCTCCTGCATAATGCAGCAGCGACTGTCTGGCTTACTCGCAAGTATTATAATATCACATACATAAACATAAATCAAGTATTTTATTTACTTTTTTTCTTTCTGCTTTTTCTTTTTTTTACAATTTTCTCGGTGTTTTTACAATACAATATTCTTCCACAACTATCACAACATATAAGCTCTTTTTTTCTCTTGCTGACTATATCATCTAAAATCATGGATGGCAATGCAATTTTACATCCTTGACATACTCCATCTTCTACTGATGCCACAGCAGGTTTTCTTACTCTTCTAATATAGTCAAATTTATTTAATACTTCCTCTGACATACTATCTCTTAAAGCTTGTATTTGTTCATTTCCAGATTTTATCTCGATTTTAGCATTTTGTATTTCCTTTAATACTTCTTCTTTAAATTCATAGAAATTAGTTTTTACACTTTTCATATCATCTTCTATTTTTTGTTTTTGATTTAATAAACTTTCTTCATTATCTAATAAAACTGACTTTTCCTCTTCTAATTTATCTATTTCATTTTGTAAATTTTCAATTTTACTTTGAACATTATCTATAAATTTTATATTACACCCAACATTACCATCATAAAGTAGTTCCTCTTGTTGTTTTTTTTCTTCTTTCTTTTTTAGTACATTCTCTTCTATTTCAGAATATTCTTTTTCTATTTTTTGTATTTCAGTACCAATTTCAATATTTGATTTTTTTACATTTTCATATTCTTTCTGCATTTTCTTTAAAAGTATAATTTTTGACTTATCTTTTAATATTTTCATATTTTCTTCAAGTTTAGTATAACACTTCTCAAGTTTAATTATTTTATCTAAAATTTTCATCTCTAATCCTCCTAATTTTAGTTGTATAAAAAATAGAAATAGGTACATTCCTATTTCTATTTAAATTTATATGGATCCTTATTACTCTCTGATAGCATTATCTTATTATGATAACCCATATTTTCTATTTCATTTTTCAAAATATGCATAAAACCTTTTAATGCCGGCCATTCTGTTCCAAAGTGTCCTGCATCAATTATAGAAATATTTTCTTCCTTAAAGTCACTTACATAATGATATGTTGTATCACCTGTAATAATGCAATCTGCTCCCATTTTTCTACAAGTGCTAAAGAAATCTTCACCACTCCCATTTATTATGGCTACTTTCTTTATGACCATAGAATCATCACCTGCATATCTCAGACTTGAGATTTCTAGAGCTTTTTTAACTTTATCACATAAATCTTCTAAGCTTGTGGTTTTATCCAAAGTTACTAATCTTCCTATACCTGCTTTTTGACTACAACTTCCTAAATGCAAATTCGGTTCTATTATTTCAAAATACTTATAACCTAAAATTTCTGTAATTATATCATTAAAACCACCTTCTGCTGAATCTAGGTTTGTATGACTTGAATATAAGTTTATATCGTTTTTTATAAGATTAATAACCTTTTTTCCTATTAATGTGTCAGTAGTAATACATGCTGGTTTTCTAAAAAAAAGTGGATGATGTGTAAAAATCAAATTACATCCCTTCTCTTTAGCTTCCTCTATAACACTTAATGTGCAATCAAGTGCAACTAATATAGAGGATATTTCTTCTTCCATATCTCCTACCATTAATCCTACATTATCATAGCTTTCCTTTAATTTTGAAGGAGCATAATTTTCTAATATTCTGTGTATATCTTTAACTTTTAAACCCATTTTAAAATCTCCTCCAATTTAAAAATTTTATACTTTAATTCTTCTTTACGTTTTAAAGCACCCATTGACTTATTAGTTATATTAGAATATATTTTTTCATATTTTGCTTTTTTAAAATTTAGATATTCTTTAAGCAGTGGATGTTTTTTTTCTATTAATTTTTCACCAATTTCATAATAAATTTGTTCAACATCTTTAGGATTATTATTGAATTTCATTTTAATTATTTCATAATATTTACCTTCATCAAAACATAATTGTTCATCTATAATATCAAATCCTTTTTCATATATATACTTTCTAAGTACTTCTGGATTTTGAACTGGTTGAAGTACTGCATACTTTAGATGCTTAAAAACTTCTATATCTTCCTCTAAAATATCTCTTATTAAGTTTCCTCCCATACCAGCTATAATTGCACAATCAACTTCAAAAGGCTTTATAGTAGCTAATCCTCCGCCTAATCTACATTGTATTTTTTCTTCTAGTCCTTCAAATCTAATGTTTCTTTTTGCTTTTTCCACAGGCCCCTTATTAATATCAGAAGCTATAGCATTTTGGCATATTCCATTTTTAACTAAATAAATAGGAATATATGCATGATCTGTTCCTATATCTGCAATTGAATTACTTTTATCTATCATATTTGCGATTATCTTTAATCTTAAGCTTATATCCAATTTTATCAATCCTAACTTAACAATCTTAAATTATAATTCAACTTTTACAACCTACAAATCTAAACGACTAAAAATAATATATTACCACAAAACCATTAACCATGTAAAAATAAAGGTTAAAGGTTAAAATTTAAATAACAAATTATGCTGTAGTTGCAAGTTGTATTTAAACCTAAGTTCCCTTGATTACCAATAAACATATAATATTCTAAACTGCAATACTAAAAATACTAATGCTATGATTAAAGCTACATAGATGTATATATATGAAGATTTCTTATCATATTTAGCATGAAAATATGAAGCATAATACATACAAAATAATATCACCATATTCAGTGCTCCATATACCATTTGTTTAAATGCAAATTGCTTGCTAGTACCATAAAGTACGGGTTTAAAAGCTGCATCAAAACTTAAAGGCATTGTGGCAGGTAATATGTGTTTTAAATATAATATGAAAGGATTTAATGTTATTACTATTATAATTATACTAACTAATGTAAATAAAAAAATAAACCTCTTATCTTTATGCAAACTGATTTTCTTAGTATACTTATGTTCCCAAATTTTATCTTCTAATCCTTTATCTTTTAATACTCTTTCAAATTCACTATAATTTTTAGGAGAACATGCATAATTTATTTCATCAGTATTTAAATAAAAGACATTATCATTTTGGGTAACAAACATTCGAGTAACCCCTATTTTATCAATTATACTTCTACCTAATGCAAAGCTATTATTAGCTATTCCTGATAATCTAATACCCTTTATTTTTCCTTTTTGTTCATTATATCCCTTTATATTTTTTATAGGTATGGTTACCTTTTTTAAACCATATATTCCTATTATTGTTAAGTTATCATTATCTACTACATATTTTAATGATATAAATAAAAAAAGATAGTATAATAAATATAAATTTCCTCCTACCGAAAGAATTTTAAATAAGCTAGATAATATATAATTATTACTAATATATAATAAAAAACTTATCCCAATATTATAAACAATTACCATTAATATGATACTTATTATTCCTCTTCCCTTGCCTGATTCGAATTCACACATTAGCATCACCCTTTAAAATTATTATATCATATAGCCTTTTAAATTCAAAATTAAAATTAAAGCACTATTTATTAACTCAACTTTCACAGATAAAAAATAGCCGCTACAGGAAATGATATCTTGCTTAGAAACCTTTCACTTCAGTAACAATTTCTAAGCTTTACTCATATTGAAAAAAGATTTTTTAATTAATATTCCGTAGGAATCAGTAATTAAAAAATAACTTTTTTCAAATTCGTAAAGCTAAGAACTTGTAAACTTTGTTCAAATGTTTCTTACGCAAGATATCATTTTCCTTCGCTAAGCAGTGTTTTTTTACTGCGAAAGTTGAGTTATTAATAAATAGTGCTTTAAAATATCTCATATATGAATCATAAATTAATCTAAATAATCTTTTAACTTTTTACTTCTACTTGGATGTCTTAATTTTCTAAGTGCTTTAGCTTCTATTTGTCTAATTCTCTCTCTTGTAACATTAAATTCTTTTCCAACTTCCTCTAGGGTTCTAGCCCTTCCATCATCCAAACCAAATCTTAATCTAAGTACCTTCTCTTCTCTTGGTGTTAAAGTATCTAATACATTTATTAATTGTTCTTTTAACATAGTAAAAGCTGCTGCTTCAGCTGGAGCAGGTGCTTCATCATCAGGTATGAAATCCCCTAAATGACTATCTTCTTCTTCTCCTATTGGTGTTTCAAGTGAAACAGGCTCTTGTGCTATTTTCATAATCTCTCTAACTTTGTCTACTGGCATTTCCATTTCTTTAGCAATTTCTTCAGGTTGAGGTTCTCTACCCAATTCTTGAAGTAATTGTCTAGAAACTCTTATTAATTTATTTATTGTTTCTACCATATGTACTGGAATTCTTATAGTTCTTGCTTGGTCAGCTATTGCCCTTGTTATAGCCTGTCTAATCCACCATGTAGCATAGGTACTAAATTTATACCCTTTTCTATAATCAAATTTTTCTACAGCCTTAATAAGTCCTAAGTTTCCTTCTTGTATTAAATCTAGAAATAGCATTCCTCTTCCAACATATCTTTTAGCTATACTTACAACTAATCTTAAGTTAGCTTCTGCAAGTTTCTTTTTAGCTCTTTGTTCTCCATTTTCAATTCTCTGAGCAAGGTCTACCTCTTCTTCCGAACTTAATAATGGAACTTTACCAATCTCTTTTAAATACATTCTAACTGGATCATCTATAGCAATACCAGCAGGTACACTTAAGTCAATTTTTTTCTCCGTTTGCTTTTCTTTATCTACCCCTTCAACTTTTATTCCTGTTGATTCTAAAACTTCATATATCTTTTCAATTTGTTCAGGCGCAAGATCTATTTTTTCTAATTTATCCATTATCTCTTTATAAGTTAAAACACCTTTTTTTCTTCCCATTTCTATAAGACTTTTAACTAACGTCATCTTAGCTTCTTTATCTTTCATATTTATCTATGGCCTCCTTCCACACCTGTTATTCGTGAAATCTCCTTTTGTATATCAACAATTTTACGAGCTAGTTTTATGGATTCCTCAACTAAACCTTCAGATTCATATTTTTTAATTTCATTCATAATAGATTTTTTCGACTCCTCTAACCTATATTTTTTAATTTGTCTTATGCAATCCTTTATTACATTTATGTAGTCATCTTCATTTTCAGCTAATCTTACATCTTCAATTTTGACAAATTCTTTAGAACTTTCCACATCTACACAATTTACTTCTATAAACTTACTTAATTCATCAATAGATAAATTAATATTTTGCAATATTAAATCATATATTTTTTTATGACTTGATAAGACCATATCTTCAGGTGTTATATTTTGTACCACAAAATTAGTATTTTTTTTATCCTCTATCATTAGTTTTAATAATACTCTTTCTGCCTTAATATAAGCTGGCTCTAGATATAATTTTTGTCTATTATCATCAATTATATTCATATATCTATGATTTTTATTGTTTTTATTTATATTTCTATTTAACATATCGTATATTGCCTGTTCATTTATTCCTGTTTCTTCAGAAACTTTTTTTATGTATACATCTCTTTCAACTGGATCAAGTTCCTTTAATATTGGTATAACTTTCTTTGCATAATGAATTACTATGTCTTTATTACTAAGATTCATTCCCTTTTTAGCTGCATTCAAACGATAGTCTATAAAAGGAAGTGACTTTTTCATTAACTCTTCAAAAGCTTCTTTTCCATGTGCCCTAATAAATTCGTCAGGATCTTTTCCATCAGGCACTGTAAGAACTTTTATGTCAAATCCTTCTTTTTTCAATATTTGTAATCCTCTCAATGTTGCCGCCTGCCCAGCAATATCTGCATCATAAGAAATTATAACTTTTTTTACATATCTTTTTAAAAGTTTTGCTTGATTTATAGTAAGAGCCGTACCTAAGGAAGCAACTACATTAGTTATTCCTCTTTGATGAAGAGAAATACAATCCATATAGCCTTCTACAATAACAATAGTATCAGATATATGATTCTTTAAAGCAAAATTTAAACCATATAAATTAATTCCTTTTTTAAACACTTCTGTTTCTGGCGAATTTAAATACTTAGGTTTAGAATCATCTAATACTCTTCCACCAAAACCTATGACTCTCCCCCTATAATCAAAAACAGGAAACATTACCCGATTTCTAAATCTATCATAATGCGTATTGTTTTTGCTTTTTAGTATAAGACCAGCTTCAATCATGTCTAATTCTGTGTAACCCTTATTTTTTAAATAATAAATAAGTTCATGCCAACTATTAAGTGAGTACCCAAGACCAAACTTCTTCATTGTCTTTTCAGTAATGCCTCTATCTATAAAATATTTTTTTATTGATTTGTTACACATTAAATTGTGAAAAAAATATCTTGCAGCTTCAACATTTATTTTATATAACTTATTTCTTTTATCATTATATTTTTTGTTATCCCCATTGTTTAATTCGAAATCAATATTTGCTCTATCCGCAAGCATTTTTACAGCTTCTGGAAATGGTATATTTTTTGTTTTCATTACAAAAGTTATTACATTTCCAGCTTCCCCACATCCAAAACACTTAAAAATTTGTTTATCAGGTGACACTGTAAAAGAAGGAGTTTTTTCATTATGAAAAGGACATAAACCTACATAATTTCTCCCCGTTCTCTTTAATCTAGTTACTTCTGAAATTACATCTACAATATTATTTTCTTCTTTTACTCTTAAGATGAGATCTTCAGCTATCAAAAATTCTCCCACCCAACTATTATAAATTTGTTAAATCCTAACTATTTGGTATTCGACAAAAAAGTTTAATTTCCTTTTATTTTTTTTTTATATTTATTAAAACTGTATTTAATATATTCTTTATTAAATATTAAAATCCTTCAATATTTTTTATTTTTCTTGATGAAAGTTAAACTTATCTTTAAAAAATATCGAAATATATACTTGTAACATATGTTATTCTTCCATATAATTGTAAAAATTATTCTAATAATATTTAATAAATTATACTATTATCAATATTAAAAACCTCCTTAGCTTTTCTACTATAAAATTTATTCTATACATAATGCAAAACTCCTTTTTTTAATTAAAATGTATAATATTATGAATTTTTTAATATGTTTATAGTGAAATTCTTTTATGAGGAGTGTTAACTATGCCTTATAAGGCTAAATTATATAACAATACAAAACTATTATCTGAAGATAATGTAAAAAAATACGTACTTCCCCAATATAATTTGGAAAATGGATCTATAGAACAAATTAAGTTTAAAAATTCTGAAAAACAAAGAGCAGTCTATAAAATAACTTCATTTGATAAATTCTATTGTCTTAAAAAAGTTTACTATGATGTTCCTGAACTACTTTTTGTATATTCAGCTATAGAATGGTTGTACCGATATAATATTAATGTACCAAAAATACTTCCCACAAAAAATAATAGTCGATATGTAACATATGAAAATATGATTTTTATTTTAACGCCTTGGATTCAAGGTATTAAATGCGATTATGACATTAAAAATCATATGTTTAAATCAATGAGAAATTTAGCTAAAATGCATAACTCAACTGAAAAATTCACACCTATTTTAGGTAGTAAATCTACTTCTAATTTTAGTAATATATCTAATTCAACTAATAGAAGATATCAAAAAATATTGACTAATTCAAATTTAGCATTTAAAACTCATGATAATTTTTCTAATTTCTTTCTAGAACATTTTGATATAAATGAAACTTTAGCAAGAAAAGCTTGCGAAATTTCTTATTCTATAAATCATGATAATTTAAGTAAATCCCTTTGTCATTTAGATTATGTAAATAAAAATTTAATTTTTGACGAAAATTTAGAGTTATGGGTAATAGATTTTGATAAATGTAGAATGGACTTTTGTGTTCATGATATGTCTTACTTTTTAAGAAGATTATTAAGAAGAGATAAAACTAAGTGGAATCTTAAACTTGCAATAAATTGTATAACTGAATATGAAAAATTTCATAAATTGAATTTAGACGAATATAAGTATCTTCTTGCTTATTTATCTTTTCCTCAAAAATATTGGAGAATATCTAGAGATTATTATAATAATATAAAAAAATGCAATAAACATGCTTTCATGAATTTACTTATAAAGTCAACTAATAATGAAGAAGAACAATTAGAATTTGTATATAATTTTATTGATTATATTGAACATAAATTTTCAACTAAAATACAGTAACTCTCCACTCCGATAAATGATATATTGCTACATTTAAAGTTACTTTTACTATGTAAAAAAGGTTTCTAGAAAATTCTAGAAACCTTTTAGTCATTAACTCAACTTTCACAGGACAAAAATACTGTCTAGCGAAGGGGAATGATATATTGCGTAAGAAACATTTGAACAAAGTTTACAAGTTCTTAGCTTTACGAATTTGAAAAAAGTTATTTTTTAATTACTGATTCCTACGGAATATTAATTAAAAAATCTTTTTTTCAATATGAGTAAAGCTTAGAACTTGTTACTGAAGTGAAAGGTTTCCTAGCAATATATCATTTCCCGCAGCGATTGTATTTCATCTGCAAAAGTTGAATTATTAATCTATTGTCTTGGATTTTTTACTTGAGCTTGTGCTGCTGCTAATCTTGCAATTGGAACTCTATATGGTGAGCAAGATACATAATTTAATCCAACATTATGGCAAAATTCTACTGAAGATGGATCTCCACCATGCTCTCCACAAATTCCTAATTTGATGTCTGGTCTTGTTTGTTTTCCAAGTTCTGAAGCCATTTTAACAAGTTTTCCTACTCCATTTTGATCTAACTTTTGGAATGGATCAAATTCATAAATCTTGTTATCATAATAATAGTTTAAGAACTTAGCTGCATCATCTCTTGAAAAACCAAAAGTCATTTGAGTTAAATCATTTGTTCCAAATGAGAAAAACTCAGCTTCTTTAGCTATTTCATCTGCTGTAATTGCTGCTCTAGGTATTTCTATCATAGTTCCAATTTTATATTCCATGTTAATGTTTTCTTTTTCAATAATTTGGTCTACAACTTCTTTAATTGTATCTTTAACAAATTTTAATTCTTTAATTTCTCCTACTAATGGAATCATTATTTCTGGCATAATGTTATATCCTTTTCTTCTTCTTACATCTATTGCTGCTTCAATTATTGCTCTAGCTTGCATTCTAGCTATTTCTGGATAAGAAACTGCAAGTCTACAACCCCTATGACCCATCATTGGATTAAATTCATGCAAAGAATCTACAGAAGCTTTTAATTCTTCATAAGATATTCCCATTTCTTTTGCCAAGTCTTCTATATCTTCTTCTTCACTTGGTAAAAATTCATGTAGTGGTGGATCCAATAATCTAATTGTTACTGGTCTTTCTTCCATAGCTTCATATATTCCTATAAAATCTTCTCTTTGCATTGGTAATAACTTAGCTAATGCATTTTCTCTTTGTTCTAAACTTTTAGCAACTATCATTTCTCTAACTGCTGGTATTCTATCTTCTTCAAAGAACATGTGCTCTGTTCTGCAAAGCCCAATTCCTTGTGCTCCAAATTTAACTGCTTGCTTAGCATCTTTTGGAGTATCTGCATTAGTTCTTACCTTTAGTTTCCTTATTTCATCTGCCCATGCCATAAAAGTACCAAAATGACCTGAAATTTCAGGTTCTACAGCTTTTATCCGTCCATCATATACATTTCCAGTACTTCCATCTAATGAAATGTAATCTCCTTCATTAAACTTCTTTTCTCCAATTTGAAATGTTTTAGATTGTTCATCTACACTTATGTCTCCACATCCTGCTACACAACAAGTTCCCATTCCTCTAGCAACAACTGCTGCATGAGAAGTCATTCCTCCTCTTACAGTAAGAATTCCTTCTGATGCTACCATACCTTCTATATCTTCTGGAGAAGTTTCTAATCTTACAAGAATTACATCTTCGCCAGCTTGATGATGAACTTTTGCTTCTTCTGCAGTAAAATAAACTTTTCCACAAGCAGCTCCTGGAGATGCTGGTAAACCTGATGCTATAGCTTTAGCTTTTTTTAGTTCTTGTGTGTCAAAAGTTGGATGAAGAACAGAATCTAATTGTTTTGGTTCAACTTTTAATATTGCCTCATCTTTAGTTAACAATCCTTCTTTAACAAGGTCTACAGCTATTTTTAGTGCAGCTTCAGCTGTTCTTTTGCCATTTCTTGTTTGTAAGAAATATAATTTTCCCTGTTCAATTGTAAATTCCATGTCTTGCATGTCTCTGTAGTGATTTTCAAGTTTTTGAGCAATACCCATAAATTTTTCATAACATTCTGGCAAATCTTGCTGCAATTTTTTAAGAGGTTGAGGTGTTCTTACTCCTGCTACAACATCTTCTCCTTGTGCATTTATTAAGTATTCACCAAATATAGTCTTTTCTCCTGTTGCTGGATCTCTTGTAAATGCTACTCCTGTACCTGATGTATTTCCCATATTACCAAAAGCCATTCTTTGAACATTTACTGCTGTTCCCCAATCGCCAGGAATATCATTTAGTCTTCTGTAAACAATTGCTCTTGGATTATCCCAAGAACTAAATACTGCTGTAACAGCTTCAAATAATTGTTCTTCAGGATTTTGAGGGAAATCCTTTCCTAATTCTTTTTTGTATAGTTCTTTAAACTTATTTACTATGCCCTTTAAATCGTTTGCATCTAATTCAGTATCAAATTTAACACCCTTTTCCTCTTTAACTTGATCTAATATGTTTTCAAATTTTCTCTTTTCTATTCCCATAACAACATCTGAAAACATTTGTATAAATCTTCTATAAGAGTCATAAGCAAACCTTATATTATTTGTTAATTTTGCTACTCCCTCTACAGTGTCATCATTTAATCCTAAATTTAATATTGTATCCATCATTCCTGGCATGGATACTCTTGCACCAGACCTTACTGATACTAGTAAAGGATTTTCTTTACTTCCAAATTTCTTTTCTGTAGTTTGTTCTACTACTCGTAGTGCTTGTACTATCTCTCTAGATATTTCTTCCCCAATTTTCTTGCCATCACTATAATATTTAACACATGCTTCAGTTGTGACTGTAAATCCTTCTGGAACAGGTATACCTAAATTTGTCATTTCTGCCAAATTAGCACCTTTTCCACCTAAAAGATTTCTCATAGATGCGTTTCCTTCTTGGAATAAATATACATATTTTTTGTTTGACATATTAACATATCCCCCTTCATTTGTTTTTGTTTGCTTTTATATTACAATGGGGCATAAGCCCCTTTGAATCTTAACCATTCTCCCCTAATTTTACAAATACTTTAGTTATATTTGTTTTTGAAACTTTTCCCACTATTTTTAGAAAATCTTTTCCATCTTTTGTGAGCTTATCTACTACTGGAATACTATCTACCTCATGTTCAATTATTTTTTTTGCCGCTGAATACGCTGTATCACCTTTTTCAATGAATATTATATTAGGCATTCTAGTCATAATAATTCCTACTGGTACTTTATGCATATCAGTACCACCCATGGCTATCTTAAGAAAATCTTTCCTTGAAATAGCACCTACTAATGTATCTCCTTCTTCTACAAAAAGAGTTCCTACATCATTTAAAAACAATTGAACAATAGCATCATAGACAGTAGTTTCCTCACTTACAACTACTGGTTTAGACATCATTTCTTCTACTTTTATTTTTCTTATGTAGTCATAAACAAGGCTATAAGAGGGTTTATTAGAATAAATATAACCTACTTTAGGTTTTGCATCTAATATTCCAGTCATTGTAAGTATTGCTAAATCGGGTCTTAATGCTGCTCTTGTAAGACCTAAATGTCCTGCAATTTTTTCACTAGTAATTGGTTGATGTTCCTTAACTAATCTTATTATTTCTTCTTGCCTATCTGTTAATTTTATAATGAACACCCTCTTTCTAAGTCATATTATAACATTTTTTAGTATTTTCCGTATTATTTACTAATTTAAAAATTATAATATATTTTACTTATAATATAAATTTCTTTATTTTTCATTAAATTTCTTTATTTTCTATTTTTATATTATCCTTATGTTTTTTAGTATTTATTAAGAATTTAATGTTAAAGCTGGCAATTTTAATGCCAGCTTTTATACTATTCATTTTTGTCATCATTTTCCTCATCGAAATCTACTGTATATTTATATACATTTTCGTATTCTTTGTTACCTTCTTTATTTCTCTTATTAAATTTTTCTTTAATATCACCACTAGCATCTTTTACTGCTTCTTTAATATCAGTACCAGCATCTTTCATTTTTTCTTTTACTTCATCAGCTGTAGTTTTAATTATTTTATTTACAACCTCAACACTACCATCACTTTTTGTTATTTCTATAGTTACTTTTGTAAATACTGCTGTTACCACTCCTGCTACAACTAAAGGCCACCATATTAATAAAGATAGGACTCCTGCTGCTACTCCCGCATTTACTGGAATATCAACAATAACTTTATCATCTTTCCTTATTTTAATTCTATTTACTTGTCCTTCCTTTATTAAATTTTTGATCCAATCTAGAAATTCATCTTTAGTAGTATACATATCCTCTTTATTTGAATTGTTCTCAATATATACAAGAGCATCTACTACATTCCCATTACAAATTTCTAAAGCTTCTTTTGCCTCTGTATAACTTACGCCTGTTCTTTCTCTAATTACATCAATCTTTTCTAAACTTATTTCACTCATTATTCTCAGCCTCCTTGAAGAAATTAAACATATTTAAACTTTTAGGAATTCTTTGATAACATTGGGAAATAATTTGAAATAGCACCTTAAAAATTTCTTTTTTAACCTCTGCATCAATATTTATTCTATAACATTTTTCTAGAGGAAATTTTATTAAATTTTTTAAGACATTATAAGCAGTATACCTTATGTATATTCCATTAGATTTAGAACATTCTTTACATACTCCTCCATAATATTGAAAGTTTATATAATTTGATACATCAATCTTTTTTCTACAAATACAACATCGATCTAAATTCAACTCATATCCTGTATATTTCAGTAATTTTACTTCAAAAGCCCTTGTTAATATTTCTATGTCTCCTACATTATTTTTTATAAAATAATATGCTATAACTAAAGTTTTGAATAATTCTCTATTACTTTCTTGTTCTACCATTGATATATCAATTAACTCATTTAAATAAGAGGTATATGTCAATGTTTCTAAGTTATTTAGAAATTGTTGAAATGAATCTATTACTTGCACTTCATTTATGGTATACATACTTTTACCTCTGTATATCACAAATTCACCAAAGCAAAAGGGTAGTGTAGAGGATATAAACTTACTTCTATTTTTTTTTGCACCTTTAGCTACCGCTGTTATTTTTCCCATTTTCTCTGTAAATAACCATACTAACTTGTCATTTTCCTTTAAATCCTGAGTTTTTAACACAATAGCTTTAGTTTTATAAATTGTCAGAAAATCATCTCCTATATATATTATAACCTATAATAGAAATTCTTTTCTAGAAAATTTAAATATAATTGTAAAATAATCTACACAAAGTATTATTTTATTTCTTATATCCAAGTTCCTTCAAGAAAAGTAAATTATCTCTCCATTCTTTTCTAACTTTTACCCATATATTTAATGAAACTTTTGTATCTAAAAATTTCTTTAAATCTTGCACCGCATATTTATTAATTTTTCTAAGCATTACTCCATCTTTTCCTATAATAATTCCTTTATGTGATTTTTTTTCACATATAATATTAGCTTCAATCTTATACTTTCCACTTTCAGTTTGTTTCATAGAAAGCACTTCTACTGCTATTCCATGTGGTACCTCTTCTCTGAGTAGTCTAAGAGCTTTTTCTCTTATAATTTCTGTTACAACAAACCTCTCCTGTACATCTGCTATCATGTCTTCTGGATAATACATAGGACCTTCTGGTAAGTAATCTATCATAAGCTTCTGTAAAGTATCCACATTCTTACCATTCATAGCAGATATAGGTATTATCTCTGCAAAATCATAATATTTTGAATAATTGTTTAAAGTTTGTGCAAGTCTATCTGGATTAGATTCATCTATTTTATTAACAACTAAAAACACTGGTTTTTTTGTACTTTTTAATTGTTCTAATATATACATATCTCCTTTTCCCAATTCAACATCTGCATTAGCTAAAAATAATATAACATCTACTTCTTTTATAGAATCCATAGCTATATCAACCATGTATTCTCCTAACTTATGCCTTGGCTTATGTATTCCTGGAGTATCTACAAATATCATTTGATAGTCTTTAGTTGTCAATATAGTTTGTATGTTATTTCTAGTTGTTTGAGGTTTACTTGATACTATTGATAACTTTTCTCCTAGTAAATAGTTTGTTAGTGTAGATTTTCCTACATTTGGTCTTCCAATTATTGTTACAAATCCTGATTTGAACATTATTTCCTCCTTATTTATGTAAATCTTTTTTAGTAAAAGCACCTGGTAATATGTCTTTTAAAGTTTTTACTAAATATTCGTTTTCATTTTTACCTACAATTATTTTAGTATTTTCGTCACTAAATTCTGATATAACCTGTCTGCATATACCACATGGATATGTGTATTCTTCTTCACTTCCTATTAATGCTAGTACTCTTATAGTACCATGTTCATCTGAAATAGCATTAAAAATAGCTGTTCTTTCTGCACAATTTGTTGCTCCATATGAAGCATTTTCTATATTACAACCAGTATATACTTTTCCATTACTCATTAATACTGCTGCTCCAACTTTAAAATTTGAATATGGTGAATATGCATTTTCCCTTGCCTCTTTAGCTTTTAACATTAATTCTTTGTATTCCATTTTATTACCTCCCTAAAAGAATGTACCTATATTTAATGTCGTATAACAATTATATCATTATTTTATGTGTTTTCAATATGATGTATATTAACTAATAATTCATTTTAATAGTTTAAATATGAATATAGTTAAAAATGTTCCAAATAGCGCTCCTAATATTACTTCTATTACAGAGTGAACTTCTGAATCTACCCTACTTTGAGCTAATATTATAGCTAATATATAACTTAATATTACAGCTAGAGGTTCATTCGTTAATAACGTAATAATCGTTGCTATAGAAAAACCTACTGCACTATGACCACTAGGCATACCACCTTTTAAAGGTGTACCCTCTCCATAAATAGCTTTTACTATTACAGTTGCTATACAAACAATTAATAAAATAATAAATATCATATATGTGTCAATATTTCTTACCTTATTTAGTATTACAAAATTTATTGAATTTAATTTATCCCAAAATAATACAAAACCAACAATTACAGCATTTAATGCAGTTATAAATACAGCTCCAGCCGCAACATTCTTTGCTATTTTCGCTAAGGGATGATAATAATTAGTTGTAGAATCTATAGTAAATTCAATAGCTGTATTTATCATTTCTGCTACAATCACCATAGTTATAGTTATTGTTAAAATCATTAATTCATATTTATTTATATCAATAAAGAAACAAAAAGTTAATATTATTAAAGTAGTTATCATATGTATTCTCATATTTCTTTGGGTTCTTATAGCATATATTACTCCTTCAATGGCATCATTAAAACTATCTACGATTTTCCTTTTAGTCTTCATATAACCCCACCTTTTTAGTTTAACAAACTACTTTTTTAGTTTAAAAATAGCCTCCGTAATATTGGGAGGCTATTTTTATCTGCTAATATTAAATTGATTTAATATTTCTTCTTCTCTTTTACGCATAATCTTCTTTTCATCCTCTTCCATATGGTCATATCCTAAAAGATGTAATATAGAATGAACTGTTAAATATGCTGCCTCTCTTAAAAACGAATGGCCATATTCTTCACTTTGTTCCATTGCTCTTTCAAGTGATAATACTATGTCTCCAAGTACTAAGTTTCCATCATCAAAATAACTATCATCAAAGTCATACCCAACATAAACATCTTTATACACTTTTCCCTCAGGGTAATCAATTAATGGAAATGATAATACATCTGTAACACTATCAATGCTTCTTTGCTCTGCATTGATTTCTTTTATTGAATTATTATCAACAAAAATTATACTTATTTCATAATCACTCTCAACTTTTTCTTGTCTTAATGCATATTCAACAATACTATTTATATTCGATTTTAATTCTTCAGTTACTTCTATTTTTTCTTGTCTATTGTCTATGTAAATCATAATATATCCTCTTTTCTTGTTAAACTATTTTCTTTTTTCTGCCCATTTATCAGTAGGATACTCAATTCTTTGATGATATATTCCACTTAAAACTTTCAAAAATGCTCTTCTTATTTTATCCAAATCTCTCAATGTTAAATCACAATTATCTAGTTGTTCTTCTGAAAGTCTACCCTTAATAATCTTATTTACCATCTCTTCTATTTTTCCCTTAGTTGGACCGTTTATAGATCGTACTGCCGCCTCAACACTATCTGCTAACATAACTATTGCAGCTTCTTTAGTCTTTGGAATTGGGCCTAAATATCTAAATTCTTCTTCATTTACTTCATCAGGATTATCACTAGCATTCTTCATTGTTAAATAAAAATATTTAACTAAAGAAGTACCGTGATGTTGCTGAATAATATCTTGTATAACCTTTGGAATTTTATATTCTTTTGCCAATTCTAATCCATCTTTAACATGAGAAATTATTATTAAAGTACTTAAATTTGGTGTTATTTTATCATGTGGATTTTCTCCACCTAATTGATTTTCTTTAAAAAAGTATGGTCTTTTTATTTTTCCAACATCATGATAATATGCACTTACTCTAGCAAGTACAGGATTTCCTCCCACAGTTTCTGCAGCAGCTTCAGCTAAATTTCCAACAAGAACACTATGGTGATACGTACCTGGAGCTTCCAATAAAAGTTTCTTTAATAATGGATTGTTAGGATTAGATAATTCTAATAATTTTATAGTAGTAACAATATCAAATGTACTCTCAAAAAACGGTAGAAATCCTATAGTGAGTACACCTGAAATTATACTTGCAACAAATACATATCCTGATCTTTTAGATACTTCTACAACATTATCACTTAATAAAAATCCTATAGAAAACATAAGTATTATATTTATTATGGCTATATATATTGAAGAATATAGTATATCATTTCTTTGCTGCATTTTCCTAAGTATAATAGCTCCAACCACAGAACTTATTACAGCAATTAATGTAACCTCTACTTTAAATCCTACTACTGTACTTATAAGTACACAATTTACTACATTTATTGTAAGAGAAACTTTATGTTCAATCAAAAGTGTCATAAGCATTGGCACACAAGCTAATGGCACCAAAAATGGTGATATAATACTAAGAGTTCTTGCAAGTACTAATGATATGCAAATCAAGATATTTATTAATACTAATTTACTATCATCTTCATAAACTTCTTTATGATATTTATATAGATAAAACCATTCAAAAGTCATAATAAGTAATATAAGTATTCCTAAACTTATATATATATATAATTCGAAATGATTTTTATCATCCAAAAGACCTAAGCTCTTAAGAAGTTCTATTTGATATTTTTGTACTGGTTCTCCTTCTTTTACTATTATTTGATCTTTTTTAATCATTACTGGTTGTATTTCCCTTAAAGTTTTTTCTTTTAATTTTTCAGTTTCTTGTTCATCAGGAAAATAATTTGATTTAATTTCCATATATCCAATTGTTTTTGCTAATTGCTTAGCTTTTTCGGAAAGGTCTGAACTGTTAACTCTAAAATTTATAGTTTCCCTAGCTTCTTTAATATCACCTTTTTCCCCTTCTTTTATTTTATTGTCATATACTTCATTCATTGTTTCTCTTAATACAACACTTAATGCACTAATTTCTTGTTCACTTAATTTTAATAGTTTATCAATATTGTCGTTTGACAAACCTATAGGTGAATTACTTTTAATATATTCTGTCTTTTCTTTATAAGCATTTTCTTTATCTACATCTGCTACATCTTTTAATGCTTTTTTAGCTTCTGAACATTTAGCAAATAAAATATTTAAATTCTTTAGTACATTTTCTTTAACTGATTTATCTACAGAATATACTGGTTTTATACTTTTAATAGCCTGGTCTCTTATAGCTTTTGAACTTATCTCATCTTTAACCTCCCTAGGAGCCTTAATATCTTTTTTAGCAATATTGCCCTCTTTTAAATTATATTTTTCAGTAACTAGGGATGTTGCCATTATTAAATAAATAAAGATAAACGCTAAAATAAAAATTGTACACTTCTTAGATTTCTCACTTTTCATAAACTTTGTTAGTCTATTTTTTCTCATACTGCCGCTCTCCTTTATGTTCAATAACAATTTTTAATCATTTTTGAACATCTTTAAGTATATCTATTTTTTTCTCAACTGCTATATTTTCTTCTGCTATCACCAAAAGTCTAACTTTATACTTTCCATTTTCATATTTTGTATCAACTATTTGATCAACTATTTTAACACATTGTCCCATATTCCTTATTATATCAGAATACAACTCTTTCACCGTTTTGTCAATTATTTCCTCTTTGCTAAATCGTTTCTCTGCTTCTTTTACTTCATAGTATACCTCTTTTTTTATAACTTTGTCATTATCTACTATTTTATCATAACTCTTAAATTTATTTAAACTATTTTTTAGGTAAATTTTCTTATTTCCTAAAGTAATGTACAAGTTTTCTATTTTATTACCAGTTCTCTTTCTTTCTTGTATAGTTGTAGGAACTTCTTTTATTTTTTCATAAAAAGTTTTTGCTATAACATCACCTTTAGCATGTACTTGATAAGTTTCTCCTTCTTTTCCTTGTTCACCTTTTACTAACACATCTCCTTCTTTCACTATAACCCCTGGTTCAACTGCTGAAGTTCCTGAAGTAGTATAAACTCTTACTATTTCACCATCTTTTTTAGCAACCAGTTCACAAACATCTGTATCTTTTATTACTTTAGGTGGTGATTGATTTTCAAATATTTGTAAATCCAAATTAACTCCTTCAACTCTAACTTTTACCCATGAAATATTATTATTGTCTTTTAATATTTTTTTCTCTAATTCATGAACATTTACTCCATGTTTTCTTATTCCAGATTTTATTCCATATTTTTTTAATTGCTGTCTTATCTCATATGGCGAAATATATTTTTCTGTATTAATATTTATCTTCCATATAAAAGTAGATAAATAATACATTAATGATATAAATATAATACACCCCAAAATTGATGCTATTACTTTATTTCGCTTTATAATCCAAAAAGATATACCTTGGCGCTTCAATATCCGTATTTTAGTATTTGTCCTTTGTGATATTTCTTTTATTTTATAATAATCTTTTAATTTTATCTTCATACACATAGTAGTTATATTTTTTCTCTTAATTTGTTCTACATATATTCCATTTTTCCATAACAAATTTACAAATTTTTCAGGTATTAGTGATTGTATCTCTAATAGGATTGTACCTTTTTTATATTTATTCAAATTAATTTTACTCATGACCATCATACACTATAGATTTAAATTTACCACTTAATGTTATAGTGCTTCCCCCAATAAACAATATTTCAAATTTATTTCCTATTACAGATATAACACCTATAGTTGAATTTATTTTTATTATTTTTTCTTCAAAAAGCACAATTCCTTTATGATTTTCAATTGTAATTTCATTATCACCAGTTATTATTATTTTAGGTAAATCCAAGATTATATCTCTAGGTAATTCTAATTTATCTGCAATAACTTGCTTAGTTCTATAAAATTTATCCTCCACTTTATCACCTCATTTTAGTACTTCATATTAAACTTATGAAGGATAAATTCAATAAATGACAATTTGGGTAAAAATAAAAAGGTTCAGTAAAACTGAACCTCTAATCATTCAAATATTCTTTTACAATTTGGTTAACAAGTTTTCCATCTGTTCTTCCTTTGACCTTAGGCATTACAGCTGTCATAACTTTTCCCATATCTTTCATGCTATTTGCTCCTATTTCTTCAACTGCTATTTTTACGATTTCAAGAATTTCTTCCCGTGTCAACTGCTGAGGAAGGTAATTCATTAAGATCTTGATTTCTGCATTAGCATCATCTATTAGATCTTGTCTATTCCCCTTTTTAAATTCTTCAATAGCATCACGTCGTTGTTTTACTTCCTTACTTAAGATTTCAACAATTTTTTCATCATTGACAGTACCATTACCACTCTTTTCAACTTGAAGCACAGCGGCTTTTGCCATACTTATAACACCAGCTTTGAATTTATCTCTGCTCTTAAGCGCTATTTTCCAATCTTGTTGTAATCTCTCTTTAAGGGACATACTCGTACCTTCTTTCAAATTTATATAACCTTATTATTATCTATGTTTTCTTTTTCTTGCTGCTTCAGATTTCTTTTTTCTCTTTACACTTGGCTTTTCATAGTGTTCTCTTTTTCTTACTTCAGAAAGAACACCTGATTTTGCGCATTGTCTTTTAAATCTTTTTAAAGCACTTTCAAGAGATTCATTTTCTCTTACTTTTATTTCTGACATCTATTTTCCCTCCCTCCGCTAGCCAATTTAGTTAAAATGTAAAACAGCTGATTACTCAGGGCATAAATAGCACATTTTTTATTATACAATATTATTTAACAATATGTCAATATCCTTTTTTAGATTAACCTGGTGGCCATTGAAGATTTCTTCCAGCAAGCATATGAAAATGTACATGTTCAACAGTTTGACCACCATCAACTCCACAGTTCGTTACTACCCTATATCCATTTTCACTTACTCCTAATTCTCTAGCTAGTTCTTGCACTTTCATAAACACATGTGCAATAATCTGCGCATCATCTTTACTTAATTCATTTAAACTAGTAATATGCTTTTTAGGTATAATTAGGATGTGAACAGGTGCTTGTGGTTCGATATCTTTAAAAACTAAAATTTTATCATCTTCATATACCTTATTGCTTGGTATTTCTCCTTTGATTATTTTACAAAATATACAATCATTCATTATAATTCACCTCCTCACTAAAAATTAATATTCAACATTTTTTTTAAAATTCCTTCTTAAACTACAAATGAAATTACATTTATAATAATATTTTTCCTTGTGCATTTCCGTCTTTTATTCCTGTTATTTCAGTTGTAATTATCTTATCCTTTACGTTACATTCACATTCTGCAACTACTTTTATGTAGTTTTCAGTATAGCCTTCATATAATTTTTCATTGTTATTGTAATTTTGTTCAAATAAAACTTTTAGATTTTTACCAATAAATTTTTTTATAAATTCTTGTTCTAGTTTTTTATCTAATTCAATTAATTTATGACTTCTGTCTTCTTTAATGTTACCATCTACTTGATTTTTCATAGAAGCTGCTTTAGTTCCTTTTCTTGGGCTATACTTAAATATATGCATTTTTGATAATTTAATTGTATCTAAAAATTCATAAGTTTTATTAAATTCTTCTTCTGTTTCTCCTGGAAAACCAACTATAACATCTGTAGTTATGGAGACATTTTTTATGTATTTTCTTAAATTCATAACAGCATTTTTGTACTCCTCTGAAGTATACCTTCTATTCATTCTTTTTAAAGTTTCATCACACCCACTTTGAAGTGATAAATGAAAATGTGGACACATTTTTTCTAATGATGCTATTCTCTTTATTACATCTTCTTTAAAAAATGTAGGATCAATAGAACCTATTCTAATTCTGCGTATTCCTTCAACTTTATTGACTTCTTCTAAGATTTTTAATAAATCCCATTCACCCTCTAAGTCTACTCCATATGACGCTATATGTATTCCAGACAAAATAATTTCCTCAAAACCATGTTGTGCAAGTTTTTTTACTTCTTCTAATACTTTATCAGGCTTTTTACTACAAACTGCACCTCTTGCAAAAGGTATTAGACAATATGAGCAAAATCTATTACATCCATCTTGAATCTTTAAAAATGCTCTTGTTTTATCTTGATACTCTTCAATATTTAAATCTTCAAATACTTTATTTTTTAAAACATCATTAACTACTATAAATTGCTTTTTTTCCTCTTTTGCTCTATTTACCCAATATACTATTTCACCCTTATTCCTTGTACCTAAAACAACGTCTACGCCTTCTATAGTTGATATTTCTTTTGATGCAATTTGTGCATAACATCCTACTACAGCTACTACAGAGTTCTTATTATTTTTTTTAGCTCTTCTTATCATTTGTCTAGATTTTTTATCACCCATATTAGTAACTGTACAAGTATTTATAACATACACATCGGCAAAATCATCAAACTCAACAATATCATAACCTTCTTTTATGAATTTTTCTATCATTGCTTCTGTTTCATATAAATTAACTCTACATCCTAATGTATTAAAAGCAGCTTTCATTATACAACTCCTCCTAAATCACCTAGTTCATACATTATCAAACTAGAACATACAAAGCCTGCTGTTTCAGTTCTTAAAATCCTAGGGCCAAGAGTAACAATATATGCTCCTATTTCTTTAAGATTTGATATTTCTTCTTCCTCAAATCCACCTTCTGGACCTATAACTACAGCAATATTTTTTACATCTTCACTTTTCACATCTGAAATCATTTTTCTAATTCCATAACCTTGTTGATTTTCATATGGAACTACTATTAAATCATAGTTCTTTATTTCTTCCAAAAATAAATTAAACTCAATTGGTTCATTTACTTTAGGAACTAAACTTCTTTTGCACTGTTTACATGCTTCTAATGCAATTCTGTTCCACCGTTCAGTTTTTTTGAAATCTTTCATTCCATTTTTAACAACTACTCTTTTAGTTATAATAGGTGTTATCTCTTTAACTCCTAATTCCGTACTTTTTTGAACTATCAAATCCATTTTTGAAGCTTTTGGTAATCCTTGAAATAAAGTAATATTAATTTCACTTTCTCTATTAATTTTTATCTCTTCAATTATATTTGCTATTACCTGCTTCTTATTAATACTCTCAATTTCTGCTATATATTCTTTTCCTAAACAATTATTTATATTTATTTTCTCACCACATGAGAGTCTTAATACTTTATATATATGTTTTACATCTTCACCCTCAATAAAAGCTTTATTTTCAATTATTTTATGAGCAGAAACAAAAAATTTATACACTTTATTTCTTCCTTTCTTTAGCAACTATACAACACCATTCTCCATCTACATTTACTTCTATAATTTCAAAATTACATTCTGTAAGTTTTTTAATTACTTCATCTTTTCTTTCCACCAAAATTCCAGATGATATAAAATATCCATTATCTTTTATGAATCTTCCTACATCTTCACTAAGCATAATTATTACATCTGCTATTATATTTGCTATTACTATATCTGCTTCTCCATCTACAACATCCATTAAATTTCCATGTAATATTTCTATATTATCTATATCATTATAAGAAACATTCTTTTTAGCTGAATCTACAGCTACAGGGTCTAAATCTACGCCTATTGCCTTCTTAGCTTTTAACTTAGCGGCTGAGATAGAAAGTATCCCTGAACCTGTTCCTATATCAAATACTATGGAATCTTCTTTTACGTATTTCTCCAAAGCTTTAATACACATTCTAGTAGTTTCATGAGTTCCTGTTCCAAAAGCCATACCAGGATCAAGTTCTACTACTATTTCATCATTTTCCACTTTATATTTCTCCCACAAAGGTTTAACTACGACTCTTTCTCCTACTTTAGTTGGTTTATAATATTTTTTCCAATTATTCTCCCAATCTTCTTCATTAACTTTGTTTGAGGTTACAATTCCTTCACCTTCATCAATATCAAAATTGTGTAAATTTTTCACGCTTTTTTCTATATATTTAAAATATGTATCAAATTTTTCATCATTTTTATAATATCCTTTAATTACAGCTCCACTCTTAATATTTAATAATTTTTCATCAAAATAATCCCAATCACCAGGATTTTTCTTTTTAAACTCTATATCTTGCGAATCCTGTATTGCAATACCTTGAACTCCTGTATTATATAATATTCCTGAAACTGGTTCTACTGCTTCACTGCTTGTTATAATAGTAACTTCTATCCACTCTTTACTTGGCATTGTACTTCCCCCATATTACTTTATATTATTATTTTGAACATACATTTACTATATTATCACATATTCTTCACTATATGTAGTTTTTTTTCTATAAATAATTCCGCCCAATTATGACATTTGTCTACTGGACGGAACATTGATTATTATTTAAAAGATTGCTTTATCTTATCCATGAAAGATTGTTTTTTTTCGTCTTCAACTTTTTCTCCACTAATTTCCATAAACTGAATTAAAGCTCGTTTTTGATCATCATTTAATTTTTTAGGTACATCAACTATTACTTTTACGTACTGATCTCCTCTACCATTACTATTAACTCGAGGAATACCCTTACCTTTTAATCTAAACACTGTTCCAGATTGAGTACCAGATGGTACTTTATATTTAACACTACCATCTACAGTTGGTACCTTTATTTCTGCACCTAACACAGCTTTACCAAAACTTATATGAGCGTCTATATGAATATTACTTCCATCTCTCTTAAATGTAGCATGTGGTCTAACTCTTATGTTTACATAAAGATCTCCAGCTGGACCCCCATTAACTCCTGGTTCTCCCTGTCCTCTTATTGGAAGTATATTACCATTATCTACTCCTGCTGGAATATTAACTTTTATTTTTTTCTTTTTCCTAATTGAACCTTTTCCAAAACAATGAGCACATTTTTCTTTTATTATCTTTCCACTTCCACCACATTTATCACATGTAGTAACACTTACAAAACTTCCTAAAGGTGTATTTCTTTGAACTTTTACTTGACCACTTCCACCGCATTTATCACATGTTACAGGTGAAGTTCCAGATTTAGCTCCTGTTCCATTACACTTTTCACATTTTTCATTCTTGGTTATTAATATTTCTTTTTCTACACCAAAAACAGCTTCTTCAAAAGTTAATGTTACATCATACTCTAAATCATTTCCTTTTTGAGGACCATTTCTTCTTCTTGATGATGAAAAGCCTCCACCAAAGAAAGAGTCAAATATATCAGAAAAACCTCCCATATCGGAAAAATCAAAACCACCAAAACCACCGTATCCTCCATCTGCACCATTAAAATCTGTTGTACCAAATTGATCATATTGTGATCTTTTTTGAGAATCTGATAAAACCTGATAAGCTTCATTTACTTCTTTAAATTTTTCTTCCGCCTCTTTATCATCAGGGTTTCTATCTGGATGGTATTTCAATGCTGCTTTTCTAAAAGCTTTTTTTATTTCTTCGTCACTTGCTCCTTTTTCTATTCCTAGAACTTCATAATAATCCTTTTTTGCCACTATTTCCTTCACCACCTAATAACCCAAATTAAGGGAAGGGTATTTACCCATCCCTTATATATCTATATTCATGTCTTTATTTAATGTTATTATTTGTCATCTTCTACTTTATAATCTGCATCTACTACATTATCATCATCTTTAGCTCCACCAGCATTAGCATTTCCGCCCATATTTGGGTCTGCACCTGCTGCTTGACCTTGAGGATTTTCTTGTTGATATATTTTTGAAGATATTGCATAGAATGCTTGAGTTAATTCTTCTTGAGCTTTTTTAATAGCTTCTACATCTTCTCCATCTTTTACTTTCTTTAAATTGTCAATTTTAGATTGAATATCAGATTTTTCTTGTTCTGATACTTTATCTCCTAAATCTTTTAGTGTTTTTTCAGTCTGATATGCTACTTGTTCTGCATTATTTTTAGCTTCTATTAAATCTTTTTTCTGTTTATCTGATTCAGCATTTTTTTCTGCTTCTTTTACAGCCTTATCCACTTCATCATCATTTAAATTTGTAGAAGCTGTGATTGTAATTTTAGCTTCTTTACCAGTTCCTTTATCTTTTGCTGAAACATTTAATATACCATTAGCATCTATATCAAATGTAACTTCTATTTGAGGTACTCCTCTTCTAGCTGGTGGTATATCTGAAAGTTGGAATCTTCCAAGTGTCTTATTATCAGCAGCCATTTGTCTTTCACCTTGTACTATGTGAATTTCAACTGAAGTTTGATTATCTGCTGCTGTTGAGAATACTTGGCTTTTCTTAGTTGGTATAGTTGTATTTCTTGCAATTAATGAAGTTGATACTCCACCTAATGTTTCTATTCCTAAAGTCAATGGAGTTACATCTAATAATAATACATCTTTAACATCACCTGAAAGTACACCAGCTTGTATTGCTGCTCCTAATGCAACACATTCATCAGGGTTAACACCTTTAGTTGGTTCTTTTCCAGTAAAGTTCTTAACAGCTTCTTGTACTGCTGGAATTCTAGTTGAACCTCCAACAAGAACTATTTTATCAATATCATTAACTGAAAGAGAAGCATCTTGAAGAGATTTTCTTATTGGTTCTATTGTAGCTTCTACTAAATCTGCTGTTATTTCATTAAATTTAGCTCTGCTTAAATTCATATCTATATGTTTTGGACCAGTTGCATCAGCAGTTATAAATGGTAAATTTATATTTGTTTGCATTGATGATGATAATTCAATTTTTGCTTTTTCAGCAGCTTCTTTTAATCTTTGAAGTGCCATCTTATCATTTCTTAAATCAATTCCATTTTCTGATTTAAAAGTTTCTGCTATATAATCCATTACTCTGTTATCAAAGTCATCTCCACCAAGACTAGTGTTACCATTTGTTGCCTTGACTTCAAATACACCATCACCTAACTCTAGTATTGATACATCAAATGTACCTCCACCTAAGTCATATACACATATTTTTTGGTTTGAATCCATTTTGTCAAGTCCATAAGCAAGTGATGCTGCTGTTGGCTCATTTATTATTCTTAAAACTTCTAATCCAGCTATTTTTCCTGCATTCTTTGTTGCTTGTCTTTGGCTATCATTAAAATAAGCTGGTACAGTTATAACTGCTTGAGTTATTTTTTCTCCAAGATAAGCTTCTGCATCAGCTTTCATTTTTTGAAGTACTATTGCTGATATTTCTTCTGGAGAATATTTTTTATCATCTATGTTTACTCTATAATCTGTACCCATATGCCTTTTAATGGATATGATAGTCTTATCAGGATTTGTTATTGCTTGTCTTTTTGCAACTTGACCAACAAGTCTACTACCATCTTTTTGAAAAGAAACTACTGATGGAGTTGTTCTTGCACCTTCTGCATTAGTTATAACAGTAGGATCTCCACCTTCCATAACAGCTACACATGAGTTAGTTGTTCCCAAATCAATACCTATTATTTTTCCCATTTTTTTGGCCTCCTTAATTTTTGTACTAGTTGGCAACTTTTACCATACTATATCTTATAACTTTTTCACCTTTTTGGTATCCCTTTTGGAATACTTCAACAATTTCATTTTCTTTATATTTGTCATCTTCAACATGCATTACTGCATTATGAAGATTAGGATCAAACCCATTATCTGTTGAAATTTCTTCAACTCCTAATTTATCAAAACTTTCTTGTAACTGTTTTACGGTAATTTCTATTCCTTTTTTCAAATCTTCAACATTACCATCTACATCAACAGCTCTTTCTAAATTATCCATTACTGGAAGTACAGTTTTCAAAATATCTTCACATGCATCAGTATAGATTCTCTCTTTTTCTTTTGATGTTCTCTTTCTGTAATTATCATACTCTGCTGTAGTTCTTTCTAATCTATCTTTCAATGAATCAAGTTGATTGGATAATTTATCATTTTCATCCTTAGTTTTATTATTTTCATCTTTTAATTTTTCTATTAAACTTTGTTCAGTTTCTTGTTCTTCTTCTTCCTCTTCTTCATTACTATGTAAAACTTCTTCTACATCATCAACTTTTTCACCTGAAAATTCAGTATCATTTTCTAAATTTTTATTTTCCTCATTATCCATACTAGGACTATCTTTTTTTAAATTTTCATTTTCTTGTAAAGTCACTTCTTATTCGCCTCCATTCACCAATATACTTATTCACTTTAGAACTGAAATCATCTTGGAATTATACCTTCATTTAAAATTTTTATTACTTCACCTAGGACAGAAACCACCTTAGAATATTCCATTCTTGTAGGACCAATTATTGCTATTGATCCTAAAGGTCTATCATTTGAGCTATACACTGCAGAAATAATACTACAGTTTTCTGCTCCTTCTACATAATTTTCTGTTCCAATTTTTATAGAAATATCATTTTCATTGATACACCTGTCTAATAATTTTCTAATCCTTTTATCATCATCTAATAATCCCAAAAACTTTCTAGCTCTTTCAATGTCATTGTATTCTTGGTAATTGAATATATTTGTTGTTCCTCCAAGATATACTTCTGATACATCAATTTCCTTTAGTGTATTATACAAAACTTCTATAATACAATCAAATATTTGTTCATCTTCATCCATTTCTCTTTTTAACTTAAATACTACATCTAAAGTTAAATCTTCTATGTTTTTGTATTTAAATTCATCATTGATTAAATTGCAAAGCTTAAACAATGTTTCTTGCTTTACACTCATATTGGACTTTATAATGGCGTTTTTAATAATACCACTATCTGTCACTATTGTCATTAAAATATTATTACAATCTATAGATGTAAGTTGAATATGTTTCAAACAACTTCTTTTTATAGATGGTCCTTTTACTATACATGTTAATTTAGTTAGTTCAGATAAATATTGTGCAATATCTTTAATCACCCTATCCATTTCATATACTGCTAAATTCAAAAGATGATTTTTTATTATGACTTCTTGCTGCGGTGACATTTTAGGAATCTGCATAAGATTGTCAACATATAGTCTATAACCTTTGTCGGAAGGCTTTCTGCCAGATGAACTGTGTAATTGTTCTAAGTATCCCATTTCTTCTAAATCTGACATTTCATTTCTTATTGTAGCTGAACTTACTCCTAAATTATATTTCTTAGCTATTGTTCTAGAACCAACAGGTTCCCCATTTCTAATATAATCATGAATTATAGCTTGAAGAATTCTTACCTTTCTATCATCTATATTCATAACATCACCTCTTTTATTAGCACTCATTAACCTTGAGTGCTAATGACTATATTTAAAACTTATCACTTCACATTTAATTTGTCAATATTATACGTATTTCATAAATGCTTTATTTAGTCTTTTTAGAAATTTTATCTCTATTTTTCTCTATTTTTCTAAAGTTTATTTTGTTTCTCTCGTTTTCTAGTTTTATACCCTACTACATTTATTCATTTAATTAATATTATCCGTGGAAACTTTATTTTTACTTTTAAATAAATATACATTCCTAATCCAAAATGAATTCGCTCATAATTGTATTAGAAACTTGTATTCCTTTTTTAGATAAAGCAATATGTCCTTCTCTTTCATTTAATAAATTTAAATTTTTATATTTATATATAACATCTCCATATACAGAATATATATTTGTTTCAAATCTTCTTTCAAATTCTTTTATGGAAATCCCTTTAATTTTTCTAAGTCCCATAAACATAAATTCTTCCATATCATCTTTAACTATGTTTTTATGATTTTCCACAGATGCAATTTCATTCTCATTAATTTTATCTATATATTTTTCTATATTAATTTCATTCCTATATCTAATACCATCTATATAAGAATGTGCACCTGCTCCACATCCTATATAATCTTCTAAATCCCAGTATGTTAAATTATGTTTACATTCCTTATTTCTTTTACTAAAATTAGAAATTTCATATTGGTAATATTCATTTTCTTCTAATATTGATATTGTTTTTTCATACATATTTCTTTCTAATTCTTCGCTAGGAACTTTTAATTTATCTCCATTATACATTTTATAAAAAGGTGTTCCTTCTTCTATTATTAAACTATAACAAGATAAATGTTCTGGCTTCATATCCATTACATTATTTAATGTTTCTATCCATTGGTTTAAAGTTTGGTCTGGTAAACCAAACATTAAATCTACATTTATATTTTTAAATCCACATTTTCTAGCCATATAAAAACTTTGTTCAAAATCTTCTCTAGTATGAATCCTGCCTAATTTTTTAAGTAATTGATTTTGCCACGCTTGCAAACCAATACTTAATCTATTAACTCCTATTTGTTTAAGAAATTCTAATTTTTCTTCTTTAAAAGTTCCTGGATTTCCTTCTACAGTAAATTCTATATCTTTATCTTTATCTAAATTATCTAAAGATTTTTTTATAATTTCCCATGCCTCTAAACATAAATAGGTGGGAGTTCCCCCACCTATAAAAATCGTTCTTACTTTCCTATTTATCTTATTTATTTCTTTTGATAAAGCTTTTGCATAGCGTACCATCAAATTTTCTTTACCACTAAAGGATGGGAAATCACAATATAGACATTTTTGTTTACAAAATGGTATATGAATATATAGTGATACTCCTTCGCTCATTTTATAATCTCCCTCTATATTTTTTGTTAGTCGACTTTAAGTATTGACATAAATGCTTCTTGTGGAACTTCTACAGATCCAACCTGTCTCATTCTCTTTTTACCTTTTTTCTGCTTTTCTAATAATTTTCTCTTTCTAGATATATCTCCACCATAACATTTTGCAAGTACATCTTTTCTAAGAGCTTTAACAGTCTCTCTTGCTATTATTTTTGAACCTACAGCAGCTTGTATTGGTATCTCAAATAATTGTCTTGGTATAATTTCTTTTAATTTTTGTGCTGTATTTCTTCCTCTGCTATATGCTCTTTCTTCTGGAACAATCATTGACAATGCATCAACTATATCTCCATTTAATAATATATCCAACTTAACAAGTTCTGTTTGTTTGTATCCTGCTAATTCATAATCAAGTGAAGCATATCCTTTAGTTTTAGATTTTAATACATCAAAGAAATCATATATTATTTCATTTAAAGGTAATTTATAATGTACAACTACTCTAGTAGTTTCTATATATTCCATATTTATAAATGTACCTCTTCTATCTTGACATAATTCCATAACTGCTCCAACATAATCTGAAGGAGTTATAACAGAAGCCTTAACCACTGGCTCTTCCATGTACTTAATTTCAGATGCCTCTGGTAAATTTGTTGGATTAGTTATTTCTAAAACTGTATCATCAGTTTTGTAAACTTTATATATAACTGAAGGTGCAGTTGTTATAATATCAAGTCCAAATTCTCTTTCAATTCTCTCCTGAATTATTTCCATATGCAAAAGTCCTAAAAATCCACATCTAAATCCAAATCCTAATGCAATAGATGTTTCAGGTTCAAATAAAAGAGCAGCATCATTTATTTGCAATTTTTCTAAAGCTTCTTTTAATTCATCATATTTAGCTCCATCAACAGGATAAATTCCACTGTATACCATAGGAATAGCTGGTCTATATCCTGAAAGTGCTTCATGTGTGGGTCTCTTTGCATCTGTTATTGTATCGCCAACACGAGCATCTCTAACATTTTTAATAGATGCTGTTATGTATCCAACGTCTCCTGCTTTAAGTTCTTTTGTTGGATAAAAAGTTGGAGTAAATGCTCCTACCTCTACTACTTCATATTCTTTTCCAGTAGCCATAAGTTTTATTTGAGTTCCAGCTTTAACACATCCATCTTTCACTCTTACAAAACATACAACGCCTTTATAACTATCATAGTATGAATCAAAGATAAGAGCTTTAAGTGAAGCTTCTTCGTCTCCTTCTGGTGATGGAACCTTTTCAACTATTGCCTCTAATACATCCTCTATATTTAATCCTGTTTTAGCTGAAACAACAGGTGCATCTTCTGCTTCAATCCCTATAACATCTTCAATTTCTTTTTTTACTTCATCTGGTCTTGCACTTGGCAAATCTGCCTTATTTATTACTGGTACTACTTCTAAATCATGATCAACTGCAAGATAACAATTTGCAAGAGTTTGTGCTTGTATTCCTTGTGTTGCATCTACTACAAGTACAGCTCCTTCACAAGCTGCTAAACTTCTTGATACCTCGTAGTTAAAGTCTACATGTCCAGGAGTATCTATTAAATTTAAAATATACTCTTCTCCATTACTATGCTTATATATTAATCTTACTGGCTGTGATTTTATTGTTATTCCTCTTTCTCTTTCAAGTTCCATATTATCTAATACTTGTTCTTCCATTTCTCTTCGTGTTAATGTTCCAGTCTTTTCAATTAATCTATCTGCAAGAGTAGACTTACCATGATCTATATGTGCAACTATAGAAAAGTTTCTTATATGCTTTTGTCTTTCACTTTGCATGTACATTACCTGCCTTTCTTACGTGAGAGTATAACAAATCACTGTAAATTATATCATAATATTATTAATATGTGTCAAGTAATATATATTAATTATTAACTCAACTTTCACAGGTGAAAAATAGCCGCTACGGGAAATGATATCTTGCTTAGAAACCTTTCACTTCAGTAACAAGTTCAAATGTTTCTTACGCAAGATATCATTTTCCTTCGCTAAGCAGTGTTTTTTTACTGCGAAAGTTGAATAAATAAGTAAATAGCATGCTTTAACATGCATGCTATCCACTTACTTATTCAAATATTCTGCTATAACTCTAGCTAAATACTTTCCTGTTCTTTTTGCTTCATCAGTAGTATTTACATAAGAACCTGCTTCTATTAATACAGAATTATTACTTTTATGTTGATTAAAATGTCCTTTTCCATGATTATACGTATAAATGGATTTACTTCTCATTAAAGTAGGGCATATCTTATTTATAATTGATTTTAAACTATCAATTGTACCCATAGTACTTTTCAATTTTGGATTACTTAAATCAGCAACAAACATAATTCTTGCTACATCTTCCCCATTTATTTTACTTGTAACAGCTTTTTTATTACCACATGAATCTCTATGAAGATCAATTATTAATTTAAATCCTCCATATTTTTTTAAGTATTTATCAACAGTTTTGGATGACCTACTATAACATTGCGGATATACACTATCATGTATAGTTTTATCATGTATAACTGATACACCATAATTTTTCATTAATTCATTTGTAATCATATCACCAACAGCACATACATTTACTTTTTGATCACTGCTGCTAACTTTTCCTGGTTTATAACTTTCATGAGTATGAGTATGATATATAAAAACTTCTGGTTTATTTACATTTAATTTTTTCTTAAGTTTAGGATTATAAATAGAAACTACTTTATTCTTTTCCATATCCTTAGGCTTTTCAACCTTAGCTATTTCTTCTTCATCTAATTTAAATGGATTTAAAACTAAATTTCCATTTTCATCGTATAATTCATCTCCAGTCTTATTTTCCTGTGCTTTTTTAGTTTCACCATTTTTATTTTCTTTGAACATAGCCATCTCTTTCTTTAATATAGAGCTTGGCGATGAAATATCTATACCTAATCCTTCTAGTATTCTACGTTTTATGCCTACATTCTCCTGAGATTTGTCTTTATTTGCCGCCTCAATAGTAGGAAAAGCGTAATTTAAAATTTTAACATGAAAAAGCATTTTGCTATTATCACAAGATGAACTTGCCAGTATTGGTTTTGTAAATCCAATAAATATAAGTATTAGTAAACAAAACACACTCATTATATACTTGAATTTCTTGTTAAATTTTATATCTATTTTTCCACTAATCTTTTTGTAATTCACTTCAAATTCCCCTTTCGTTTAAAATATTTTTGTTAATAAACAATATGCAAGGGGAATTTAATATATGATTAATTAATATATTTATTTATATCTTCTAATTCAAGAGCTGGTTGCAGCGCAATATTTATTCCATTTGATATTATTTTGGTAACAGACTCTATTATCATATCAACTTCTTTTGGTGTAACCATCAAATTATTCAAATATGGATTTAGTACTTCTCTTATCAATTTTTCCTTTTCATTTTTATCTAAATCTTTTAACATATTGTAAAATTTACTTCCTTCTTCTGATTGGTTTATGAGAGCATCCAATACTAAATCTATACTATCATTTGCTACTGTAGCAGCTTCAACAACAGTAGGAACTCCTATAGCTATAACTGGTATACCTAAGGTTTTTTCACTAAGTTCCATTCTTTTATTTCCTACCCCTGATCCAGGTGAAATTCCAGTATTGCCTATCTGTATTGTATTATTAACTCTTTGTAAATTTCTCGAAGCTAATGCATCTATGCATATTATTAAATTAGGTTTTATTTTTTCCACTACAGATCGTATTATCTCACTAGTCTCTATACCAGTAGTTCCCAAAACTCCTGGTGATAATGCACAAACTGGTCGTATTCCTTCATCTATCTTATCTGGGACTAACTGTTTTAGATGTCTTGTTATCATAAGCTTAGAAATTACTTTAGGTCCTAATGAATCCGGTGTTACATATTCATTTCCAAGTCCTACTACCATAGCAGTCATATTATCTTCTAGTTGTATCAAACTACCTAATTCCTTTGCTAAAACTTTACTTACTTCATCTTTAGTATCAGAATCATAGTGTACAAATTTGGGCATATCTATGGTTATGTATTCTCCTTTAGGTTTTCCCATCATCTTTTCACCAACATCATCCATGACTTTTACACTAGTGACTTTTACCTCTCCTTCTTTATACTCACTAGCTTCTATACCTGGCATTTCCTTATTATTTTGCTTTTTATATATCTCTTTAGCTTCAAGAGCTAAATCTGTTCTTATACTAAACATAATAAACACCTCGCTTCTTTCTTTAATATATTATTTTACAAACTACAAAATTTTATTAATAAAAGTTAGATATTTTAATAAACAATAGTCTAAAACTAAATTTTTCTTGAAGTAACTAATATTTAGTGCTATAATATCATTTGTTGAATACATACAAGTCCGTATGCAGATTTCCCCAAAGCTGCAGACCCTATAAAAATACAAGGGGGTGAAAAGGAATGGCAAATATAAAATCAGCTAAAAAGAGAATAAAAGTTATCGAAACTAAAACTCTTAGAAATAAGATGATTAAGTCAGCTTTAAAGACTCAAATTAAGAAATTTGAAGCTGCAATATCAAATAAAAACGTTGAAGAAGCAACAGCTGAACTTAAAGCAACTATCAAAGCTTTAGACATGGCAACATCAAAAGGTATTCTTCACGTGAACAAAGCTGCAAGAAGAAAATCTAGATTAGCAGCAAAATTAAATGCGTTAAATGCTTAATAAGTTAAACCGGTGTTTCCACCGGTTTTTTAATATGTTAAATTTTAATTTTCCTATTTATTATGCTATTATAGTACTCATTATTAATAGTTCTATTTCTGTTTTTGCATCAATTGAAGAACTTTTTAATTTCTTATCTGATTTTATGCAAAGCTCCAATATATTCATTATCTGATCTTTTTTAAATTTCTTACTCTGTTTCATCATATTTTCACAAACAAAAGGATGAAGTGATAATTCCCTACTTAATACATCTTTATTTTTTCCCTCATTAATACCTAGTTTAACATTAAGCAATAATTTGAATTGCCTTTCTACCATATACAATATCTTTGGTATAGCTTCTCCTCTATAAACTAATTCATTAAATATATCTAATGCCTTATTAATTTTTCGTTGTGATAAAAAATCTACTAGATTAAAAATATCATTCTCACTTTTTTGAGGCATTACATCAAATATATCATCTTTAGTTATAGCTCTTCCGTAAGTATAAGAACATAATTTATCAATTTCTCTCTCTACAATATCCATATTATTATCTACCTGTGAACAAAACAATTTTAAATCACTCTTACTTATTTTTACTTTTCTAGTTTCAAATAATTCTTTAACCTTATTTTCAAGTGAAAAACCCTTTAACTTATCTAACTTTACAACACATATATTTTTACTAAATTTATTTAAGTTTCTACTAGGTTTCTCTCTATCATTTTCAAATAAATAATACATAATAAGCACACAATGATTAGGAATATCTTTTACATAACTTTTTATATCATTAAATAACTTTGCATTTTTGCCATCTTTTAAAAAATCCGCATTATAAACCTCTACTACTTTTTTATCACTCATAAAGGGCATTGTCTCACAAGCATTTACAATAGAACCTACATCTTCAACCTTACGTCCATCTATTTGTACATAATTCAAATCAATAAATTCATCACTCAAAATCTTATCTTTTATATTTTTTATACTATCATTAATTAATTTAGAATCCACACTACAAAATACATAACAATTATGAAGTATATTTTTCTTAATCTCCTTCTCAAAATCAAATAGTTTAATCATTTTTATCTCTCCGATCTTTTATTTGCATGTACTATAATTATAACATTAAGTTTATTGTACAGTAAACTTAATGGAGTGTACAATTAACAGTTGATGAAAATAGTCGCTTCGAGAAATGATATCTTGCTCTGAAACCTTTCACTTCAATAACAAGGTCTAAGACTTTATCAAGTGACAAATTGCAAGTGATAAGTGACAAATTCTTGTAACTTGTAACTTATAACTTGTCACTTTCTTTAATGTAGTGTTTAAGCATAATAAATTCCATATACAACGTTAATAATGCTAATCCATAAAAATAATTCGTATTAATTACAGGTGGACAGATTTTTAATAATAAATAATTTCCACCTTCTGCTGCTGTCAAAACAGAATATAAAATATAGCAAATTCCATTAAATAAAAATTTTAATGGCATAGCTATAATAGCTATATTACCTAAAATTATTATTAATGAATATATAGGTACTAAAATTAAATTTCCTAATAAAAATCCTAAACTTATATTATTAATTGAAAGTGCTGCATATGGAACAGAAAAAACTTGAGCACTTAAAGCTATACTTATACTTTTATTTAAAAAACATGGTAACTTGTATAAATATCTACTTATCTTTTTATTATATAATATTATTCCTAAGGTTGATAAAAAAGATAAATTAAATCCAATATCTAATATATAATATGGTTTAATCATTATCAATATAATAGCTGCTAAACTTAATGAACTTATAGCATCATAGTTTCTAAATACTTTTTTAGAACATTTATAAATCAATATCATTATATATGCTCGTACCGCTGAAGCTTTTGCTCCAGTAAAAATAACATATACTAGAGTAAAAATAAAAGCCAATTTTGATGCAGCGAATATAGAAAATAATTTGTACACTATGGATATATGAAATCCAGATACACATAAAGCATGTATAACTCCTAACTTTTGAAATTCCTTCTTCACTCCATATTTAAGATATTTAGGTTCCCCGTAGCATAATGCCATAATTAAAGAAGTTTTTTTACTTCCTACTCTTTCACAATATTTTTCATATAATTTCTCTTTAATTTGATAAAGCATATAAATTAGATCTCTTTTTTTAATTTCATATTGCTTTACAGTATATGTACCTATTAATCCTTTTTCATAATTCTTGGTGCTTTTAAATGTTCCTTCTAATAAAACTTTCATTCCATTTTTTAAATTTTTAACATTACCATATAGCAAAACCTTTCTTCCTTTATACGATGCATAGCAATAATAATTTTTCTTATCTGTAATTCTAACTTCCATATTAGATGGAATAGACATATTAAAATATAAATTAAAACATAAAATTCCCAATATCAAAAATAAAACATTAATTATAAAAAATTTTTTATCCTCTAACGTAAAGAAAAATATAATCATAATAACTAAAACAGAAATAAGTGCACAATAAAAACTTTTATTAGAAATCAAACATGAAATACATCCTAATATTAAAAAAAATACATAATAAACTAATGGTCTATCAAACAAAAATTACACCTCCATTTTCATTTTTGACATGAAAACAAAAGTGTAATCATATATAACCAACTTATTATATTAATATTATTAAACCATTTAATAATATATTTAATATAATCAATATATTAGATAATTTTCTTTCAAAAAATATATGATATTTATTTGTGAAATTATACAAAAATAAACTTAATACAGCATTTAATATTATAAAACCACATTTACTTGCTATAATTACTCCTTTAGGTATTAACATTCCAAAAACTACAGCAGGAATAATACCTAATAACACTGATTTTATAATAATATTCTTTTTATAATTTTCATCTCCTAATTTTTCTAAATACTCAATACGATTTATATTAGGATGTTGAATAAGAAGTGCTATTATTAAAATATTTATATTTATTAAATTTATCCATAATATTTCGTTAAGGCTAAACATAAATTTACCACTAAAAATATATGAAATAAATACAGCACTACATTCACATATACTTATACAAACAGTATACAAAAATGATAATTCAAATGCTATTTTTAATTTAGTACTTTTGTCGACTAAATATAAAAACTTTTCAAGATCAAACTCATCAAGATACACATCACATATATTTTTAATAGTATTACTACACTTTTCTCCATAAGCAATTGATACATCACAATATACTAAGTAAGCTAAATCTTTTAACTTATTTCCACACATACCTATTTTATATCCTATATCTTTAAATACTTCTGCCACTTTTGCTTTTGATTTATGATTTACTTTACTTAAAATATTTATTTTAGTTATTAAATTTTCAAGTTCTTCCTTTTTCATATATTCAATTTCTATACCTGATAAAATTGAACTAATATTTCTAACTAAATTTAATTTTTTTCCTATAGATAGTGATGTAAGTTTATTTTCTTCCATTGTTATTATTGGTTTCATACAATTAGCACCACAATCTAATAATTTTGTATTAAAATCTTTTTTAATAGGATTGAAAAATCCTATTAATCCTATAAAAACTAAATTACTTTCTATATTTTCGTTTAAACTTGGTTCATAATTAAATCCTCTAGTAGCAAAAGCTTTAACATCTAAACACTCTTCACACATTTTTATATTTACATTTTTGATTCTATTAATGTCCTCTTTTGTTATTTCTCTTTCAACTCCATTTATAAATATATGCGTACATCTTTCTAATATATAATCTACAGAACCTTTTACATTAGCTCTATAATTATTATCCACCTTATTTATTGTCGTCATTATTTTTCTATCAGAATCAAATGGAATCTCATTTATTCTTCTATATTTTCTTTCTACATCTGATTTCAATATTTCATAAGACCTACAAAACCTAATAAGCTCTATATCTTCTAAGTTACCTTTTCCTTCATTAGTCTCATCATTATATTTTGCATCATTACATAGAAGTCCTACATTTAATATTCTTTCAACATATTCGTTAACTTCAAATTCCTTGTCATCAACTTCAACAGAATTGTCATTTACATATATATTTTTAATTTGCATTTCTTTTTCTGAAACAGATCCTATCTTGTCAAAAATCACAATAGATATATCACATAATTTATACATAGATGTAATACTGTTCAATTTTATATTTTCCTTCTTCAATCCTTTTATTACTACAGAATAAAATGTATTTATTGTAATAATAAATGTGTGTGTTAAAAATATTACAAATATATATGAGGCTATTGTATTGTAATATACTAATTCTTTTCTTAAAAATAAATTAACTCCTACAGATATAATTAAAAATATTAAAAGTATAATAGACATATTATGCATTGTCTTTCTTATTCTTTTATTAAATATATTTTCTATACAACTTTGTTTTGTCATCACATGAATTATTTTACCTGCTTCTGTCTTCATACCTGCAGCAGTTACAATACCAATTCCTTCACCTTCAACTACGTAAGAAGATTTAAAAAGCATATTTTTCATTTCTGATAACTGAATATCTTCTTCTTCAATTTTAGTTTCATATTTATTCACTACATAATTTTCTCCAGTTATAGCTGCTTGATTTACTTTTAATCCTTGACTCTCGATTATTCTTAAATCTGCAGGTACAATAGTGCCTTCTTTAATGTATACTATATCTCCTACTACCAACTCTTCACAAGGTATAAAAATATTATTCCCCTTTCTTATAACATTAACATTATAAGAATTTAACTTTTCAATTTCTCTTAATTTTTTATATTGACTATAATTTTCAGTAATAAAGTAAATATTATTTATACAATATAAAATCAATATTACTCCAGCCATTATATAATTACTATTTAATATCATTAAAAACTCAGAAAAGATAAAAACAAAAAACCACAAGCTTTTGAATTGATTAACTATAATCCTACCCAAATTATTAGTTTTAATAGTTTCAATTTTATTATCTCCATATTCTTCTCTAGATTTCTCTATTTGATATTCTTTTAAACCCTTATATATATCACTGCCTAATTTTTTTACCACATAATTCCAAGAATAATTATACCAATTATTCATTTTACCACACAACTTTCTAAATTATTAATTATTTACACAAAATTATATTCGTTGTTTTAAATTAATTCTTTATTCATTTAAAATAAAAATTTAATCATAAATATAATATAATTATATATACAAAATATATTTACGTCTACTTTCTTCATAACTACTTTTAAATTAATTATGGAAAATTATCTTGTGTTAACTTATAATAAGTTAGTAATTACTTATTCAACTTTCGTAGACAAAAAATATACGTTGAATTAATAATTAATAAAGTTAACATATTTACCGTTTGCAACACAAATATAAATACTGTATAAATTGGAGGCAACATATGAATAAATTAAATTTCAAAGGTAGTGTAATGTTAAATCCTACACCTGTAGTTCTAGTAACTTCTAAGAATAAATCCAATAAGTTAAATGTATTTACTGTAGGATGGGTTAGCACCGTATGCACTAAAAAACCTATTATAGCAATGGGCATTAGACCAGAAAGACTTTCTTATGAATATATTAAAGAAAGTGGAGAATGTGTTATAAATCTCCCTACAAAAAGCATGGTTAAAATTGTAGATTATTGTGGTGTAGTTTCTGGCAGAAAAGAAGATAAAATTAAACATTTTAATTTAGAACTTCATAAAGGTATTTCTATCTCAACTCCTTCATTACAAAACTCTCCAGTAGCTTTAGAATGTAAAGTTAAATCAATTACACCACTTGGAACACATGATCTGTTTTTATTAGAAGTTTTAAATGTTAAGATAGATGAAAATTTGATAGATTCGAATAATAAAATATGTTTTGATAAAGCGAATCTTATCTGTTACTCTCATGGAGAATATTATGGATTGAATTCAAAACCAATTGGTTCTTTTGGTTACTCTATTAAGAAAAAAAATAAAAAAAAGCGTTCACATCATAAATAATAAGCAGGGGAGTCATTTTTCCTCTGCTTTTAATATATTTATTAAATTATTTAACTTTTTAATAAGATCTTCTTCCATGTTCAATAATTCTTATTGACTTTTTATTAATATATGAATTACCATCATAATCATAGATACCAATGGTAATAAAAAAAGATGACTTCTAAACACTTTAGAAATCACCTTTTACAATGTTGCTTAATCTTTTTTATACTTTTTAGCATATAAAATATGTCATAGTATAAAATTAGTAAAGTCCTGAACCCTTTGATGCTTCCATATTGTTATTAGCAGCTTGTTCTACAATTTTAATTCCAGCACTAGCACCTATTCTACTTGCTCCTGCTTCTATCATATCTATAGCTGTTTTATAATCTCTTATTGCACCTGAAGCTTTTACTCCCATTTCTTTTCCTACTGTTTTTCTCATTAATGCTACATCTTCTACTTTTGCTCCTCCAGTAGAAAATCCTGTTGATGTTTTTACAAAATCTGCTCCTGCTTCTTTTGAAATTTCACATGCTTTTACTTTTTCTTCGTCAGTTAAAAGACATGTTTCTATTATTACTTTTAAAAGTGCTTTTCCTTTTGCTGCATCTACTACTGCTTTTATATCTTCTCTTACTACATCATATTTTTTATCTTTTAGTGCTCCGATATTTATAACCATATCTACTTCTTTTGCACCATTTTCAATTGCTTGTTTAGCTTCAAATGCTTTAACTTCTTTTGTTGTTGCTCCTAAAGGAAATCCTATAACTACACATGTTTTAACGTCTGTGCCTTCTAATTCTTTACTTACTAATTCAGTATAATATGGGTTTACACATACTGAAGCAAATCCATACTCTCTAGCTTCACTACATATCTTCTTTACTTGTTCTTCAGTTGATTGTGGTTTTAATAATGTGTGGTCTATGTACTTTTGTATTTTCATTTAATACACTCCCCTTTTGTTATTTATATATTTAACTTTAGCATCAATACACTTACTGTATCTTACTGCTAAGCTGTTAACTACTTTAATCTATCCGTTTTTCTGAACCTCTTAATACAAGCTTTGGTAGAAGATTGATTCTTCTTATATCTTTATGATCTTTATCCTTTAAGTTTTGTATAAGCATTTTCATACTAGTTCTACCTAATTCTGTAGTTGGGCCACTAACAAAACTAATATTCATTCCTATTATATTCAATGTATCAACTTCATCAAATCCAATAATAGCCATATCTTCTGGGATTCTAATATTTTCTTCATAAAAAGCTCTTATACATCCCAAAATCATTATATTACTACTTACAAAAATGGCTGTAGGTCTATCTTCCATACTCATTATTTGCTTTGTAATTTCGTATGCTTTTTCATGTGTATAATCTCCATAAAAAATATATTTTTCATCTACTGGTATATTGTTTATAGCTAAAGCTTTTTTATATCCATTTAATCTTTCTTTTGCAGGTCTAGATTCCATACGACCTGTAATTATAGCTATTTTTCTATGTCCTTCATCTAATAAAGCTTGTGTTGCATCACAAGCACCTTTTATGTGATCTACAAAAACTCCATTAAAATCAGAATATTTAATATGACCATCTAATAAAACTATTGGTATTCCTAAATTTTCAAGTGCATTTAAATATTCACTATTAAATTCATTTTCTGCAACTGTCGGAGTAATTATTATGCCTTGTATCCTTTGTTCCTTCAAAACTTTAAGTGCTTTTAATTCTTTTTCTACACTCTCATTAGTATCACAAAGAATTATATTATAATTATTTTTATCTGCAACTTCACTTATTCCTTTTGTTATTTTTCCAAAGAATGGATTGCTTATCTCTGGTATAACCACACCTATAGTATTAGTTTTATTTGTAGATAAACTTCTTGCAATAGCGCTAGGAGTATAGTTTAATTCTTTCATGACTTTTATAATTTTTTCTCTTGTTTCTTCTTTTACATATCCTGAATCATTAAGAACTCTTGATACTGTTGATCTAGATACATCTGCTTTTTTCGCAATATCATAAATTGTTACTGCCATATCATGGGCTCCTTTTCTACGTTTTTGTTAATTTTTTTAGAAGTATTCCTCTATATTTAATTAGAAAATTTATTCTTCAATTGTGTTACCGGTCTCATCTTTAATATACAACATTAAATTTTCAATTGCAATATATTATAACAAAATAATATTTATTCCAATATTCCATTTCTTTGCATAGTATAGTATTGAGAATATTTTTTTAGGAGGGATTTATATGTCAAAAGATAAATGCTGCCATAGACATAGTTATTCTTGTAAAACTAGCTGTAATTGTGGACATGACCATAAAATAAAAGATAAAACCACTTATTCCCCAAATAGACCTCATCATATACATTATGTTGAGTGTTGTACAACACGTGAAGATGGTCACAGACATTATTGTATGATTCCAACTAGTATCGACTATCCATGTCCTGATGGAGGTCATTTCCACTGTATACGTGGAAACACAGATATAGCAGATGGCCATACTCATTGTATTGATGATGCTACAGACGTATCGGATGTTTGTTACTAATCTAAAATAAAAAATAAAAATAGGAGCCTATCAAAGGCTCCTAGTGCAATTTTGGCGGGAGTATGTGAGAATCGAACTCACCCGTCGAGGTCCTACCCCGGCAACACGGTTTTGAAGACCGGCAGGCACACCAGCACCTATCTACCCCCATAATGTATCATTTTTCAGCACGGTTCATATTATATCATGTAATCGTTAAGTATGCAACATTTTAATAAAAAAATTATACATTTTTAAAGAACAAAGTCACATATTGCATAAAATTCTTAAAAAAATTTATAATTTACTTAATAATAAAACTTTTGCAGATAAAAAAACAACCGCTACGGGAAATGATATCTTGCTCTAAAACATTTCATTTTAAAAATAATTAATAGTTAACTCAACTTTCGCAGATAAAAAATAAGGCGAAAGCCTGTAAAATAAACGCATAAAGCAAAGAAACATTCCTTTTGGTATAATAGAATTGCTAAAAACATAACACCAAAGAAAGGAATGTTTCTTATGAACACTATTATACCAAATGATAACAAAGATAAACAACTGAATTTTACTATAAATAGATTTTTTAAAGATAACAAAATTGGATCTATTCTTAGAAAATGTAATTTTTCAAAGCAAAAAGGTTTTTCTTGTATTACAGTATTTAAATATATATTTACTCTTATTTTCACAGGTAAAAATCTTTTTCGTACTTTTGAGAGTAAAAAGAATATCAACTTTTCAAAAGATGTCATCTATAGGTTCCTTAATTCTCCTAATTTTAATTGGAGAAAATTTTTACTCATACTTTCTTCATCAATTATCAGAAATGTAATCATTCCGCTTACATCTAAAGATAGAGTAAATGTCTTAATAGTAGATGATTCTTTGTATAGTAGAAATAGAAGTAAATCTGTTGAACTCCTTGCAAATGTTCATGATCACGTTACAAGAAAATTTGTCAAAGGCTTTCGCCTTCTTACACTTGGTTGGTCAGACGGTAATACTTTTTTGCCTCTTGGATTTACTCTTCTTTCTTCTGAAAAAGAGAAAAATAGAATTTGCCCTCAAAATGAATCTATTGATAAAAGAACTAATGGTGCTAAACTCCGTAAGGAGGCTATTTTAAAATCACCTTCAGCTATGATGTGTTTACTTAAACAAGCTGCTAAATATAAAATTCCTGCATCATATGTTCTTTTTGATAGCTGGTTTACGTATCCCAAAATTCTTATACAAATTTTACAACTTAAACTTAATACTATTGCTATGGTTAAAGCAATGCCAAGGGTTTACTACAATTACAATGGTAAGCTTTTAAATCTTAAAGGACTTTATGCTAGTTTAAAAAAGAAACGCGGTAGAGCTAAAATTCTTTCTTCTGTAATTGTAGGTATTGGTTCTGATGAAAATGGCAATGAAGTAAAAGCAAAAATTGTATTTGTAAGGGATAGAAATCGAAAAAGAAACTGGCTTGCTTTGATTTCTACTGATATATCTTTAGACGATAATGAAATCATAAGAATTTACGGTAAACGCTGGGATATAGAAGTTTTTTTCAAAATGAATAAATCTTTTTTAAAGCTTGTTAAAGAGTTTCAAGGACGTTCTTATGATTCCATGGTTTCTCATACGTCTATAGTTTTTACTAGATATATCATGCTTGCTTTAGAAAATCGTAAAAATAATGATGTACGAACTATTGGTGGATTTTTTTATCAATGTTGTGATGAACTTCAAGATATCCAATTTTGTGAAGTAATGCGTATCATTATTGATATTTTAAAAAATGTTTTATCTGAAAAACTTCTTCTTTCTAAGGAGCTTATCGACTCAATAATAGACAATTTTATTACTGCTTTGCCTTGTTATATCAAGGAGAAGTTGGTCTTTTTCTCCTGCGAAAGTTGAGTAGTTAATAATTAAGGAAATTTTGCCTTAAGGCAAAATAACTAATATATAATTTCCCTTCGCTGAGCAGTGTTTTTTTACTGCGAAAGTTGAGTAAATAAAAAATTCTAAGCTTTATAAAGAACTCTCTTATTTTCAACTCTTCTAGTTATCTTTTCTCCATCAAACTTTTCAAGCAGCATTACAGCATACTTTCTGCTTACTCCTAACATATCTCTTGCCCCTGCTAGGTCAATACTTTCATTTTTTCTAATAAATTCAATGATTTTTTGCTTAGCTTCTTCATAACATTCTTTCAAAAACATGTATTCTTCATCTACTTTAATTAATTTACCACTATCAATCAAAGCTTCAAATACCATTTTAAAATTATTTTTATCCTTCTCTTTTTCTAATAACTCCTTATATTTTGGAGGAGCAAATTTTCCTTTATGATATTCACTTAAAATTTTATCTTTTATTTGTTTTTGTTCTTCAGTATATTTGACTTCAAATCCATATTTAGATATAACTAAATTATGTACCTCTATTTCCTTTTTATCTATAAATATTTGCAAAATTTCATCGTATACTTTTTGTTTTAATTTTTTTGTAAATACTTTATTCTTTATCTCTTCTTTAGACATTCCGACTTTCAAAGGATATTTTAAGTGGAATTCTTCAAGAATATTTTGTGCAGCAGCTATTCTATCATCTATAAAAGCTTCATGCACATATAAAGGTTTTTCTGAAGATACTAATTTAATTATCTTGTTTTCTTGTACAAGTTCTTCCAATCTTTGTTCAATTTTTCCTTCATTTTTTCCCATTGCCTTTATTATAGATTGCAACTCGGGGAAACTGTTACTTAATTTTTTTATAGTATTTTCTAATATATCTCCTACTTCTCCACTTTCTTTTACTTTTAATTCAGAAATATATTTTTCATTAAACCTTTTTGCTTTTGCAGCATTTGGTTCAATTATTATTCCTCCAGCTATAGTATGCATTGGTGAATAGCTTCTTATTACAAATCTATCATTTCTCTGAGAAGATAGCTGTTTTTCAAGTCTAAGCTGAACATATGCATCCTCACCTGGATTTACAACTTCTTTATCTAATACTACAACTCTACAAAGTATTTCATTTGTTCCATGGTGTAGTCGAACCCTTTGCCTATTTTCTAATGGTCTTTCTACACTTTTTAAGTAATGAAGCTTAACATCAACCATATAAGATGGTTCCATAACATTTTCTTTTGATATTACGTCACCTCTGTTTATGTCACTTACTTTTACATTAGCTAAATTTATTGCACATCGTTGTCCAGCTTCTGCAACTTCAACAGGTTTTTCATGAACTTGAAGTCCTCTTACTCTAGTTTTTATTTTTGAAGGATATATTTCAACCTCTTCTCCTACTTTAACGTGTCCACTTATTAAAGTACCTGTAACTACTGTTCCAAATCCACTTACTGAAAATACTCTATCCACAGGTAATCTAAAGTGTCCTTCTGTATCTTTTGCTTCTACTTCATTTGTAACTTTATCAATTTCCTTGATAAGTTCATCAAATCCCTGTTTAGTTTTAGAAGATACAGCATGAATAGGTGCCTTTTCTAAAAAAGTATCTTTAAATTCATTTTTAATATCTTCTTTCACAAGTTCAATCCATTCCTCATCTACAAGGTCACATTTTGTAAGTGCTATTATTCCTTTTTTTACATTTAATAATTGAAGTATTTCAAAGTGTTCTCTTGTTTGAGGCATTATTCCTTCATCAGCAGCTATAACTAAAATAACAACATCTATACTGCTAATTCCTGCAAGCATATTTTTAATAAATCTTTCATGTCCAGGCACATCTATAATTCCTGCCCTTTTTCCTGATGGTAAATCAAAAAATGTAAAACCTAAATTTATAGATATTCCTCTATCTTTCTCTTCCTTCAAACTATCTGTTTCTCTTCCTGTCAATGCTTTTATAAGCGTAGTTTTACCATGGTCTATATGTCCTGCTGTTCCTACTATGATGTGTTTCATACATTCACCTCATTGCTTTTTACTTTATTTAAGATTTTGAAATGCATTTACTATAATGTCAAAATCTTTCTCAAATAATGTCCTTAAATCCATTATTACTTCATTGTTATATATTCTTACTACAATTGGAGTATCATTCATTCTTAATTTACATTCTATTTCCTCTGGTGATAATTCGTAACTCTTAACCTTTATAACATAAGTGTCTAATCTTTCAGTTGGCATAGCACCTCCACCAACCATAGAATAATCACTTTCTATTTTAAATTCAAAATTTTTAACTTTATTTGAAAGCCTTCTCTTTAATTTATTAGCTTTTCTTTTTATATTTTCTTTTGAGTTCAAAATCATATTTAACGTAGGAATATTATCTATAGCTTCTTTTTCATCTAAATAATATTTCAAAGTAGCTTCAAGAGCTGCTAATGTCATTTTATCTACTCTTAAAGCTCTTGTTAATTGATTTTTCTTCATCTTATCTATGTATTCTTTTTTACCAACTATTACACCTGCTTGAGGTCCTCCCAGCATCTTATCTCCACTAAATGTAACAACATCTATTCCTCTTTTTAGGCTTTCCTGAACAGTTGGTTCATATACAAAACCATACTTTGAATAATCTACTAATACTCCACTTCCTATATCTTCATATGTAGGAATGCTGTGTTTTTTACCTAACTCTACTAAATCTTCTATAGACACCTCTTCAGTAAATCCCATAATTTTAAAATTAGATGTATGAACTTTTAATAATACACCTGTATTTTCATTAATATTATTTTCATAATCATATAAATGAGTTCTATTAGTAGTTCCTACTTCTACAAGCTTAGCTCCACTAAAACTCATAACATCTGGTACTCTAAAAGAACCACCTATCTCAACCAATTGTCCCCTTGAAACTATTGCTTCTTTTTCACTACACAAAGTATTTAATACAAGCATAACTGCTGCTGCATTATTATTAACTACCATAGCACTTTCTGCACCAGTTATTTTTTTTATTAAATCTTCAATATGACTATATCTTAATCCTCTTTTTCCTTTATCGATATCGTATTCAAGATTATTATAATTTTCTGCTACATTAACTACTGCATCAACAGCAGACTTTGATAAAAGAGATCTTCCTAAATTAGTATGTACAACTGTACCTGTAGCATTAATAACTTTTCTTAATTTAGGAGAGTTATTTTTCTTAATATGTTCACTAAAGGTTTTCAACATATCTTCTTTTGATAATTCAGAAATTTTATCTTTTAATATCAAATTTCTATAAGTATCTATGGTTTGTCTTAATGTTTCAACTACTAAAGTTCTCATAGTATTATTTAACTCTTTCTTAACTATTTCTTCTTGTAAAAGTTCATCTACTTTAGGTAGTTTTCTTAGTAAATCTCTGTTCATTATCATCATCCCTTTTTTGAAATTTACAACTTTTCTCTTCTAACTTTGAAATAATTTACTCAACTTTTGCAGTAAAAAAATATCATTTCCCGTAGCGACTATTTTTCACCTGCAAAAGTTGAATAATGTATGTATACATACATTGCCTGTGATATCTTTATATACCACAGGCTTAATTATTTTATTCCACAACTATGCATTTATCTTGCTTTGAAATCACTTCTCCTACAATTGTAGATTTCAATTCTAGTTTATCCAACTCCATCATCATTTCCTTAGCTTCCTCTTTAGAACAAGTTACTAAAAGGCCGCCCGAAGTTTGTGGATCAAAAAGAATATCTTCTAACCATTCTGGTAAACCTTTTAATTCATATTTATCGTCAAGATATCCTCTATTATTATATGTTCCTGCTGGTACTAATCCCATTTCTGCATATTCTTGTGCTTCTTGTATGTATGGTATATTTTCCTTATTCAATTTAATTGTTACATTAGAACCATCGGCCATTTCATATGCATGACCCATAAGTCCAAATCCTGTTATATCAGTACATGCACTTATATTATACTTAGCTACTATTTCACCTGCATATTTATTTAATGTAATCATGTTTTTAATTGCCTTTTCATATGCTTCTTTTGAAGCTAATTCAGCTTTAATAGCTGTATTTATTATACCTATTCCTAACGGCTTTGTTAAAATAACTACATCGCCTTCTTTGCAACCATAATTTTTTAATATTTTATCTGGATGTACAACTCCTGTTACAGATAATCCATACTTAGGTTCATCATCTTCTACTGAATGTCCTCCTACAACTACTGCTCCAGCTTCTAAAATTTTATCTGCTCCACCTTTTAATATTTCTCCAAGAATATCTATAGATAAGCAATTTGGAAAACATACTATATTTAATGCAACTTTAGGCTTTCCTCCCATTGCATAAACATCACTTAAAGAATTAGCAGCTGCTATTTGTCCAAAAGTATAAGGATCATCAACAACTGGTGTAAAAAAGTCTAGTGTCTGTATAATTGCCATATCATCACTTAATTTATATATAGCTGCATCATCAGAAGTTTCTATGCCAACTATTAAATTATCATCATGCATCTTAGGCAATTTATCTAAAATCTTTGAAAGGGTCTCCGGCCCTATTTTAGCTGCTCATCCAGAGGTTTTTGCTAACTGAGTTAATCGTTTTTTTTCCATTGTGGTCACCTCCATTATATATCAATAATTTTATACTATTCTCAATTATATGTCCACCTTATCTCTTAATTTATTCACGGTCTTTTCTCCAATCCTATCTATTTTTTTTAAATCATCTATACATGAAAATCCACCATTTTTTTCTCTATATTCAATTATTTTTTTAGCAGTAACCTCTCCCACTCCTGGTAACGTCTTCAATTCTTCTAATGTAGCTGTATTTAAATTTATCTTTTTACTACTGCCTTCATCATTATGTGAAGCTTTATTTGAAGTTTGACTCGTAGTATTATTTACTACCATTGATACATTATTTTTTTCTCCATTTTTATAAATATAAATCATATCTTCATCATTAAGTTTTTTTGATAAATGGACCCTATTTAAATCAGCATTATTTTGAAAACCTCCTGCCATTTGAACTAAATCTATCACCCTACTAATATTCGTCAACTTATATACACCTGGCTTTTTTACTGCTCCTTTTATATCAACCATTATATTTTTAAAAGAAGATTTTTTAAATTCACTTTTATTGGTTTTTGTTTCTACAAAAATATCCTCATTATTTTTTTCTACCTCTTTAGGCTTTGATACATTAAGACCCACTATTAAAAAAATCACTGATAATACTAAAATTGCCACTGAACCAATATATTTTTCTTTATTTTTCATTTATATCACCCCTATTATAGATTATTTCCATTTATTATTTTTTTAGTGTCGCCTAATTTACTTTTTTTTGATATACTAAAGAATGTATATAAATAAAAACTATATTTCAAAGGAGGATATAATGAAAAAGTTCATATCATTTTTTACAATATTTTTTATTCTAGCTTTTAGCTTTACAAATATAGTACAAGCAAAACCAACTCCCCCTAAAGTTTCTGCTGATGGTGCTGTTATATTAGATGCAACTACTGGTCAAATATTATATTCTAAAAATGCTGATACTGCTTATCCACCAGCTTCAACTACAAAAATTATGACAGCTCTTTTAACTTTAGAAAATTGCAGCTTAGATGAAGAAGTAGTTATTGGTAAAAATCCTCCTAGGGCAGATGGAAGTAAAATATATATATATGAAGGTGAAAAATTAACTGTAAAACAACTTTTATATGGTCTTTTATTATCATCAGCTAACGATTGTGCTGAAGCTTTAGCTGAACATATTGGTGGGTCAATTGAAGGTTTTGCAAGTATGATGAATGAAAGGGCAAAAGAACTTGGATGTGAAAATACCAATTTTGTTAATCCTAGTGGTCTTTATGATGACAAACATAGAACTAGTGCTAAAGATCTTGCTCTTATACTACAAGAACTTACTACTCACTCAGAGTTTAAACAAATTGCCACCACTTCTTCATATAAAATTTTACCAACAAATAAATGTTCAGATGAAAAACCATTATGGAATGAAAACCGTTTAATTCAAAAATATTCTAAATATTATTATGCTCCAGCTGAAGGAGGTAAGACTGGTTATACAGTTCAATCTCTACATTCATATGTGGCTAGTGCATCAAAAAATAATCACAGACTTATAGTAACACTTGTTCATGATGGTAAAAAAACTTTTTTTAAAGATTCTGTAGCATTATTTAATTATGGTTTTGAAAATTTTGAGTTGAAAAAATTATACTCTAAAGGTGATATAGTTGATACATATAAAATAAGTGATGAAACAAATATACCTCTTATTGCTAATAAAGATTTTTATTACGTAAAAGAAAAAGGTGATACTAATACTCCACAAACTAAAATTACAAACAATTCTGATTTAGATAGTAAAACTATTAAAAAAGGTGATATAATTTCAAAATGTAAAATAACTTACAAAAATCAATCTTTAGGAACTGTTCAACTCACGAGTGGACGTGATTATGAACCAAAACGCACTTTTTTATTTAACAACACTACTTCATCAAATGATAAAAGTAATATTTCAAAATACATAATAGGTTCCTTGGTAATAATTTCTGCTGCTTTTATATTTATTTTACTTATGATTAAAAAACATAAAAAAAGAAAAAGGAAAAAAGAAATTTATAAAAAATTTAAAAAGAGAAGCTAATAACTTTTAAATTAGCTTCTCTTTAATTTACTAACTAGTTCTTTCATATCTTCTGGTAAATCTGACTCCAATTCAATTTTTCGTCCATCTCTTGGATGAGGAAAAACAAGTCTATATGCATGTAATGCCTGTCTTTTTATATATGTATCTTCATCTTTTCCATATAAAGAATCTCCAAATAGTGGATGTCCTAAATGACTTAAATGTACCCTAATTTGATGAGTTCTTCCAGTTTCTAATGTAAGCTTTACTAAATCTGCTTCTTTAAAACTCTCTACAACATTAAAATGTGTTACACTTTTCTGTCCTCTTTCATCTACAACTCTTTTTATACCATCATCGTCATTTCTATATATAGGTAAATCTATCGTACCACAGTTTTCCTTTAAGTTTTCATGTACAATTGCTAAATAACTTTTTTCAAACCCTATTGTTTGCATATCTCTTGCTAGTGCCATATGTGAAAATTGATTTTTAGCCACTATTATAAGACCAGAAGTATCCCTATCCAATCTACTAACTAATCTTACAATACAATTTTCTTCCTTTTCTCTAAAATAATATAAAAGTCCGTTTGACAATGTTCCCTCTTGATAACTTTTAGTAGGATGAACTACCATCCCTGGCTGCTTATTTACTACTATAACATCACTATCCTCATATACAATATCTAAATCCATTTTTTCAGGTTTTATATTTTGTTCTTCTTTTTTATTTAACTTTATTGTAATTTTATCTCCACTCACAACTTTACTACTTAATCTTGCAGGTTTATTATTTACTTTTACTCTACCTTCTCTAACAGAAGTTCTTACAAATCTTCCCGAAAGTCTTTGTACTTCTCTCAAATAATCATTTAGTTTCTTACCTATCTCTTCACCTTTTACCTCATATATTATTAGATTGTCATTCACGCTACCACCTCTTTTGTGAAAATATAGAAATTATGCCATAAACACACCCTCTGCATGCTAATCTATAATTCTATTATTTGTATTTAAACTAGTGTATATTTCGATGTTCATTAACTAAAAAATTTTATGCAATTTTTAATATTAGTTTTGCTTAACATAGTCATGATCTTCTCCAAGCAACACTATTATATCAGACTTTTCATCATTGGAATAGTCATTTTCTACATCATGAATATTAAATTCATTTTTAATATTTGATATAACATCTTTATCTAATTTTTTATTAAATACTATTTTTGTAGAATTAGTTTTTTCTCCATTTCCTGTTTCAATATTAGTATATCCTTTTTTATTTAAATATTTAGAAAAGTTAGATGCAAGTCCACTCTTCTTTGTACCATTAAGAACTTTAATCTTTATGTCTTCTTTATTAATAGACATAGGTTTTAAATCATGTAACTCATTTAATATTTTAGTATTCATAGAACTATCATATATATAATATGATATATTATTTATATCTTTAGGTTTTCCTTTCAATGTTGTTAACTTTATATTATTCCTATCTAACTTAGCTATGGTAATACCATAGGATATAATTTCACTTGGTTCCATATTAGTTTTTATATATTTAGGAATTACAGATAATACGTTATTAAGTTTTAATAATATTGTAGGACTTTTAACTTTTTCTATAACTTTTTCTATAAACATATGTTGATTTTCAATCCTACCTATATCTCCTGTTAGAAGACCTGGATTAGTATTATTTTTTCTCCATCTAAAAAATTCTTCAGCTTTTTTACCATCTAAATGAATTGTAGTCCCCTTCTTAAAATGTATATGCAAGTTTTGATCTGAAGCATCATAATTCATATCATATTTTATTGGCATATCAATTCCACCTAATGCATCTATAATTTGTCTAAAACCCTCATAATCTACTTTTGCATAATAATTAATTGGTATATCTAAAAGTCTTTGTACAACATCTATGGTATAATCTATACCTCCAACTACATGTGCAGCATTTATTTTATCTCTGCGACCTTTTATCTTTATCATTGTATCTCTCGGTACTGATATGAAATTCACAGTATCTTTATGCGGATTATAATGCATAACCATTATAGTATCTGTTCTTTTGGGATCATTAGGATTTTTAGAACCCGTACCAAAATCTACACCTACAACAAGTACATTTATTGATTCACCTTTTTTTGCAACTTTCACATTTTGAGGCTTGTGTCCACTACTTAAATCTTCACTACTACTAGAATGGCTCATTCTCCATAAGCAGTAATATGAATATCCTCCAAATCCTACAACACCAATTAAGACAATAAGCATTATACCAATAAAAAACTTTTTAAATTTACTTACCCTCTTTTTTCCTTTTCGTTTTTTATTCCCCATTTATTTTTTTCACCTACACCTTTCTATATAATTATAATTTTGTATACAACTTTCGCAAGTAAAAAATAGTCGCTACAGGAAATGAATATATCATTTTCCTTCACTAAGCAATATTTTTTTTACTACGAAAGTTGAGTAACTATTTAATATTATACATTTTTTGAATTAATTATTCAATTTGGAAATGTGTAGTAATATCTTGACAATAATTAGTTAAGCTTGCTATATTAACATAAAAATATAGAGGTTATGCTGTATACATAACCTCGTCCATACTATTCTGCAATTGCTACTACTTCAATTTCAACTAATGCATCTTTTGGCAATTTACCAACTTGAAAACAAGATCTTGCTGGGTAATCACCTGTAAAATATTCACCATAAACTTCATTCATTGCTGCAAAATCGTTTATGTCTTTTAGTAATACTAGTGTCTTAACAACTTTATCTAAAGAACTTCCAGCTTTTTCTAAAATAGCTTTTACATTTTCTAAAGACATTTTTGTAGCATTTTTAATATCATCATTTACAAGTTCTCCTGTTTTAGGGTTTATAGGAAGTTGTCCTGAAGTATAGATGAAATTCCCTACTTTTACCCCTTGAGAATATGGTCCTATTGCACCAGGTGCATTTTTAGTATTAATTATTGTTTTATCCACAATGACTCCTCCTTATGATGTTAATTTGATTGAATGTAATCGTGATCTTCTCCAAGCAACACTATTATATCAAAATTTCCATCATTTGAATAGTTATTTTCTACATTATGGATATTAAATTCATTTTTAATATTTGACATAACATCTTCATCTAATTTTTTATTAAATATTATTTTTGTAGAATTAGTTTTTTGTCCATTTCCTGTTTTAATATTAGTATATCCCTTTTGATTTAAATATGTAGAAAAATTTGATGCAAGCCCAGACTTCTTTGTACCATTAAGTACTTTAATTTTTATATCTCCCTTATCAATGGACATAGGTTTTAAATCATGTAATTCATTTAATAGCTCAGCATTTTTAGAACTATCATATACATAATACGATACCTTATTTATATATTTACCCTCACCTTGTAAAGTTGACATCTTTATGTTGTTATTATCCAATTTAGCTATCTCAAGTCCATAAGATATAATTTCACCTGGCTGCATATTAGTTTTTATATATTTAGGAATTATAGATAATATACTATTAAGTTTTAATACTATCGTAGGACTTTTAACTTTTTCCATAACTTTTTCTATAAACATATGTTGATTTTTAATTCTACCTATATCACCTTCTGCAAGACCAGTACCATTATTATTCTTTCTCCATCTAAAAAATTCTTCAGCTTTCTTACCATCTAAGTTAACTGTAGTACCCTTTCTGAAATGTATATGTAGGTTTTGTTCTGGATCATCATAATTCATATTATATTTTATTGGCATCTCAATTCCGCCTAATGCATCTATAATTTCTCTAAACCCTTGATAATCTACCTTTACGTAATAGTTAATTGGTATATCTAAAAGCTTCTCTACAGCATCTATAGCATAATCCATACCGCCAATAGCATGAGCCGCATTGATTTTCTCCCTACGACCATTTATTCTTATCATTGTATCTCTTGGTACTGATACTACATTTACAGTACTTTTATCTGGATTATAATGCATAACCATCATAGTATCTGTTCTTTTTGGGTCATTTGGATTTTTAGCACCTGGTGTACCAATATCTACACCAACAACAAGCACGTTTATTGGTTCACCCTCTTTTGCAACCTTTACATTTTTAGGTTTATGTCCACTACTTAAATCTTCATTACTACTAGAGTGACTCATACTCCACAAACAATAATATGAATATGCCCCAAATCCTACAACACCAATTAAAGCAATAAGTACTATTCCAATAAAAAACTTTTTTAATTTACTACTCTTCTTTTTCTTTTTTGTTTTTTATTTCGTCCATTATCCATTAACTTTTTTCACCTACTACTTTCTATTCCTTTATTTATAATTTATAATATTTACCACTATCTTTCTAAAATCAGATAATTCCTTGCACTTATTGTGCAAGGATGTATAAGCTGTTTTTTAGATATAACAAACTTAATGGTATTATCAAAAGATTGAATTAATGCTCTATCCAAATCTTCAAAAACAAGCTGTCTAAGTTTTTCAACACCTTGAAAATCTCTAGAAGGCTCTATATAATCCGCTATATAAATTATTTTTTCTAAAATAGTCATATTTTCTTTTGCTGTAGTATGATATTTCACAGCACTAAGAATTTCATCATCAAATATATTCATTATATTTTTTGCCATTATTGATCCTGCTTCTCCGTGCAATAATTGAGGCTGCACTTTGCAAACTTTATCAACTTGTTTATTTTCTTGCATTACTATTTTTAATAATGCTTCATCACTTAAATTTTTAGCACAATCATGTACCAATCCTGCTATTCTAGCTTTATGTGAATCTATTTTATATCTTACTGCTAATTTTTCTGCAGTATCCCTAACTCCAATACTATGTATAAATCTTTTTTCTTTTAAATTACATTTTAAATAACTTATTATTTTGTCTTCATTCCACATTTCCAGTCCCCCTACTCCTATATAATCTGTTATCTTTTATATATTCATTCACTGTATGTGGAAGTAAATAAAACACTTCTTGTCCATTTTTTATCATTTTTCTTATTTTAGTAGAAGAAATATCCAATATAGGTATATTTAAGAACTCAATTTTTTCTTTGTATTTTTCCTCTACTTCATTTTTCTTATATAATATATCATAAATATTATATCCTGTTCTATTAAACACTGTAAATTTACAATTTGATAATATTTTTTTTACATTTTTCCAAGTATCAATTTCCATTAAGCAATCTACACCCGTTATAAAATACCATTGAGTATCTTTTTCTGATTTATTAAAAAATTCAAGCGTTTCATATGTAAAACTAAGTCCTTTTTTCAATACTTCATAATAGCTAATTTCAAATTTTTCTTCATTTTTAATCGCTAATTCAACTAACTTACACCTTACATTAGCATCTGTTATTACCTTGTGTGTTTTATGAGGTGGATTACCACTAGGCATAAATATTACTTTATCTAAATTAAATTTGTATAATGCCTCATAAGCTATATGCAAATGGCCATTATGTATTGGATCAAAAGTCCCTCCAAATATAGCTTTCTTCTTCATATTCACACTTCTTTCACACAATGTTTTACTGTTATGGCAACTCTATTTTTGGTTTTTTGTTTGATTTTCTGTAAAGCACAAACTTACTGCCTATAGCTTGAATTCCTTCACAGTTTAATTTTTCACATATAATATCTGATGCCTCTCTAGTTTCCATAAGACTGTTATTTAATACCTTTATCTTTATAAGTTCTCTTGCTTCTAAAGCATCATCTACCTGTTTTAAAAATGATTCCTCAATTCCACTTTTTCCTACTTGAAAAATCGGATTTATTCTGTTAGCCAGTCCTCTTAAATAACTTCTTTGTTTTCCACTTAACATAACTTGTTCCTCCTATTATAACAAATATTCAAATTCAAAATCATTTACTCTTACAATATCACCGTCTTGTATTCCCATCTTTTTCAATTCATCAAAAACGCCTTTATTTTTAAGTACTTTATGAAAATATCTTAATGAATCAGTATCATTAACATTAACAGCATTTAATAGTCTATCTACAAAAGTACCTTCTACCACATATGCTTCATCATCATCTTTTCTTATTGTATAAGTAAATTTCTTTTCTTCTTCAATATATCTTTCTTCTTCTGATATTTCTAAATCTTTTACAGGGATTGAACTTAAAATTCTTCCACATTCTTTCATAAGTTCATCAACACCTTCACGTGTTGCAGCTGATATTTTAAATACATTATCATATCCCATTTCATTTAATTTCTTTTTAAAATTATTAAATACTTCTTCATCATAAAGCATATCACATTTATTTGCTGCAATTATTTGAGGTCTATCCCATAGCTTTACACTATATTTTTTTAACTCTTCATTTATTTTCATAAAATCTTCTATTGGATCTCTACCCTCAATACCAGACACATCTACCACATGAATTAACAATCTAGTTCTTTCTATATGTCTTAAAAATTCTAAACCTAATCCTACTCCCTTTGCTGCACCTTCAATAATACCTGGTATATCTGCAATTACAAAACCTGAAAGTCCTTTCATATCTACTACTCCTAAATTAGGTTTAAGTGTAGTAAAATGGTAATTTGCTATTTTAGGCTTAGCTTTTGAAACCATAGATAGCAATGTAGATTTTCCTACATTAGGAAATCCAACAAGACCTACATCTGCTAAAAGTTTTAATTCTAATAATATAAATCTTTCTTCCCCTGGCATTCCAGGTTCAGCAAATCTTGGTGCCTGTCTTGTAGGTGTTGCAAACTTAGCATTTCCTTTTCCACCTCTTCCACCTTTTGCAACAATAAATTTATCATCTGGGTGGGATAAATCTGCCATTATTTTATTAGTTTCAAAATCTCTAACAATAGTTCCAAGAGGAACTTTTATGTATAAATCTTTTCCATCCTTACCATATGATTTTGAACCTGAGCCATTTTCACCCAAAGGAGCTGCATACTTTCTCTTATAAGTAAAATCTAAAAGCGTAGTTGATTGGGAATCTGCCACTAATATGACATTTCCTCCTTTTCCTCCATCTCCTCCATCAGGACCACCTAATGCTACATATTTTTCCCTTCTAAAGGCAATGGCTCCATCTCCACCTCTTCCAGATTTAACAAAAATTTTCGCTGTATCTATAAACATTTCTTTCACCCTACCTCAATCAATTTTAATTTTTACTAAATATAATTCTATATGCTAAATTATCATCATAGTAACACTTATAAAATAAAAGTTTATCAATATCACTGCTTATCTTTTCCCATTGTTCCATCCAATTTAATTCATCTACCATATCTTCATTATTAGATATAAACATATTTTTTCCTAATTCATCTTCGTATAGATATATATAAACAAATTTACATTTGTTATTTTCTAATTCATTAAATATATTATTTGCTAAATCACATTTTTTATCAAAATACTCTTTAAAAATTGATTCTTTTAATTCATTTATCTCTATATCCAAACTTACTTCTACTTCTTTACTCCATAATTTTTTTAAATTTTTTTCTAAACATAACCCTAAAAAATTATCCCCTAAACTATATATACTACTTATAATTTCATTTTTTTTACTTATTGATTTTATATATTCTTTAGCTTTATCTGAATTTTGAGTTTGCAAATACCCATAAATAATTTGAATGTCATTCATGAAATCATGTCTCTGTTTTCTCAAACATTTAACACTATAATTCGTATCTTCCATTTCAATCCCCCATATGTGCATTTTAAAAAAGCACCCATAAAGGGTGCCTTAAATTATTCAGCAATTTCTACTTCTACAGGATAAACATTTGCTCTTTTTTTACTTTTTCCGAATCTTTCATATTTTACGATTCCATCTTCTTTTGCATAAAGAGTGTCATCGCCGCCTCTTCCAACATTTAATCCTGGATGAATTTTAGTTCCTCTTTGTCTTACCAAAATATTTCCTGCTAAAACAAATTGTCCATCAGCACATTTAGTTCCAAGTCTTTTAGCTTCACTATCTCTACCATTCTTAGAACTACCTACCCCTTTTTTATGTGCAAATAATTGAAGGTTCATTACTAACATATCTACACCTCCTCTACGTTTACGCTTATATAATCACCGTAACTCAGTTCCATACTTTTCAAACCTAGCAACATAGTTTTCAATAAAACTTGACATTTGTGTATTTCACTACAGCTGTTTTGTTCAATGGATAAACTTAAAAATCCATCTTTTATAGAATAATCAACATCTATCTTCAAAACCTCTAATATACCAATAAGAGTTGTTTGTGATAGTACAGAAATACCACTACAAACAATATCCCTATTATATTCATCAAAACCCGAATGTCCATTAATATTAAATGAAACTATTTTGCCCTGTTTCTTTTTAAATAATACATTAGTCATAACTAAGCTTCAATTGATTCTATTTGTAACTTTGTAAATGGTTGTCTATGACCTTGTTTCTTTCTGTAGTGCTTTTTAGCTTTATACTTAAATACTGTAACTTTTCTAGCTTTTCCTTGTTGTAAAACTTTAGCTACAACCTTAGCACCTTCTACTACAGGTCTTCCAACGACTAATTCTCCATCTTTATTAACTATAAGAACGTCATTTAATTCAACAGTTGAATCAACTTCTGCATTTAATTTTTCAACACATATAACGTCTCCTTCTGAAACTTTATATTGTTTTCCACCACTTGCTAATACTGCGTACATACAAACACCTCCTCAATCCAGTCTCGCCATTCAAGGCACGCATACGCGATTTATCACCTTGTCTGCGCGGTCTACAAAAGCCATTTTATCACATAAATTTTAATTTGTAAAGCACAATTTACCCATATATTTTATAAGACTCCATATTTTTTAACTGATTAGCAAATAAAAGAGGTTCTACTTTAAAATGCTCATTATCATCCATATATTTAATATATACTTTCTCATCTAATGCTTGTATCTTTGTAACAAATCCTACTATATCATCTAAAATATCTTTCTTATATATTTTCCCGATTTCTATGTACACATTATCGATATTATACTCATTTTTAATTTTTAATACTTCGTTTCGTATTAAAAATTTCAAATAAGATAATTTTATTCTTTTACCATTTCCGCTGCACATCTTACATCTTTCTTCTAGATAACTATATATATCTTTACCTATTCTTTGTCTTGATATCTGAACCAAATTTAATTGTGTAAATGGATATACAATAGTTTTTCTTTTGTCATTACAAAATCCCTTTTCTAAAATATCTAAAACTTTCTTTTTATTTTGCAAGTCAGTCATATCTATAAAATCTATAATAATTATTCCACTCAAATTTTTCAATTTGACTTGTCGTATAATTTCATAAGCAGCTTCCATATTGGTATTAAGGGCTGTTTTCTTAATAGATCTATGTTTTGTATTTTTTCCTGAATTCACATCAATAACATACATTGCCTCTGTTTTATCTATAACTATGTATCCACCACATTTTAATGGGATTCTATTGTTTCTAAGTTGTATAATTTCTTTCTCTATTTCATAAAAATGAAATAGACTTTGTTCTTCTTCATATAAAACAACATTAGTACTTATATCTTCTTTATCAATAATAAAATCTTTAATATATGAATAGTCTTTATTATTATTTACAATTATTTCTTTTATATCATCATTTACAACATCTCTTAATATTTTTCCAACTATACCACCGTTATCATATATAAGTTTAGATTTTAATGAATAAGTACCTTCTTTAATAACCTTATTATAAAGTTTATATAATTGTCCTATTTCATCATTGATTTTATTAATATCTACATTTAAAGCTCTAGTTCGTAATATAACTCCCGTATTCTCTGGTTTCCTTATACTACTTAATATGTCTTTTTTATATTGTTCATTTTCAATTTTTCTTGAAAAACTTACCCGTGTATCTAATGCATTTATAACCGAATATCTTCCCGCTACGCTTATTGCATTTGTAACTTTAGGCCCTTTATCTCCAATACTTTCTTTCACTATTTCTACTATTACATCGTCACCTTTTTTTACATTTATGTTGTTAAATTTATCATCCAAATACATATAACAATTTTTATCATACCCAATATCTATAAATGCACATTTTATAGCTGGAACAATATTCTTTACTATTCCTTTATATATCTGTCCTCTATGTGGTTCGCTAAATTCTTCTTCAATAAATAACTCTAATAATTGTTCTTTTTCCCTAACAGCTATTCTTATAATTCCTTGTTCTCTTTCCACAAAGATTTTCTTCATTTCGTCATATCAACCCCTTAAAAGTGAAACCAATACATTAATTTCTTAACTAAAATACTCTAATAGACTAACTAATTTTTTATTTTTATATGTATATAACTCTTCTCTTTCTATTTTAACAAATCTCTCCATATGCGCATTGCTAGTATTATTTTTTATAAAATCTGCAAGTAATTGAGCTGATAAATTTCCCTTACTACCACAAAGAACTAATGTTTTTATACCTAAATATTCTCTTTCTATATTAAAATCTATTTTTTTTATCATAGATTTTATATCAACTTCTTTTTTACCTTTTTTGGTTTTCTTAACCATATTCCACTCTTTTTGTTTCAACAACTCATCAAGTTCTTCATTTAAACCTGTTGTATCTTTGTATGGTATCTTTATACTATACGACGCTGATTCTATCAATGCCATTGAAGGTGGTATTTTTTTATCATCTTTAGGTACAACCTTTTTAACATCTAAAATCTTTATTCCATTTGGAGCACTATCATTCAATTTATTTTTTATATCTTTCTCATCCATTTCTTCTAGAAGGTACACATCAAAATATTCTCCATAAGAATATACACCAACAGATAAAGGTTGAGCAATAGATAAAGTCATATGCGGGTTAAACCCTTTTGAATATTCTACTTTCAGTTCTGCTCTTCTTATAGTTCTTTGAATAGTTCTCATTAAATCTAGATGTGAAATAAATTTTATTTCATTTTCTTTAGTATACTTAACTAAATATCGCACCTTCAAAACACTTCCCTTCTTTTAACATTTTGTTCGTATTTACACCACAACCCTTACATCCTAATCTACAATCTGGTGTAACGACTTCATTTTTAGCTTTTTCACTTTCCCTAATTAAAAATTCTTTAGATACTCCTACATCTATAAAATCCCATGGAAGTATTTCATCATAACTTCTTTGTCTATATGCATAAAACTCTCCATCTACATTACATTCTTCAAGTGCTTCTTTCCATATATCAAAATCAAAATGTTCATTCCAACCATCAAATCTAGCACCCTTTTCAAACGCTTTAATTAATACATCACAAAGTTTTCTATCTCCTCTTGCAAAAATCGCTTCCATAAAGCTAACTGGAGATTCATGCCAATTATATGTGATTCTCTTACTTTTTATTGAATCTCTTATAAGACCTATTTTTTCCTTTACATTTTCCATTCTATCTTGTGGTACCCACTGGAATGGAGTAAATGGTTTTGGTACAAAAATTGAAGTACTTGTTGTAACCTTTAATCCTTTTTGTCTTTGTTCCTTTGGAACTTTATAATATTCTTCTACAACTTTTTGTGAAAGCTCTGCAATACCTTCAACATCTTCCAATGTTTCATATGGTAGTCCAATCATAAAATAAAGTTTTAATGTTTTCCAACCAGCTTTAAAAGCACTACTAACAGAATCTATAAGATTTTGTTCCGTTACTCCTTTGTTTATCACATCTCTCATTCTTTGAGTTCCTGCTTCTGGAGCAAAAGTAAGTCCTGTTTTTCTTACTTTTTGTATTTCCTTTATTAAATCTACGGCAAAAGAATCTATTCTTATAGAAGGCAAAGATACTCCTACCTTTTTATCTTTGTATTTCTCAATTAAACTAAATATTAAATTTTTTATATCTGAATAATCACAAATACTTAAAGATGTAAGCGATATTTCTTCATATCCTGTATTTTTAACAAGTTCCTCTGCAAGTTCTATAAGCTTATCTGTTGTTTTTTCTCTAACAGGTCTATATATCATTCCTGCTTGACAGAATCTACATCCTCTAGTACATCCTCTAAAGGTTTCAAGCATAATTCTATCATGAACTATTTCAGTATAAGGTACTATAAGATTTGTTGGATATTGTACATCTTTGAAATTAGTTATAATTCTTTTTGTTATTTTACTAGGTAATTCATCACTAATAGGTTTAAATTCCTTAATTGTTCCATCTTCATTATATTGTACATCGTAAAACTTAGGAACATAAGTACCTTCTATCTTAGCAGCTTCTTTTAGAAATTCATCTTTACTTTTACCTTGTTCTTTCATTTTTTTATATAAATCTAATAGATCATTTAAATGTTCTTCTCCCTCTCCTAGAGAAAAAATATCCGCTATATCATAAAGAGGCTCTGGATTATAAGCACATGGTCCTCCACATATTACTATTGGATCATTTTCTTTTCTTTTTGAAGCTCTAATTTCTATTCCAGACATATTCAGCATATTCAATATATTTGTATAACTCATCTCATATTGAAGAGTAAATGCTATAAAATTAAATTCCTTTAAAGAATCCTTAGTTTCTAATGTATACAAAGGTATATTATTTTCTCTCATAAGTTCTTCCATATCCGGCCATGGAGCAAAAGCTCTTTCACAAAATGTATCTTCTCTTTTATTAAGAGTATAATATAATATTTTCATTCCAAGATGTGACATACCTACTTCATATACATCAGGAAAACAAAATGCAAATCGTATATCAACTTGATTTTTATCTTTATTAAAAGAGTTAAATTCGCCACCTATATATCTTGCAGGCTTTTGTACTTTAAATAAAATGTCATCCAAATTTTTAATCATTAAATACTCCTCCTCATGAGTTAATCACATCTTCCTATTTTATCACATAGTAAATAAATTTAAAACTTTTAAGACAAATAAATATTTTGTTTATTTATATATTCTTCAAGAGTTATATTGCCGTATTCCTTTAATGCCTCAATTACTTCATTCTCACACATTACCTGTAATATTTCCATTTCTTCATTAAGTATATAAAAAGTATTATATCTATTGCTATCAATTATATTCATTAATGAAAGTAAATCTTTTTTATAATATATAGAAATACTTTTATTTTCCATATATCCTCTTTTTAAAAATTTATACTTCTTTTTAATAATATCCCCCATAATAAAATACGCTATCCTTTCTTTATCCTTTATACAATAAGAAACAATAAAAATTCCTATAAAACCGACACTTAAGTTATTTAAATTCACCTTATTACAATAAAAAATAACTAGATAAATCAATGAAAATATACTTCCTACTACAATGCTAATGTTTATAACTATTTTATTAGATTTACCATAAATATTTTTCATACACAATAAATCTCTTAATATTCTTCCACCATCTAAAGGAAGTGCAGGAATTAAATTAAATATACCTAAGACTAAATTAGTTAAAAATATAAGATAGATTATTTCATTATTTATATAATATTTTCCTAACACATAAAAAATAGCTGCACAAATTAAATTAAATAAGGGACCTGATATAGAAATAATTAAATCTTCTGTGGATGTAGCTTCATCTAGGTTTTTCAATTTAAGTGCTGTTCCTACAGGTAATACTTCTATATCAAATCCCGAAAATCCTAAAAATCTAGCAGTTAAATAATGAACCATTTCATGCAAAAAAGCTATAAAAAAAGAAACTATAAGTTCTCCTTTAAAACCTATAATTATTAATAATAAAAAGTATAAAACAAAATATTTATTGAGCTTAATCATTAACTCCCCCATCAAAACAGATTACAAAAATTTATTTGATTTTAAAAAAATCTTTTGGATTTTTACTTTCTCCCATATAAATTATCTCAAAATGCAAATGTGGTCCTGTACTTTTTCCTGTATTGCCACTCTTCCCAATAATGTTTCCTTTTTTAACTTTCTGATCTTCTTTTACGTTTATTTCATTTAAATGGGCATATTTAGTTTCTATACCTAACCCATGATCAATAATTATGTATTTTCCTAATTCTTTGTCTTCTTTACATACCTTCACAATACCATCAGCACTAACTTTAATTGGAGTCTTTTCTGCTACTGATATATCAATCCCTTTATGAAACTTTTTTTTACCTGAAATAGGATCTTTCCTTTCTCCAAAACCAGAAGTTATTTTACCTGTGCAGGGCATTACAAATTCTTTCTTTATAGTGTCTTTTGTAGTGTCTTCTCCTTTTATTTTACTTATTACCTTATCAATAAATTCTTGCGCTTGAGTTTGTATCTCTGTAAACTTTATTCCTTTAACTTTTGCTACTATTTGTTTATAATCATAATTTTTATTCACTATCTCTTTAGAATAATTGTACACTGCCTCAGTTTTAGGAGTAACAACTAGCTTACACGTAAGTACAAAAAGTGAAAGTATTAATACTCCTGTTAATTCTGTTATAATTCTTTTTGTAAAATAATTCATATTGTTTTTTTTTGTGTGCGTAACTCTACCACTTGTACCTTTCCCTCTATTTGCCATTGAATTATAATAGTTTTGATATTGATAATTATAATTACCCATAATCTTCCTCCAAATTATCACTTACTTTTTATATATATTATTTTTCTCTTTTTTATATGACAATTGTAAACTTAACTTTTATATATAAAAAAGAGTTTTTCGAATTAATACATTCGAAAAACTCTAATTAAAGCTTAAAAGCCTCTTTATTTTCTATAATACTAAACTGTTTGTATATTTTTTAATTTCATATTATGACTTTTTAATGCCTTTACAAAAAACTCTGCAGCACCTAAATTAGTAGCTAATGCAACATGATGTACATCGCAAATCCTAAGAAGTGCTGAAACATCTGGTTCATGTGGTTGTGCTGTAAGAGGGTCTCTTAAAAATATTACAAAATCAATTTCCCCTTGAGCTATTTTGGCCCCTATTTGCTGATCTCCTCCTAAAGGTCCTGAAAGAAACCTATGTACCTTTAGTCCTACAATTTCATTGATTAATCTTCCTGTAGTTCCTGTAGCAAACAATTCATGTCCTTCAAAAAGATTTTCATATCTTTTTACAAAATCAATCATGTCATCCTTCTTGTTGTCATGAGCAATAAAAGCTATCCTCATAAAAATTCCCCCTAAAAATTAATTTTTTTCCTCCTCATACCAACATTTAAAGCTAATCCTAAAGCTATAAGGCTAGTTAATATAGAACTTCCTCCATAACTCATTAAAGGTAAAGTTATACCTGTAATTGGCATGATTCCTATTGTCATACCTATATTTTGTAATAAAGAAAATAAAAATGTTGAAACAATTCCTATACAAAGCATTGAACCAAATAGATCCTTTGCTGTTCTTGATATTTTTATTAATCTAAAAATTAATATAGAATACAAAATTAAAAGTACTATAGATCCAACAAGTCCCCATTCTTCTCCTACAACTGCAAAAATAAAATCTGTATGTGCCTCAGGAACAAAACTTAAAGAAGTTTGAGTACCCTGTGTAAATCCCTTACCAAATATCCCACCAGATCCTATTCCTATAAGAGACTGTGTAAGCTGCAAATTAGCACCTAACTGATCTGCCTCAGGATTTAAAAAAGAAGTTAACCTTTGTTGTTGATATGGCTTAATCAATCCTGAATTCCATGTTATAGCAATCAATAATGTTAAACTAATCAATCCACCAATTATAGTTTTTATATCTAAACCACTTACGAAAAATATTCCAAGTACTATGAAAAAACATACCATTGTCATTCCCATATCTGGTTGAATAACTATCAAAACCATAGGAATACCGGCATATATTAGTAATGTTAACAAATTTTTAGGTTCATTAATCTTACCATCCATATCATCTATTTTTTTAGCCAGCATAAGCATCATTCCTATCTTTGCAAACTCAGAAGGTTGAATGGATACACCTCCTATTTTTATCCATGATCTTGCCCCTTTAGATATTTTTCCTAAAACAAAATCATTTAATAAAAGTAGCACTACGCAAGACCAATAAATAAGTGGAGTATAATTCTTTATAAGATGATAATCAATAGTTAAAATTAAGTACACAACTACCAATCCAACTACAAGCCATATTAATTGACGCTTACAAAGGTTTATTCCCTTAGTAGCACTATATATATTTAATGCTCCAAATACCACTATTAATATAGCAAGTAAAATCACAATAATATCTAATTCTCTTAAAAGTTTTTTATTTATCTTAAGCTTATCTAACATCTTAAAAATCCCTCCAAAATTAAACAGATACGCCCTTATTATTATATCAGTATACGAAAAAAAAAGCTATGTGCAATATATTAAAAATCGCACATAACCTTATAATTTTACAAAATGTTAATTTAATGCATTTAATACTTTCGTCTCATTTTTTTTATTGGAATACTAGCAATAAGTGCTGGCTTAGGTCCACTGGCATCTTCAGTTTTTGCAAACTTTACATCTAACCCTTCACTATCTATTTCTGCGTAATTAGATATTACTTTCAATAATGCTTCTTTTATATCTTCTAAAAAGTCTTTTGAAAAATCTGTTCTGTCATGAACCAATATCAATTTTAATCTCTCTTTTGCAACTTGTTTAGATGAGGGTTTATTTGAAAATATTTTTAATAAATCCATCTACCTACTCTCCCTTTACTTTATATTAAAAATTCTCTTTAATGAAGCAAAAAATCCACCTTTAGGTACTTCCATTGGCACAAAAGCAACTTCTTCTCCAGTAATTCTTCTTGCAATATCTTTAAAAGCTTGTCCAGCAAAAGCTTTCTCATCTAATACAATTGGTTCACCTTTATTAGTAGATATAGTAATATTTCTATCATCTGGCACAACACCGATGAGTTTTATAGCTAAACTATCTAAAATATCATCTATATCCAACATTTCTCCATTTTTTGTCATTTCGTAGTTTATTCTATTTATCACAAGTTGGTGATTTTCAAGACCTTTAGCATCTAATTTTCCAATAACTCTATCTGAATCTCTTACAGAAGTTACTTCTGGATTAACTACTATAAGAGCTCTATCAGCTCCAATTATTGAATTTTCAAATCCTTGTTCAATTCCTGCTGGGCAATCAATTATAACATAATCAAACTCTTCCTTTAGTTTATTTACTAATTCCAGCATATCTTTTGCACTTACATCACTCTTATCCTTTGTTTGAGCTGTTGGAAGTAAAAATAAATCAGTAAATCTTTTATCTCTTATTAACGCTTGTTTTAATCTACATCTTTCTTCTATTACATCTATTAGAGTAAAAACTATTCTATTTTCTAATCCCATGAGCACATCTAAATTTCTAAGACCTGTATCTCCGTCAATTAAAACTACCTTTTTATTCATAGATGCTAATGCAGTTCCAATGTTTGCAGTGGTTGTTGTTTTTCCTACTCCACCTTTTCCTGACGTTATAACAATCGCTTCTCCCATTTTTTTCCCTCCATTATATAAATTTATTTGGTAAATACGGTTCTACTATTATACTGTTTCCTTTTATTTTAGCTACTTCAGGATATGTAGGTCTCATACCATCATCTGGTGATCTAGTCATAACATTTGCAATTTGTAATATTTGTGGCTGCATCTTAAAAGCTGCAATTATAGCATTTGTATTTCCTGTTATTCCTGCATGAACATACCCTTTTAAGGTACCTAATATAATAATATTACCTGCTGCATATATTTCAGCTCCTGGATTAACATCTCCTACAATAACTACATTACCTGAATAATCTATAACTTGTCCACTTCTTACTGATCTCCGAAGAAATTTGGTGCGACCTTCATATATGCCTCTAAAAATTTTATCTTTCTTTTCATCTACATCTTCAAAAATGCAATCTCGTATTAAAAATTCATCAAATAGTACATTTTTTAATATCCTTAATTCTTTATCATTTATATATCGAAGTTGAGTAGTTACTTTTAATGTAGCACCTTTATAAAATTTTTTTCCTCTAGACAATTTTTTAACTAATGCTTCTAACATTTCTTCGAAGTTCTTGAACACATGCATATTTATAACTACATTCAATCCTTCTCTATTTCCTTTGAGTACTATTCTATCTGTAACCATATTCTTTTTAGACCTCCGTAAGCCAACATAGATAACTATTTCAACATAATTTTATAAAAATCCTTCTCTATTTTAAAATATTTTTTAATAAAATTTACATAATTCTTCAACTTCCCAATATATTATAACATAAAATTATACCTCATGTTAAAACATGAGGTATATATATACATATTATTATTCTGTTTTTGATTCATCTTTCTCTTTCTTATCTAAAGAACTATTTTCTTCATTGTTACTTTTATTCTGTTCTTCTTCACCATTTTGTATTACATTCTTAGTTTTGTCTAATGGATAATTATATTTTGGTGTATATGATGGAAATTCTTCCTTTAATCTCTTTTTAAAATACGCTTCATACATAGCTCTAGCTACAGGTGCTACATATCCACCATGACCGCCATCAAATATTACTACACAAACAGCTATTTCTGGTTTATCATATGGAGCATATCCTACATAAACTCCATAAGAAGTTCTTCCTATTTCTTTTTGCTTTTGTGAAAAAGTAGATGAACCTGTTTTACCTGATGTTTCAATTGGGAATCCCCTAAAAGCTTTAGCTGCTGTTCCACCCTCGCCTGATGCAACGGCCAACATACCTTTTTGTACAGCTTCTATAGTGGAAGATTTTAATTTTGTATCTTCAAGCACTCTAGTTTTTTTCTCTTCAACTACATTTTCTCCATCATCATAAGCTTGTTTAAATAAATGAAGTTCATTTCTATATCCCCCATTAGCAATAGTAGCTGCATAATTTGCAAGTTGAATAGGGGTAAATTGATGATCACCTTGCCCTATAGCTGCATTTATCATATTTCCTGGTGTATAAATTTGCATATTTGCATCATATATACAGTAATTTATAACTGCTTGTGCTCCTTTTTCAAAGTCACTATCCTTATATTCTTTTTGCTTATCTTTAGGATATGTTTCTACTAATTTTTTTAATTTATTTTCCAATTCATTTGTATACCTAACTATAGCACTAGCTTTTGTTTTTGGATTTGTTTCTACAGCTTCTTTAATAATAGTTTTTATTTCACTTTTTATTTTTTTTACTTCCTCACTATCAGAATCATTTGTAACAATGTTAATAGCTTTAAATTTTATTCCTCTACCCTTTTCAATTCCTTCTTTTAATATATTCCTAGCATTATAGTAAGCTGACATTGAATTTATTTCTTTCGAATTTTTTAAATTATACACATGTCCTTGGTTTTCTGGAATTTCTATCCCTGATTTGACGCCTAAGCCAAATTTTTTACCATATTTTTGAAATGCATCATATGAAGCACTATTAACTGCAGATGGAGTATTATATTTTTGATATAATAAATCTCCAACAGTGTAAAAATAGTAGTTACAAGATTCTTTTAATGCTCTAATTACATCAATAACACCATGTCCTCCACGCTTCCAGCAGTGCCATTTTTCTCCTTTGTTACCATATTTAAGATAAACACCTGTATCATTCACTGTAGTACTTGGTGTTACAACTCCTTCTTCTAAACCTGCAATAGCCGTTAAAGGTTTAAAAGTAGAACCTGGCGGCATTAAAGATCGTGTTGCATAATTAAAAAATGGTTTAGGTACAATATCATACATATCCATTCTAATATTAGTATTATTTTCAATATAAGGATCTAATGGAAACATCTGATTTATTTTTTTCTCTATTCCACTTTCACCTGAAGCTAATCCCATTTTTCCTATATATTGCTTACCGAATTTTTCTAAGTCAGGATTGAAATATTTTTTACTTGCTTCATCATCTAATTTACCTGGTATAGTAAATATATTTGGATCGAAACCAGGTCTACTAGCCAAAGCTAATATTTCCCCAGTTTTTATATCCACTGCCACTGCTGCTCCTCTAGTTGCATTTGCTGTATATATACTTGAATCACTAGGATCTGGCCTAGGATTTTTTCTTAAATGTTCCATTGTATCATCTAATGCTTTTTCAGCTGCATTTTGCACATTACTATCAATTGTTAATTTAATATTTTGACCAGGATAAGGACTTTTCTTAAATAATTCTTCCACTATTCTACCATATTTATTTACCCTTACCGTTCTTTGTCCTTTAGATCCTTTTAGTCTACTTTCATAAACCTGTTCTATTCCATCCGTTCCAACATAATCTGTACTTACATCATAGCCTTTTTCTTCATATTTTTCTTGATTCATTGAATTTATTTTTGAAATATATCCAATTACTGAAGATGCTAATTCACCATAAGGATAATACCTTATAGGTTCTGTTCCCACATTAATACCTGGAAGTTCGCTTAACCTTTCATAAAACTCAAAGGCAGTTTTTCTTTTTATATTTTTAGCTATAACTACAGGTTTATATCCTGAAAAACTTTGCATTTTTATAGCATCTTTGATTACCATATACCTTCTTTTTTCTTCTAAAGAAAAATTTTTATCATCCAATCCATACTGTTTTGATAACATTTTAAAAGTTTCTTCTGGAGATATCTTTAAAAGGTCATCTTCTATTTTCTTTATTTTTTCCTTGTCTTCTTTTTTATCTAATTTTTTATATTCTTTTTTATAATATTTCTTAGATAAAACATCATTTAATCCTCTATCTTTTTTAAATCTAAGCTCCATCCACTTTTTATCAGAGTCTTTAACAGCTTTAAAATCAAACGCATATGGATTAACTTTGAGTGGAAAATCATCTTCCTGTTTTTCTTTATTCTCATCTAATATTTTAAACATAACTTTCATTGTATCAAAAAATACTTTTTTACTTTCTTTTGTTTCCATATAAGTCAAATTAAAACTTTGTTTACTCGTAGCTAATACTACACCATTCCTATCTACTATATCTCCTCTTGGAGCATCTTGTGTGATATTTCTTATAGAATTTTTATCAGCTCTTAAACTATACTGATCTGCCTTTATTACTTGTATATATACTAATTTTCTAATAATCAAAGCCATAACAATGCACACACATACATACATAGCTGTATATCTCGTATATTTTTTCTTTTTATTGTTTTTTGACATATTTATCAATCGCTCCTTATTTAAAACTTCCAATCTTTTTTCATAAACTTTTTAGTGCAAAGTTTATATACATAAGAATAAATAAATATACTCACAATCATATTATACAAAGCTATGAATAAAATAGTATTAAGGTTTATATATATCTTGCTAATATATAAAACACCATAAATAAAACATCCTTTTAAAATACTTAAAAAGAAAACTGAAATTATAGGAATAATTTTCTTATCTTTGAAAATACCTTTTCCTATTTTAGCAGCTAATAAACAAAGCAACATATTAATTAAAGTATTTACACCAAACCCATGATAAAAATATATGTCTTGAAGTAAACCCGAAAATATTCCTACCCATAAAGCTTCATTATCATCTTGAATTATTGAATAGGAAATAACAAATACAAATAATAAACTTGGATAGTACCCTTTTACTGATAAAAAAGTTACTAAACTATTATCTAAAATTGATAACAAAACTGACATAGAAACTATAGTTAAAATCCTTTTCATTATATATCACACCTTATTAATTTATATCTCTTGAAACTTTAGGAATTACAATAAACACTTCTTCTATTCTATCAAAATCTACATAGGGTTCAATTACAGCACTTTTCATCATTTTCCCTTTGTCTTCCTCTACACTTATTACTTTTCCTATTTTTATTCCTTTTGGATATATTCCTGGTTGAATTTCCTTTGAAGTAACATTTACAAGACCTGTTAAAACTTCATCTCCCACTTTTATATCAGAATTTAAAGGTAAATACGAAAGTCTAGCAAGTACCTTATTATTTTTATCTCTATAACCTTTAATAATCCCTGAATTTTGTTTAGTTCTAGCTATATATCCACCTACAGCAATATTTTCACTTTCAATTGTTTGCACTACTGCCCAATTACTTCCTACTGAAGTTACCTTACCAATAAGGCCTTTAGAATTTATCACTGCCATTTTTTTATCAATTCCATCTTTTTTACCTCTATTTATAATATATCCTTCTAAATAACCATTGCTACTTTTACCACTTATATTACAACCTACATATTTATATTCAGAGTTTTGGTCCTTATAATTTAAGACATCTCTTAACCTTTTATTTTCATCTTCTAATGATTCATATCGTGTTAATTTATCTTTTAATTCTTGGTTATCTTTTATTAATTTTTCATTTTGATTCTTAACTTCTGAAAAATGCGCCAAAATTTTTATAGAATTCTTCGCTTCTGAACACACATTGTAAATAACTCCTTGAACAGAGCTCAAAACATTGCCAACACCATTTTCTATCACAGTAATTTTGTCTCTTTTTATGCTATATCCTATTACTCCTAAAAGTGCAACTGACAGTACAATAATTGCCACTGTCAGTCTCTTCTTGAAGAACTTCATTTTTACCTTTTCTCTTTCTCTCTCATTTTATCAATACTGGCTAGAGACATTCCAGCTCCTATAGCTACACAATCTAACGGAGATTCTGCAATATGTACTGGCATGTGTGTTTCATGATTAATTAACGCATCTAATCCTCTAAGCATTGCTCCTCCACCTGTAAGCATTATTCCTTTATCCATAATATCCGCTGCCAATTCTGGTGGTGTTTTTTCAAGTGTTGTTTTAATAGCATCTACTATAGCATAAACAGGTTCTGATAATGCTTCTCTAACTTCATCTTCTTTAATTTCAACTACTTTAGGAAGACCACTTATCAAATCCCTTCCCCTTATTTCCATAGTCAATTTTTCTTCAGAAACATCAAAAGCAGATCCAATTTCCATCTTAACATTTTCAGATGTTCTCTCACCTATCATCAAATTATATTCTTTTTTAATATAACTTATTATAGCCTGATCCAATTCATCACCAGCAACTCTTAAAGACATACTTGTAACTATTCCACCTAAAGAAATTATAGCTACTTCAGTAGTACCACCACCAATATCTACTACCATACTTCCTGTTGGTTCATGTACGGGTAATCCTGAGCCAATTGCTGCTGCCATTGGTTCTTCTAACAATTGAACCTCTCTTGCTCCTGCACGTTTTGTAGCTTCCTCAATAGCTCTTCTTTCAACTTCTGTAACCCCTGATGGAAAACACACAACTATTCTAGGTGTTGAAAAAGCGCTTTTAGGACAAACTTTATTTATAAAATTTCTAAGCATTTCTTCAGTAACATCAAAATCAGCTATAACTCCATCTTTCATTGGCCTTATAGCTACAATATTCCCCGGAGTTCTACCAATCATCTGTTTAGCTTCTTCACCAACTGCTAAAACTCTATTATTAACATTATTAATTGCTACAACTGAAGGTTCTCTAAGTACAATTCCTTTTCCCTTCATGTAAACTAATGTATTTGCTGTTCCTAAGTCTATTCCCATATCTTTAGATATTCCAAAAAATCCCATTTGTTTTCTCCTTTCGTGTTTATACTACTCCTTTTTCTTTTAAGCTCACATAAATTCCATTTCCTATTATTATGTGATCCAAAACTCCAATTCCTAATAGCTTACCACATTCTTTTAGTCTTTTTGTTACACTTATATCTTCCATACTAGGTGAAGGATCACCCGATGGATGATTATGACATAATATTATAGAAGCACTTGATTTCTTTATAGCTTCATGAAAAACCTCTCTTGGATGAACTATAGAAGAATTAATACTTCCAATAGAAACATCCTTTATTGAAATCACAATATTTTTAACATTGAGCATAATGACTTTAAAATGTTCATTGTTAAAACTTTTCATTTCTTCCATAAGTAAATTAGCAACCTCTTGTGGATTAGATATTTTACATTCTTCTCCAGATCTATATGATTTAATTCTTCGTAAGATTTCTGACAAAGCTAACATTTCAGATGCTTTTGCCTTTCCTATTCCTTTAATTTTCATAAACTCATCTAAGCTCATATTTAATAAACCATTTAATCCACTACTTACCTTTAATATGTTACTACTTAAATTTAAAACACTTTCATAGTAAGTACCTGTTCTCAAAATAATTGCTAACAATTCTGTATTCGATAAGGCTTCTGCTCCATATCTTAATAATCTTTCCCTGGGCCTCTCATTTTTAGGTAAATCTGATATCTTAAAGCAATTTTCCACTTATTATTCCTCCTAGATTAGATTTACCCCCATCCTCATAAACATAGAATTCAATTTATTAATTGGAAGACCTACTACATTGTAATAGCATCCATCAATTTTTTCTATAAATATTCCTCCTAATCCTTGTATTCCATATGAACCCGCCTTATCCATGGGCTCACCAGTTTTTATGTACTTTTTTATCTCCCTATCTGTTATATCACTAAATTTAACATTTGTACATACATAATCAGTTAAAATTTTACCTGTTAAATTGTTTACTATAGCTATCCCAGAATAGACCGCATGCCACTTTCCACTCATTGCACTTAACATGCTATATGCATCTTCTTCGTCTTTAGGTTTACCTAAAACTTTTCCATCAAAAGCAACAATAGTATCACAACCTATTACAATACTTTCATCTTGTATCTTTTTTGACACATTTAACGCTTTACCTTCTGCAATTTTTTTAACATATTTTGTGAAATCACCATTAAAATCAATACTTTCTTCATCAAAATCGCTAACTATTACATCAAAATTCTCAGTAATTTTTTTTAACAATTCTTTTCTTCTTGGTGATGCGGACCCTAATGTTAATTTCATTTTATCACTTCCTAATATTTCCTATAATATATTATTGCCAATATTATACCCAAAATAGACATAATATTGACATTTATTTTTAAAGCAAATGTAAATTGTATTATATTCAAATCTAAACAGATAGGAGTTGTAAAGCCAATTGAATAAACTTTTTTAAGAAAATATAAACTTTTAACATTACTTCCTAATATATCTCCAATAAGCTTTCCACAAATTCCCGCAAGAATAATTACAAACCAAAAATACCCCTCTTTTTTTTCTTTTTTCAAAACCCTTCCCCCATAATAAAAATTCATCTTATATAGTTTACCATTTAATATTATCATAAACAAGTAGTATGTTACTTTGTTTAAAAACTTTTAAAATTTTATTTAAACATATTTAGTATATTAAAAAGAAAAACATAGCTAGTATTCAAATTTTCTTTTTTTATTTCATTTGGAAGTTTTTTTACATACTCTTTTAGCTTTAATAATGCATTATAATTTTTGCTATTCTTGTCCACTTTTTTTAGTGAATTTGTCCATTTTTTTAAATTATCCATTTTTATTGATTTTACATTTTTTTCTGTCAACTTACCTAGAACTTCAATATTGGCATGGATTATTTCAGCAATCTCCATATTACACAAATCATTCTTTTGTATTTCATAAGTAACTCTTGCCTTTTCAATATTGTTATCATTTAAAGTTTTCATTATAGTTGCTAATTGTTTATCCTCGTAAATACCTAGTATAACTTTAAATTTATTATCTTTTTTTACTATAAATGGACTTCCATATGTGCTTAATGAATTTTTCAAATTTTCAGCATTTTCTTTACTTGTAAAAACTCCACACTGAATAACATAAAATTTAGCTAGTTTTTCTTTTATATTTTTACTAGATTCATTATCTTGTTCTTCTATTTTAGTGTTATTTCTTATATTATCTTTCTTATCTATATTACTATGTTTTCCTTTAACAATTAAAACAACTGCTATAACTATAACAACTGCTATAATCAAAAATATTAAATTATTTCTCTTCCTTTTTAATTCATATCTTGTATACCTCATTTTCTCCCCCCACAAATTTTAAAATTTAGAATATAAACCTCCTGCGTAAGAAACATTTAATATCAATTAAGAATTAATAATGTAAAATTAATAATGGTTTAATTATTTATACTTCTCTCTTTTTTGATTCCTATATTAAATAGTACTCATAACTTATATTAAATATGAAAAAAAATCTCGACACTTTAGTCGAGATTTTTTAAACCAATCAATTACCTATTTAATATTATATTTTAAAATCAATTAAATATTCTTCTAGCAGTAGCATACCGTGAATTATAATAACTTTTTCCTAAGTTACTTACTGTAACCTTATGACTTCCTGAAGAAGCATGAATAAAATTTCCGCCTCCTATATATATACCTACATGAGAAAGTCTCCCTGATGTGTTGAAGAACACCAAATCACCTGCTCTTAGATTTGATCTTGAAACTGTTTTACCTAAATTAGCCTGTGAAACTGTATAATGCGGAAGAGACACTCCTAGTTTTCTGTAAACGTATGCTGTAAAACCTGAGCAATCAAACACAGAAGGTCCGGACCCTCCCCATACATATGGTCTACCTAAAAATCTATAAGAATAATTCACTATAGAATTTCCAGTTTTAGAATATGTAATACTGCTTGAATATGTACCACCTCTTGAAGCTCTATCATTTGATTTTTGTTTATTCACTACTTTAGTTTTAGCAGTTTTTATAACCTTATTTACTTTTAAATTAGTTGTACGGACATATTGTTTACTATTGGATTTCATCACAGTATCTGCTTTAGCAATATTATGTGTACTCCATAAAAAGTTTATGGCTAAAACACACAGCACTGCAGCTACTATTTTAGAAACTTTCATCATATACCTCCTAATAGATTTTCTGCCATTTAATTTAGTTTTCCGATAACATCACTTTTTTTATTATAATTTAATTTTCTCAACAATGCAAGTTTTAACTTATTTTTTTTAATTATTCTTTTGTTTACTTTTCATATAATTGGATAAACAAACCATTCTTTACTACACGAGTATTATTTTTCATTGGATAATATGAATAATTTTTCATCCCATCTTTCAATATTTATAAAATTATTTGTAATTCTTGATACTTCAAATCCATTTTTTAACCAAAATTTTAGATACTCTTTATTTTTTGGTAATGTAATAGAATAAAATTTATTTATTCCACACCTACAAATAAAATATTCCATAATTTCATTAATAATGTCACTTCCTATTCCTTTACTTCTTTTAGGTTCTTCTAAGAAAAAACATAAAATCCATATTTCATTTGGATTCTTAAATTCAATTCTTCCTTTTATTATTCCTATTATTTCACTACATTGTTCAATTTTTAAAAACAATTCTCCTTCTCCAACATAATATTGCAAAAACATCTCATAAACATCCTTTAAACTAAAAGGTTTATTCTTTTTATCTAAAAATGATTTTTGAGTGTTAATCCATTCATGTATTGAATTTAAATCATCTTTTTCTATACTATTTATACATATATCTCTTATTTTCAAATCAAGATCAAACATCATTTCACCTCTTTTATTTAATCTATAATAAACTTTTTTCTACATTATTAATTCAATTCCTTTTTTTATTTATATGTGGTAATATATTATTGGAAAATATTGTACTGTTTTTTGTAATAATTAATTTTACATTTAGGGAGGTGTATTTTCCATGATAAAAGTATCTAACAATAATTTATATTCAAATTTATTAGTATTTAAATTTGAAAATTATAATTTTTCTTACCCTGAAAGCATTAATAAATTCTTATCTTTTTCAACAAATAGTGGTAAATTTAAAGAATTTGAATGTATTAACACCTTAAATCAGTCTTCTTACAAAAAAATATATGTTATTGGTTTAGGCTTAACTGAAGAATTTAATCCTACCATTCTCTTCAAAGCTCTAGGTCATGTAATGAAAAAACTCCGAAATTGTATAGATGATCTAGATATTTTAGATACATTTAATAGTGATTTTGGATATACTTTTGGAGAAAGCCTTACTTTGTCTTTGTACAAATTTAAAGGTATAAAAAAACATTTTTTAAATATAAAATTAACTAAAATAAACATAATTTCTACATTTAACAATTCTATAAATAAAGGTATTATATCTGGTGAAAGTATAAACTTTGCACGAGAATTAGTAAATTCACCTTCTAATCATGTTACTCCTAAGTATTTAACTCAACAAGCATTACACATTGCGGAAGAATGCAATCTTGATATAAAAATCTTTGATAAATATATGCTTGAAAAACTTGGCATGAATTCAATTGTACAAGTTGGTAATGGCAGTTCAAATGAACCTTACTTAATTCTCTTACAATATTTTGGTGACCCTAGTAGCAAAAAAATAGTTTCACTAGTTGGAAAAGGTGTAACTTTTGATAGTGGTGGCATTTCATTAAAATCCTCTAAAGGTATGCATAATATGGTAAGCGATATGGCAGGCGGAGCTGCTGTTTTAGGTGTAATGAAAGCTATTGGCACATTAAAACCTAAAAAAAATATTCTTGCTCTAATTCCTGTATGTGAAAACATTCCTTCTTCTAAATCATACAAACCAGGAGATGTTATTACTAGTTATAGTGGTAAAACTATTCAAATTATCTCTACAGATGCTGAAGGAAGATTAATTATGTGTGATGCCATAGCATATGCTAAAGAATTAGGAGCCACAACCATTATTGACGTAGCAACTTTAACAGGATCCTGTGCAAATTTCTTAGGCAACATAAACATTGGACTTTTCAGCAATTCCAATAAGTTAAGTAATAAAATAATAGATTGTGGTAAGGAAGTTGGAGAAAAGTTTTGGAGATTGCCAAATAATGAAGAGTACATGGAACAATTAAAAACTCCAAGTGCAGATTTAAAAAATACTGGTAACAATTGTGGTGCTATTGTTGCTGGAATGTTCCTTCAAAGTTTTGCCCCAAATATAGATTTTGCCCACCTCGACATAGCAGGATGCGCAAAGTGCAGCAAACATGAAGATGTATATGAAGCAGGAGCTAATGGTAAACCTGCAAGAACCCTAATAAATCTTATTATGCACTAAATTTACTTAATTCAACTTTCGCAGGTAAAAAATAGTCGCTACGGAAAATGATATCTTGCTCAGAAACCTTTCACTTCAGTAACAAGTTCTAAACTTTACTCATATTGAAAAAAGATTTTTTAATTAATATTCCGTAGGAATCAATAATTTAAAAATAACTTTTTTCAAATTCGTAAAGCTAAGAACTTGTAAACTTTGTTCAAATGTTTCTTACGCAATATATCATTTTCCTTCGCTAAGCAGTATTTTTTTACTGAGAAAGTTGAGTTATTAATAATGAAGTAAATTTTACCTTAAGACAAAAGCTTTATTTTATAATATAAATGTGAAGCCTTAAATTAGTATCAAAGCTTCACATTTAATATTAATTAATCATCACAATACATAAGTGTAAGTCTTATAATTCTTCTACAAATTCTCCTTGCTACAGGATATGGTATGCCATAAGATCTCATCATTCTAAACACACCAGGATTATACATTTCTATTTTTCTTAATATTCTATTTACATCTCTTGGTTTCTTTTTATATCTCATGTCATCTTCATCTTCTGAATCTGTCTCATATTCTTCCATGCCTTCTTCATTCATCATTTCATTGGGCATCATTGGTGTACACTGCATCGAATTCATTTCGTTTGGCATCATTGGTGGCATTGGCGCACATTGCATTGAGTTCATTGTATTTGGCATCATGCTCATGCACTGCATACCCATCATTTGTTGCATCATCATCTGCTGCATCATCATTTGATCTTGCATATTATAATTATAAGGCATCATTTGCATAGACATCATATCAGAAGAAATAGGTACCATATCATATTCATCTTCCATATCCTTTTCGTGTTGATGTCTTTTATCCATCATATCATCCAATTTTTTTATACCCCCATACTCTTAACTACATTACAACATATGCAAAAATAATTCTTTTGATACCACTTTTTCAATATATTTTTATAATAGCTTTATACTATATCATTCTAACTTCATACTTCTTAAGCCTAGAATTGACTACTTTCCAATTTATATTTTTCATAAATATGTTTATATATTCTAATCTATTTATACCAAAATCAATCATATAAGCATGTTCATATACATCCAGCACTAAAAGTGGATTGCTCATCCATATAGATCCTACATCATGCGCATCCTGACCTATAATATGCAATTTTTCATCTAAAGGTTCTATAGTAAGTACACACCATCCTCTCATAGCCATTCCTACACTTATAAAATATTTCACAAATCTTTCATAAGATCCAAAGTCTCTTTCAATAAGTTTCATTATATGTCCATAAGGTATATTGCTTTTACAATTCATATTTTCAAAATAAAGCTCATGAAGTTTTACACCGTCTAATGCATAACTTTCCCCTAATTTTAAACTTCTCACTTTGCTATAGGTAGTATTACTTCCTTTAAAATCATTAAGCTCTTCTGATTCTTTCCATATCTCATTAGTTTTCCTTACATATCCTTCATAAAGCTTATAATGCTGTTCTAACTGATTTTTTGAAATGCCCTTAACATTATTAAAATTAAATTTTTTTGGCAATATGATATTTCCCATTACCTTTCCCCTTCACACTATTTCTCTTTAATATAATATGTTTTTTCATGTAAAAATGTTTTTTAAATAAATAAGGACAAAGGCACATATTGCATAAAAAAGTGTACATATTTACTAAAATATTAAGTAAATATGTACACTTTTTATAATAATTAAAGTAATACTATGTCATTATCTTTACATTCTTTTTTTATCTCATCTGACCAAATAGAAGCTTGTACCTCTCCAATATGAGCTTTTTTTAGGAAAAACATACATATTCTAGATTGTCCAATTCCTCCTCCTACAGTATATGGAAGTGTACCATCTAAAAGCATTTTATGAAACTCTAATTCTTTTCTTTCAGTACATTTTTCTTTTTCAAGTTGATACATTAACGCCTTCTCATCTACTCTTATTCCCATAGATGAAAGTTCAAGTGCACATTGTAATATAGGATACCAGAATATAATGTCCCCATTTAAACTCCAATCATCATAGTCTGGAGCACGTCCATCATGTTTTTCACCTGATTTTAATGTGTCACCTATTTTCATTATAAATACAGCTTTCTTTTCTTTAGCAATTTTATTTTCTCTTTCCTTTGGAGATAAATCTGGATACATATCTTCAAGATCTTGAGTAGTTATAAAACTAATTTTTTCTGGTAGTATTTTTTCTATATGAGGATACTCACTGTTTATGAAGTCTTCAGTACTTTTGAACACTTCATAAATCCCTTCAACTATTTTCTTTAATGTTTCTTCATTTCTATCTTTTTTATCTATTACTTTTTCCCAATCCCACTGATCAACATATATAGAATGAATATTATCTAATTCCTCATCTCTTCTTATTGCATTCATATCTGTATATAAACCTTCTCCTCTTTCAAATCCATATCTATGTAGCGCCATTCTTTTCCATTTAGCAAGTGAATGTACTACTTCAACATTTTCTCCTCCAACACCTGGCACATCAAAAGATACTGGTCTTTCAACGCCATTTAAATCATCATTTAGTCCTGTACTTCTTTTAACAAATAAAGGTGCTGAAACCCTTGTAAGATTTAATTTTTCTGATAATTGTTTTTGAAAATAGTCTTTTACCTTTTTTATTGCTATCTCTGTTCTTCTTAAATTAAGACTTGATTTATATCCTTCTATAACTTCATATTTTTTTACTTTTTCCATTTTTTATTCCTCCTATGTTTTTTTTTATTTTTACAATGATTTTTTACTTGTATTCTTTACAGCTTAATTTACACCGTCATTAACAAATTTTGTTGTGAACTCTCTTTCATAATTTTCTTAAATACTATTTACTTCTGCTAGCTAGCCTAAAATTTAAAATAAAAAAAGCCCTTCATCCCTACAAAGGGACGAAAGACTGTATTTCGCGGTACCACCCTAATTAGCTTATATATAAGCTCACTTTAGAATTACAGTACGGAATAAACCTAAAACAACATTATTCGATACTGCCCAAATCATAACGGTTTGGCTCCGTCTAAATCTACTCTTGCATAATTAAAAATCATACAATTTGGGTTAGAAACTCTGAGATGTTCTTCAATACAAGTTTTGTACTAATCTTCCACCATCATTAGCTCGCTGTAACTCTAACTTTATATTTACTCTTCTCTTCATAGTCTTTATATTATCATTTAATATTTATAGAGATTATATCACGTATTTTAAAACATGTAAATAAGTTTTTTGCAATTTTTTTAATTTTAAACTTCATTTTTTTAATAAATCCTTTACAATTATTTCATAATTAAAATTTCATATAGTATCTTAATATTTATATGATATAATCTTTTTATAATTATTCAAACGTTAGGAGGAATTATATGAACAAAGATTTTTGGAATAAATACATAGGTATAATAGTAGGAACAATATTTGCAATCGCAGCACTCTACTCCTATATAACTACAAAAAATATAGATTGGTCAATGTATTTAGTGTTTATATCTTTTGCAGCCTTTACTATTAAAAAAGATATGAGGCACAATATTAAATTATCTTCTTTCTTAATATTCTCTATACCATTTATAATATTTTTAGTATTTCTTCAAAAATATGGGTATGAAATATGGGGAAAAGTTTTAAAATGGCAAATTACTAAAAATCTAGGTTGGAATTGGAACGAAGTCTTCAGTAAAATTCCTTTTAATGATGCTAGTTTTGCTAGAATTTTTCAACCTGACTGGTTAACAGCCTTTTTTAGATTTGTATATAATAGTGGTTTTGTAGTTCCTGTTGTAATCCCTATTTACAGAGCTGCTATGTGTAAAGATTTAAGAAAAATGATACGCTATGCCCTATCTGGTCATATACTTCAAATATTTTTAATAAGTCCTTTTTATGCAGCTATACGTCTTCAAGAAGTTTGGTATGTACTTGGACATCCTGATGGGTTAGCAAGAAATTTTACACCGGAGCAAGCAGCTGGTTGGACATTAAATTGTTTCCCATCAATGCATACTTCTATAGCTTTTGCAATGTTTTTAGTAGTACTTCATGAAAAAGATAAAATATTTAAATGGGTATGGGCAGCATTCTGTTTATCTGTCATTTATTCTACAATGTATTTAGAAATTCATTGGATAATAGACGTAATAGCTGGTATGGTCCTAGCTTTAGTTACAGTTAAACTAGTAGATTTAATATTGAATTTACTAGAAAAATATATACCTAATAAATTTAAAGATTCATATTATACAAACAATACAAATTCAGATATAAGTATGTAATTCAAGGAATATATTGCTAAAAAAGCTTCTGCAAAATTGATGCAGAAGCTTTTTATTTTTCCCTTAGGAAAAATTTCCTTCATTATTAATTATTCACTCAACTTTCGCAGGTGAAAAATAGCCGCTACGGGAAATGATATCTTGCTTAGAAACCTTTCACTTCAGTAACAAGTTCTAAGCTTTACTCATATTGAAAAAAGATTTTTTAATTAATATTCCGTAGGAATCAGTAATTAAAAAATAACTTTTTTCAAATTCGTAAAGCTAAGAACTTGTAAACTTTGTTCAAATGTTTCTTACGCAAGATATCATTTTCCTTCGCTAAGCAGTATTTTTTTACTGCGAAAGTTTACTTATTTTCTTTCATCTTAGTTATACTTGATGCTTCTATGTACACACTTTTACTAAAACCTTTTCTAAAATAGCGAATTTGTTTATATTTAATACCTTTAGATTCAAAATCTAATACATCAATTCTATCACCTTTAAAAATTACTGGCTCTTTATTTTTTTTCAAATATACTTGCAGCTCCATATCTTACCCTCCTTATTTTTCAAAACAATTCTTTCCACACAATTCAATTTTCATACTCTACAATTCAAGGTATCATAAATAATATTTTACCTCAAAATTAGTAACTTCATAAATTAATTTAGGAAATTACTATACCATAATTACCACTATATTTCAATTTATCAGTAAAAGCTGCAATAAAAGTTGAACATAATATATAATTATGATGTCAGAAAACCACGAGTTCCTTCGTATTATGTTATGAGAAGCTTCTCAGGGAGGGAAAAATGTGACTATAGATGAGACTAATTTTATAAAACAAATAAAAAAGAAAAATGCAAAAGGTTTAGATTTTGTTGTAGATAATTACAGCAATCTAGTTTTTAAGATTGTATATAGTGTTTTAAATTCAAACTTTCACTCTCAATATGTAGAGGAATGTGTAAATGATGTATTTTGGTCTGTATGGAACAATATCGAAAGTTTTGATGAAGAAAAAGGCAATTTTAAATATTGGATTACTGCTGTAGCAAAATATAAAGCTATAGACTACAAAAGGAAACTATTTAAACAAAGTACTGCTGAGTGTATAGATGACTACCAATTATATGACAATGTAAACACAGAAAAAATGATAATATCTAAAGAAAATAAAGAAGAGCTTTTAAACGCAATAAACAACATGAAAGCGGAAGATAGAGAAATATTTATAAGAAGATATTTTTTATATGAAGGAATAGAAAACATAGCAAAAACCTTTGGTGTAAATAGAAATTTAATAGATAAAAGACTTTCAAGAGGGCGGAAATTTTTGAAAGAAAAACTTATACTTTTGAAAGGAGAAATATGATAATGGATAATAATAACTTCAATCTAAAAGAAAAAGATATATACAAGCTATTTAACGAAATAAAGATAGAAGAAAGTGAGTTTGATGACATGGATAAAGAAGTATCTACTATTGAAAAAGAAAGATTAAAGAAAAATTTAAATAAAAAAATTAAAAATAAAAGAAAATTTAAAGTACTAAAATACAGCTCTGCAGCAGCAGTTATAAGCTTAGCATGCTTAGTAGGAGTTGGAACAATTTCTCCATCCTTTGCTCAAAATGTTCCAATTTTAAACTCTATGATACAAACACTTAATGATAAAATGGGCATTCATGCAAACTATGCTAAATATTCTCAAATAATAAATAAGAGTATTGAAGACAATGGTATAAAATTTACCCTAAATGAAATAATAGCTGATGATTCCAAATTAACTATAAGCTATACAATAAAAAGCAACAAAAAAATCAAAGATTTAGAAGTATTTGGTTTAGGAAGATTTGTAAAAATAAATGGCAATACCTTTAGTTCAACAGGAAGTGCTGTAGGAAATTATATTAATGACCATACCTATGTAGGTATGGAGCAAATGGATATTATAGACTTAGGAGAAATGCCTAAAAAATTAAATATTGATTTAGATATTGATAATATAGGTAATACAAAGGGAAAATGGAACTTAGCCTTCACTGCATCAAAAGATGAGATATATAAGAAAAGTACTTTCTTTAAACCTAATACTAAAGTTAAACTTCCAGACAGTACTATAAATGTAGATAAAGTTGTATTTTCACCTCTAGGAACTTATATCTCAGTAAATGGGAAATTTAAAGGCAATAAAAAACCACAGCAAGGTGGGGGTTGTATATCTGAATATGGTTATTGGCTTGTTTATGATGATAAAGGATTACCTATTATATCAAATAGTCTAGGTGGTGGAAGTTATGATACTTCTAAGTCTCCAGTTACATTTAATACAAAAATGGAGTATATTGGTTCAAAACATGTTCCAAAATATTTAACTATTATTCCTTGTAAAATCTATCCTTCTGCTGGTACAGAAATAGATAGCAATGGGAAGGTAACATCAATTAAAACAAATAAAACTAAAAAATCTAAAGAAGTAAGTAAACCTATAGATGGTGTATACCCAATAGAACTTTCTCAAGGTAAAATGGGAAAACTTATAGTAAAAGAAATAAAAACAGAAAATAATAAAACCACAGTAAGATTTACTACAGAAGGTAAAGACCCTTTCCTTCAATCTTTTGATCTTCATATAAAAGATAGTAAAGGACAAAGAGTTGATGTAAAAGCTCCTCTTGCTAGCAATTATGAAAAAAAACCTTATGAATTTACAATTTCATTTAAAGCTTTAGACCCTACAAAAAAATACAGTATATGCACAGAAGATTTTGGAAATATTGAAATACGAGATGACTTAAAATTTAAGATAAAACTTAACAAATAGAACAAAAGCGCATATTGTATAAAGGAAAAATCCCCACTGCTTGTTAAAAGCTTTGGGGATTTTTATTTTGGTGCAGGAAACGGGACTTGAACCCGTACACCTTACGGTACACGCCCCTTAAACGTGCGCGTCTGCCGATTCCGCCACTCCTGCATATTATTCATTTCGTAACATATTATACACCCATAACATAAATTGTCAATACCCTTTAATATTTAAAAATAATAATTAAAAACCAACTTTCGCAGCGATTGTTTTCAACTGCGAAAGTTGAATTAAAAATTTCTACTTTATTTTCATGTTCTGTATAACTAATTTAAATAAGTTTACCTTACTTTCTTTATTTTTTCCATATAAAGCTTTATATATTTTATAACTAACCTGAACCTTTTTTACATACTTATCTGTTTCTTTGAAAGGAATATAGTATAAATTCTTTCCATCCTTTGAATGTTCACTGCTTTGCAGCCATTTCTTTACATTACCTCTTCCTCCATTGTATGCAGCTAATACTAAATTCATATCATCTTTAAATTCTTTTTTCAAGTTATCTATATACCAACATCCCATTTTTATATTAACTTCAGGATTGTACAGCATTTCTATATTAAAGTCTTTAAGTCCCATCTTTGAAGCCACCCATTTTGCTGTATCAGGTGTAATCTGCATAAGACCAACTGCATCTTTATGAGATTTTGCATCCTTATTAAAATTACTTTCAGTTTTTACAACTGCAGCAACCATATAAGGATCCACATTATATTCTTGTGAATACTTCTCTATATATTGACTATATTTATATGGATATACATGTTTTACGATATTTTCAATATTAAGAAATACAGCTAAAACTATAATTAACAATAAAATCAAAATAAACTTACCCTTCTTCATTTTAACCCCTCAATTCCTCTAATGATGTCATTATTTTATTTATTTGTTCCCTAGTTGTCAATAAGTCTTTACTATTATCAATTATATAGTGTACATATTTTTTCTTTTGCTCTAAACTCATTTGTGAATTTATTCTATCTAATACCTCTGCTTGTCCTAGCTTATCTCTTTCTACAACCCTTTTTATTTGAGTTTTTAAGTCTACCCATACTAATATATTTTTATCCATATCCACATATATACCTTGCTCAATTAAAGTAGGTGCATCCAATATACAAACTTTTTCTCCTTTTTTTTCAAAAGAGTCAAATCTAATAAATATTTCTTTTTTTATATATGGCATTATTATTTGTTCAAGTTTTTTTCTCTTTATTTCATCTTTAAAAATAAAATTTCCAAATTCTCTTCTTTTTAAATTACCTTTTTCATCGAAAAATTTTTCTCCAAAGGTATTTTTAATATTTTGTTTAATCTCTGGATATATATCTAAAACCTCTCTAGCAATAATGTCTGCATCTATAATTGGTACATCTTTTTCTCTAAATAGATTTGATACAGTACTTTTGCCGCTTCCTATACCTCCAGTCAAACCAACTCTTAACATTAAACTCCCTCCACTTTATTATTTTGCTTCATACCATGTATCCCCTATATTTATGTCTACATCTAGTGGCACTGAAAGTTCAATGACATTTTCCATTTCTTTTTTAACTAAGTCTTTTACATCATCTAGTTCATCTTTATATACATTCAATATAAGTTCATCATGAACTTGAAGTATTAGTGAACTTTTTAGATTTTTTTCATTTAATTTTTCATCTACATTTATCATAGCAATTTTTATTATATCCGCAGCACTTCCTTGTATAGGCGTATTCATAGCAAGTCTTTCACCAAATGATCTTACCATCTTATTTGAAGACTTTATCTCTGGAATAAATCTTCTTCTATTTAAAATAGTATCAACATAAAGTTCATTTTTAGCTTTTTCTATTATTTCATCTAAATATTTTTTTACATTAGGATATCTTTCAAAATAAGTATCCATATACTCTTTAGCTTCTTTTCTTTTAATTTTTAGATCTTTAGATAAACTAAAATCACTTATACCATAAACTATTCCAAAATTAACTGCCTTAGCTCTGCTTCTCATAATAGATGTTACCTCTTCTACTGGTACTTTAAACACCTCTGAAGCAGTTTTTGTATGTATATCACTGTGATGTTTAAATGCATTTATCATATTTTCGTCATCTGCAATATGAGCAAGTACTCTTAACTCTATTTGAGAATAATCCGCAGATAAAATTACACTATCCTTATCTTCTGGTATAAATACTTTTCTTATAGCTCTACCCATTTCATATTTTATTGGTATATTTTGAAGATTAGGTTCTGTACTTGATAATCTACCCGTAGTTGTAACAGTTTGATTAAAACTTGTGTGTATTCTTCCATCCGCATCAATAACATTCTTTAATCCCTCTACATAAGTTGAAAATAACTTTGCAAGTTGTCTATAAAGCACTATTTTACTTATGATAGGATGCTTATCTTCAAGTTTTTCTAGTACAGCAGCATTAGTTGAATATCCTGTTTTTGTTTTCTTTATTACTGGTAAATCTAATTTTTCAAATAATATTTTTCCAAGCTGCTTTGGAGAATTAATATTAAATTCTTCATCTGCAAGTTCATATATTTCCTTTTGCATGTCTTTAATTTCTTTACTAAACTTTTCTCCAAGCTCATTTAACTTATCTCTATCTATTACAAATCCATTACTTTCCATACTAGCCAATACTTTAGTTAATGGCTGTTCTACATCATATAAAAGTTTGTGCATATTTAATCTTTCAATTTCATCATCTAGTTTTTTACTTAAATCTTCTAAAAGTACAGCTTTTTTTATTTGATTTTCATCATCATTTCCATCAATTTGTACTAATAAATATTCCTCTAAAAGATCTTTAAGTTCATATTTTCCTTTTGATGAATCTATAAGATAAGCTTGAATTTCTGTATCTTCTTTTATACCTTTTAAATCAATTCCAAGTTTACTAAATACCATATATGCTTTTTTCACATTATGAGAAATTTTATCTATTTTTTCATCTTCAAATATTTTCTTTAAATAATTTATAGTTTCATCTTTATTTTCATTTAATAAAACTTTTGTATCTATTACATAATTATCTTTATTACAATGAACATAAATTTTTTCAAAAGAACATTTTGAATATACATTTCCATCTTCTATTTCAAATAAAACATAAATCTTATCTTCTACAGATTTAATTACTTCTTTTAAAGAATCAATATTATCTACAGTAGTATATTCTGCTTGTATATTTTCTCTCTGCTTTTCTTCTTCTGACTTTGGAAGGTTAGCTAAAAATGATTTAAATCCTAATTCAATAAATAATTTTCTAAGTCCTTCTGCATCAAAATTTTCTTTTGACTTAATATCATCCAAATCTATTTCCACTGGTACATCTATCATGATTGTGGCAAGTTTTTTACTGAATATAGCTTGTTCACTATATTGTGTTAAATTTTCTTTTAATTTTTTACCACTTATGTTGTCTATATTCATAAGAACATTTTCAACACTTTCATACTGTTTTATAAGTTTATATGCTGTTTTTTCTCCTATTCCGGGAACTCCTGGAATATTATCAGATTTATCTCCCATTAACCCCTTAACATCAATAAATTGCTTAGGAGTTACTCCAAATTCCTCTATCATTCTATTTCTATCATAAACTTCTACCTGACTCATACCCTTTTTATTTATTACAACTTTTACATTATCAGTTGAAAGTTGAAGGGCATCTCTATCACCAGTAACAATATAAACTTCGATATCATTATTTTCCGCAAAAACAGAAAGTGTTCCTATTAAATCGTCTGCTTCGAATCCTTCTATTTCAAAAATATTTATAGCAAATTTTTCTAATATATCTTTGATTATTGGCATTTGTTCTAATAGCTCTGGTGGAGTTTTCTTTCTTCCCGCTTTATATTCTTTATATTCTTTATGTCTAAATGTTGGAGCTTTTTTATCAAAAGTACATACAATATAATTAGGCTTTATTTCTTCCTTCATTTTTAAAAGCATTGTTAAAAATCCATAAATCGCATTTGTATTAACACCTTTTGAATTTGTTAAAGGCGGTAGTGCATAAAAAGCTCTAAACATTAAACTATTACCGTCTAATATTAATAATTTTTCTTTATTCATTATTTTCCTCCATTCAAAAGCATTAAGTTATTAAAAACTATTTTTTCAGTGTCACATATTATTATACCATCTAATTCTATTTTGCTCTATGAAATAAGTTAAAGTTTCAAATTTCACAATTTATTTATTTTTTATAATTCCTGAAAAAATAACTGTCATCGGAATTGATAATAAAAGCCCTAAACTTCCTGCTAACGCTCTCAATATCTCTATAACCATTAAATCCTCATTTATAAATTGAATCAAAGGAATCTTATATGCTAAAAGTAACATTATTGTGGGTAATGACGCTCCTGCATATGCTAATATTAATGTATTAGACATAGTTCCCATTATATCTCTTCCCACATTCATTCCTGCCTTCATTAATTCACCAGTACTAATTCTTTTATTTACTTCGCTTATTTCATACATAGAGGACGAAATAGACATACTAACATCCATTATAGCTCCTAATGCTCCCATTAATATTCCCGCATATAATAATCCTTTAAAATCAAAGTTTACATTTTGGGGAATATACTTAAGCATTTCAGCCTCTTCTGTACCAACACCAGTTAGTTTACACAAATCTCCAACAATAAATGCAATTATTCCTGATGCTATAAGTCCACCTATTGTACCAAATATAGCAGCAAATGTTTTCTTATTTATTCCACTAACAATATTTAATGTTAATATAGTAATACCAATAGCTATTAAAAGTGTAACTAATATAGGATTATACCCTTTCAATATTAACTTTGGTATTAAAAATAACACTCCAAATATAGTGAAAATTAATGTTATTAAGGATTTAAATCCCTTCATTCCTCCTATTATTATCAAAACTAATGCAAAAAATACTGCCAAATATAATAAATATTTATGCCTCATTACTTCATACATATATGCATTAGTAACTTTACCATTTTCATCTAGCTCTAGTGATACTAATATTTGCTCTCCTTCTTTTAACAAATAACTACTCATAGTTTTAGCTTCTACTCTATTTTCAATTGTTAATGTTTTTCCATTGTATTCTTTATCTTCTATAACAACTTTCAACTTTTGAATTTGTATAATGTTTTTCTTATCATCTGTATCAACTTCTTCTTTACTTTGTGATATAACTTTAAGTACTCTGCCCTTTAGTATTTTATCATTTTGTATTTGATTTTCAGCACTTACTATATTAACATTGCTTAAACTTAACAACATGAGAAATAATACGATTAACACTTTCCTAATTTTTATATGCATACACGCCACCTCCAAATATATTATAATATATTTGGAATATTTTTACATATAAAAATTTAGTAATTTACCTTTTACAACCCAAACTAGCCACTGCGGAAAATGATATCTTGCTCAGAAACCTTTCACTTCAGTAACAAGTTCTAAGCTTTACTCATATTGAAAAAAGATTTTTTAATTAATATTCCGTAGGAATCAGTAATTAAAAAATAACTTTTTTCAAATTCGTAAAGCTAAGAACTTGTAAACTTTGTTCAAATGTTTCTTACGCAATATATCATTTTCCTCCGCTAGACAGTATTTTGCTACTGTAAAAATTGAATACCTATTTAAAATATACTTAAGTCCATTTCCTTAGATAATTCTTCTAAAACTTTCATACCAGCTATACTATTTCCCTTTTCATCTAAAGAAGGTCCTACAACTCCTATTCCCATTCTTCTTGTAACGCAGGCAAGAATACCTCCTCCTACTCCACTTTTAGCTGGTACACCAATATGTACTGCAAATTCTCCTGAGGCATCATACATACCGCAAGTCACCATTATAGTTTTTACAATTCTAGCTACATCTCTTGGAACTACTCTTTGTCCATTCCAAGGCAGTACCCCATCATTTGCAAGCATAGATCCTATTCTAGCTAAGTCTCCACAGGTAACTTCCATAGAACACTGCTTAAAATATACATCAAGTATTTCTTCTACATCCCCTTTTAAAACACCGGTACTTTTCATAAAATAAGCAAGTGCCCTATTTCTATTTCCTGTTTCCTTTTCTGATTTATACACTGCTTCATTTATATTAATTTCAGGATTTCCACTTATTTTTCTTGTAAATTTAAGAATTCTATTAAATGTTTCTTTTCCATCATTTCCTGCAATCATTGAAACTGTAGCTATTGCTCCAGCATTTATCATAGGATTTATAGGTTTTTGAGGATTTTTTGCCTCCAAATTTATAATAGAATTAAATGCTGCTTCTGTAGGTTCCATTCCTACTCTTGAAAATACATACTTTTTACCATTATCAATTATAGCTAACATTAATGTAATTATTTTTGATATACTCTGTATTGTAAATTTCAACTCCGAGTTTCCTGAACAATACTCTTCTCCATCTAATGTGGATACACATATTCCAATATGTTCTCTGTCTACCTTGGACAACTCAGGTATATAGGATGCAACATTTCCTTCCCTTGTCCATTTTTTATTATTTTCTACAATTGAATCAAGTAATCTTTTCATATGAAGTCACCTCATTCTAGTTTATTTTTTTATTCCACTTTCGCAGGTAAAAAACAGCCGCTACGGGAAATAATATCTTGCTTAGAAACCTTTCACTTTAAAGATAATTAATAGTTAATAATGAATAATTAATAATGAAGGAAATTTTGCCTTAGGGCAAAATAACTAATATATAAATTTAAAATTTTTGCTAAAGCAAAAATTAACCTTCATTATTCATTTTTAATTATTAATTCTTAATTGATATTAAATGAATGTATCATTTCCCTTCGCTATACAGTATTTTTTATTCCAAAAGTAGATTTTTTTATTAATATTTTAAACAACCCATAATATTGTATAACGTTTTCATTGGTTTGTATAGTACTTGGACAAAAGTTCAAAGTAGCTAAAAATAATCACTGCAAAAATAATATACAGTATTTTTATACTTCAAAAATTAAATAAAGTATTTAAAAAATAAATAGATTCTAATCTTAGCTTTGGTAAATTTTTTTTGATTTATTGTTGCAAAAATATTAATTCTGTGATATTATAATATTCGTTGGATGCGCCGAAGTGGTGGAATTGGCAGACGCGCTGGACTCAAAATCCTGTGGTAGTAATACCGTACGGGTTCGACTCCCGTCTTCGGCACCATGAAAGTTAAGAACTTTGAGGTTCTTAACTTTATTTATTTTTTGTAAAAATATTAAAACTGCTAATCTTTTACTAATCCATACATAATCATATACAATAGTAAGAAAGTATATAGGTTTTGCTGCAGTTATGGGTATTCATGAGATGGTGTATTAAGACTTTCATATATTTTCCTAAGTTCTTTTCTTGTTTCACGATTTATTTCAAATACTTCGTCATTTATATCTACTCTAGTTCCTCTAAAAACAATATCTAAATCATTAATTATAATCCAAAATGACCATCCATTTATATCTTCATATTCATTAATTTTTTCATAATTAACATTTTTTTCAGTCTATTTTTTATGAATAATAAGAAAAACACTTGACTCGTCTACCTCTTGAATTTGGTATTCATACCCTGATAAATCTCCAATGATTTTCAAATCCTTTGGAGTATGCGTAATTGCTTTAAACCCGTCCTTACAAATTATAACTCCATCCTTTGTTTTATCTAAATCAAGCTCACCCAGCAGCCCCTTCTCAGCCTGCTCTTTAAACCATATTAGCCTATACTCCCAAAATTTTTCACTGTAAGTACTGAAATAAACTTTTCCACCACCCACAACCATACCCAAAATCTTTTCAATGAAATCTGGGTATGTGACCTTCATTGCAGACAAACCGTTTTGCAGACAAAGTATTACATCGAACTTTTCTTCCAATGTAATATTTTTTACGTCCATTGTCATAATTTTTGCATTGGGACTATCCTTCAAATATTCCTTGCTTAATGAAACACTTTCATCAGAAATGTCAATACCAACAATTGATTTACAATTACCTGCCAATTCCTTTACAATACGTCCATAACCTGCACCTAATTCCAAAACCCTTTCACTGCCTGTTAGATTATCTCTAACAAAAGAGATTTCCGCATCCAAATACTGTTTTACTCTAGGAATTTTGGTTTCGTACACTTTAAACAGGTTTTGTGAATTTAGTTTTTGTGCATAATAATTGTTCTTCATCGGTAATAAGCCCCCTTATATTTAAAATTTAATCTATATAATAGATAAACCAACTCGAACTACAATTTATACATGATGAAGATGTTGAAATAGAAGTGGATAAAACTATATTTAGAAAACTAGGAGAACACTTATTCGTAGTTTAAAATGCTGCATCCTATAAAATCTTTTTCATGTAATATCGTTTGTGGCCTATGGGAACATTGTTTAATTCACAGTTGATTCCTGCTATAACATTATCATCTAAATCCTTCATAACTCGACTGACAGGCATAAAAGGAACCTGTCCTTTCAAAGTAAGCTTAGATGAATTATATTCAATTATCCCTCGCCAAATTAAGTCTGATTCTTCTTTTGTACTATCTTTAATAAATACATATCCATTAAAATCCTCCTTATGACTAATTACACACCATATTATACAGAAATTTACATAATCATTCAACCAACTATCCTCAGTATGCATTTGATGTAAAAAAGTATCCAACCCCAAACATATACAGCTTGATTAAATTCTATTACAAAAAATTATACAAAAATGTATGTCGAATTATTGAAGAAGAAAGGATACTAGAGATGCAAATGGAACATTATAAAATCAAAAATCAGCTGATAAACAAATTTCCATTTATTAAAGGGGTATGTATGGGGGACTGGGGGTGTATTGGGATATAGTTTACCTATTCACAATATATGCAGTGGAATGAACCCCAAGAAAACACTTGCATAAAACCACAAAAATAAGATATTATAATAGCAATGGATTTCAGTTAATTCAAAAGTCAATTTTCTGATAAATCCAGTTTATCTGAAGCAAATCATAAATGGAAAAGTCGCTTAAATACAGCGTTTGAAAGATACAAATTGGTGTTACGGACTCAAAATTCTGTGGTAGTAATACCCTACGGGTTTGACTCCCGTCTTCTGCACCAATGAATTCACTAGCAAAAGCAGTTTGAATAAATTATTCAAACTGCTTTTTTTATTGAAAATATCCTCCAAAAAATAACACACTTCAAAACTAATCGTGACAAAATAAAATTCATTTCATTATCTTTTTATTGAAATTGCGGCTTAAAAACTTTTTAATTTAATCTGAACCTAAAGACGCAATTTCACCACAAAAATGGTTAGCGTTTGTGAACTTCTCTATTCTGAATTTCTTAAAACCCCTCTTCTATTTCCCATATAATATGTATCTCTACTAAATGCCATACTAGGTATACCACTATATGAAGTATATACATCTTACTTTTCTTATAATTATGTTTTTGTAATCTGTAATTTAATATATAGTACACTATCAATATATGTTGTAATAATACTACTCTCTTTTATATTGGTCCTGGCATCTACTTAAGGATAAGCTTTTATAAATGGTAACAGCGGGTGGGCCTGCCTTGTTAAAGGCTAGTCCACCCGATTGACTCCAAAGGAATACCACATTACGCTTTGCGGATTAACTGTTTTGGACAAGTTTCTTGGCTGCTACTTTTGGTAAAATAATAACCTTTGTACAAGCTTTTATTTTTATAAAAGATACATTGGCGGCGACCCTCAGCAAAGAAGGTTGTCCAAAACTTCCTTGACCACATAGGGATACCACAGTTTCCCCTTTTAGGGGGCAGGGATATAAAATCAAAAAAATTGGACACAACTTAAAGTTTACTACTCGTAAGGAATACCTGTGAGAGTAAAGTTTAAGCTTGTCAAATTTCACCTTGATAAATCATACAAAACAGCTGTTGGCTTAAATTGTACCTTAACACATAATAAATTCATTTAAATTACTGGTAATAACATTGGAACCTTTTTTAAATTTCCAATATTATTACCAGTGTTATTTTTTATAAAAAATAAATTGAGTTTTATATTCACACTTATATATTGAAACTTATAAAATCCTAGTAATTCTTATATTAAAATATTATTTTATATATCACTTTTTATGCCCTAATGATCAATATAACAAATTTGAAGCTTGTCTTATTCTATATTATAATATCCTTATGTGGTATATTTTATATTATTTAGTAATTATTTCACTTATTAAATATTTTTATAAATACAATAATTACTGTGTAGCTAATGTCTATAATGGGCAGTGTTTAAATCGAATTTTATTAGGATGAAAGATTTGAAGTGTGAGGTGAAAAATGGTTATTATGAACTAAGCGAATTTTTTATAATAAAGTCATTGCTAAATTATAAGACTAGAAAATAATTTTATAGAGATTAAAGTTTAGAGTTTTTGTAGTTATATCAATAAGTAGAAGTTCATCAAAATAAGTATAAGAATCATAATTCAAATCTCATAACATAGCAAAGAAGTAAGAGGATTAAGTTTTGGAGGATCATAATATGTATATTAAAAAAATTAGAATTCAAAATTTTAGGCAACTTAAAGATGTTGAATTAGAATTGCAGAAAAATACAACTATATTAGCAGGCCCTAATAATAGTGGTAAAACTTCTTTTATTTTACTTTTAAAAAGAATGTTATTAGAAAAAAGTTTTGCATTTTCAAAAGATGACTACAATGCTTATGATAAATATATATGGTCAAATAAAATCTATGATATTTTAAAATCATTATATGATAATAAGCAAAGCAAAACAGAAGATGAACTGATTAAGGAATTAACTGATAAGATGTTTCCTATTGAAAATGAATCAGAATTAAACCAAAGTGTTATTCTGCCAGAATTGATTATAAAACTACAAGTAAATTATACAGATAGTGATGATATATCAAATTTTGCAAACTATATAATGGATCTTGATGATTCACATAACTCCTTTTATTTTATTTATAAAATAATTTTAAATAGAAATTTATTTAAAAAGGGGATTAAAGATAATTGGAATAAAGTATATAGTAGATTGAAGAAAAATGAAAATAATAGCAAACAACTATCTATAATTGAAATCATGTTAGATATATATTGTAATAGCCTTAATAGTAAATGTTATTTTACTGATGAAAAATATGAAATATTATCAGAGATTGAAAGCATTCAAGAATTTAAAAATTTATTTAATTTCAAATATATAGAAGCTGCAAGACCACTTAATGACTCATTGGAAAAAGATAAACACTTACTTAGTAATACTTTAATAAAATTAGCAAGTAAGGACGATATGTGGAAAACGGAAATAAGTAAATTGCCAGATAGAGTTTTAGATACATTGGATGATTCTAAAATCAAGTCAAAAATAGAAGGCGTGTCAACTACTGCTTTAAACAGTACAATAGAATCAATCACGCAAACTAATGGTGGACATACGGGAAAATTATGTTTAAATTTAGATGTTTCTGAAGAACATATTCAAGATCTTATACAAAATACTACTAATGCAAAATATTTGATATCAGGGAAAATTGTTGATTGTAATTATAATTTAAATGAAACGTCTCAAGGTCTTGGATACAGTAATCTTATATATATGCATACACAAATTGAAGATTATATTAAGTCAAAAGACTTATTAAAGGTTAACTTTTTAGTAATTGAAGAACCTGAATCTCATATGCATCCTCAGATGCAATATGTTTTTGCGAATAAGCTATTAGAGCAATATGATAAAGAACAATTACAAGGTTTAATTACAACTCATTCATCGGAAATCGTAAGAGGCTCTAGCATAGAAAGGCTTCGTGTTATTAGAGAAGAAACTTTGTTTAATAGTAAAATTTATAATTTATCATTATTTATTAACAATATAGAGATACCTAAAAATTCCGATGAATATGATATAAACTTGATTGAAGATTACAAAACATTTTATGAAGATATAGGTATATCTGAGATTATTTTTGCGGATGTTGTAATTCTATTTGAAGGTGATACGGAAAGGCTCTATTTAAAAAAAATATTAAATCTTCCTAAATTTAAGAATTTACAACAGAAATATATAGCATATATTCAAGTTGGAGGTGCATATGCTTATAATTTTAAACCATTATTAGAATTTTTGAAGATTAAGTCACTAATTATAACAGATATAGACTATGAAAAAGGTGCAAGTAGTAAGACTACAATATTATCTGCTACCACAACTAATATAACTATTAAGAGATTTTATGATATAAATAATTTTAATAACGAAGACAACGCTAAGCCTAAAGATTTCAAAGTAAAAATAAAAGATTTATATAGTTGGATAAATGCAATTAATCATATTGTTTTAAAAGTAAATATAAAAGCATTAGATGAATCAGAGGAAAAAAAGGATTTAATATATTTAGCATTTCAAACAGACAAAGAAAAATATACACGAACTTTGGAGGCTGCAATGCTTAGTAAAAAATTTGGTATGTCAGGATATGAATTATTAAAAAGGAGTGATTGGAAAGATAAAAAGGGGAATTCTGGTTTGAAATATTCTATACCTGGCAATAAGATGAAAGATGGAACAAAAGAAAAAGAAGATGATAGTGAATTTAGTTTAGTTGATATACTCAATTCAACCTCCGATGCTAAAACTGATTTTATGTATTCAGTTATTTTAAATAGACATGCTGAAGAAATGTTGCCAGATTATATAAGGGAGGGACTTGAATGGCTAATGAACTGAGCTATGATAACATTGTGGTAGTTAATGCACCTGCTGGTAGTGGAAAGACATATAGGATTAAATCTGAGATAAGAGAATATACCATTAAAAATCCACAAAATAAAATATTATGCATTACATATACAAATAGAGCTGCAGATGAACTACTAAAAGGAATAGATTCTCCTAATGTATATATAAGTACAATTCATTCTTATATAAATGATATGATAAGTTCTTTATTTGGTAAACAGGAAATTATTGATTTATATTTTGAAATATATGCTGATGATATTCTTAGAAGAATAAATAATCCCCAAAAGCAACAAAGTAATAATAAATATAAAAAAAGATTTGGAGAAATTAATCTTGATATTATAAAGAGTAATGTAAGGGCTATTTCATATAATAAAACTCAATTTAATTCTTTATACTATGGAGGTTTAAGTCATGATGATTTACTATCATTTACATACAAAGTATTAGAAAGATATCCAAAACTTTATGGAAAAATAAATAAAAGATTTAAAGTAATTATTATTGATGAATATCAAGATACTTCATCTGAGGTATTTAATATATTTTTTAATGCTGTAAAGAACACAGAAATAAAATTATATTTATATGGTGATAAAATGCAGCAAATATATAAATTATATAATAGTGAATTAAATTATAAGCTTGTATCTATAAAGCAAGACGATAGAAAAATAATTAATCATAGATCAATTCCAGTTATTGTGGACATTTTGAATAAAATATATAATAATATGAAACTAGATCAAGGACATTTTAATAAACTTGAAAATATTCAGCCTGATTTTGAACCGAGAATAATTATAGCCAAGTCCACTGAATTTGGTAAGATAATAAAGAAAATTATTAATCAAGATTCAAAAACACTTGTATTATATATTTTTAATAGAGAAAGATTTGCGCAAATAGGTGCTGGTAATTTATTTAAGGCGTTTAGTAATATTGACAAGTATGGTTTTGGTAAGAAAATTTCTGCAACTGAAATTTTACTTAATGGTGATGAGAAAGATAATCAAGATGATTTATTAAAATTTATGATAATAATGTATAAGATAAATGATTTTTGGCAAAGGAAAACTTTTGGTTCTTTTTTGAAAAAATGTAGGGATAATAAAAAAATATTTAATATACAGAGCGTAATTTTGAGGTCAGTAGAAGATAAAAAAAATTTATATGATTTATGGAAAGAAATTTTTGAGCAGTTTAATAATAAAGATATTACAATAGGACAATTAATAAATTTAATGAATAGTAAAAATTTGTTAGAAGAAAGATTTATAGATACAATAAATGCTAACAACACATATTCTAAAGTTATAAATGTACCTGTGTGTGAGCTTGTTAACCTAGAAAACAGTAATGCAAATCCTAATGTATCAACACAGCATGGAGTAAAAGGGGAAAGTCATGATTCAGTTGTATTTGTAGCTGAAGATAGTAAAAGAAATAATCCAAGAATTTATATGTATGATTTTTTCAAAGTATGGACTAAGGTAAATTTTTCTCTTGATGAGTTTGAAGAATTTTATTTTAAATATTTTGATTTTATAAAGAAAGTAAATTGTATAAATAAAGATAAAGAATATCTAATTACAAAGAGCAATGAAATAATTAGAGAATTTGATTCTAATAAAATTTTCAACATCTTGTGTAAAGATATATATAACGCTTATCTCAAACATCCTATTAAGAAAAATGCTGACAAACTTTTTAAAGATAATACTGTAAGAAGTGTTTTAAGTGCTTATAAATTATTTTATGTAGGGTGCTCAAGAGCACGAAAAAACTTAACAGTTATTGTCGATGAAGACAAAATTACTGAGTATGAAGGTGAGTTTAGAGAAAAACTTAAAAATGTTGGTTTTAGTGTGTAAAATAAAAAGATAGCTAATTTTCCAAAAAGAAAAATAATATTTACTTGAATAATATAATCCACATTAGTTAAAGTGATTGTAACAGTTTATTCTACTCATTATATACTATATCTTAAAGAATTCTAAGCTTCTCATTATCCATATAATACAAATAAAAAATTAAACATTATCAATTCACTTTAATTTATTTTACTCACTGGAAAACACATTGGAAAATAAAAAAAGGTTCCAATGTGTTTTCCAGTCTTACTTTTTATAAAAAATATCTAAAATAATTTTAAAATCTCTCTGTTCTCTATCCCCTATTTCTCCTACACAAAAACCACAACCCTATAATCACAAGACCACTTTGTATTTATTACCGCAAGCCTTCTCTTATTCTGGGTCAATCCAACCTTAATATAAGAAGAATTATTTCTTTCAACAGGCCAATCACTATTATATACAAGATAATCAAATACCTCATTTAATTCATCGGACTTGTCCTCTTTTTGGTAGATTAAAACCTTCTTAATTGGATTTCCTATAATTTGCTCTAGAAGATCTATAAAATTCTCATTTACAAATCATTTTCTTTTTCGTCGACCCTCAATAGCGTAAAAATCCTGGGACATCGACGAATCTGCTAGACCGCATAAATCCTAGATTTTTGTATTTTATTTACAATTTGTTAACAATTGAACATTTTTACAAAATGTGCTATAATGCATATCAGACGGGTTTTTAGACTACCTATGAGGAATTGAAACAATCCAATGGTCCATATAACATTTTTAAAGCTATCCCAGTTTTTAGACTACCTATGAGGAATTGAAACTCCATTTTGAATTTCTTATAAAATGTTGCTCATAAGTTTTTAGACTACCTATGAGGAATTGAAACCATTCTTGTTTGTGGTCACTTGCTGGTCACTTGCTGGGTTTTTAGACTACCTATGAGGAATTGAAACTAAATAAAATCTAGTGCATTGACTTCCAGTAGGCTTCGTTTTTAGACTACCTATGAGGAATTGAAACAAGTCTAATCTAACTTTAATCATATAAGTGTCAATCAGTTTTTAGACTACCTATGAGGAATTGAAACGAATTAAACGTAAAATTATTTTTGTATTACTCATATTGTTTTTAGACTACCTATGAGAAATTGAAACCTAAACTTACAATACCTAACTTTCCCTTTGCTTGTGTTTTTAGACTACCTATGAGGAATTGAAACTCATATGTAAAATTATAAGCTCCTGTCATAGCTGACAAGTTTTTAGACTACCTATGAGGAATTGAAACTTTTTAAGAACTTTATAACATATTATGTTATCTTAACATTTTTAGATTACCTATAAGGAATTGAAACTATTCTATCCATATATCTGTAAAAGGCAAATCATTGTTTTTAGATTACCTATGAGGAGTTGAATTATGCTTGTTTAAACTTCGAGAAAGTTTAAAACTCTTGTGTTTTGGAAATGTATTTGAGCAACTCTATTTTTAATGAATTATTCTCTGAAGTACTAGAAATCCTGTATTTTGGAATTACATATAAAAATTTGGAATAAAAAAATCAGTAGTTATATCTCAAACTACTGATTTTTTTATTTAATCTAATTCATTATTTTATCCCAGGTATACGGTCCTACAATTCCATCCACCATAAGACCATTCTTGGCCTGAAAATTAATAACTGCATGGTGAGTTCCTTTTCCAAAGTATCCATCCGCTCCACAGGCTCCTACACTGTATCCTTTTGAAATCAATTTTTCCTGAATCAACTTAACATTATAGTCTTTCTGCAGCATTTTGAAGCTACATGTTGAATATAATTTAAATAAAACATAATACCACTAATTTACAAAGCTTTGTAAATTATATTAATATAAAACTTAATTTCATAATACTTATATACATATTAGTCTAAAAACAAAAATATGTTTAACCAAAAAGAATATATGGGAGGAATATGTATGAAGATAACAATGGAAATGAGTAAAGTTGCTTATGAAATTGCAAAAAAAGTATACTTAGGACAATTAACTCAATCTCAAGGAAAAATTGAAATAAATAAAACTACAGGTATGAATGAAGGATCAGCAAATATTTTTATCACTATATTTCTAGCTATGATGGATGGAGAAGAATATAAAAGAGCATTTAATAATGATACAAACAGGTTTTTATTAGAAAGTATCAGGAAAGACTTTGGTGAAAAATTTTTAAAAAATGCTCTAGATGCCGTTCAAAAACACATTAACACATTGGAAAACAAAGAAGTTCCAATGTGTTTTTAAGAATTTAGATAAATTAATTATTTAAATCTAACAAAACTATCTGTCCACTTTTATTGAATTTAATAATTTTAGGATTAATCTCACTATATGCAGTCTCATTATTTATATTAATGTCATTCTTTAAAATAATGCCGCTTGAAAAAAGAGTTATTAACCTATCATTAAAAAATTTCTTATATCCTTTCTTTTCTGCTTCATGCCCTCTTATCAATAAATCAAATTTTATTTTACTCTGAAATTGATTAAAATGCTCTATAGTAAATTTAAATCTTCCGGAATTTTCTCTAAGATTTTCTTTAGTATCACAAGGATCACTCCAACACATATTATTTTTTATAGTTTTATTTATATTATCTTTTATCTCATCATTTGTAAGATCAGATATACTAGTAACATAATTATAATATTGAGTATTATCTAATTTAGGTCTAGGAATTCCTCCATGTACAACTAGTAAAGTCAACATCTTATTATTTACAAACACAATATTACATAAACTATTAAAAAATTTTAAATATAAACTTATTATATGCTCTCTTAATGTATTATCATTGTTCAAAATATCATTTAAATACAAAAGAAAATAATCTTCATTTTTCTCATCATCTTCCTTTTTAACACATAATTTAATTTGATTATCAATCATAGTTCCATCATCATGATTTCCCTTTAATAAATATATCTGTTCAGGAAAAATAAACTTTAATGCTAATATAAATTCTAATGTTTTGATATGAGCCTTACCTCTATCTACATAATCACCTAAAAATATAAGTCTTTGTTTTTTATGTTTACTAACATTGTCAAAAAACTTGCAAGTAGAAAGTATTCTTTTCAAACTTATAGTATCTGAATGTAAATCTCCTATAAATACATAATCATAATTACTATCATTAAAACAATATATATCAAAAGCTCTTTTAGCATCATTAATATGCTTGTTTATTTTCTTTATATTTATATTTTTACTAAGCAATTTTTTATTAACTAAATCATTCTCATTTTTATGAATTTCACATACCTCATTAATCAAAAATTCTTGTACTTTAAATAAAGTATTTAAATTTTTATATTCTACGTCATTTGTTCCTATCCCTATTAGTTTGTTAATCTTGTAAAAATCCTTTTCTAATTCAGCTCCTGTACAATAAATATTATTATTTAATTTCTCTTTAATTTTTTTTATATATTTTATTATATTCTCAAAACTCTCCACATCTTTGCCTTCTTTCTATATTTATTCATATAAAAATTCTATATAATATAAAATAATAACATAAATAAGGAGGCAATATCATGGCTTTTAAAAACATTATCCAACCACAAATTATTTCTATAAATGAAAATCTACGATTAAGGAAACCAGATAAAATTGAATGGAAAATAGCATTACCTTGGTATCAAAATCCAAAAGTATTATACTATTCCGAAGGTGTTACTGATAAGGTATATGATATGGATATAATTAATAGGATGTATAAATATTTAAGCAGCATTGGAGAGTTATATTTTATCGAAATATTTGAAAATAGCGTTTGGAAACCGATTGGTGATGTAACATTATCTGAAGAAAATATGCCCATAGCAATTGGAGATGAAAAATACTGGGGTAAAGGAATCGGGAAAAAAGTTATAAGAAAACTTATAGAAAGAGCAAAATCTATTGGATTAAGTAAAATCTATATACCAGAAATTTATTTATACAATAACCGATCACAAAATTTATTTACCTCAATGGGATTTATTGAAGTAAGCAGAAACGATAAAAGAAGATCTTATGAACTAAATTTACTATAAATTTAACTTTGACAAAATAAAATTAACTTTACGTAGATAAATGATATTTTGCGTAAAAACCATTTTAACAAATAATTAGTAATTCTTGCTCTAAAAAATTAACTTTGCGTTAAGAAAAACTCATTGTTTGAGTGTAGCGAGTTTGAGTTTTTTAGCAATGTTAAATTTTTAGAGCTTAGAATTACTTTATGTAGTTAAAGGTTTTATAGCAAAATATCATTTATCGGAGTTTAGGATTACTATTATTATCACCTTTATAGTTTCCAAGCAGTTGAAAAAAACTGCTGTTTTTCTCAATTAATTTAATAGCATCTTCTACAACTTTTTCATTTAAATTTCCTTCAAAATCTATATAAAAAAAATATTCCCATGATCTATCAATAATTGGTCTGGACTCTATTTTAAGCATATTTAAATCATGCTCAGCAAAATGCCTTAATATACCATACAATTCCCCTGCTTTGTGGGGAGTAGAGACTACTACACTAATTTTATTCACTTCATCATTTAAATCTAAATTTTTTCCAATTACAATAAATCTAGTATAATTTTTCTTATTAAAATTTATATTTGATGCTATAATCTCTAAACCATATAATTCCGCTGCTCTCCTGCTAGCAACAGCAGCCTTTTCTTTTTGGTTTTCATCCTTTATTAATTTTGCACTCATAGCAGTATTTTTATAAGGTATCAATTTCCAATCAACATAAGTTTTTAAAAACTCCTTGCTCTGTCCAAAAGCTTGTGAATGCGAATATACTTCTGTTATATCCTCTAATTTAGTACCTTTTATACCAATTAAATTATGTTCTACTTTTACACATTTTTCACCAACGATATAAAAACCATACTGCCTTAAAAGATCATATACTTCTGTTATTGCTCCAGTAGAAGAATTTTCAATAGGAAGTACTCCATAATCTATTTCATTATTTTCAAGAGCTAAAAATACATCTTCAAAATCACTTACATTTTTTGCAGCAACATCTTTTCCAAAATATTCTATAAGTGCTTGTTCACTAAATGACCCTTTTACCCCCTGAAATCCTACTATAACTTTTTTGTGTGCATAATCATTCATCTTTTGTTTTTCACTACCTTCCTCCATAAAGTTCCACCTTTCACTATATGTATTACTAATTAACTCAACTTTTTTTACAAGACAAAAATACTGTCTAGCGAAGGGAAATGATATATTGCGTAAGAAACATTTGAACAAAGTTTACAAGTTCTTAGCTTTACGAATTTGAAAAAAGTTATTTTTTAATTACTGATTCCTACGGAATATTAATTAAAAAATCTTTTTTCAACATGAGTAAAGCTTAGAACTTGTTACTGAAGTGAAAAGTTTCAGAGCAATATATCATTTCCCGCAGCGACTATATTTCATCTTTGAAAGTTGAATACTGAACTTTTACAAAGTTTACAAATCTCTATTTTCTATTTTTGCAATTTCTTTCAAAGAATTCATAAGTGAATCAAATCTTTCAGGTGTAATAGACTGCTGTCCATCACACATTGCATTGGCAGGGTCATTATGTACCTCAATCATTAATCCATCAGCCCCAACTGCTACAGCTGCTTTTGCTAATGGTTCCACTAACCACCATAATCCTGCGGCATGGCTTGGATCTACTATTACTGGTAAATGACTCATTTTCTTAATCACAGGTATAGCACTTAAATCCAATGTATTTCTTGTATATTTTTCAAAAGTTCTTATGCCTCTTTCGCAAAGAATAACATTTTCATTTCCCTCTGACATAACATATTCTGCAGCCATTAATAATTCCTCTATAGTAGCAGACATTCCTCTTTTTATTAAAATAGGTTTATTTGTTTTTCCTACCTCTTTTAACAAATCAAAGTTTTGCATATTTCTTGCACCAATTTGTATTACATCCACATCCTCCACAAATTTCTCTACATAATTTGGAGACATAAGCTCTGTAACAATAGGAAGTCCTGTTTTTTCTCTTGCTAATTTTAATAATTCAAGTCCATCTTCTTTTAAGCCCTGAAAACTATAAGGTGATGTTCTCGGTTTAAATGCTCCTCCTCTTAAAAAAGTTGCACCTGACCTTTTTACTTGCTCTGCAATTGTAACAATTTGCTCTTCACTTTCTATGGAACATGGACCTGCAATTACAGCTAATTTATTTCCTCCTATGCTTTTATTATTTACAGTTATAATTGAATCCTTTGGATGAAATGATCTGTTTACTTTTTTATAAGGTTCTTGAACATATATTAATCTTTCTACATTTCTATTTGCTTGTATTAAATCTGGATCAATTTTACTTGTATCCCCTACTAAGCCTAGAATATGACGATTTTCTCCTATTGTCTCATGAACTTCACATCCTAGTTTTTCCATTTTTCTTTTAATTTTTTCAATTTCTTCTTGTGGTGTTTTTGCTTTAATTACAATAACCATGCTGCGATTCCTCCTAAATTTTTATAATAAAAAAAAGACCCATCTAATGAGCCTTGTCTTTTTAATATATTCTATAGTTTTATAGTATAAATATGCTTTATACAGAAATACTTAGAATTTTATTATCCTCATTAGAAAAGAATTTTATTATTTTTTTGTAAAACAAATAACTAGCACTAAAATAAAAATAGCCCCAGATAAAATAAAAGTTAAAAAATTTATTTTGTTTTACATTTTCTTTTCTAATAAGATTTTTCATATTTTTCCTCCAGCAATCTCAAAATAGTTTATTAGTTGCAATTATATCATAATTAAAATTCATGTCAATAAATATTCTTAATTTTTTTATTTTTTTATTCATTTATATATTTCTTATATTGATTCGCATAATCTCTATTCATATTGCTTTTGAATTTTTTCATATATATGCTAGAAAATTCCTCAGGAGAAATTTTAAACCTATTAAGAACATCCATATAATACATCATTACATCACCTAATTCTTCAACAAACCTTTCTCTTACTACACTATCATTCATAATATCGTCTTCTTGTTTCTTTTTTATTATAGCTATAACCTCACCAATCTCCTCAATCATATAAAGTATAAAAGTCTTACCATATTCAGGTTCCATAGGTGCCCAAGTATCTTTATGCTTTTCCCATAATTCACGTGATAATTTTAACATCTCAGACACTTTTAAATCTTCATTGTTCATTGATTACTCCCCCTTCTATTCTAATTTATCAAATCTCTTATAATACTTTTTTGGTGAAAGTCCAAACATTTTTTTAAATGCTCTAATAAAATTAGAATAATCACCAAAACCACATTCAACACACGCTTCTGTTACTGATTTTCCTTTTTTAATAAGAGAATTTGCCATAATGAGCCTCTTATTTTGTATATAATTATGAATAGTATATCCTGTTTGTTTTTTAAACTTGTGCATAAGATAATATTTACTCATATAAAACTTTGATGAAATATTGTCTATAGATAACTCTTTATTAAGATTTTCATTTATATAATCTAAAACTCTACCTATATTTTTATCATACTCAATATCACTTAACTCTTTATGATTTTCATTTCCTAAAAACATTCTATTTATATAAACCATAAACTGTAAAAACAATGCATTTCTAAGTATATAGCTTCCAAATTCACTACTTTTATAGGCCTCTTCAAGTTGATGTAATACACTATTTAGTATTTCTGAATTTAATCTAAGTAAATTAAATTTTTTCTTCGAAGCTTCTTTAAAACAAGTTAATAAATTACACTGATTTATATTATTTTCTTGTAAAAATGATGAGTTTACCCAAATTATTATTCTTTCATATGTTCCATTAGGATCTATTATAGCTTTATGTATATCATTACTACTTACTAATAATATATCTCTAGGCTTTAATTTATAAGCTTTCCCCTCTATTAAATAAGTTACATTACCTGAAAGAAATATAATTATTTTATTAAAATCATGATAGTGAAATTCAAATTTTATACCTTTTTTATCTTTTAAATGAAAAAATAAAAAATCTTCATTTAAATAACCTTTTCTATTTCTTATAATATTTTTTTCTTTTTTCATAAAATTCCCTTCTCAAAACAAACATTTTATGTTACCCTAATAATTAAAATATTATAGCAGGTTTTGCAATATTTCAAGCAGTTTTAGCAATATACATAGTAAAAAATGCGAATATAATGATATTAATTAAAGGAGGTATATCTTATGAACAAAAAACTTAAAGTAGGAATTCTTGGAGGTACTGGCTTTGTAGGACAGAGACTTGTAACTTTACTGGAAGGTCACTCATATTTTGAAATTGTTGTAATTGCAGCAAGTAAAAAATCTGCAGGTAAATGTTATTATGAATGTATAAAAGATAGATGGAAATTAGACAACCCTATTCCTGAAAGTGTAAAAAATATAGTTGTTAAAGACATACATGAAATAGATGAGATAAGCAAAAAAGTAGACTTTGTATTTTGTGCTGTTAATATGCCTAAAAATGAAATTAAAGCATTAGAAGAAGCTTACGCAAAAAAAGAGATTCCTGTTATCTCTAATAACTCTGCACATAGAGATACTTCAGATGTTCCTGTTGTTATTCCTGAACTAAATCATGAACACTTAAAAATAATAGAAAAACAACGCAAAAGATTAGGAACAACGAAAGGATTTATAGCTACTAAACCTAATTGTTCAATTCAAAGCTATGTTCCTGCAATACATGCACTTATGAAATTCAAGCCAAAAAAAATATTAGTTTCTACTTATCAAGCTATATCTGGAAGTGGAAAAGTTTTTTCAGATTGGCCTGAAATAATTGATAATATTGTACCTTTTATAGGTGGAGAAGAAGAAAAAAGTGAACAAGAACCTTTAAAGATATGGGGACATATTGAAAATAATAAAATAGTAAATGCAGTAGAACCTATAATTACATCTCAATGTATTCGTGTTCCTGTTTCAGATGGACACTTAGCTACTGTATTTGTATCTTTTGAAAATAAACCATCAAAAGAAGAAATATTAAATCTTTGGAAAGAGTATAAAGGAGAACCTCAAAAATTAAATCTTCCAAGTGCACCAAAGCAATTTTTAACTTATTTCGAAGAAGATGATAGACCTCAAACAAGACTAGATAGAAATATTGAAAATGGTATGGGAATATCTATTGGAAGATTACGAGAAGATACATTATTTGATTATAAATTTGTATGCTTGTCTCATAATACTTTACGTGGTGCAGCTGGTGGTTCAGTTCTTACTGCTGAGCTTTTAAAAGAAATGGGATATTTAACAAAATAATTATTGGACAGTCCTTAAATTTTTATATATAATACAACTTTCCCAGTAAAAAAATACTGCTTAGCGAAGAGAAATGATATATTGCGTAAGAAACATTTGAACAAAGTTTACAAATTCTAAGCAAGATATCATTTCACGCAGCAGCTATTTTTTATCTGCGAAAGTTGAATTAATAATTTTATACTTTTTTCATTTTATATTTGTGCTGTGGTCTTCCCACTTTACCATATTCTATTACAATATCAAGCTTACCATTTTTATTCATATATTCTAGATATCTTCTAACTGTTACTCTTGCCATTCCAAGATATTCTGCTAATTCCTCTGAGGTAAAATGTTTCCTATCCCATCTTATTAATGCATCCCAAATTTTGTTGTAAGTATGTTTACTTAACCCCTTTTCCAAATCATTTATATTGTCAATCTTTTGTTCAACTGTATTTCCACTCATTATATATTTATCAATTGTTTTTTGTTCTATCTCAGTACCATTTTTAAACTTATTAAATCTTTCTTTATATTGAAGCAGAGCATCCTTATATCTATTAAAAGTGAATGGTTTTATTAAATAATCAATAGCACCATATCTAAATGCTTCTTGAACTGATTCAATATTTTTTTCTGCAGTTATTAAAATTACATCACTTCTTATTTCTTCTTTTCTTATCCATTTTAACAAATCAATTCCATTACCTTTTGGTAAAAATACGTCTAATAATATCAAATTTGGTTTAAGTTCTTTTATAGACTCTTTTGCCTTAGCTATTGAGTCTACTGATTTAATCAAATTAAATCCTTCTAATTTTTTTAGAAAATTGCTATTTATATATGTTACCATAGGATCATCTTCAACAATTAAAACATTAATCACATTGTTACCTCCTAAACATAGGTAATTTTATAAACCACTGAGTACCATTATCTACATTAAAATTAATACTTCCCTTTGCCTCATCAATTATCTTTTTTGTAATATACATTCCATATCCTCTTTGCCCTTCTTTAGTTGTCACTCCTATATCATATATGTTTTCTCTTACTTTATCTGAAATTCCAGGTCCATTATCACTTACTTTTACTATTAGATTATCCTTTTGTTCGTATATACCAACTTTTATTAAACCAGTACCGTCATTTTTAACAACATCCAAAGAATTTTCTATTAAATTTCCAATTATTGTTCCAAGTTCTTCTGATGTCATATATTGTGGTAGTGTTTCTAATTTAGATTGTTTATCTATATAAAGTTTAACTTTATCCTCTTCTGCCTTGTTATATTTAGCTAATAATAATCCTGCTATCATTGCATTTTTAATTTTATCTGTAAGAATATTACTTATAGTAGTTCTTTTTTCTACAGTTTTTAAAATGAACTTTAAAGCTTTATCATATTCTTCAAGTTGTATAAGTCCAGATATTATATGGAGTTTATTCATAAATTCATGGTTTTGTGCTCTAAGAGAATTTAATATTTTCTTTATCCCTGTTAACTCTTCTGCTAATTCTTTCACATCTGTTAAATCTTTAAAACTTACAACTGCTCCAACTACTTCATTTCTTTTATCCTTCATTGGTGTATAGTTACACATAACAGTTAAACCTGGTTTTATTTTTACTTCCACATTATATAATGATTGTCCTTTTTTAATAACTTCATTAATTTTTTCTTCATATATATATTTGTTTATATTTTTACCTACATATTCTTCTTTTAATCCTATAATTAAGCTTGCACTTTCATTAAAAAATAATATTTTACCATCTTTATCTAATGCTAATATTCCTTCATGTACACTCTGTAATATTGCTTCCTTTTCTCTTAATATCCATGCAATTTCCTTTGGTTCTAAACCAAAAATAGTTTTCTTAATATTATACGCAAGAGCTCCTCCACTAATGCCTCCTATAACCAATCCTAAAACTAAAAATGGCATAAAATTATTCATCTTTTTAAAAATTTCAGAATGCATTTTTTCTATAGACATTCCAACAGAAATAGCACCTACCTGTTTCCCTTCTTTGTATATTGGTGCAAAAGCTCTCAATGATTTTCCTAAAGTTCCTTTAGCTTCAGATACATAAGTTTCTCCATTTGTTAAAACCTTTTCTTCATCTCCGCCTTTAAATCTTTTCCCTATATTTTTTGGTACAGGATGAGAATATCTTATACCATTCATATCCATAACAACAATAAATTCAACTTTGCTTTGTAATCTTATCTTCTCAATATCTTGTTGAATTTTTACTTCTCCATCCTTTTTCCCTACATTATTTTTTACCACATCTAATTCTGAAGCCATTATTGCCATTCTCATCAAATCTGAACTTCTCTGTTCTTTTAAAAGGCTCTTCATTTCTCTATAAGAAAGGATACTAATACTTCCAATTACAACTAATAAAATAACTATTATTAATGCCGTAATTTTTTGTTGTAACTTCATGTTACACCTCTCTTTATTATTAGTAATCTTGCTCAACTTTTGTATTTATTTAAATAATCTCTACTACAATTATTATTATTGTGCTAAATTTTAATAACTTTATTATTAGCATATATAACACCAAATATTATATTGATAAAATTCTATCTTATTACCCAATTATTCAACACACTAATTTACCTGCAAATAGAGATATGCCCTTTGCATATCTCTTAATTAAATTATTTTTTTATAATGTTTTTCATAAAACCTGTTGGACATTTTTTAACACAAAGCATGCACTTTACACATTTTTCTTCATCTACGTAAGGTACTTTATCTATTACTTTTATAGCATCTTTAGGACATGCTTTTTCACACAATTTACATCCTACACATACAGCTTCTTTCTTTTTCTCTTGTGATTTTTGCTTTATTCCTAATATATCTCTTATTTTATCAGTTGTATCTCCCTTTCCTACAGGACATGCATCTGGTGATGCTTCTTTGTTTACTATGGCTTCGGCACAAGCTTTACAACCTGCAAAACCACATGCTCCACAATTAGCTCCTGGTAGTACTTCTGTTATTTTTATTATTTTAGGATCAACTTTCACATCTAATTTTATAGAAGCTATACCAAGACCTACTCCAAAAATAATTCCTAATGCACCTAAACTTAACGCCGAATATAATATATTTGTCATATCCACAATATCACCACCTTATTTCACTAATCCTTGAAATCCTAAAAATGCAATTGACATAAGTCCTGCTGAAATTAGTCCTATTGGTAATCCTTTAAGTGGTCTAGGTATATCACTTTTTTCCATTTTTTCTCTAATACCTGCAAATAAAACTATAGCAAGAGTATATCCAAAAGAAGCTCCTAATCCATTAACAACACTTTCTAAAAGTGTATAATTAGATTTCATATTTATTACAGAAACCCCTAAAACTGCACAGTTAGTTGTTATAAGTGGAAGAAATATTCCCAAAGCTTTATATAACGATGGACTATACTTTTTAATTATCATTTCAACTAATTGTACAAGTGATGCTATAACTAGTACAAAAGCTATGGTGTAAAGATAAGTTATTTCTAATGGTTCTAATATCCAATGATAAACCATATATGACATAACAGAAGCTAAAGTCATTACAAATACTACTGCACTTCCCATTCCAATGGAAGTTTTCAACTTTTTTGAAACTCCTAAAAAAGAACAAATACCCAGAAATTTAGATAAAACAAAATTGTTTACAAGCATTGCACTAATGAATATGATAAATATCTTCAAGAATTTACACCTTCCTTCCAGATTAAAATGTTTATAATTATATTTCTATATTTCCTGAACATCCAGGACATGTACTACAATCATGTTCAATGCAAGCATTATCCCCTTGTCTTTTTAACTTAATCCAATTTAAAATTGCAAGTAAAATTCCTAATGTTAAAAATGCACCTGGTGCCATAATCATAACCATAGCTGGTTTATATGCTGCAAACATTATTTTTATATCAAATATTTTGCCCGTTCCTAAAAGTTCACGAATCACTCCTAATACAGTAAGAGATACAGTGAATCCTAATCCCATACCTATTGCATCAAATAAGGATTTTATAATATTATTTTTTGAAGCATAAGCTTCTGCTCTTCCAAGTATTATGCAATTCACAACTATAAGAGGTATAAAAAGTCCCAATGATTTATATAATGAAGGTACATATCCTTGAAGAATAAATTCAACTACTGTAACAAAACTTGCTATTATTACAATATAAGAAGGTATACGAATCTCAGATGGAATTAATTTTCTTAAAAGAGAAACTACTATATTCGAACCTATTAAAACTGCTGTAGTTGCAAGTCCCATTCCAATTGCATTTTCTGCATTAGTTGTTACAGCAAGAGTAGGACACATAGCAAGGATTTGAACAAAAATTGGATTTTCTGTTATAATACCTTTTTTCAATCTATCAAATAAAACATTCACTATTTATTACCTCCTTTCAAATTATTCTTATAAAAATTAGCTGCAGTATTTACACCATCAGTAACTGCTTTAGATGTAACTGTTGCACCCGTTATAGCTGATATTTCATTATCCTTTGATGCACTTCCTTTTATTACTTCAAGTGTGTTATCTGTACTTTTATCTTTATATTGAGATCTAAATTCTTCTTTTTCAGCATTTGCTCCAAGTCCTGGGGTTTCTTGATGTTTTACTATATCTATACCTTGTACAGTTCCATCTTTAGAAATCCCAACTTTCATTTCAATTTTTCCTCCAAATCCTTTTGTTTCTAGAGTTATAGCATACCCAATAAGTTTGTCCTTTTCATATCCTTCACTTACTTTCTTTATTCCTGAATCTGCAGGTATTTCTATACTAGAATCTTTGTACTCGGTTACACCTTTTAAAATTTCTACTTTGTTTTCTTGTTTTTGACTTTGTTCTGATTGCTTTGCTATTGCATCTTTTGTAGCCTCGTGTGCTACTCCTAATATAAGCCCTGCCATTGATGTTATTATAAATAGTATCAAACCTAACTTAATACTCTTTAACAACTATTTCACCTCCAAAACCTTTGTTTTAACTGTAAATTTATCTATTAGAGGTACAAATAAATTCATTACCAAAATTGCATATGATACACCTTCAGGTGTTCCTCCATAAATTCTAAATATACTTGTAAATACACCACAACCTATACCCATAATGTATTGTCCTATTTTAGATTTTGGAGATGTAGAAGGATCTGTAGCCATATATATTGCTCCTAACATTAATCCTCCAATAAGTATTTCATATAACGGTTCTGTACTCATAATTCCATCTCTTCCTATCATCCAAGTTAAGAGATAAACTGTTACTAAATATGAAACTGGTATTCTAAAACTTATTACCCTTCTCCATATTAAATAGATTCCACCTATTATAAGAGCCAAAGCACAAGTTTCTCCAATAGCTCCACCTGTATTTCCTATGAAGGCATTCCACATATCTGGAAGTGTACCACTTCCTTTTTTTATTATTTGAAGAGGAGTTGAAGCTGAAACCCCATCTATTACCCATTTATTTACTTCTGAAGGCCAGGAAGCTACTAAAAATGCTCTAGCTGTTAGTACAGGATTCATAAAATTCTGACCAAATCCTCCGAAAAACTGTTTTACAATAATTACGGCAAATATCCCTCCAACTATTGGTATCCAAAAAGGAACTTCACTTGAAAGGTTTAATGCCAATAATATACCAGTAACCGCTGCACTTAAATCTTTTATAGTAACTTTTCTTTTTGTTAACTTTTGCCATGCATATTCTGAAAGCACACAAGTTAATACTGATATCAAAATTATTAAAAATGCTCTTGTTTTAAAATAATATACACCTACAGCTACTGCTGGCATTAGTGCTATTAAAACGTCTTTCATAATATTTTCTGTTGATTTATTCAACGTTTTCATGAACTTCCTCCTTTATCTATATATTGTATTCCTTACTACAAAACGTTGTTTATTGTACTAACATAATACAGTAAAACAAATATAAAATATATATTTAGTACATACAAAATACTTAAAATCTTTTTGTTCATGAGAACTATTTTTAACTCAATTTTCTCAGTTAATAAATCTAAACTACAATAAAGTAAAACTTGTTTTAGACAGATTTTATACTACATCTATGACAAAGTTTGATAAAATAAAAAACTTCCTAATATTAAGGAAGTTTTTTATTTTATTTGGGAGAATTCTATATTTATACTATATCAATTTTAATAGTATACTTGCTAATATCAGTATGAATGCACCACCTATTCTTGACGAAATTTGTGCAAAAGGCATAAGCTTCATACGTTTTGATGCTGATAAAACAGCAACGTCTCCTGTACCACCCATATTTGCCATACATAATCCTGCTGTTATTGAAGCTTCTATTGGATAGAATCCTACTAATCTTCCTACTACTCCAGAACCTATAGCAACTCCAATTACTGTAACAGCTACAAGTATTACATATTGAATACTAAATGCTGAAATTACTTGTGATAGATTTGTATATGCAACTCCAATACCTACTAATAGTACAGCAGTAAAATTAGTCATAACAAACTGGAACCACTGATGTGCTGCTTTTTCATATTTTCTTGGCATTATTCCCATTATTTTAACTGCTGCAACAGATAAAATCATCCATGCATAAGAGTGTATACTAGGAACATATTTGTGTAAAATTGTTCCTAATGTATAAAATGCAACTGCCATAAATATACCTATTCCTAATTTTTTAAACTCAATTTTTTCTTCTTCCTCTTTTTCTTCTACAACAACCTTACTACTATCAATCATTAACGCACCATTTCCAGTTAAAGAAGGTTTAATTTTACCAAGTCTGTCTAATAATCCACCAACAACTATAGATAAGGCATTACCCATAGCAACTGCAGGAACCATAATTGAAAGCATTTCCGCTGGTGTTTTTCCCATACCTGTACCAAAAATCTTTGAAAGTGGTACTGCACCTGCTCCCATACCTCCACCTACAATTGGTACTCCAATAAATAATATTGCTTCTTTAGCTCCATAACCTATCAAAGCTCCAGTAATTCCTACTAATAATAATGAAACAATAACTCCTCCAATAATAGCTGGTAAATATCTAACTGAAGCTTTAATTAAAAGTTTTCTATTCATACCTAATATACTACCTGTTATTAATGCGGCAATATAAAAATTCAAAAATCCTCCTGCCTTCATAAAAGTAGTCACATTCTCTACTGCTTCTTTAGGTAATACTTTATAAGTAACTAATGCAGCAGATGCAAATATAATTACTATTGGTCCACCACCTAAATAATCTTTTATAATAGGAGTTTTATTACCTATTAAATTTAATACAGTTCCTAGTACCATCATTAAAGCAAATGCACCAATCATACCTTTTGGAAGTACTTTCAAATACGTAGCAGCTAAAATAATAGCTGAAAGTATTGCAAAAATCCATACTGGAAGTCCCATTAATGTAAATTTTGATTCACTTTTCATCATTTGTTTAACCCCCTTAAATTATAATATTATAATCTTGCTACACCAGTATCTTTAGCCGCTTTTCCTACTGCTTTAGCAACATTTGAAGCTACTCTTTCATCTAATGCATCAGGAATAATATACTCTTCTGTAAGTTCATCTTCTTTTATAATTTCAGCTATTGCATAAGCTGCTGCAACTTTCATTTCTTCATTTATTTCTTTTGCTCTTACATCTAGAGCACCTCTAAATATACCGGGGAATGCAAGTACATTATTAATTTGATTTGGAAAATCTGAACGTCCTGAACCATAAATTCTTGCTCCTGCTTTTTTTGCAAGTTCAGGCATTATTTCTGGAATTGGATTTGCCATTGCAAAAACAATTGCGTCTTTATTCATTGTTTTAACCATTTCTTCTGTTACAATTCCAGGTGCTGATACTCCGACAAATACATCTGCTCCATTAAGTGCATCTGCAAGAGTTCCTTCTTTCTTTTCTCTATTTGTTATTTTAGCTATTTTCTCTTTTGATACATTGTTACGTGGATTACCTTCACAAACAATTCCTTTTCTATCACAAAGTAATATATCCTTAACCCCTAAGTTAATTAACATTTTTGCTATTGCAACTCCTGCTGCCCCTGCTCCACTCATAACAACTTTTAAATCTTCTATTTTTTTATTTACAATTTTTAATGAATTTATTAATGCTGCACAAGTAACCACAGCTGTTCCATGTTGATCATCATGAAAAACTGGAATATCTAATTCTTCTTTAAGTCTTTTTTCTATTTCGAAACATCTTGGTGCACCTATATCTTCTAAATTAATTCCTCCAAAAGTAGGTGCTATTAATTTTACTGTTTTAACGATCTCATCAACATCTGTTGAATCTACACAAATTGGAAATGCATCTACATTTGCAAAAGTTTTAAATAAAACTGCTTTTCCCTCCATAACAGGCATTCCTGCTTTTGCTCCAATATTACCAAGTCCTAAAACTGCTGTTCCATCAGTTACAACTGCAACTAAATTTCCTTTTGAAGTATATTTATATATATCGTTTTCATTTTCATAAATTTTTTTGCATGGCTCTGCAACTCCTGGAGTATATGCAAGACTTAAATCATCTCTATTCTTTAATTCAACCTTTGATGTAACTTCAATTTTTCCAATAAATTTTTCATGTAACTTTAAACTTTCCTCAAAATAATTCATAATTATCCTTCCCTTCTTTTTTTGCTTCACATATTATATTGCTGTTCATATTTATAATATATTACTTTTTTATAGTTTTTTAAATATTTTGATTATTTAGTATTATTTTTGCTCTTATAAATATTTTAGTACATAAAAAACTGCTGCATTGAATTTTACTCCATAGTTAACTAAAACTATGTTTTAATTCGTATTTGCAGCAGGCTTTTTTAATTTAAAAAAGATATTGTATCAGAGAACCACTATTATATTTTGATACATTACTTGAATGAGAATCATAAACTTTAAAACTTTCTACTCCTACAATTTCAAACAAATTATTTAATATATACTTAGTAAAATTAAATATTATTGTTACAAGTCCCTTCTTACCTTTTATTAAATTCTCAGTATATTCTTTTTTATTTTTTAAAGTTTTAATAAATATATTTTCATCAAACTTAATTTTAAAGTCTTTATCCATAATTATACCAATGTTATAAAATTCGCTTTGATTTCTATTAATAAATTTATCTATTATATCCAATACTCTTTTATTTCTACTATAATAATATAAACCTTCAGTTAACTTATTATAACTATCAATAAAATTACTAATATCATTAACAATTTGTCTTACGTTTTCTCTTATAATCAAAATTCCATATCCCTTAAGTGCTTTTTTCAATGTTATTTTTAACTTACCATTATCTAATACAATATTATTATCTTCTAATTCATAACATTTATCGTTTATTATGCAATTTAAATTTTGTGCTTTACAAATAACATCATCTAAATTATATTCGCAAACTATTCTTCCTACCTTATCTTCAATGTGAAATTTATTTCTTAATCCTGAATGTTTTGATTTTATTTGTAATTTTACAACAACATCAGAAATTTTAATAACTTGTGCATCTATATCTATATTTTTATCATTAAGTGCTTTAGCTACTTTCTCAAAAACTTCTACATTAGTATCTTCAAAATCAATGTCTACACTTATATCATATTTTTCTTCTCCCATATATATTGAAATAATTTTTTCATCATCTAAAACTGGTGTTAATTTATTTGAAAATATAGCCTTTGATGTATTTATTTGAGGCTTAGCTGTACTTTTCACAAAAACAATATATTTTCTAAGAGACGCACCATTTCCTACTCTAGCTATTATCTCACTTTTATCATTAATAACTTCTCTTGACATAAAACAATTATCTGCATCACAAAGAATATTCTCTCCATTTTTTAGTACATCTACTGCTTTTGTCTCTAAGTCATTTTTTAATCTTAATATACGCCTAGCACGTTTCATAGACTTTTTATTATTTGAATTTTGGTAATCTGTATAAGATTTAATACTTTTGATGGAATTTATTTTATGAACTGATTTTACATTTCCAAACTCTAAATTTTTGATAGAATAAGTTTTTGGATATACATTTTTCACTAAATCATTTACATATATAATAAAATTCCTTCTTTCATAATTACTCTCTCTTATATAATATGATTAATTTAACTTTTTTAACTAAATTATTTAGAAAATTTTAATTCCTTTTTCATAAGTTCCTTTCCCACTACCGTATTATCAAAAATTTCTTTAGCTACATCTATATATTCTTCTGGATTATTTAAAGCAGGACTAAAATGTGTAAGCCATAATTCTTTTACTTTTCCTTCTTTTGCAATATGTGCTGCCTCACTAAAAAGCATATGTTTGTTTTTAAGTGCTTTTTCTAAATTATCATTATCTCCATACATTCCCTCACATATAAATAAATCAGAATCTTGTACAAAATCAACTAATCCTAATGTAGGTCTACTGTCTGTACAATAGCAAACTTTTAATCCTTTTCTTTCATCCCCTAATACCATATCTGGGGTTATTGTTTTACCTTCTAAATTCACAGTATTACCTTTTTGTAGTTTATTCCAAAATTCTACTGGAATATTATTTTTCACTGCCTTTTGTGGATCAAATATTCTATTTCTCTTAACTCCAATAGAATATGCTGCACATGTTACACTATGATCAACATATATAGAACTTATACAATATCTACCATGACAAAAACTATTTAATCCTTCCTCTGGTATTTCAATTAAATTTAATTTATATGGTAAATAAGGAACTATTACCATAAGTCCTTTTATAATTTCATGCAATCCTTTAGGCCCAATAATAGTCATTGGTTCTGTTCTTTCACTGTTTCCTATAGTAGATAATAATCCTGGAAGTCCAACAATATGATCAGGATGGTAATGAGTAAAACATATAATATCAATGTTTTTAAGACCCCATCCTATTTTTTTCAGTTGTACCTGTGTTCCTTCACCACAATCTATTAAAATCATTTTTCCATTACAGCTTCCAATCATTGCTGTAAGCGCTCTATTTGGAAGAGGCATTGTTCCACCTGTACCTAGTAATGCTATCTTAAACATCTTTTTATCCCCTCTATTAAAATCTTTAAAGGTAATTATACCACACGAGGGATAAAAAGTAATTTTTCACTCCACTTACCACATCTATCTCCAAAACATCCAATTACTTTACCATTTTCTAATATTTTTACTACTTCACATCTATTTGGACATCCACTACACTCAAAACTTGTTGACACAAATTCACTATTAGCAATATCAAAGCCTTTAAAGTTAGTTTTTCTATTTGTTTTTTCAAGTCGCTCTTTTGCTATAATTGCAGCTCCTATAGCTCCCATAACATTAAAATGAGGTGGTATAAATATCTCATGTCCAAGTTCCTCCTCAAAAGCAGCTTTCATACCTATATTTGCAGCTACTCCTCCTTGGAAAAATATTTTAGGTTGTATATCCTTACCCTTTGCCACATTATTTAAATAGTTTCTTACTAAAGCCTCGCAAAGTCCTTTTATAATATCACAAGGTTCATAGCCTAACTGTTGTTTATGTATCATATCCGATTCAGCAAAAACAGCACATCTACCAGCTATTCTTACAGCCATTTTGGATTTCAATGCGTATTCTCCGAATTTTTCAATTGGTATTTCTAGTCTTTCAGCTTGCCTGTCTAAAAATGAACCTGTACCTGCTGCACAAACAGTATTCATAGCAAAATCTGTAACTATTCCATCTTTTAAAATTATTATTTTAGAATCTTGACCTCCTATTTCTAAAATAGTCCTAACTTCCTTATCAATATCTAATGATGCTACTGCATGCGCTGTTATTTCATTTTTTACAGCATCAGCACCAACTAAAAAGGATGCAATAGCTCTTCCACTGCCAGTAGTACCTACAGCTTTTATTTCCTTATCATCATATTTATCTTTTAAAATTTTAAATCCTTCTTGTACTGCTTTTATTGGTCTTCCTTTAGTTCTTAAATAAATTTCATCAACAACATTCATTGATTCATCTAAAAGTACAATATCAGTACTTACAGAACCCACATCTACTCCTAAATAATACAACGCTCACGTCTCCTCTCTAACAAATCTAAAAATGCTTCAATCCTTGTTATATATCCATTTTCCCCACTCATTTCATCCATAACTAATGTCATAATAGGAAAATCTTTATCTCTTGATATAGTAGGTAAAATTGATTTACTCACAATCTCAGGCATGCATCCCATTGGAAATAGTTGTATAGCACCATCAAATCCATTTTTATATGAAAGTACTGCTTCTCCAATACATTCTCTTGCATGCCCTCCTATATATAAAGGTAAGTATTCATTTGATGCTTTTCTCATTTTTATTGAATTTAATTTAAAAGTTTTAAGTGCAGCATCTTTTACCCACCAAGTTGGAGTAAGCATCCTTTTTGTACATACACCATAATCCATCAGTTTATCTTCTATATATAAATTAGAGAAAGGTTCTATTACTGTATAAATTTCTCCCATTACTGAAATTTTGATAGGATTCTTGCTTTTATCTATTGGTATATGAATAAGTTTTTTTCTATAACTTTTTAATATATTAACAGCTTCCTCAGAATTAGTTGTATTTACAACATCCATTCTGCATTTATGGAGTAATTTTTTACATTCTCCCTTATTTACTTCATATCCAGCTAGATAATGGGCTTTTTCTTCTATCCCATCTACTAATTTTTGTGCTTTCCAAGCTCTTAAAGCACACTTTATTATCTCTCCATTACTTTTTTTACTATCTGAAACTATTTTAGATACCCTTCTTAAGAACTCTTCTTTTCCAATATCATCACAATAATCTAGAACTATGAAATTTACATTGTATCCAAGTTTTTTTAATAAATTCATTTGTAATTCACTATATTCTCCAAATCTACATGGTCCACAACTTCCTACAATCAAAACCGTATCTGCACCTTTTTCAATAGCCTGTATATAGTTTCCTATCATTATCTTGAAAGGTAAACACATTTCTTCTGGAGAATATAAAGATCCAACTTTAAGCGCAGCTTTATTACTTACAGGAGGTATAACATATTCTACTCCTATACCATCGAAAAAAATTTTAGCTGCAATGTATACGTTCCCTAGATGGGGAAATGTTA